>CADAJF010000019.1 GCA_902788175.1 uncultured Bacteroidia bacterium
AGCGGCCACTATGCCATCGACCTGATTAACAAGGGCACTATTACCATCAACCCGTCGATGTCGGACTTCAGCAATGTCACATACAAGCTCGTGAAGCTGACATCAAAGGAGATGGAATGGCAGAAAGAGGGTACGACCTATTCTGTCGGGACGTGGGGCTCTGATTACCGGCATTTTGTGAGGGGAAAGTAGATCCTTCGGCTTCGCCTCAGGATGACATTCCATAGAATGACAAAACTGCCGTCACGTTGAGGTGGCGGCAGTTCTCTTCTATACGGCTATGACGCTATTTGTCCATCAAGCCCTGCTCGATTTCCTCCGGCGACGGGAGGGCGTTTTTCAAATCGTCAGGCAGCTGCTGGCGGGCAACCTCGTATTCGGAGATCCCCATCGGGCGATTGATTGTTGACAGTGCGTATCGAGCCAGAACGGTATTCTTCTCCTTGCAGATCAGCAGGCCGATAGCCGGTTTTTCTACTTCGGTGTTGAGGAGGTCATCCACCATGGCGACATATCCTGCCAATTGTCCCAGATCCGGGAAATCGAACTCCGTAACCTTGACCTCGATCACGCAATATCGATGCAGCGGGATAATGTAAAAGAGCAAGTCGATGAACTTCTCCTTTCCTCCGGCAACAAGGCGATACTCCTTGCCGACATAAGAGAAGCCCTTGCCCAATTCAACCAGGAACCGGGTGATGTGTTCAATCAGGGCATCTTTCAACTCGGCCTCCTGATACCTCTCCTTTCCCGGCAGAAATGTGAAATCGTACGGACTTTTCAGAAGCTCCTGGGCAAGGTCGCTTTCCGGCGCCGGTATAGTGAGCGCGAAGTTGGTTTGGGCTGCGCCCTGTCGCTCGTAGAGATCGGATGAGAGGAAGTTCAGCAGCACTGCTCTTCCCCAATTATTTTCCAGAGACTTTCTGGCGAAGAATAGACCTTTCTTGGCATCACCTTTCACTTTGTCGATGATGCACATGTGATGGGTCCAAGGTATATTGAAGATGACTTGGAAAACTTCAGCATCTTGCTGAAGAATTGGGCTCTTGAAATCTTCAGCATCTTGCTGACGATTTCCAATTAGCTGACTATAAAGGCAATAGAAGTAATGCGTGTACCTTATGGTTGACTCAGACATTCCTCGTGTCAAATCCAGCGCTTTCCTCAAATCCTTGCTTACATTCTCATAGAAATGGCTGCCATAGCGGTTCTCATACTGCCGCTTCTCGATGTCCTCACCTACTGACCAGTAGAAGCGAAGCATCTCATCATTAACCTTTATCGCAGCCTTTATCTGGCTGGAGCGATATCGTTGTGCCAGCTCTGCAATCCACTGGGCGTATTCTTTATCCAATTTCATCAACTGTTCCATAGCGAACGTCTTTAACGTTTACAAATGTAGTGATTTATTTTTGTTTGCTCCATGGCACTTTTCGTTGTCCGCGACCTAATCATGGGATGCCGGCATTTGTGCAGTTGTGCATGCACGCAAGTTCGCAACGACACACTTGTGCTTCCCACGGTCCGTGTATTCCTGCTGAATGGCAGTTTTGGCATAAGACAGGAAGAGTTCCCGCTTGGGTTTGTTGACAAAGTCGGAACGGAACTGCTCCATACCCCAGTTGATATGCTTTTCTTCGTAACCTTTGAGTATATCGGACGCCCGCTTCTCAAAGTCGGCAAGAACTGACATGAACCCCGAAAGTTTTTTGTCTAACTTTCGGGGTTCATGTCAAAAGATTGTTGACCTCCCTCTATGTGGTATCATGCCTGCCCGGCAATTATGGACATCTTTTGGCCATTCCGTAACCAGTTAAATATCAGTGCATTTACGGCGGCCTTAGGATGTTTTGGACATCAGAACATCCGCTCAAAATGCCCGGTTTGCACATAGCGGACTCCGCGCTTTTCTCCTTCGCAGATAGTTCAAAGGTCGGTTTCCGCCCTTCCACCCTGGTATCCCTCGTCCATCATCTTCTTACTCCACATACTTTTTTCCGTCTCCCCATGCCTTGCCTACGATGTCACCGATGGCGCGGTAGCTCATGGAAGCGGCATCGAAGACGATAGGCTGGAGCTTGGCCAGGTCCACTTTCCCGTCCGTGAGGATGCGTTCGTCGGCGCTCATGTTCACCACCTCTCCCACGAGGATGCCATCGCTCCAGCTGACCACTTTGCATTCCAGCGTCAGCGGGTATTCGTTGATGATGGGGGCATCTACATTGGGGCTGGGCGTCACGGTGAAACCTGCTTTTGCCACCTTGTCCGGCACATTGAAGCCACTCACCAGGCCAAAGTAGTCAGACTCTGCGATGGTGTTTATGTCGGCGAAGGAAACCGTAAAAGCCCTGGTCAGTTCAAGATTCTCCGTGGTCTTGTGCTTTGACATCGAGACGACAATCTGCTTATAGTCATACTGGCCGGCCCATGCGGCCATCATTATGTCGGGCGTATGGTCTTTATCCCACGTAGCAATCATCACGCAGGGCTGCGGCGTGGTAACCAGGGCGTGGTCCGGGCCGAAGTTCTTGCGGCCGGCAACTTCTTTCAGGGGTTCATCGGTGCTCATATCAGTGTTTGTTTGATTATTCGTATTCTTGCAAGCGGCCACTAAAAACATGGCCAGAACAATATACAATGCCTTTTTCATAAAATGGTTTCCATTGACGTATAATGCGGGGCCATGCCCGGTTTCTCATAGAATGCCTTTGCACCCCCAGCCCTTGGGGCTTCTCGCTAAAAAAACACTTCGCGGAGGAAGGGGGTTTGGTAGTGGTAGGCGATTTTGGTGAGGTTCCAGCCGGGGTGGGTGAGGATGAGCCCGGCTTTTTTGCCCACTGTGACGGAGCCAAGTTCATGGGAGAGGCCCATGGCATAGGCGCTGTTGAGGGTAACGGCATTGAAGGCTTCCACGGGGGTGAGGCGCATTTTGATGCAGCCCTGGGCCATCACAAAACGCATGTCGCCGCAAGGGGAGGAACCGGGGTTGTAGTCGCTGGCAAGGGCAACGCCCAGACCGGCCTTCAGGTAATCCTTGGCCCGTCCGTAAGGCAGCCCCAGGAAGAAGGAGGAGCCGGGCAGCATGGTGGGCATGGTGTCCGAGCCGCGCAGGGCCTCGATTTCTGCATCGGTGGTGCGCTCTAGATGGTCCACGGAAAGGGCTCCGTGCTTGACACCCACCTGCACGCCGCCGCTGACAGCCAGTTCGTTGGCGTGGATCTTGGGAGTCAGCAGCCCCTTGGCAGCGGAAAGGATGCGCTCCGTGTCTTCCACGGTAAAAAAGCCTTCGTCGCAGAAAACGTCCACAAAATCTGCATACTCCGCAGCTTGGGGAATCATGTCGATAACAGCCTGCACGTAAGCCTCATGAGAATACCCGCGCCCCACGGCATGGGCGCCCAGGAAGGTGCTTTTGACGGCCGCGGGAACCGTTTCCCGGATGCGACGGATGACGCGGAGCATCTTTAGCTCGTCTTCCGGGTTAAGGCCGTAACCGCTCTTGATTTCCAGGGCTACCGTACCTTTTTCCATCACTTCCTGCACGCGTACCATGGACTGCTTGTACAGCTCGTCCTCAGAAGTAGCATGCAGCAGGTCGCTGGAATTGAGGATACCGCCGCCGCGGGCAGCAATCTCCTCATAGCTGAGGCCGTTAATCTTGTCCAGGAACTCTCCGTCCCGGCTGCCGGCATACACCACATGCGTATGACTGTCGCAGAAGCCGGGCATGAGCATGCCGCCGCAGGCATCCAGGGACTCCTGGCCGGGGCCGGGCGTAACATCCAGGCTGGACATGGGCCCGAAAGCCTTGATGCGCCCGTTCTCGATGGCAAGCCAGGCGTTCTCCAAAGTGCCCGTCTGCCCCTGCGCAGGGCCTTCCAGCCGAAGTACACCCTCCGGCTGGATGCCCACCAGCAGGCCAATATTATAGATAAGTTTCATTCCGGAGGAATTGGACGGACTTTTCAATGAGCGGGTGCATGTAAGTGTCCGTGTTTACGAAGGGCACCTGCTTGCGGTATTCTGCCAGGATATGCTCCAGCGCCGGAGAGCTCTTGAGAGGACGGCGGAATTCCAGCGCCTGGGCGGCATTGAAAAGCTCGATGGCCAGCACGGTTTCCACGTTGTCCACCACACGCACCAGCTTGGTGGCGGCGTTGGAGCCCATGGAAACGTGGTCTTCCTGGCCCTGCGAGGAAGGGATGGAGTCGCAGGAGGCAGGCCAGCAAAGCCCCTTGTTCTGGGAGACGATGGACGCCGCCGTATACTGCGGGATCATGAAGCCGCTGTTCAGGCCGGGTTCTGCCACCAGGTACTTCGGGAGGCCGCGCAGGCCGTGGATGAGCTGGTAGGTGCGGCGCTCGGAGATGCTGGACAGTTCGCTCATGGCAATGGCCAGCGAGTCCATGGGTATGGCAATGGGCTCTCCGTGGAAGTTGCCGGCCGATATGACCATGTCCTCCTCCGGGAAGACGTTGGGATTGTCCGTGGCGGAGTTGATTTCAATCTCGATGACGGATTGGACGTAGGCGATATTGTCCTTCACGGCGCCGTGCACCTGCGGGATGCAGCGGAAGCTGTAAGGGTCCTGCACATGCTCCTTGGGCCTGCTGATCAGTTCGCTGCCTTCCAGCAGCTGCAGGAACTTTTTTCCCGTCTGGATTTGTCCGGAGTGCGGGCGCAGCAGGTGCGTCAGGGGGAGGAAAGGCTCTATGCGGCCGTCGTAGGCGTCCAGGGAAATGGCGCCGATAATATCGGCCCAGCGGCTGAGGCGGATGCTGTGGGTGAGGCACCAGATGGCGTGGGCGCTCATGAACTGGGTGCCGTTCAGAAGGGCCAGGCCTTCCTTGGACTGCAGGCGGATGGGCTCCCAGCCGAGTTCCTTCCAGACATCGGCCGAGGGGCGTACCTTCCCTTTGTAGAGGACCTCTCCCAGGCCGATGAGCGGCAGGCTCAGGTGTGCCAGGGGGGCCAGGTCACCGGAGGCGCCCAGCGACCCTTGCTGGTATATCACGGGCAGGATGTCCTCGTTGAACATGTCCACCAGGCGTTGGACGGTAATAAGCTGCGCCCCGGAGTGGCCGTAGGAGAGGGACTGTGCCTTCAGCAGAAGCATCAGGCGGACAATCTCCGGGCGTACTTTTTCCCCGGCGCCGCAGGCGTGGGACATCACCAGGTTGTGCTGAAGCTGGCAAAGGTCCTCCTTGGGGATGGTGACATTGTACAGGGAGCCGAATCCGGTGGTTACGCCGTAAACGGGCCGGCCTATGTCGTCCATCTTGTGGTCCAGGTACTCGCGGCACTTGAGAATGGCCTGTGTCGCTTCCTGCGACAGGCTGAGTTTTTCCTTATGGTCGATAATCTCCTTTACCCTTTCCAGGGAAAGGTGCTGTTTGGAAATAGCGTGCATATTAATCTAAGGCTTTGCGGATAAGGGTTTCGTCTGCGAGGTGGGGGAGGGTGACTTTAAGCTCCGGGGTGCGGGCCATTTCCCGCTCGATGGCAAAACGGGCCGGGGCATTCCGGGCCCAGCTGCGGCGGGCAATACCGTTGTTGACGTCCCAGAAGAGCATTTCCCGGATGTGGCGGGCGCTGTCTTCGCTGCCGTCAATCACCATGCCGAACCCGCCGTTGATGACTTCGCCCCAGCCGACGCCGCCGCCGTTGTGGATGCTCACCCAGGTGGCACCGCGGAAACCGTCGCCGATGACGTTGTGGACGGCCATGTCGGCGCAGAAGCGGCTGCCGTCATAGATATTGGAGGTTTCGCGGAAGGGGGAGTCCGTTCCGGAAACGTCGTGGTGGTCGCGGCCCAGTACGATGGGGGCGCTGATTTCCCCCTTGCGGATGGCCTCGTTGAAGGCGAGTGCAATCTGGGTGCGTCCTTCGCAGTCTGCGTAGAGGATACGGGCCTGGGAGCCCACCACCAGCTGGTTGCGGCCGGCCTCGCGGATCCAGTGGATGTTGTCGTGCATCTGGCCGGCAATCTCCTGCGGGGAGCGGGCGGCAATGTCTGCGAGCACCTGCATGGCAAGTTCGTCGGACTTCTGGAGGTCTTCCGGTTTTTCGCTCATGCACACCCAGCGGAAGGGGCCGAATCCGTAGTCGAAGTACAGCGGTCCCATGATGTCCTGCACGTAGGAAGGGTAACGGAAGCTGCCGTCGGGGGCCATGACATCGGCGCCGGCGCGGGAGCTTTCCAGCAGGAAGGCGTTGCCGTAGTCGAAGAAGTACATGCCTTTAGCTGCCAGGCGGTTCACGGCGGCTACATGGCGCCTGAGCGATGCCTGTACGGCCTCCTTGAAGCGCTCCGGCTCCTGGGCCATCATCTGCTTGGATTCCTCCAGGGAGTAGCCTACGGGGTAATAACCGCCGGCCCAGGGGTTGTGGAGGGAGGTCTGGTCGCTGCCAAGGTCCACGCGGACGTCTTCCGCGGCGAGCCTCTCCCACAGATCCACCACATTGCCTACATAGGCCAGCGACACCACTTCCTTGGCCTCCACGGCCTGGCGGATACGGGGGATGAGGGCGTCCAGGCTGTAGTGAAGTTCGTCCACCCAGCCTTGCTGGTGGCGTTTTTCCGCGGCCAGCGGGTTCACCTCTGCGGTGACGCTCACTACGCCGGCAATGTTGCCGGCCTTGGGCTGTGCGCCCGACATGCCGCCAAGGCCCGCCGTGACAAAGAGCAGCCTTCTGCCTTTGTCCCCGACCTTGCGGGCGGCGTTCATCACCGTGATGGTGGTGCCGTGCACAATGCCCTGGGGGCCGATATACATGTAAGAGCCGGCGGTCATCTGGCCGTACTGGCTCACGCCCAGGGCGTTCATGCGCTCCCAGTCATCGGGCTTGGAGTAGTTGGGAATGACCATGCCGTTGGTGACAATCACGCGCGGGGCATCCTTGTGGCTGGGGAAAAGGCCCAGCGGATGGCCGGAGTACATGACCAGCGTCTGCTCATCCGTCATAGTGGCCAGGTACTGCATGGTGAGGCGGTACTGGGCCCAGTTCTGGAAAATGGCGCCGTTGCCGCCGTAAACAATCAGCTCATGCGGATGCTGGGCAACGCGGGGGTCCAGGTTGTTCTGGATCATGGCCATGATGGCGGCCGCCTGCCTGCTTTTGGCCGGGTACTCGTCGATGGGCCTTGCATACATGGGGTAGGAAGGCCGATACCGGTACATATAGATGCGGCCGTAGGTCTTGAGCTCCTGGGCAAATTCCGGTGCCAGCCTTTCATGAAGGGCCTCCGGGAAGTAGCGGAGGGCGTTTTGGAGGGCCAGTACCTTCTGATCCGGGGTAAGAATGTCCTTGCGCCTGGGCGCATGGTTGATGGTGGGGTCGTAGGCGGGGGCCTCCGGAAGCTGAGCCGGCAGACCTGCAAGTATTTCTTCTTGGAAAGTCATGTTACAGTTCGATGTGTTTTTCAACCTCTTCCACTACTTCTTTCTCCAGGGCAAGAGCTTCGGTGACAATGGTATCGGCGCGCTCCAGCAGCGGGAGGGCGGGGGTTTTGTCCTCCAGGCCGGCGCAGTTGATGCGTACGTTCAGGCGTGCACCCTTGATGCCTGCAACGGCGGCAAGGGCGGCCACACCGGCATCCGATGCACTGGCGGGATTGCCTTTGCGGGCCATCTGCAGGGCCAGCGGAAGGGTCTTCAGGGCAGCCTCCATGGTCTGGAGCGGAACCTGGGCGGCGTAGAGGGTGGCCTCTTCCATGGCCTTGGCGCGGGCGGCCTTCTCCTCATCTGTGCCCTTGGGCATGGAGAATACGTCCATGATGCGGTTGAAGGCGGCGGTGTCTTCATCGATGAGGTGGAGCAGCTGGTCCAGCAGCAGCTGGCCCTGCTCTGCCACATCCGAGAACTCTTTCCAGCGGTCGTCCCAGCCGCGCTTGTGCGAGGACAGGTTGGCTACCATGGTGGCCAGCGCCGCTGCGAAGGCGCCCATGCAGGCCGACACGGAGCCGCCGCCGGGGGCTGCGCTCTCCGAGGCTGTCTCCCGTGCAAAGCCTTCCACCGTCATGTCCACAAGGCCCTTGCGGCCTTCGTCTTCCATCAGGTATTCGATGACCTTTTCCTTGGCGTTGAAGGGCTTGAGATCATCCAGGGACATGCTTTTGACGGCAATCTTCATTATCTCTTCCTCGCTGATGCCCAGGGAACGCTGCTGCTTTTCCAGGTAGAACTTGCCGGCCTCCAGGAGCACTTTCTTGGGAACCAGGCCCACAATCTCCGCTCCGGTGACCTTGAGGCCGCGGACGGCAGCTGCACGGCAGACTTCTTCGTAGGCGACGTGCAGGGGAGTGGTGTCAATGTCCGTGATGTTCATGGAAACCTGGGCAATGCCGTATTCATCGATGTACCAGCCGATGGCCTTGCAACCCTTCAGGGTGCCGGGAATCCAGAGCTGCCTGCCGTTCTCGTCCTTGAGAAGCTTGCCGGTGAGCGAGCCGCCCTCGCGGGCCTTGCGGCCTTTCTCCCTGACGTCGAAGGCAACGGCCATGGCGCGGCGGGTGCTGGTGGTATTGAGATTGTAGTTGACGGCCACCAGGAAATTGCGGGCGCCCACGTTGGTGGCACCGGCTTTCTGGGCTACCTCGTCCCAGTCGCCGCCGAAGTCCGGCTTGCGGCGGGGGTCTCCCATCTTCTCCGGAAGGGCCTCATATTCGCCTTCCCGGCAAACGGCCAGGTTCCTGCGTTCCGGGGTAAAGGCTGCGGCCTCATAGCAGTAGCAGGGGATGCCCAGTTCCTTGTAAAGGCGCTCTGCAATGCCGCGGGCAAGCTGCGCACATTCTTCCAGGGTGATACCGGCAACGGGGATGAGGGGCAGTACGTCCGTGGCGCCGCTGCGGGGATGGGCTCCGTGGTGAACGCGCATGTCAATCAGTTCCTGCGCTTTGGCGGCGCCGCGGAAAGCGGCCTCGCACACGGGCTCCGGTTCTCCCACAAAGGTGACCACCGTACGGTTGGTGGCTTCACCGGGGTCTACATCCAATACTTTTACACCTTCTACGGTTTTGATGGCCGCCACAATGGCGTCAATCACGCTTTTGTCGCGTCCCTCGCTGAAATTGGGGACGCATTCTACGAGTTGTCTCATGGTCACAGTTTTAATGCGGACCCAAAGGTAGCAATTCTTTGGGAGACTGCCAAAGGCAGTGTGCAATTATTCGCTGTGCTAAAGGGTAAGAAGGGGAGAGACGACGCCGCGGCGAAGGACGCGAAGATGGATGCTTCCCGGAGCGGCACCGGCGGCGGCAAGGGCCTCACGGGCACTTTCGTAGGCCAGTTCGGGCGTGTTGTTGTTGCCGCTCAGGTGGCAGAGGAAAAGGTTCCTCAGGCCCGGATGCAGGAACTTGCCGATGGCCGCGGCGCAGGCGTCATTGGAGAGGTGCCCGATACCGTGGCTGATGCGGTTTTTCAGAATCTGCGGGTAGTCTCCGCCCAGGAGCATGTCCACGTCGTAGTTGGATTCAATCACCACGGTAGAGGCCTGGGAGGCCCATTTGAGCGCTTCTTCGGTGGCGTGCCCCATGTCTGTCATCAGGACAAAGAGCTCTTCCCCGCAGCGGATGGCAAAGCCCAGGCACTGGGTGGCATCGTGCGGAACCACGAAGTACTGGACGTCGAAATCGGCGGTGACGGGGTTCCAGATGCCTGCTTCCAGGTTTTGCCGGCAGGGGCCTATCCACTCCCGCGTGAAAGGATGGCGCAGCAGGGCTTCGTGCAGGGTGGGCGTGGTCCAGACCGGCACTCCCACCCGCTTGCAGAAAGAGCCCAGCGAGCGGATATGGTCTCCGTGGTCGTGGGTAACCAGGATGGCCGATATCTCCGGAAGGGACAGATGCAGGCTTTCCAGCTCCTTTTTCACGCGGCGTATGCTTACGCCGGCGTCAATCAGGATGCCCGACGTGGGCCCCAGCAGCAGGTAGCAGTTGCCGCAGCTTCCGCTGGAAAAACTCACAAAGCGCATCACGGGCGGTCCTCCTTTTCACAGTAGCGGGAAATGACCTCATAGGAGCCCTCTACGCCCAGTTCCCCGGCGCGAGAGAGGTCTATGCAGCCTTTCTCCTTGTCTTTCAGGTAGATGAGCACCAGCCCCCGGTTAAAGTAGGCGTTCCCCAGCCAGGGGTACAGTCGGAGGGCTTTGTCGTAGCTTTCAATGGCCTGGACAAAGCGTGAGCTGAGGCAGTAGAGATTGCCCAGGTTGAACTGGATGTAGGGGAAGGAGGGCAGCAGCGCCGCCGCGGCTTCCATGTCCTGGAGCGCCTCCGTGTAGTCGTATTCGCGGGTGACCTGCTCCCTTACGCGGGCACGGGTATTTCCTTTGTCATCCATGGTGAGCGTCTGCACGTTGGACTCGAAGGAGGCGATAAAGGCTATCATGTCTGCCCGGAGGGCGCCGCGGTTCATCAGGTAAAATGCCTTGTAGTAAGCTGCATAGGGATCTTCGCTTTCCTCTTCCACTGCCTGGGAGAAATGCACCAGGGCCGTGGAGTACTGCTTGAGTCCTACTTCCTGCAGCCCCTTGAAGAACGGGCTTTCCACTGCCTGCGACAGCATCTCCGGCGTTGCCTGCGCCTCCTCGGTGCCGATCTGCAGCGGCAGCGGGGCCTGGGCCAGGAAGTTGTCCAGGAGTTTGTTCTCGTAGCGGTGCTGCAGTGCGTAATTGGCATGGTCCTGCTTTTGGGTGAGGACAAAGCGGTACATGGGCTTGAGGTTGATGTCAACGTCCCGGTGGCGGAGCATCTCGTCCTCGAAGCCGCCGCCGCGGGCGAAATCGGCGTCCAGGGCCAGCAGGCTGCTGTATTTGCGGGTGGTGTCGGAGAAATCGGCGCCTCCGGCGGTGGCCTTTTCATATTCCGCCACCTTGGTACGGGCGGTGCGGTAGTCTTCCTTGGAGGCGCGCGTCATGCCCAGCTGCAGTTCCACGAAGGCGCGGTTCATGTAGGCCTTGGCAAAGTCCGGGTACAGCTCGATGGCTTTGTTGTAGTCTGCCAGGGCATCGTCCCAGCGCTGCATCTCGATGAAAAAGCCGGCGCGGTTGAAATAGGCCAGCACATTGCCGGGGTTGATGGCCAGCACGCGGTCCATGTCCGAGAGGGCACCCTGGTAGTCGCCCACCTGGGCGCTCAGGAGGCTTCGGTTGTAGAGGGTGAGGGCGTTGCCGGGCTCATACTTGAGGACGGTGTTGAGGTCCTGCATGGCGGCGTTCAGGTTGCCGGTTTCGCTGTGGACGATGGCGCGCTGGAAATAGCCCAGGGTAAGGGTGGAATCCAGTTCTACGGCACGGTCCAGGTCCTGCAGGGCCTCGTTGAACTCTTTGCGGGCGGCCTTGAGGCTGCCGCGGCGGATATAGCCTTCAGGCTCAAAACGGTCCAGGCGGATGGCGTGGTTATAGTCCGCCAGGGCCTTGGTGGTGTCTCCCAGGAAAAGGTAGGAGGCGCCGCGGTTCAGGTAGGACGAGGGGTCCTTGGGCTCCCGGCGGATGTATTTGTTGAAATCCTCTACGGCGCGCTCGAACTGGCGGCTCAGGAAATAAGTGACGCCCCGGGTAAAATAGAGGCCGGAAGAGCCGGGGCGCAGCTCGATGGCGCGTTCCAGGTCCTGGAGGGCTTCGTCGTACTGGCCGGTGCGGCTCTGGGTGATGGCGCGGTAGTGGAAGCCGGAGGTAAAGACAGGGTTCAGGCGCACGGCTGTGGAGAAATCCGCCTTGGCGCCGCGGATGTCTCCCAGGTTGTACTTCGCTACGCCGCGGAAAAAGAAGGTCCAGTAGTCTGTAGAGTCCAGCTGGGCCAGGATGTTGAAGTTGGAGATGGCCTCGTTGAGCCTGCCGTCCTGCAGGGCGGTGCGTCCGCGGAAGGAGAAGACGTCTTTGTCGTACTGGGCACGAGCGCAGGGCGCCAGCGTCAGGGCGGCAAAAAGTAGGAGTATCCGGATGCTTCTTGACAAAATAATTTTCATTTCCGCGGTGAAATAGCTAATTTCGCGCCAAATGACAAAGATAGGAAAATTTTTAATGATATTGCTGCTGGGGGTATATGTTCCGGCGGCGGCACAGGGAGGGCGGTACCGGATCAGTCCCAAAAACGCGGAGACGGTCCTTTCTGCGGAGCATATCCGCAGCAGCGTGGAGTACCTCTGCCAGCCTTCCCTGGGAGGGCGCGCCTTTGGCAGCGAAGGCAACCGGAAAGTGGCGGCGTGGCTGGAAAAGGAGTTCATGGACCTGCAGCTGGAGCCTATGGGAGGCGCCTGGATGCACGGCTTTCGCAGCGCCGGTGTCTGGGGGCGGAACATCGTGGGCCTGGTTCCGGGATCGGCCAAACCTTCCCGCTACGTGGTGGTGATGGCGCATTTTGACAACCTGGGCACCCTGGGAGGCCAGCTGTATCCCGGGGCCGACAGCAACGCTTCCGGCGCAGCTGCCCTGCTGGAACTGGCGCGGATGTTCACCCACATGCGCAGCTGCCGCAAAACCTACGGCTGCGGGCTCATTTTTGCCGCGCTGGACGGGAAGGAAAAAGACCTGGCCGGTGCCGCGGACCTTTGGCGCGTCATCAAGGAAGGCCGCCTCAAGGACCCTGTGAGCGGGGAAGCTGTGGATCCGACGCAGATAGTGCTGGCCGTAAACCTGGACCAGCTGGGCACCTCGCTGGCGCCCCTTACCAAGGGGAATCCCAACTACCTGATGATGCTCTCGGAGGCCGCTACGGGGCGGCGCAGCAGCCTGGAGGCCGCGAACCGGGACCAGGGAATAGGCCTGGAACTGGGCTACGACTATTACGGCAGCAAGGACTTTACCAATCTTTTCTACCGCCGCATTTCCAGCCAGCGGGTATTCCTGGAGCAGGGGATTCCTGCCGTCATGTTCACTTCCGGCATCACCCTCAACAACAACAAGACCACCGACACCCCGGATACGCTGGACTACGCCCTCCTGCGAAAACGCATCCAGCTCATCTTCTACTGGCTGGACAAGGTGCTTTAGGACCTATTGCAAATTCTTCTGCCGCTGCTTCAAGGCGCTTTTGAGGGCATTGGAGGCGCGCATCTTGCGCATGGTCCCCTGGGCCACCTGGAAACTGCCCATCAGTTCTTTCAGATCCTCGGGGGTATAACTGGGGTATAGAAGGGCTACTTCGCGGGCAAAAAGGTCCAGCTGGTCGCCTACGCTAAGGGGGTAGTTGTCGTCCCCGAAAAAGCTCTCTGTCCAGCGGAAAAGATCCAGTTTCTCCCTTACCAGGGCTTCCCGGGCGGCGGGGTCTGTGCCGCCTTCCGGGGCCGTCCAGTCCAGTTTTTGCAGCCAGACAGCGCGGACGGGGCGTTCCCCGGCGCATGCAAGGACGGTGGAGAGGGGCTGGAGGGAGCCATCGGCGCGGAGAACGGCTTTTTCCCTGAGGCGCGGAGTGCGGAAAACGAAGCTTGAGAGCGGAGCCTGAGCATCAGAGGCGATGCAACGCTGGAAGATAGTCCGGGTGCTGGCCTTGCGGGGGAAGGGCTTCTGGCCCAGGATGTTCACGTGATACACGTCAAAGTCCGGATGCCTGCGTGCGGCGCGAAGGATCCGCCCCACAAACGACTTGTCCGGCAGGGCACCGGGCTCCAGCAGGCAGACCAGCTCCTCCTGCACCTGCTGCCAGTTTCCGTGACGAAACTGGAGCTGCGCCTGGTAATCCGGCTCTGCCGGGTCATCGGCGGGAAGATACACCGTAAAATCCTTGCATTTTTGCAGCGCGAGCGCCCCCAGGAGCCTGTCGTCGCCTTTCTGAAGAACAATTCCTAACATGTTATTGCTTGTTTATCGATTTGTATCGCAAATTGGCGGGGAGCCAGCGGCCGCGGTAAAGGTGCAGCATGAAGATGGCTCCGCGGAAGGTGAGTTCTACGGCCATGCACATCCAGAAGCCGGTGAGGCCGTAGATGCGCGTGAGGAAGATGGCCGGGACTATGCGCACCAGCCACATGGAACAGAAGTTCATGATGCTGGGCCACTTGGTGTCGCCGGCTCCCACGCAGGCGCCGTAGGCCACGATGGAAGCGGCATAACCCAGCTCTGCGAAGGCCTCGATGCGCAGTACGCGGGACCCCAGGCCGATAACCTCCGCATCCGGGGACAGCAGCCCCATCATCTGCGGGGCGAAGAGGAACATCAGGATGGCCAGAAGGCCCATGATACCCATGGCCAGGAAGGTGGAAATCCAGGCGAAGCGCCGGGCAAGCCCTCCCCGGCCGGCCCCGACGGACTGGCCTACCAGGGTGGTGGAGGCATCGGCGATGCCGTAACCGGGCATGTAGCAGAAGCTCTCCGCGGTGATGGCGAAGGAGTTGGCGGCGATGGCGATGGTACCCAGCGGCGCCACAATGACGGTGGAGGCTATGTAGCCGCCCCGCATGAGGATGTTCTGAAGGGCCATGGGGCCGCTGATGCCCAGTGCCTTCTTGACCACGGGTGCGGTGGGGCGGAAGCTGCCTCTTTCCTGCCTAAGGTTCAGCTCAGGGCTCTTGAAGACCAGGAAGGAGAACATGGCGATACCGGTAATGAGCTCTGCCAGGCCGCTGCCGATGGCGGCGCCGGTAACGCCCATGTCCAGCACATAGATGAAGATATAGTTAAAAATCACGTCCAGCACGCACATGCCGATGCTCAGGAGGCTGGGCACCTTCATGTTGCCGCTGGCCTGCAGGATGGCGGCGCACATCCAGTCCAGCAGCATGGCGGGCATGAAAACGGCCATGATGAAGAAGTAGCGGCTGGCATCCCCGACTATGTCCTCGCCGCCGCCCAGCCAGTGGGGGAGGAAGGGCGAGATGCCCATGGCAATCAGGGCCAGCAGCACGCTGAAGCCCAGGCCGCACACCAGCGCCTGCCGCAGGACGGAACGGGCGGCGGAGAAATCGTTGGCGCCTATCAGATGCGCCACCTGCACGGAGAAACCGCTGGTGACGGCCATCCCGAAACCGCCAAACAGCCACAGGCAGGTGGATACCAGGCCGATGGAAGCCCCCGCCGCCGGCCCCAGATGGCCTACCATGGAGGTGTCTATGTACTGCATCATCACCGAGGACAGCTGCGCCAGGATAGCGGGGTAGCTGAGCATCAGGCACAGCCGGATTTGCTGTCCCAGGTTCAGGGTGCCGCCGTGGCGGATGCTCCCCAGCAGTATGTCTTTTGTGGCTGCCATTACTTATAGGGTGGAACTTCCTTAAGGTCAATCATTTCCCGCAGGACGGGCAGCCAGTTCCGGTCTGCGGTGCCAAAGGCGCTGCGCACCTGCTCCAGGGTGTATTGGCCGTTGCGGGAGGTAATCCATTCCTTCAATTGCTGCGAAAGCTCCCGGGGCCTGGCCGCAGCGGCGCGGCAGATGTCGCACTTCCCGCAGGGGGCGCTCTCCTGCTGCCCGAAGTAGCGAAGCAGGAACTGCGAACGGCACTCGCTCTCCTGCTGCACGTACTCCTGCATGGTCTGGATGCGCTCGCGGAAGGTAGTGCGGAGCATCTGGTAGCGCTTAGGTGAGAGCTGGACATTGCCGGGCTGCAGGCGGCCGTGCTGGATGCACAGGACGGTAGCGTGGTCTGCGGGGATGTAGCGTACCACGTGGTTGACGCTTAGCCCGTACAGAAGCTGCCTGAGTTGGGCTGGGCTCACGCCGGCGCGCCGGGCAACAGCTTCCTCGTCGATGGGCGTGGGGAAGGAGAAAATGCCCGTATACATGCGCATGAGGGCCTCCAGGACGGCGGGCATGGCAGGGTCCGGCAGTTCTATGCCGTATAGGTCCTGCCGGGCCGTTTCTATCTGGATGCGGGTGGGGATGTCCATGTCTTCCACCAGCGTCCAGTGCCCTTCCCTGTCCAGGTACTGGATGGCGTGAAAGGCCGGGGAACGCTGCAGGCGGTACTGCTTGCAAAACTCCGTCAGGTCGAATTTGAGCATGCGGCCCATACCGGCTTCGTAGGGAATCTGGAAGTGGATATGGACCTTATGGTAGATGTCTTCGATGTATTCCAGGGAAGGGAAGGTGACCTCTTCCAGCTGCTTCAGGCGCGAAAGGTCCGTTCCGTTCCAAAGGAGGACGGCGTAGGAGGGGAGACCGTCGCGTCCTGCCCGCCCGGCTTCCTGGAAATAGGCCTCCGGGCTGTCCGGAAGGTCTGCGTGGACCACAAAACGCACGTCCGGCTTGTCTATCCCCATGCCAAAGGCGTTGGTGCACACCATGACACGGGTACGCCCGTCTTTCCAATCCTGCTGCCTTAGAGCGCGCGTCTGGCCGCCCAGCCCGGCATGGTAATAGGAGGCCGATACCCCCGCAGCGCGCAGGCTCTGCGCCAGTTCCTCTGCGCGGCTGCGGCTGCGGACATAGACGATGCCGCTGCCGGGGACACCGTCGCAGATGCTGCGGATCTGGCCCAGTTTGTCCTGGGCCTGGCGCACCACGTAACTGAGGTTGGGGCGCTCGAAGCCGCTGCGAAGGAGGTTGGGCTCCCGGAAGCGGAGGCGCTCCATGATATCTGCGGCCACCTGCGGTGTGGCGGTGGCGGTAAGGGCAATGACCGGGGCCTCCAGGCGCTCCCGCAAAGTCCCTATTTCCAGGTAGTTGGGCCTGAAATCGTAGCCCCACTGCGAGATGCAGTGGGCTTCGTCCACTACAATATAGGAGACCTTGAGGACGGGAAGGTAGGACTGGAAAAGCTGGGTTTGGAGGCGTTCCGGGGAGAGGTAGAGGAAGCGGTAGTCTCCGTAGGCGGCGTTGTTCAGGGCAAGGTCCACCTCCCGGCGGCTCATGCCGGCATGGATGGCGATGGCCCGGATACCCCTTGCCTGGAGGTTCTGCACCTGGTCTTTCATGAGGGCGATCAGGGGCGTGACCACCAGGGCCAGGCCTTCCTCCTGCATGAGAACCGGCACCTGGAAGCAGACGCTCTTGCCGCCACCGGTAGGGAGAATGGCCAGCACGTCCCGGCCCTGGGCTGCCTCCCGGACTATCTCCTCCTGCATGGGACGGAAGCTGTCATAGCCCCAATACCGTTTTAATACCTCCAGTGCGTTCATAACTTGCGAAGTTACGAAAAAAAGGCGTAACTTCGCACCATGGCTGTGCAGAAAACCAACGCTGCCCGGCTGCTGGATGCAGCGGGCATTGCCTATACGCTGGTTCCCTACGAGGTGGACGAGCAGCACCTGGAAGCTTCCCACGTGGCGGAGCAGCTGGGGGAGGACCTGGACCGGGTGTTCAAGACCCTGGTGCTTCGCGGAGACCGGGGCGGCCTCTTCGTGTGCGTGGTGCCGGGTTCCCTGGAAGTGGATTTAAGGGTGGCTGCCCGCATCTCGGGCAATAAAAACTGCGCCATGATCCACGTGAAGGAACTTTTGCCGCTTACGGGCTATATCCGGGGCGGATGCAGCCCCGTGGGCATGAAAAAGCCCCTGCCCACCTACATCCATGAAAGCGCCCTGCTATGGGATAGCATCTATGTGAGCGCCGGCGTCCGGGGGCTGCAGCTGTGCCTGGCCCCGCAGGATTTGATAGATTTCACCGCTGCCGGTATCTATCCGCTCTGATAACTAGCGGATATTCAGTAATTTGTGGGTTTGCAGGGAAAGGCGCCAAGGCGCTCCGGCTTCCCGGATGCAGGCTATGCATTGCGCCGTGAGGGAGGCATTCGCCTGGGCGTTGCCGGTGTCGCAGGGCTGCAGGAAATGCCAGGTAGCAGGGAAAGCGGCCCAAAAGTGCAGCCGCTCCTGCGGGAGACTCCCGTCAAAGACCAGCTTCAGTTCATCGGCCTTTTCCAGCACTACCTTACCCTTTCCTTGAAGCTGGGGGACATCTTCCTTGGGACTGAGCGTAATCCAATCTATGCCGACAGGCACTTCGCAGGTTCCGTTGGTTTCCACGTGCACGCTGTAACCCGCCTGGTGGAAGGCGTCCAGGAGCTCTTTATCGGCCTGCAAGAGGGGTTCGCCGCCTGTGAGGCAGATGCGCCGGCAGGGACCGCCCAGCGTCCGGACCTTCTCCAGGATGGCCCCGGCACTGAGAAGGACGCCATCCTCATGGGAAGTGTCGCAGAAAGAGCAGCGGAGGTTGCAGCCGCTCAGGCGGACAAAGACCATGGGGGTACCCGTCCAGAAGCCTTCGCCCTGCAGGCTGTAGAAGATTTCGTTTACGCGATAGGTTTTAGCGCTCATAGGCGGCCATGTTCATCTCCGACTCCCACACCTCTACGCGGTAGGCGTTTTCTACGTGGTCGCAGATCCAGCGGGCAATGTTTTCCGCGGTGGGGTTGAAGGGCAGTACCTCGTTCAGGTTCTTGTGGTCCAGCATGCCGGAGATGTCCCGCTTGATGTGGGTGAAATCCGTTACCATGCCGTCTGCGTTGAGGGTTTCGCTCTTGCAGTAAACTTTGACAATCCAGTTGTGGCCGTGCAGGTCTTCGCACTTGCTTTCATAGGTGAGATGCAGCGCATGGGCGCTGGAAATCTCCAGGCGTTTGCAAACGTAATACATAGGCTTTAGAAATGATAAACGGCCAGCCCTTCCATGGGCGAGCGCAGGAAACGGGAAAAACGGACGCCGTATTCCGCCCCCAGGCGTCTCAGGATAGCTTCGCAGGCATGGCCGAAACCGCCCACCACCCCAAGAGGCAGTGAAGGATAAAGGCTTAGCACCCGCTCGAAAAAGCGGCGGAAGTTTCCGTCCACAAGGCCCCGGACGTACTCGCTTGCCGCGTAATGCTGCATGAGAAAAGGCGCAAAGCCGCCCAGGTAGCGGGCCGGTCCCGGCGTGGCGTAAACGTTTCGCACCAGGGTGGGGTAGTCTGCAGGGAAGTGCGCCTCAAAGGCGGTAGCAACGTCCGGGGGGACGAGGCCACGGAAATAATCGGCCAGAAAGAGCTTTCCCAGGACGGCGGCAGAGCCTTCGTCTCCCAGGATGAACCCGCCGCAGTTCACCTTGTGTACAATGGCGGAACCGTTGTACTGGCAGGTATTGGCCCCGGTGCCGATAATGGCCGCCAGCCCCTGTTGCGTTCCGCACACGGCACGGGCGGCGCCCAGCATGTCGGAGGAGCACTCGACGCGGGCGCCGGGGAACCACTTGTCCCAGTCGATGGGAACATCTCCCACCAGGCCGGCGGCGTAAAAGTACACCTCCCGGACACCCGGGCCCAGCCCGGAACTGGCTTCCCGCAGCACCGCCTCCAACTGCTCCGGCGGCGTTTGCTGGAGGTTGAAACCGGCGGTGCGCAGGTTTTTTCCGCTGCTAAGGAGCCACTCCGCTTTGGTGGCTCCGCAATCGACAATCAGTTTCATCTGTGCGAAGTTACTGCTTTTATCACCCAATTGCAAAAAAGGAGGGCGCGCCTGCCCTCCTTTTTTGAGCCACTCAGGAGGCTCGAACTCCCGACCTGCGCGTTACGAATGCGCTGCTCTACCGACTGAGCTAAAGTGGCCTGTCCGATTGTGGTGAATCGGGACTGCAAATATAAAGGAATTTTTGTATTTTTGCAAACTATTTTAAAGCTATGCGTTCGGATATCATTGTTATCGGTGGAGGTGCGGCCGGGCTGGTTGCAGCTGTTGGAGCAGCCCGTGAGCTTGCTCAGAGCGGGAATGGCGGCACCGTGACCGTCCTGGAAAAAATGCCCAAGGCGGGCCGTAAGGTCATGATTACAGGCAAAGGCAAGTGCAATTTCACCAATGTCAAGGATTGGGGAGATTTCAGCGCCCATATCCGGACGGACGTCAACTTCGTAAGCCCCTCCTGGCACAACCTTACCCCGGAGGATGTAGTCCGCTTCTTCAAGGAGTACGGGCTGCCTTCCGTAGTGGAGCGCGGAGACCGCGCATACCCCGCCTCGCACATGGCCGGGGACGTGGTGGACACCCTGCTCCGTGCGTGTACCCTCTGCGGCGTGAAGGTGGTGACAGACTGTGAGGTCAAGACCATAGACACCACCCCCCGCGGCTTCAGCCTGGACTGTGTCCAGACCACCCGCCGGCAGGTGCGCCTTCCGGTGCAGGATAACCGCAAGTCTAAGCCCGGAAAACCGGCCCCCACCCGGGAGGAACTTACCATTGAACCCGTAGAATACACTTGCCGCAAGCTCATTGTAGCCACCGGCGGTCTGTCCTATCCCGGCACCGGCTCTACCGGAGACGGCTACATGTGGGCAGAGGAACTGGGCCACAGCATAGAGGCCTGCATGCCCTCCCTGACGGCCCTGGTGCCGGCGGGGTACAAGGAGGCATCGGCCCTTGCGGGAGAAATCAAACAGGCTTTCCGTGGCCGGACGGTGTACGGAAAAACGAAGGAACGCAAGATTTCCCCGCTGCCGCAGTGGTATCCCCATTTTGACAAGCATATAGAGCGCATAACCCCGCTCAGCGAGCTGGGAGAGCTCTTTAACGGCAACACCCTGGAGAATGTTCAGCTGAGCCTGAGCGTGAACGGGGAACTGGTGCAGCAGGAATTCGGCGACATAGAGTTCACCGACGGTGGCCTGGAAGGCCCGCTGGGCTTCATGGTCAGCCGCAAGGCCGTCAGGGCCCTGGAAGGCGGGCAGAAGGTATCCGTGAGCATGGACCTCAAACCCGCGGTGGAGCTGGAGAAACTGGATGCAGACGTTCACGCCAAGTGGGAGGAAGTGATTCAAGATGAGCGTTCCCGCGGCCAGAGCTTCCAGCGCCTTTTCCGCATCATGCTGGGCAAGCTCATCCCCTGGAACCTGACCCTGGCCTTCCTCAAGACCAACCCCAAGGTGAGTGTGGACACCCTGGCCGCCACCCTCAAGGACTGGCGCCTGGACATAGCCGGCTTTGTGGGCTTCGAGCGCTGCGTCATCACCGCCGGCGGGGTAAGCACCCAGGAAGTGGTGGCCAAAACCCTGGAATCCAAAAAGCAGCCCGGCCTATTCTTTGCCGGTGAGGTCCTGGACATGGACGCCGATACAGGCGGCTACAATCTCCAGCTGGCCTTCGCCTCCGGCTACCTGGCCGGCCAGTCAGCAGCAAAATCATTATAATTTTATGGATAAAAAATCTTACGCATTTGGCATGAGCGTCGCGTCCAGCTTTTACCAGCAGGGCATCAAGGTCGCTAACGTAGAAGACTTCCTGGCCGGCCTGAAGGCCATGCTCACGGGCAGCCAGCCGGCCATCAGCCTGGAAGAGGCCGGAGAGGCCCTGGAGGCATTTTACAAGGAACTGGAACAGGAAACCTCCGAGCGGGCCGCCGCAGCCGGCGCCGCCGCTAAGGAGGAAGGAGAGAAGTTCCTGGCCGCCATGGCCAAGGACCCGGCCGTGAAAGCCACCGGCAGCGGTCTCATGTACAAAGTGATCAAGGAAGGCAGCGGCCGCAAGCCCAAGGCCACGGACAAGGTCTATTGCCACTACGAAGGCACCTTCCCGGACGGACAGGTCTTTGACAGTTCCTACAAGCGGGGCGAACCCATCGAGTTCGGCCTGAACCAGGTGATCAAGGGCTGGACGGAAGGCCTGCAGCTCATGAGCGAAGGCGCCAAGTATGAGCTCTATCTCCCGTACCACCTGGCCTACGGGGAAAGCGGTACCCGCGGCATTCCGCCGTGCAGCGCCCTCAAGTTCGTGGTGGAACTCATAGAAGTCCGCTAATACCGCTGCGTGGACATCATTCAGTTCATAGAGGTCTTTGCACTGGTAACCGGCATCGCTTATGTGGTGCTGGAAATCCTGCAGAAAAACGCCATGTGGGTGCTGGGCGTCCTGACGGGCGCAGCCTGCGCCTTCAGCTTCGGCATCCAGCGCATCTGGGCCTCCATGGGACTGAACATCTATTATGTAATCATGTCCGTAGTGGGCTATATCCAGTGGCGCCGTGCCAGTGAAAAGGTAGGGGAGGGAGAGATCCATCTGGCTCCCCTCAGCCGCAAAACAGCCCTTTGGAGCGCGCTGGCTTTTGTGTTGGGCTCGGCGGTCCTGATGCAGGTTCTCCGCGCCGCCGGGGATGCCCATCCGGAACTGGACGCCCTGGCCGCCATGCTCAGCGTGATTGCTACCTGGTGGCTGGCCCAGAGCTATTTGCAGCAATGGCTCCTCTGGATTGTAGCGGACATCTTTACCACCTGGCTGTGCATCAGCACCGGACAGTACTGGATGTCGGCACTGTACCTCTCCTATGCGGTGAGCGCCGCCTACGGATACTATCACTGGAAATCAAAAGGAAAAATGCTGGCCGATGCCCTATAAGGAGACATATCCTTCCGTCCTTCTTACGGATGCCGTGGAAGCGATAGGCTCGCTGCCGGGCGTTGGCCGCCGCAGTGCGCTCCGCCTGGCCCTTCACCTGCTGCGGCAGCCGGCAGAGAACGTGCACCACTTCACGGAGGCCATCAACCAGCTGCGGGACGGCGTGCACTACTGCCGCCACTGCCACATGATCGCCGACGGGGACGAGTGCGCCATCTGCGCAGACCATCGCCGGGACCACCGCACCATCTGCGTGGTGGAGAGCGTCCGCGACGTGATGAGCATCGAAGCCACGGGCCAGTACCACGGCGTGTACCATGTGCTGGGCGGCATCATCTCGCCCATCGCCGGCATAGGCCCCTCGGACTTGAGTATCAAAGAATTGACAGAAAGGGTTTTCGGCCTGGAAAACCCGCAGGAGGCGGAACTCATCCTGGCGCTTAGCGGAGACGTGGAGGGGGAAACCACCGCCTTCTATATCTATCGGCAAATAGAAACTTCCCACATAAAAGTAACCTCGCTGGCCAGGGGGCTTGGCTTCGGCGACGACCTCGAGTACGCCGATTCCCTCACCCTGGGCCGCTCCATAACCAACAGACAAATCTTTAACCCATGATTAATAACGAAGCGCTGCGTTGCCTTTTGTGCAAGAAACCCAAATGTGCCCTGCAGGGTTGCCCTGTGCACACGCCCATCCCCGAATGCATGCTCCTGTACCGGGAGGGAAAACTGGAAGAGGCCGGTGAACTCCTTTTCCGGAACAACCCCCTGACGGCCGTCACCTCGCTGGTCTGCGACTGGCAGCAGTTCTGCTACGGCCACTGCGTGCTCAACGTCAAGAAAATGCCTGTCCGCTGGTACGAGATTGAGCAGGAGATTTCCGGCGAGTACCTTTTCCGCCACAAGCTGGAGCGCCGCACCCGGGAGCTCTCCGGGAAGCGCATCGCGCTGGTGGGTGCCGGTCCTGTGGGCCTGAGTGCCGCCGTCTGGCTCTATGAAGCCGGGGCCGATGTCACCCTCTACGACGCCAATCCCCGCATGGGCGGCGTGCTCCGCTACGGCATCCCCGCTTTCCGCCTGGACAAGAAATACTGCGACGCCTTCGAAAAGATGTTCGAGGCAGCGGGCATTGTCTTCCACGGCGGCGTGGAAGTGGGCCGGGACATCCAGCTCGCCGCCCTCAGCGCAGAGTACGATGCCGTCCTTCTTGGCGCCGGCGCGGAAAAACCCGCTACCCTGCGCATCCCCGGAGACGAAAAAGCCGTGCAGGCGCTGCCTTTCCTCAAGGACCCTTCGGCCTTCAGCCTGGGCAAGAAGGTGATTGTGATCGGTGGCGGCAATGTGGCCATGGATGCCTGCCGTACGGCCGTCCGCCAGGGCTGCGAAACCTGGGTGTACTACCGCAAAACCTTCGAAAACATGCCCGCCAACCCCATGGAAGTGGAGGAGGCCAAAGCCGACGGTGTCCAGTTCCGCGTGTTCCAGGCACCCGTGGAGGTGAAAGAGGGCGGCGTGGTGTTCCGTGACTGCGAGAACGTGGTTCCGGAGGACGGCGGCCGCGTGGTTACCCGCATCATCGAGGGAACGGACCACTTTGTGGAGTGCGACACCCTCCTTACGGCCATCAGCGAAACCCCCGATTTCCATATGTTCAAGGACATGCCCGCGCTTATGAACGAGTGGGGCTGGCCGGACGTGGAGGAAGGCGGCCGGGTGAAGGGCCTTTCCAACGTCTGGGTGGCCGGAGACTTCATCCTGGGTCCCAAGACCGTAGTGGAGGCTGTGGCCAGCGCCCGTGAGGCGGTGACGGCCATCCTGGCTGCCCTATGAAGGCCGTCCTGATCTATTCCGGCGGGCTGGACAGCACCACCCTTCTGCACGAGTACAGCAGCAGCATCGCGCTGTGCGTCACCTTCGACTATGGTTCCAAGCATAACGCGCGGGAAATTGCCTGTGCGCAGGAAAACTGTAAGCGACTGGGTATCAAGCAGCTGGTGATTCCGCTGGGTTTTATCGGCCAGTATTTCAAGAGCGACCTCCTGCTTGGCGGGGGAGAGATCCCCGAGGGTTCCTATGCCCCGGAAAACATGCAGGCCACGGTGGTGCCTTTCCGCAACGGCATCATGCTTTCCGTGGCGGCCGGCCTGGCCGAAAGCTATGGCCTGGACACCATCCTGATGGCCAACCACAGCGGCGACCATGCCATCTATCCGGACTGCCGGCCTTCCTTCGTGGAGGCCATGGACCGGGCTGTACAGGAGGGGACATATGAGGGTGTCCGGCTGGTGTCGCCCTACTGCAACCTCAGCAAGCGGGACATCGCCCTTCGCGGCAAGGCGCTGGGGGTGGATTTCGGCCGGACTTATTCCTGTTACAAGGGCGGGGAGAAGCATTGCGGGAAATGCGGCACCTGCACGGAGCGCCGCGAAGCCCTGGAAGGCTTTGACCCTACGCAGTACGAGGACTAACCCTGCCGGAAGCGGTTAGTTTTTTTCGTTTTTTGCGGGAACTGTCCTTGGTTTTCAATTTTTTTTTGTACTTTTGTCAGTTGCCTTATCCGTAACGGCAACTGGTTATTGATGTACAATCCATCCGGAGCGACTGGCCCGGAGCTAAAACACCTGAGAGATATGCTGAGTATCTTCTACAGAGAAAACGGAAAAATTCTTCTCTCCCAGTCGGAGAAAGCCTTCCCAAAAATCAAACTGGAGGACACCGTCTGGATTGACCTCGTAGATCCTTCCGGAGTGGAAAAACGTGCAGTGGAGGCTTTCCTGGGCACAGAAATCCAAAGCCGCGCCCAGGCGGAGGAAATCGAGTCTTCGTCCCGTTACTTCGAGACAGAGGACGCCCTTTTCGCCAACACAAACTTCCTCACCCCGGGCTCGGACGAGTACATGATGCAGCCCGTGTCGTTCACCATCGTGGACGACACCCTCACTACGCTCCGCGAGGTACCGCTCCGCTCGTTCACGGAACTGCAGCGCCGCCTGCAGGTGAACCCCAAGCAGTACCCCACGGGCTTCAGCGTCTTTGCCAGCATCCTGGACCAGCGCGTGGACCTGGACGCAGACATGATCGAGCTCCTGTCCAAGGAGATTTCCCAGTATGCCAAGCAGATCAATGACCTGGAGGACATTGACCAGGAACTCCTGATCGACATCTCCCAGATGCAGGAAAACACCATGGTGGTGCGGGAAAACGTGGTGGATAAGCAGCGCCTCATCTCCAACCTCATGCGCTCCGCCAAGGTGCCGCGCTCGCTGGAAGGTCGCCTCAACGTCTTGCTCCAGGACATCTCCTCCCTCCTGAGCCACACCAATTTCTGCTTCGAGCGCCTGGAGTACCTCCAGGAGACCGTAGTGGGTCTGATCAGCATGGAGCAGAACAAAATCATGAAGATCCTGGCGGTGGTGTCCGTCTTCCTGATGCCGCCCACCCTTATCGCAGGTTTTTACGGCATGAACGTCCGCCTGCCCATGATTGGCGCCGATGAGCCCAACGCCGTGTTCTGGAACTGGATCATCATCCTGGGCATCATGGTCCTGAGCTGCCTGGTAATCTGGCTGGTCTTCAAGAAGAAGAAACTCTTGTAAAATCAAATAATTATACCTATATTTGCGCGCTTTTTCCGGGTGCTTGCCCGGGAAAAGCTCAAAAAATAATGTTTAACTACTAGTTTTTTCAACTCAATTACTATGTCTGAAGAAATGAAAAACGTGGCGGAAGAAGCTCTGAATGAGGTTCCCGTCCAGAAAGAAACCAAGAAGGCTGTGCTCAACGCCTCCGTGGCTCCCGAGGATTTCGACTGGGATGCCTTTGAGAACGAGGGCAGCGAGAAGGGCTCCAAGGAAGAGACCCTGGCCAAGTATGAGCAAACCCTCTCCAAGGTCACCGAGAATGAGGTGGTTGAGGGTATCGTAACCTCCATCAACAAGCGTGAGGTGGTGGTGAACATCGGCGCCAAGAGCGAAGGTGTCATCTCTGCCCCGGAATTCCGCTACAACCCGGACCTGAAGGTGGGTGACAAGGTGGAAGTGCTCGTGGAGAACGCAGAAGACCGCAAGGGTCAGCTGGTCATCTCCCACAAGAAGGCCCGTCAGCTCAAGTCTTGGGATATGGTGAACGCCGCCTACGAGAGCGGCGAGGTGGTGAAGGGTTATGTCAAGACCCGCACCAAGGGCGGCATGATCGTGGATGTGTTCGGCATCGAGGCTTTCCTCCCCGGCTCCCAGATCGACATCAAGCCCATCCGCGACTACGATGTATTCGTGGACACCACCATGGACTTCAAGATTGTGAAAATCAATCAGGAATTCCGCAATGTAGTGGTTTCCCACAAGGCTCTCCTGGAAGCAGAGCAGGAACTCAAGCGCGCAGAGCTCATCTCCAAGCTGGAGAAGGGCCAGGTGCTGGAAGGCGTGGTCAAGAACATCACCAACTACGGTGTGTTCGTGGACCTGGGCGGCGTAGACGGCCTGATCCACATCACGGACCTGAGCTGGGGCCGCATCTCCCACCCCGAAGAAGTGGTTGCCCTGGACCAGAAGATCAACGTGGTTGTGCTGGACTTCAACGAGCAGCAAAAGCGCATCGCCCTGGGTCTCAAGCAGCTCACCGCCCATCCTTGGGAGGCCCTCAGCGCAGACCTCAAGGTCGGTGACACCGTGAAGGGTAAAGTGGTGGCCGTGGCAGACTACGGCGCCTTCGTAGAGGTGGAACCCGGCGTGGAAGGCCTGGTACACGTGAGCGAAATGAGCTGGAGCCCCCGCCTGCACAGCGCCCAGGAATTCCTCAAGATGGGCGACGAGGTGGATGCCCAGATCCTCACCCTGGACCGCGAGGCCCGCAAGATGTCCCTGGGCATCAAGCAGCTCACCGCCAACCCTTGGGAGAGCATCCGCGAGAAATATCCCGTCGGCAGCCAGCACAAGGCTACCGTGCGTAACATCACCAACTTCGGCGTGTTCGCAGAGCTGGAGGACGGCGTTGAAGGCCTCATCCACATCTCCGACCTCTCCTGGAACAAGATCAAGCATCCCGCCGAGATGGTCCAGAGCGGAGACGTCATCGACGTCGTGATCCTGGACTTCGACGAGAACAGCCACAAACTGTCCCTGGGACACAAGCAGCTCACCCCCAACCCTTGGGACGAGCTTGAGGCCAAGTACCCTGTGGGCTCCGTGGTGGACGCCACCGTGGCCGCTGTCGGTGACAAGAACACCACCGTCACCTTCGAGGACGGCACCGAGGCCACTGCCTTCAACCGCGAGATGGTGAAGGAAGACGGCAAGCAGGCCCTCGCCGGCGAAACCCTGCCCGTGAAGGTGGTGGATCTGCGCCGCAGCACCCGCACCGTCCGCGTATCCCACCTCCGCACCTATCAGGAAGCCAAGACCGCCCGCGAAAACGCAGAGGTGGAAGGCACCAAGAAGGCCATCAAGATGGTCCAGACGAGCGTGGAGAAGACCACCCTCGGTGACATCTCCGCCCTTGCCGCCCTGAAGGAGCAGATGGAAAAGGGTGAGTAGGAACCCGAATACTTTCAAGGTCACCCTGCTGGGCACCGCTTCGGCCATGCCTGTAGGGAACCGGAATCAAAGCGCCCAGGCACTGTCCGTGCATGGGCGCTTGTTCCTCATCGACTGCGGCGAGGGAACGCAGTACAGGCTGGTCCAGGAGCGCATTCCCATGATGAAGCTGGATTCGCTCTTCCTGTCCCATATCCACGGGGACCATGTCTTCGGGATATTCGGCCTGCTCAGCACGCTGGGCATGAAGGGGAGGCAGACGCCGCTGAATATCTTCGCGCCGCCGGCATTCGGCCCCATCCTCAAATTTTTCCTCAGTTACTACGGGGAGGGCGTGGCCTTCGAGATCCGTTTTACGCCGCTGAAGATGAAGGCGCCGGAAACCATCCTGGAAACCAAGGGCATACGGGTAGAAGCCTTCCCGCTCAAGCACGGCATCGAAACCTTCGGCTTCCGCTTCCTGGAGAAAGAACCGCCCTTCAACGTGCACAAGGAGGCCATCGAGCGCCATGGCCTGAGCCTGACGGAAATCGGCACCCTCAAAAGGGGAGAGGATGTCCACCGGGCCGATGGCAGCCTTATTCTGGCATCGGAAGCAGCCTACAAGCCTTTTGTGCCCCGTAGCTATGCCTATTGCTCAGACACCGCGCCTTTCCCGGAAGAGGCGGCCTGGCTTCGCGGAACCACCGTCCTCTACCATGAAGCCACTTACCTGGAAGAGAACACGGACCAGGCGCTTCAGCGGAACCACAGCACCACCCTCCAGGCGGCGCAGGTGGCTCTCGAGGCGGGGGTAGGGAAGCTCCTGATTGGCCATTATTCCTCCCGCGTGACGGATGCTTCCGTCTATGAAGCGGAGTGCCGCCGCGTTTTCCCCGAAACTTACGCCACTTCGGACGGGGAGCATTACGATATTTGATTTTTTCTTCTTAACTTAGCAGGGATTCTACGCTTTGTTAAGATGAAGAAACAGCTGCTCCTTTTACTGATAGCCCTATTGCCGGCTGCCCTGCAGGCCCAGAGCGTGCAGGAAAAGTATATCCAGACCTATTCCTCCATTGCCGTAAGCGAAATGCTGCGCAGCGGC
The DNA here is from genome assembly GCA_902788175.1 of uncultured Bacteroidia bacterium. Lineage (GTDB taxonomy): Bacteria > Bacteroidota > Bacteroidia > Bacteroidales > UBA932 > Cryptobacteroides. Next base: position 28,834 of record CADAJF010000019.1, read on the forward strand.
GTGCCGGCCAGCATCACCCTGGCCCAGGGCATCCTGGAGTCCGGTGCCGGGCAGTCGCGCCTGGCCACGGAAGGCAACAACCACTTCGGTATCAAATGCCACAAGGGCTGGACAGGCCGCAGCATGCGCCACAGCGACGACGCCCCCAACGAGTGTTTCCGTGCCTATGATGAGCCGGGGGACAGTTTCCGGGACCACTCGGATTTTCTCCGCTACCGGGACCGTTACAAATTCCTCTTCGACCTGGACCGGACAGACTATAAAGGCTGGGCCTATGGCCTCAAGCAGGCCGGTTATGCCACGGATCCCCAGTATGCGGCCAAGCTCATCAAATACATCGAAGACTATGACCTGGTACGTTTTGACGTGGTTTCCCAGGAGCAGGAGGCCGTCCTGCCGGAGGCCCCGAACAAGATAGAGGAACCGCAGAGCATAGAGTCATCGGCAGGTGGCGCGTTTGAACCCAGCGATGCCTTCCATTTCTCGCTGTCGCGCCAGCTGTACTCGCTCAACGGCATTCCCTTTGTCTATGCCATGGAAGGGGAGACCTACGCCTCCATCGCCAAAAGCTACCACCTTTTCAAGTGGGAGATACTCCGCTACAATGACGTTTCCAAGGACAGGGTGCTGGACCCTGGCAGCATCGTGTACCTGCAGGCCAAGAAAAACCAGGCCCCGGAAGGGCTGGAGAAATATATTGTCTCCGAGGACGGCGAAGATTTCCACGCCATCTGCCAGCGTTTTGGCGTGAAGGAAAAGGCCATCGTGAAGCTGAACGGCCTGGAAACACCGGTCCAGCTGCGGGAAGGCGACGAGATTAAACTGCGATAGACTATGAAAAAGCGGATTGTATGGGGAGGGCTCCTTCTGTTGGCAAGCATCCTGCTGGTGGCAGGTGTCTATGCCTACCGGATATGGTACGACAGGAAGGTCCCCAATTTCAGCGGCAAGATGGAACTGTACGTTCTTCCCTCCATGGATGTGGCGGCAGTGCAGGATTCCATCCTGGCGGCCGGTATTGTGCGCAGCCCCAAAAGCCTGGAACGGGTGCTCCGGGAGGTGGAGGGTATCAAGCCCGGGCATTACCTGATAGACTCCACCTGCTCAAGCGTTTACGTTGCCCGTATGCTCCAGAAGGGCTGGCAGACGCCCGTGAACCTGACGCTTGCCGGTTCAATCCGCCGCCCCTCGGACCTGGCCCGAAGAATCGGGAACCAGATGATGGTGGACTCGGCCGCTGTGGCGTCTTTTGCCACCTCCAATGACTCCCTGCGCGCATATGGCGTGGACAGGACGCAACTTTTCACCCTGATTATTCCGGATACTTACCAGATGCTCTGGACGTCCTCTGTCAGGGAAATCTTTGACCGTTTTGTCAAGGAGAAGGATGCGTGGTGGACACCCGAACGCCTGGAGGCGGCCCGCCTTCAGCGCCTCTCTCCCCAGGAGGTTGCCACCCTGGCATCCATTGTGAACGGGGAAACCCGCTATGAGCCGGAGCAGCCTTCGGTGGCCGCCGTGTACCTGAACAGGTTGAACTGCGGAATGCGCCTGCAGGCAGACCCTACCATTGCCTTTTGCTTTGATTACCAGCCCAGCCGTATTCTTCTGAGCCACCTGCTGGTGGAGTCGCCATACAATACCTACAAGTATGCCGGCCTTCCTCCCGGGCCCATTTCCTGTCCGCCCAAAAGCTGTCTGGAGGCCGTCCTGCATCCGGATACGCACAATTACCTCTATTTCTGCGCGGATCCTTCCTTCAACGGCACGCACCGTTTTGCTTCCTCCTATTCGGAGCATCTGTCCAATGCCCGCGCTTTCCAGAAAGCCCTGACGGAGCGCCAAAAGTCTTCTGCCCGTTGACAAACTCTCCCCTCATAGATAAGGCCCGGGCTGCGGCCGAGGCTGCGCTGGATGGGGTCACGCGCCACGACGGATCGCCTTTTATCGGCCATCCGGATGCAGTGGCGGATATTGTGGCCCATGAAATTGGTCTCCCGGAGGAATGCATCGCCGCCGTGTATCTGCACGAGGCCAACCGTATGGGCGGCCTGGAGGTAAAGGCCTCCGACTGGGGAGAGGGCATCTGTACCCTGGTGGACGGGCTGGGCAAGATAGCCACCGTCAAGCCCAAGGACACCCGCCTGGAGGCCGAAAAATACAAGAAACTCATCATCCAGTATTCCCGGGACCCCCGCGTCACCGTCCTCAAACTGGCCGACAGGCTGGAAGTGATGCGCAGCCTCAAGATGTTCCCGCGCGTGAGCCGGGAGCAAAAAATCCTGGAAACCCTCCTTCTGTATATCCCGCTGGCTCATCAGCTGGGCCTGTATAACATGAAACAGGAGATGGAGGATATTTACTTCAGCTACGCGGAGCCGGAGCAGTATCGGCTTATAACCAACAAGCTGAAAGCAGGGGAAAAGGACCGCGAGAAACTGATGGCAGAGTTTGTGGAGCCGCTGAAAGCCAGGCTCTCTGAGGCGGGAATCCAGTATAAGTTGAAGGTACGTACCAAGGCGGCCTATTCCATCTGGCAGAAGATGCTCAAGCAGCAGGTGCCTTTCGAGGGCGTGTTCGACGTTTTCGCCATCCGCTTCATCATAGACTGCGACGGAGAGGACCACAAGTTGGAAAAAGAGCTCTGCTGGAAAGTCTATTCCTTTGTGACAGAGGAATATGAGGCCGACACAAAGCGACTGCGGGACTGGGTGTCAAACCCCAAGCCCAACGGCTACGAAAGCCTCCACATCACGGTCCGCAACCGCGACGGTGCCTATGTGGAGGTGCAGATCCGCACCCGCCGCATGGACGACATGGCAGAGAACGGCTTTGCCAGCCACTGGGCCTATAAAGGCGTAAAACGGGAAGAGTCGCTGGACAAGTGGTTGGGTTCCGTGCGCCATGCCCTGGAGCATCCCGGAGAGGAACATCCGGATGATTTACCCCAGCCGCTCTCGCGGGATATCTTCGTCTTTACACCCAGCGGGGAATTGCGTATCCTCCCGGCCGGTTCCACTGTGCTGGACTTTGCCTTCGGGATACACTCCAATATGGGCGCCCGCTGCGTGGGTGCCCGGGTGAACGGGAAGGCGGTGTCCATCCGGGAAAAACTTTCCACCGGCGACGTGGTGGAAATCCAGACCGGCAAGAACCAGCGTCCTTCCCCGGACTGGCTGGGCTGGGTGGTTTCTTCCAAGGCCCGTTCCAAGATCAAGCAGACGCTGGCTGCGCAGGAGCTTTCCCGTGCTGCGGACGGGAGGGAACTCCTGGAGCGGCGCCTTCGCAACTGGAAGCTGGATCTCCCCGACGAGATGTTGACCCAATTGCGAAAAAAACTGAATTACAGCACCCTGACGGGGTTCTATGCCGCTATCGGCGAGGGCGTTCTTGACGTGAATGTGGTGAAGGACTACATCCTTGGTCAGGCGCAGCGACACGCGGCTTCCGTAGAGGCGGCGGAGGCGGTGCAGGCGTCGGCCCGGGCGGTGAAGCAGCAGGAGTCCAGGGACGACATCCTGGTATTGAATGCCCGGAGCGTCAAGGGGATAGACTACAAGATGGCCCGCTGCTGCAATCCGGTTTTCGGGGACGATGTCTTCGGCTTTGTCACGCGGGAGGCCGGCATCAAGATTCACCGCATTACCTGCCCCAACGCCGCGCGCCTGCTGGAGATGTATCCCTACCGCATCCAGAAGGTCCGCTGGGCCGATACCCCTTCTTCCGGCACCTTCCAGGTGGCCCTGAAGGTAATCGCCGACGAAGAGAGCGCATCGGCGTCCATCCTGGAGACGGTGGGGCGTTTCAAGGCTTCTGTGCGCAGTTTCTCCGTCTCCGAGAACCGCCGCACCGGCACCTGGGACATTTCCCTCAAACTCTCTGTCCCATCCGGTGCCGAGCTGGACAAAGTCCTCTCCCAGCTCCGCACCCTCAGGCACGTGGTCAAGGTCACGCGGGGTTAGGGGTCAGGTGTCCTTCCAGACTTTGAGGTACTGCTCCAGGGCCCACATTTCGTCGCGGTAGCGGGCGGCGGCGGTGAAATCTAGGTCGGCGGCGGCTTTCTGCATTTTGCGGCGGGCTTCCTGGGCGGCTTTTTCCACCTGCTCGCGGGACATGGAACGGATTACCGGGTCCTGGAGGACGGCGGCCAGGTCGGCCGCGATGTAGCCGTCAACGTAGGCCGAGCCGCTTTCGCGACGGGCGTCGTGCCCGAGCCCCACGGAAACGTCTCCCTTTCCCAGCTCGGAGGCGCTGGGGACGTAGGTGGGGTCTGATACGGAGTCTCTGGCGCTTACGTGGCCGGTGACGCTGTTCTGTAGCACGGGGTTCAGGTAGCCGCTCATGTGATTGGCATCGGCGCCGGAGCGCACCAGCTCGCTTATGAGGACGTTGGCCCGCACCTGCACCTGCTTGGGGGTGATGCCGTGCAACTTGTTGTATTCCTGCTGTTTGGCGCGGCGGCGGGCGGTTTCCCGGATGGTCTCTTCCATGGACTGGGTGATGGTGTCCGCGTACATGATAACCAGCCCGTTCACGTTGCGGGCGGCGCGGCCTGCCGTCTGCGTGAGGGCCCGGCCGCTGCGAAGGAAGCCCTCTTTGTCGGCGTCCAGGATGGCCACCAGGGAAACGGTAGGGATGTCCAGGCCTTCGCGCAGCAGGTTCACGCCGATAAGTACGTCAAAGAGGCCGTTCTTGAAGTCTTCGATAATCTCTACCCGCTCTGCGGTATCCACGTCTGAGTGGATGTAGCGGCAGCGCACGCCGGCGCGGGTGAAATAGGCGTCCAGTTCCTCGGCCATGCGTTTGGTGAGGGTGGTCACCAGGGTGCGCTCATCGGCTTCGGAGCGCCTGCGAATCTCTTCCATCAGGTCGTCCACCTGGTTCTGGGTGGGCCGAACCTCAATGGGCGGGTCCAGCAGGCCCGTGGGGCGGACGATCTGCTCCACCACCAGGCCTTCGGACTTTTGCAGCTCATAGTCCGCCGGGGTGGCGCTCACATAGACTGTCTGGCCGGTCACGCCCTCGAACTCGTCGAAGGTGAGGGGGCGGTTGTCGGCGGCGGCGGGAAGGCGGAAGCCGTACTGGACCAGCGTCTCCTTGCGGGAATGGTCCCCGCCGTACATGGCGCGGATCTGCGGCAGCGTAACGTGGCTCTCGTCGATGAAAACCAGAAAGTCGTCCGGGAAATAGTCAATGAGGGTGAAGGGCCGCTGGCCGGGTTTTCGGCCGTCGAAGTAGCGGGAATAGTTTTCCACGCCGGGGCAGTAGCCCATCTCCTTGATCATCTCTATATCGTACTCCACGCGCTGCTTGAGCCGCTTGGCTTCCAGGTGCTTGCCCACGGATTCGAAGTACGCCAGCTGTGCCGTCAGGTCGTCCTGGATCTGGCTTACCGCCTTTGCGCCCTTTTCCTTGGAGGTGACAAAGTTCTTGGCAGGGTAGAGGTCAATCTTCTCCATTTCCTCGAAAAGGGCGCCGCTCACAGGGTCGATGAGGGCGATGCGGTCCACTTCGTCGCCGAAAAACTCTATGCGGGCGGCATAATCGGCGCCACCCAGGAAAATATCCACGGTGTCCCCGCGGACGCGGAAAGAGCCGCGCTTGAAATCCGTTTCCGTGCGGTAATAGAGGGCATCCACTATCTTGTACAGCAGGCGCGTCATGCTCATCTGCTCCCCGCGGCGGACGGTGACGGTCTGGTCATGGAAGTCGTCGGGGTTGCCGATTCCGTAGAGACAGCTCACCGACGAAATGACGATGACATCCCGCCTCCCGCTCATCAGGGCCGATGCGGCGCTAACCCTGAGCTCGTCAATTTTATCATTGATACTCAGGTCTTTCTCTATGTAAGTGTCGGTAACGGGGATGTAGGCTTCCGGTTGGTAATAATCGTAATAGGAGACGAAATACTCCACGGCATTGTGCGGGAAGAAAGCCTTGAACTCTCCGTAAAGCTGCGCCGCCAGGGTCTTGTTGTGGCTCAGGATGAGGGCCGGCCGCTGGAGGCGCTGGATAACGTTGGCCATGGTGAAAGTCTTGCCGGAACCGGTGACGCCCAGGAGCGTGACATCCTGCACGCCCTCCTGAAGGGCATGGCAGAGCTGGTCGATGGCTTCCGGCTGATCACCGGAAGGCAGGTAGTCTGAGCGGAGCTTAAAATCCATGAATAAAGGCTGTCCTGCAAAGATAATGAGTTTCTGAAACAATTAAAAATTGTCTCAAAAATTTGGTTCTAATAAAAAAAATGCATAAATTTGCAGCGATTGCCGCTACTAGGCGGTGATTTTTAAGGTGAAAAATTGTTAATTTCTAATAGTTTATTATGAAAGTATTCAAATTCCTTGGAGCCCTTGCTCTTGCAAGCCTCCTGTTCGCCGGCAACGCTGTTGCCCAGGAGAACAACAACCGCGACGAGAACGGCAAAGTCGTTCGTGGCGCTTATGAAACCAACAAGGCTTTTGACAACACCTTCATCGGCATCGCCGGTGGTGTGAACTCTGTTGTCCCCTCCGTCCGTACCCCTGGCAAATGGGGCAACATCGGCCTTGCCGCAGACCTGAACTTCGGTAAGTGGTGGACCCCCGCCGTCGGTATGCGTCTGGGTTATCACGGCATGTGGAACAACTCCAAGCTCGAGTTCAACGAGAACAAGGCTGGCAGCAACTTCGGTTTCCACTATGTGCACGGTGATTTCCTGTGGAACATCTCCAACTCCATCGGCGGCTACAAGGAAACCCGCCTCTGGAACTTCGTTCCCTACGCCACCATGGGCGTTCTGGATGTCAACGTCAAGGGCACGAACCCTTTCAAGAAGGGTAACAACAACCTCGAGTATGCAGCCGGTTTCGGTCTCCTCAATGTAATCCGCGTGAGCGAGCGCGTGAACGTGACCCTGGACGTGATGGGTCTCGTGGGTAAGGCTGCCGCTTACACCCAGGGCGCCGGCCGCTTCGTGGTGTTCCCGTCCGCTACCGCCGGTCTCCAGTTCAACCTGGGTAAGACCAACTTCGACCGTCACACCTCCATCACCCCTGTCGTGATCCCCGTTCCTTTCACCACCGAGCAGTACAACGCCCTCAAGGACAAGGTGGCTGCCCTGGAGAAGGAGAACGCCGCCCTCAAGGACAAGGTGGCTGCCCTGGAGAAGGAGCTCGCTCCTTTCCGCAACCTCGTGAACGGCCAGACCTACCTCTACGAGAATGGCACCTTCACCGCTGTTGACGTAACCCCCGGCTCCCCTGTGACCGTGTACTTCGACTGCGGCTCCGCCAAGCTCTCCGCCCGTGAGAAGGCCCACCTCGAGTACTTCACCAGCAACGTTGTAAACGGTGACACCAAGCTCCTCGTGAACGGCTACGCCGACAAGCAGACCGGTTCCTCCAAGTTCAACCAGACCCTCTCCGAGAAGCGCGTCAAGACCGTGGTTGACTTCCTCACCAAGGCCGGTGCCAACGAGAGCAACATCGAAACCGCTGCCCACGGTTCTTCCGTCCAGCCCTTCGACACCGCTGTCAAGAACCGCGTTGTTACCATCGAACTCAAGTAAGTTAACTTACAAAGTTGATAATGGGACATTCCTTCGGGGATGTCCCTTTTTTTTGCTACCTTTGCGTCATTAGAAGCGCTTTACACATGAGACGCAAACCTATTATCGGCCTTATTTATGACTTCGACGGAACGCTTTCGCCGGGAAATATGCAGGAATTCGGTTTCATTCAGGCGGTGGGCCAGACGCCGGAAGAGTTCTGGGCAAAGAGCGACGGGATAGCCCGGGGGCAGGATGCTTCCAATATCCTGGCGTACATGAAACTGATGTTCGACGAAGCCCGCAAAAACGGTATCAAGCTCACCAGGGCGGATTTTCGCCGCTACGGAAAAGACATCAAACTCTACGAGGGGGTGCGGGAATGGTTCAAGAACGTGGACGAGTATGGAAAGGCACGGGGGGTGATTATCGAGCACTACATCAATTCTTCCGGCCTGACGGAAATCATCGAGGGTTCTCCCATTGCCAGTGAGTTCAAGCACATCTTTGCCGGCAGTTTCATCTACGACGAGAAAGGAGAAGCAGAATGGCCCGGCATTGCCGTGGATTACACCGCCAAAACCCAGTACCTGTTCAAAATCCAGAAGGGCATCTTCTCTTCCCGCGATGCCCAGAAGGTGAACGAATCCCTGGCCGATGAAGCCAAGCGCCTTCCCTTTACCAATATGATTTATTTCGGGGACGGAGATACGGATGTTCCCTCCATGAAGCTGGTGAACATGTTCGGCGGCAATGCCATCGCCGTGTTTGACCCTACCCGCCCTTCCAAGAAGGCCACCGCCCGTAAGCTCCTGCGCCAGGGGCGCGTGAATTTCATCACCCCTGCCTCTTACACCAAGGATTCCCGGACATTCCGCCTGGTCTGCGCCATCATAGACAAGATCAAGGCAGACAATGAGTTAAGACAATTTAGCCGATACCAATAGCATGAGGAAATTGAAAGTTGGAATGGTGCAGCAGCACTGCACCCCGGACATTCCCGCCAATGTGGCCCGTCTTCAGGGATATATCCGTGAGGCCGCCGCTGCCGGCGCGCAGCTGGTAGTGCTCCAGGAACTGCACAACAGCCTGTACTTCTGCCAGGAGGAAAACGCCCGCCTGTGCGACCTGGCAGAACCCATCCCCGGCCCTTCCACGGAGTCTTTCGGCGCCCTGGCAAAGGAACTGGGCATAGTGATTGTCCTGTCCCTGTTCGAGCGTCGCACAGCCGGCATCTATCACAATACCGCCGTGGTCCTGGAAGCAGACGGCAGCGTAGCCGGCAAGTACCGCAAGATGCACATCCCGGACGATCCTCTTTTCTACGAGAAGTTCTACTTCACCCCCGGAGACCTGGGCTTCCAGCCCATCAAAACCTCGGTGGGAACGCTGGGCGTACTGGTCTGCTGGGACCAGTGGTACCCGGAGGCCGCCCGTGCCATGGCGCTTGCCGGGGCAGAACTCCTTATCTATCCCACCGCTATCGGCGGCGTTCCCACGGACCCGGACTGGGAGCAGGCACAGCAGCGTCAGGCCTGGCAACTGGTCCAGCGCGGCCACAGCGTGGCAAACGGCCTTCCCGTAATCACGGTGAACCGCACCGGCGTGGAGCCGGATCCCACCGGCCACTCCACCGGCATCGACTTCTGGGGGCACTCCTTTGCAGCCGGCGCCCAGGGCGAACTCCTTACGGAGTTTGACAAAGCGGAAGAAGGCGTCCGCGTGGTGGAACTGGACCTGGAGCAGTGCGAGTATGTCCGCCGCGGCTGGCCCTTCCTGAGGGACCGCCGCATTGACGCCTACGATGTACTGCTTAAACGTTTTGGCGTATGACCTGTCTTCCGGCGGAGTGGGAGCGGCAGGGCTTTGTACAGCTTACCTGGCCGCATGAGGATACGGAGTGGTATGACCTTCCGCATGTGTTGGACTGCTACGTGAACGTGGCCAGGGCCATCCTCAAGTATGAACCCCTTCTGGTTGTTACGCGGGACAAGGAGGAGTGCCTGAGGGATATGGCCGCCCGCGGCTTTGACGGCAGCGGTGTCCGTTTTGCGGAATGTCCCCTCAACGACACCTGGGCCCGCGACCACGGGGCCATCTCCGTTCTAACGGACGGGGGAGGGAAGTGCATCCTGGACTTTGTCTTCAACGGCTGGGGCCTAAAATTCGGGGCTCATCTGGACAACCAGATTACCCGCAACCTGTTTGCAGCCGGCGTTTTTGCCCAGGATGTCCAGTACCGCGACATGCGTCCCTTCGTGCTGGAAGGCGGCTCCATAGACAGCGATGGCTGCGGCACGCTGCTGGCCACCTCGGAGTGCCTGTGCTCGCTGAACCGCAATGAATACCTCTCCCGGGAAGCCATCGAAGAGCGGCTTTGCCACTCGTTCGGCCTTCAACGTATTCTCTGGCTGGATCATGGCAGCATTGCCGGCGACGACACCGACAGCCATGTGGATATCCTGGCCCGTTTTTGCTCCCCGGATACCATCGCCTATACCAGCTGTGACAACCCGGAGGATGAGAATTACGCCTCCCTGAAAGCTATGGAGGAGCAGCTTCGCAGCTTCCGTACCCTGGAGGGAAAGCCCTACAAGCTGATTCCTCTGCCGCTTCCGGAGCCCTTGTACCTGGACGGGTATCGGCTCCCTGGCTCTTATGCCAACTTCCTCATAGTCAACGGCGCTGTCCTGATGCCCGGAGCCGCTTCTGAACTGGATCAGGTGGCGGCCGCCCAGTTGCAGAAGGCCTTCCCGGACCGTAAGGTGGAAGTCATTGACTGCCGCGCCCTTCTTTCCGGCCACGGCGGCCTTCACTGCATTACCATGAACTACCCGGAAGGTTTTCTCCGCTGCAAGTAGTACCATTTCCCAATTTTTTTGCTAAATTTGTGGGATAGTACAAATAACTTAAACCGAATGAACAACCCTAAGTATCCCCATTATCTCCAGAGCCTGCAGGACGCTACCCGCAAGTACTGGAACAAACCTGCCTTGAATACCATCGGCGGAGATTCTTTCACTTACGCCCAGATGGCCACTGATATTGCCCGCTTCCACATTGTCTTTGAGAAAGCCGGCTTCAAGAAAGGAGACAAGATAGCCCTATGCGCCAATAACGGTGCCAAATGGGGCTTCGCCTACCTGGCCGTCAACACCTATGAGACGGTCATCGTCCCCATCCTGGCAGATTTTACCCCCGAGAGCGTCATGGGGCTGGTGAATCACAGCGACAGTATCGCCCTTTTCACCAACGCCGCCCGCTGGGCCAAAATGGACCCGGAAAAGATGCCCGCCCTGCAAGTGGTCTTTGACGTAGATAACTGGAAAATCCTCTTCTGCAGGGAGCCCAAGATCCAGGAAGCCGCAGATAACCTGGACCAGCTCTTCGCCCAGAAGTATCCCAAGGGATTCGGCCCGGAAGACGTAGTTTTCCCCACCGACAACTGGGACGACCTCTCCACCATCAACTACACCTCGGGCTCTACCGGAGATCCCAAGGGCGTGATGCTCACCTACCGCAACTTCAGCGCCAACGTAGACTACGACCAGCGCTACATGCCGGCCGGTGACAAGATGGTGTCCATGCTGCCCATGGCCCACATGTACGGCCTGGTCATCGAGTTCATCTACCCCCTGTGCAACGGCACTTCCATCTACTGGATGGGCAAGGCGCCCACTCCCGCCACGCTCCTGAAGGCTTTCGCCGATGTAAAGCCCTACCTCCTGGTAACCGTTCCGCTGGTGATGGAAAAGATCTACAAGAGCAAGCTCAAGCCCACCATGGACAAGCCCGCCATCAAGTTCCTTTCCAAAATTCCCGGCCTTAACAACCTGATTTTCAAAAAGGTGCGTGAGGGTCTTCACAATGCCTTCGGCGGAAAGGTGACAGAGTACATCATGGGCGGCGCCGCCCTGAACCCGGAGGTGGAGCGCCTGTTCAAGAAGATCAAGTTCCCTTATACCGTTGGTTACGGCATGACGGAAGGCTGCCCCCTGATGGCCTATGCCGGATGGCGCAGCTATGTTCCCGGTTCCTGCGGCCGTCCGGTGGATATCACGGAAATTCGCATTGATTCTGAGGATCCCCAGCACGTAGTAGGGGAGATCCAGGCCAAAGGCGACAACATCACTGTAGGCTATTACAAGAATCCGGAGGCCACGGCCAATGCCTTCACGGAAGATGGTTGGCTCCGCACCGGAGACCTGGGCGTGATGGACGCAGAAGGCAACATCTTCATCCGTGGCCGCTCCAAGAACATGATCCTGGGCCCTTCCGGCCAGAATATCTACCCGGAAGAGATTGAAGTGGTGGTGAACAACCAGCCTTTCGTGCTGGAGTCGGTGGTAGTGGACCGCGGCGGCAAGCTGGTGGCCCTGGTTTATCCCGACGAACAAGCCCTTGCCAAGTCCCTCCTGGACCATGAGGCCAAGGCCGAAATCCCGGAAAACATCCGCCTGGGCGCCAACCGTCAACTTCCCGGCTACAGCCAGATTGCCAAGGTGGAAATCGTGGACAAACCCTTCGAGAAAACCCCGAAGATGAGTATCCGGCGTTTCCTTTATAAATAAGTCCCTCTGTGGGCTTCCTGCCAAATTGGCAGGCTTTTGCCCATTGGCTTGTTATTTGACTACCTGATAGCCGGTCGCTTGACCGGCTTTTTTATTAGGTAAACAAGACAAGAAAGACAGTATATTATGGCAAACAAAGGACAGATTGGCGTAACCACCGAGAATATCTTCCCGGTTATCAAGCAGTTTTTGTACAGTGACCACGAGATTTTCCTGCGGGAACTGGTGGCCAATGCCGTGGACGCCACGCAGAAGATGAAGGCGCTGGCTGCTTCCGGCGACTGCAAGGAAGAAGTTGGGGAACTGAAGATCCGCTTGGAAGCGGACGAGAAGGAGAACACCCTCAAGATCATCGACAACGGTATCGGCATGACGGAGGAGGAAGTGGACAAGTACATCAACCAGATTGCCTTCTCCAGCGCAGGGGAGTTCCTCGAGAAGTATAAGGACCAGATCCAGAATATTATCGGCCATTTTGGCCTGGGCTTTTACAGCGCTTTCATGGTGGCAAAGAAAGTCACCATCGAGACCCTTTCCTGGAAGGAGGGCGCCAAGGCCGTCAAATGGACCTGCGACGGCTCTCCCGCCTATGAGATGGAAGAGGTCCAGAAGCTGGAGCGGGGGACTGTGATTACCCTTTTCCTGGACGACGATTCCAAGGAATACGCCCAGAAGGCGCGCATCGAGGGCCTGCTCCAGAAATACTGCAAGTTCATGCCCGTTCCCATTGTGTTCGGGAAGGAGCAGGAGTGGAAGGACGGCAAGTATGTGGATACTGACAAAGACAAGATTGTCAATTCCGTAGAGCCGCTCTGGGCCAAGGCACCCTCGGAGCTCAAGGAGGAAGATTACCTGGATTTCTACCGCACCCTCTTCCCCATGAACGAGGAGCCGCTTTTCTATATCCACCTGAACGTGGACTACCCGTTCAATCTCACCGGCATCCTTTACTTCCCCAAGCTCAAGGACCGCGTGGCCGTGGAGCGCAACAAGATTTCCCTCTACTGCAACCAGATGTTCGTGACGGACCACGTGGACAATATCGTCCCGGACTTCATGACGCTGCTGCACGGTGTGATTGACTCCCCGGACATCCCGCTCAACGTCTCCCGCAGTTACTTGCAGAGCGACGCGGCGGTCAAGAAGATATCGGCCTATATCACCAAGAAGGTGGCAGACCGCCTGGAGGGCATTTTCAAGGACCAGCGCGCCCAGCTGGAGCAGAAATGGGACAACCTGAAGCTCTTCATCGAGTATGGTATGCTCTCCGATGAGAAATTCTGCGATCGCGCCCTCAAGTTTGCGCTCCTGAAAAACGTGGACGGCAAGTTCTTCTCCTTCGAGGAGTACAAGGAAGCGGTGGCCCCGGCCCAGACGGACAAAGACAAGAAGCTGGTGTACCTCTATGCCACCAAGGCCGATGACCAGTACGCCTATATCCAGGCGGCCAGGGACAAGGGCTACGATGTCCTGATGATGGACTGCGAGCTGGACGCCCACTATGTGAACCTGCTTGAGCGGAAGCTCACGGACACCCGCTTTGCCCGCGTGGACTCCGATGCCGTGGAGAACCTCATTCCCAAGGAGGATAAGGTGAAACTGGAGATGAAAGAGGACGAGCGTTATGACCTGGAGAACCTCTTCAAGGCCGTGCTGCCGGAGGGCAACGACTACTATGTGACAGGGGATAACCTGGGTGCGGAGTCGGCTCCTATCCTCATTACCCAGAATGAGTTCATGCGCCGCTACCGCGAGATGAGCGCCATGGGCGGCGGGATGAACTTCTACGGCTCCATGCCGGAAAGCTACAACATCACCGTCAACATGGAGAATCCGCTGGTGGCCCGTATCTGGGAGGGCAAGCTCTCCGATGTTCCCCCGCAGGGAGAACTGCCCGCAGAGGCTCCCGCAGATGCCCCGGAAGAGGAGAAAAACAAAGCCCGGGAGGCCCGGGAGGCCGTCCGCAAAGCTCACCGGGAGCAGGTGGAAAGCTTTGCCCGGGGCAATGAAATCCTGCACCAGCTGGTAGATCTGGCGCTGCTTTCCAACGGCATGTTAAAAGGAAAGGCCCTGAGCGATTTTGTCGCCAGGAGCCAGAAGGTGGTAAGCGACGCTTACCTGAAATAAAGGGAAGGCCGGGGCACTGCTCCGGCTTTTTTTTATCGGCCGATCAGCTGCAGGAACTCGTTGCGGGTTTTGTCGCTTTTGAGGAAAATGCCCGAGAAGGCCGATGTGGTGGTGATGGCGTTGGATTTCTGCACCCCGCGCATGGACATGCAGGTGTGCATGGCTTCAATGACCACGGCTACGCCCAGCGGATGCAGGGACTCCTGGATGCAGTCCCGGATTTGCTCCGTGAGGCGTTCCTGGACCTGCAGGCGGCGGGCAAAAGTTTCCACCACGCGGGCCACCTTGCTAAGGCCGGTGATTTCCCCCTTGGGGATATAGGCAACATGCGCCTTGCCGATAAACGGGAGCATGTGGTGCTCACAGAGGGAGAACAGTTCGATGTCCTTGACAATGACCATGTGGTTGTACGGTTCCTGGAAAAGAGCGCTCTTGACCAGGGTTTCACCGTCCTGGAAGTAGCCCTGCGTGAGGAACTGCATGGCTTTGGCCACGCGCTCCGGCGTTTTCTGCAGGCCTTCCCGCGTGGGGTCTTCTCCCAGCAGTTTCAGGATGGCCTCAATGTGGCCGGCTATCTCCCGGGTGGTGTTTTCGTCGTATTGTTCAATCTTCCTGTACGCCATGGTCTATTCTTTGTAGCAAGGGGTTCTCAGCTAATGGGACTGCAAAAATAGCGAAAAAAATTCATTATATCATTTTTTTGCCTATCTTTGCACCCGGCAGAAGCGCTGTAAACCGCTAAGTGTTTGATTTGTAACTAATAAAGCTATAAGACTATGTTTTGGACACTCGAACTAGCCAGCAGCCTGGACGATGCTCCGTGGCCGGCAACCAAAGAAGAATTGATTGATTACGCCACCCGCACCTGCGCCCCCGACGAAGTGATCGAAAACCTCAATGAATTGGACGACGACACCTCCGAAATCTACGAATCCATCGAAGACATCTGGCCCGACTACCCCACTAAGGAAGACTTTATGTGGAATGAGGAAGAATATTAGGGGCTTAACTGACTGAAATACAGAGAATTAACTCGGATGGGTGCCATTTTAGCGAATGGTGCCCATCCTCATTTTATCGCATTCTGTCGCATC
>CADAJF010000020.1 GCA_902788175.1 uncultured Bacteroidia bacterium
CTCTCCGGCTGCTGACTCTGACAAGCCGCGTTACATCGAGCGTTTTGAAGAAGGTCACCATAGGATTGGGCGCCTTCATCCATAACTCAAATGCCTGGGTACGCGTGGTTTCCTTGGGATTAACTTCTTTTTTCATCTTTCAAATCACGGGGTTTATCGTGCTGCAAATGTAGCAAAAACAGTGATCCCAGCAAAGTAAAGCGACATAATCCTTATATGCGTAATTCAGATTAACATTCCATTATCACATTTTCGATGGTTAGATTTGCGTATAATTGAAAATCTTGGGAATTTCTTGTTGAAAATCTTGGGAATTTCTATCTTTGCATAGCATTTAACAAGATTGAGCTATGTACTACAGCAGACTTATCGAAAAGGAGATTGAACTGAAACTGAGGACATCGGGAGCCATTGTGGTTGCAGGACCGAAGTTTTGCGGCAAGACTACCACTTGCATGCTCTATCAGAAGAGTTTTATCAAACTTAATACGAGGCAGGCCATTGCGATGGCACGGATGAACCCGAAGGCTGTCCTTCCGGGTGAGAATCCCCGCCTTATCGACGAGTGGCAGAAGGCCCCGGACATCTGGAACCAGGTGAAGGATGACCTCGACATTAAATATGAGTTTGGCAAGTATATCCTCACGGGCAGTTCTACTCCTGCCGACAAGACGGAGGTGCATCATAGCGGTGCCGGCAGGATTGCACCGGTGAAGATGCGTCCGATGAGCCTGTGGGAGTCGAAGGAGTCCAAGGGAACTGTTTCCCTGAAGGATTTGTTCGACGGTGGGGCTTCTTTCCCCTGGGACTTGAACCAGGACTTTCAACTGGAGGATGCAGCTCATCTTACGTGCCGAGGAGGCTGGCCGATAGCCGTGCTGGCTCCGAAAGACATCGCCATCGAGATTACGAAGAACTACTGGAACGGGCTCTTTGTATTCGAAGATTCGGAGAATGAGCGTTTCCGGAACAAGAAGCCCGAGGTGCTGCGGATGATTGTGCGCAGCTATGCCCGCCATATTTCCACGGAAGCCGCCCTGTCAACCATCATAGCGGACGTTCGCCAGGGCAATAAGCGGACGATGGACCCTAAGACATTTGACGATTATCTTGAGGCTCTAAACGACCTTTATATTCTTGAAGACATGGAGGCCTGGAATCCGAATATCCGTTCCAAGACATCCATCCGTTCAACGCCCACCAGGCACTTCGTGGATACGTCCATAGCCTGCCGGGCATTGAACATCATGCCGGAAGATCTGATGCGGGATCTGGAGAGTTTCGGCCTTTTCTTCGAGGACCTGGCCGTTAGGGACCTGCGCATCTATGCCGGCACCCTGGGCGGTGAGGTACGTCACTATCGCGACAATGCCGGTCTGGAGTGCGACGCCGTGGTGCATCTGGAGGATGGCCGCTGGGGCGCCATTGAAATCAAGCTGGGCGGTGACGATTTGATTGAACAAGGTGCCACTTCCCTGAAAACGCTCAAGTCGAAGATTGAGGAGAAGAGTGACGAGAATTCGCCTTCATTCCTGCTGGTCCTCACTGCCGTTGGCGGCGCTTACAAGCGAGAGGACGGTGTCTATGTGGCACCAATCAATCTTCTGAAGCAGTAAGACACATACTGTAAAGATGCAACTCTTTGTCCCTCAATAGCATCCTGGTGGGCCCACTGTTGGAGTCACTTCAAAACCTCTTTGAGAGCATCTCAGAGGGGTTTTTCATATAAAAATGTCCCAATGAATTACGAGTTGACCTGGATCCGAAACTATGCAAATCGTTCCGAAGAACGTCAAGCAGTGCAGGTCTTTCTTCGGTTTTTTCGTATCTTTGCGAGACCAATACCTGAACGAGATAAAAGGACGGGGCAGAAAGCCCCGGCCAGACAAACGAAGAAAGATTTCAATGAAGAAAGTGGGACTTTTCATCGATACATGGTATCCTATGGTGGACGGTGTCATCAAGGTGGTGGACAACTATGCCCGCCGCCTTTTGCATTATTGCGACGTGGTGGTCTTCTGCCCGGAAACCCGGGGATACTCCAAAGAAAAAGATGCCAGGCTGCCCTATAAGGTGATCCGTTGCAATTCCCTGCCTGTCCTGCATTTTGACTACGATATCCCTACCCCCGCGCTGGACCCGGTCTTTGAAGTGCAACTGCTCCGCAGCGGCATAGATGTCGTGCATATCCATTCTCCTTTTTCGGTGGGGTTGGCCGGCGTGCTTTACGCCAAGTTCAATAAGCTCCCCCTGGTGGCCACCCTGCATTCCCAATACAGGCAGGATTTCGAGAAACCCCTGAAGTTCAAGACCGCCGTCGATATGGCCATGAACCGCATCATGTGGGTTTTCAATGCCTGCGACGAGTGCTGGGCGGTGAACGCCGGCATCAAGGAACTCTATGAGTCGGAATACGGGCTTACGGCACCCTGCAAGGTCCGTCTCAACGCCACAGACCACCTCCCGGTGGCGGATCCCCAAGATGCGGCCAGGCTGACGGACCAGACGTTCGGCATTCCTGCCGATGCAACGGTCTTCCTATTTGTAGGAAGAATCAACTATATCAAGAACATCGACTTCACGGTCCGTGCTCTGGCAAGGGCCAAAAAACTGGGAATGAGAAACTTCCGAATGCTCTTTGTGGGAGAGGGACAGGACGGGGAGAAGCTGGCCGCCCTGGTGAAGGAACTAGGGCTGGAGGAAGAGGTGGTCATGTGCGGTCTGGTGTCGGAACGGTCCATGCTGGAGAACCTTTATTCGAGGGCGAAGCTTTTCCTTTTCCCATCGCTGTACGATGCCAATTCCCTGGTGCAGATAGAGGCCGCCTGCCAGGGAACGCCCACCGTTTTCCTGGAAGGTGCCCGGACGGCGGCAACGGTGACTGCCGGAGTCAATGCCTATGTATCGGCCCCCAGTGAAGACGCTTATGCCCGCATGATCATGGAAATCCTGGCAGATCCGGAGGGATATGCCAGGATTGCAGCGGCAGCTAAAAGAGACCTTTACCTCAGCTGGGACGATGTAGTGCGGGACGTGTATGCCGATTATTGTGCAATGTCCTAAGAGAACAGATAAGGCGTCGTAATTCTTGAATAAGCGGGTCCAGGCACTTATCAGAAGAAGCTCACAATGTCATCCAGGGGCCTTCTTTCCGGCCGATTGGGCTCCTGGGCGCGATAGCCGAGAGCGATGACGGCCATGATGGTTTCGGTGTCCGGGATGGAGAACTGGGCCCGGATGGCGTCTGCGTTACGCATACCCATGATGAGGGTGTCGAAGCCCATGGCGCGGGCCTGGAGGATCAGGTAGGCGTTGCTGAGACCGTTATCATAGGCTCCCCATCCATCCCCTATCTCGTTGGTCTGCTGCCCCCGGAAGAAACCGGATTTCCCGCGTTCAAAGGTGGAAACAATCAGGACGGGGGCGTTACAGACGCGTTCCTTATTGCCGCCGATCATCTCCAGCAGGGCGGCACGATTGCTTTCACCCATGGCCACGTAGTACTTGGTGGGCTCCACATTGGCCCAGGAGGGCGCTTCCTGGGTGGCGGTAAGAAGCGCGCGGACCTCTTCCTCTGTAATTGTTTTGGAGGCGTCGTAATTACGGACGCTCCGCCGGGTGGAGAGCACGTCTTCAAAGGAGGGGGCAACTTGCCGGGGAGCCTGTTTGCAGGAGAGTGTGACGCATGCTAAAAGAACAAAAATCAATAACTTCTTCATATTACCAATATAATTAAACTGTATTTCTGACGTCGAAAATGTTCCCGCCCGGACTTCCGCCACCGAGGCGGGTAAATGCCAGGAAAGCTGTTTCCTTGCATGGCAAACATGCTGCAAAAAAAATACCCCGTTTAAGGGAAAAAGCTTATATTTGTAAGTTATGCGAGAATTCATGAAAATGATGCGGCAGTATGTCGCTCCTTATAAAGGGTATCTGGCGGGATCCGTGGTACTGAACATCCTTAGCGCGGTGTTCAACATCTTCTCCTTCGCCATCCTGGTACCGCTGCTGAATATCCTGTTCAAAGTGAACCATACGGTGTACCAGTTCATCCCCTGGGACAGCAACACCGGCTTCAAGGAAAAACTGATCAACAACTTCTACTTTTACGTGTCGGACTTTGCCGCCACATACGGGGCCGGGAAAACCCTTTTCATGCTGGCGGGGGCAATGATCCTTTTCACCGTCCTCAAGACCAGTTGCTACTTTGGCTCCAACGCCGTCATGATTCCCATCTCTACCGGCATTGTGAAGAAAATCCGCTGTAGGATTTACAATAAGGTCCTAAGCCTTCCCATCGGCTACTTCACCGAGGAGCGCAAAGGAGACATCATCGCCCGCATCACCGGAGACGTGTCGGAGGTGGAGAACTCCATCATCGCGTCGCTGTCGGCCCTTATCAAGGACCCCATCCTCATTGTCATCTATTGCAGTTTCCTTATCTGGATAAGCCCGGAAATGATGGTCTTCACCCTGTTGTTCGCCCCGGCGTTCGTATGGGTGATGGGGCTTATCGGCAAGCAGCTTAAACGCTCCTCGCTGGAGGCTCAGGCCCTTTGGAGCGATACCATGAGCCAGGTGGACGAAACGCTGGGCGGCCTGCGGGTAGTGAAGGCCTTTAACGCCGAAAAGACCATGAGCGAACGCTTCCACGCCGTAACGGACCGCATGCGCCGGAAGGTAGCTCGCGTGAGCATGCGTCAGGCCAGCGCCCACCCGGTGAGCGAACTGCTGGGTACGGTGATGATCATGGTGGTCCTTTGCGTAGGCGGCGTCATGATTATCAGCGGGAAGAGCCTTATCGGCAGCAATAAGTTCATGGACGCCTCCACGTTCATCTACTTCATGGTTCTCCTCTACTCCATCATCGAGCCCATCAAGGAGCTTTCCCGCGCCACCTACAACGTACGGAAGGGCCTCGCTTCCATGGAACGCATCAACAAAATCCTGGAGGCCGAAAACCCCATCCAGGACCCTTCCAAGCCGGAAAAGCTGGACGCTTTCACGGACTGCATCCGCCTGGAAGACGTGAGTTTCTCCTACGACGGAGGCAAACAGATCCTGGACCACGTGAACCTGGAGATTCCCCGGGGAAAGATGATAGCTATAGTGGGAGAATCCGGTGCCGGAAAATCCACGCTGGTTGACCTTATCCCCCGTTTCTGGGATGTCACCGGCGGGCGTATCACGGTGGACGGAACGGATGTCCGGGATGTGGCCGTCAAAGACCTCCGTGCCCTCATGGGCAACGTGAATCAGGAGCCCATCCTCTTTAACGACACCATTTTCAACAACATAGCCTTTGGCGTGGAAGGTGCCACGCAGGAGCAGGTCATCGCCGCCGCCAAGGTGGCCAATGCCCATACCTTCATCATGGAGAAGGAAGAAGGCTACCTCACGTGCATCGGCGAACGCGGCTGCAAGCTCTCCGGCGGCCAGCGCCAGCGCCTTTCCATAGCCCGGGCCATTCTCAAAAACCCGCCTATCCTGATCCTGGACGAGGCCACCGCCTCCCTGGACACGGAAAGCGAGCGTCTGGTCCAGGAGGCATTGGAGCACCTGATGACCACCCGCACCACCATCGCCATCGCCCACCGCCTGTCCACCATCCGCCACGCCGACGAAATCATCGTTCTGCACGAAGGCCGCATCGTGGAGCGGGGAAAACATGAGGAACTCCTGGCCCTGGGTGGCTATTACAAGAAACTGCACGACATGCAAGCACTATGATGACAAAGCAATTGACCATACCCTTTGTGAAGCTCTCTTCCGCAGACCCGGGCTCCGTCCTGGAACTGGAGGGGGGGCGTTTTGAAGTGGATCAAGTGAACTGGCCGCAGGCCTTCCCCTATGCCCCTTTCTGCTACGGCCGCATAGCCCGCACGGAAGACACCCTCTGGGTGGATTTCCGTGTAAGCGGACTGGACCTTCGCATCCAGAACACGGAAGACAATGGCAGGCAGTGGGAAGACAGCTGCGTAGAGATTTTCATCGCGGACCCTTCCGGCAACGGCTACTACAATTTTGAAATCAACCCCCTGGGAAAGATTCTGGCCTGCACCGGTGCCTCCCGCGAAGGTCGCAAGGCGCGGCCGGCCGGGGAGATGGCGCAGATCATCAGATGGCCGGTCGTGGCCGGCCTCAGCGCCGGGGAATGGCCGGGGGTGCAGGCATGGCGGGTGTGTGTGGGCATTCCCTTCGGGCTTATCGGCCTGGACGGAAAGAAGCTTCCCGCAAGCATCCGGGCCAATTTCTACAAGTGCGGGGACAAGACCGCCCATCCCCATTTCCTTAGCTGGAGTCCCGTCCTCACTCCCCAACCGGATTTTCACAGGCCGGAATACTTCGGCGAACTCCTTTTTTAAGTGCCTATGAATAAACGTCTTCGCATCTTCTTCCGGATTCTTTTCTTCCTGTATATCGGCCTGCTGGTGTATCTGTGCTTTGGCCATTTCAGCAGCTTGCCCCACGTGAGCCGTACGCTCTGGGGCTTCCCCACGGATAAGGTGGTCCATTTTATGATGTTCCTCCCCTTCCCCATCCTCGCCTTCCTGGCCTTCGACCGCTATACGGAAACCCTGCCCCAGACACTGGGCTTTGCAGGCGGCACTTTCCTGGTGGGCTGCCTGATGGCCATGGGCACGGAAGTGGGACAGGCCCGGCTTACAAACCACCGCATGGGAGAGTTTCAGGACTTTACCGCCGATGTCCTGGCCCTTTCCATCAGTACGCTCATCGTCATAGTCTGGGACCTCCTGAAACAGCGTAAGAAAAGATGAGATACCTTCTTGCCACGCTCTGCCTTGCTGCCCTTTACCTTTTTCCGGCACAGGCCCAGCTGCCCCGTACGCGGGATTTTGCCGTAGTGAACGATTCCCTGCAGCAGCGACTCAAGCGCCGCACCGGCGTGGAGAACGCCTTCAAGCTGGAGAAACTGAGCGCCCGGGAGAAGCAGCTGGACTTTTACTACTCCGTGAACCTGGGCAACTATCCCTGGCGCCCCGGAGATGTCACCTGGTTCAGGCAGCAGCTGGCAGAATTGGGCAAAGACAAGCTGGGCAGCTACCAGGTGGGCTCGGTTTACGCCAAGAAGCAGAACATCGCAGAGCTCCCCATGCCCGCCCTGAAAAACGACGGAAAACCCGTAAGTACCCCTTTCAGGAGAGCAGACCCCCGCAATGCGACCACTCCCCTGGTCCGCGGCGACGACAACTGGCCCAAAGGCCTGAGCGGCCGCCATATCGCCCTCTGGCAAAGCCACGGGCGCTATTGGGAGGAAACTACCCGCCGATGGGAATGGCAGCGTTCCGCCACCCACCGCACCGTAGAAGACATCTATACGCAAAGCTACGTGCTTCCCTTCCTGATGCCCATGCTGGAAAGCGCCGGGGCCGTGGTCCTGACTCCCCGTGAGCGGGACACGCAGTGCCGGGAAGTGGTCTGCGACAACGACAACTCCTTCTCCCGCAAAGGGTCCGGGGCACTTGTCCGCCTTGCCGGCAGCTATGAGGAAGACGGCAACTGGACGGATGCCGGGGAAGGTTTTGCCGACACCAAGGAAAGCTACGCCGGCACCGACAACCCCTTCCGCATGGGCAGCGCCCGCATGACGGCCACCGCCCAGTCCGACGACAGCCCGAACCTAGCCAGCGTCACCTGGCGCCCGGACATCCCCGAAAAAGGCGAATACGCGGTATATGTAAGCTATAAAACCCTTCCCCGCAGCACCAACGACGCCCGCTACACCGTCCACCACCTGGGCGGGGAAACCCAGCTGCACGTAAACCAGCAGATGGGCGGCGGCACCTGGGTGTATCTGGGCACCTTCCTCTTCGAAAAAGGCAAGGAAGGGCGGGTCACCCTCTCCAACCGCAGCAGCATGAACGGCGTAGTGTCCGCAGATGCAGTGCGCTTTGGCGGCGGCATGGGCAAGGTGGAGCGAGAAGGCAGCGTTTCCGGCGTTCCCTCCTACCTGGAAGGCGCTTTGTACAACTTCCAGTACAGCGGCCTGGACGTGAGCCTGCTGGACAAATGGGAGGGTGATTACAAGAAAGATTTGTCGGCCCGGGGCATTTGGGTGAACCAGATTTCAGGCGGTTCGCGCGTGCGGCCGGACGCCTCTGGGCGCCGTATTCCGCTGGACGTAGCCCTGGCCTTCCACTCGGACGCCGGCACCACGCCCGGGGACTCCATCGTGGGCACCCTTGCCATCTATACCCTCCGCAGTGAGAATAAAGAGCAGTTCCCGGACGGGGAAAGCCGCCTCACCAGCCGCCTCCTGGCAGACTGGGTGCAAACCCAGGTGGTGGAAGACATCCGGAAAGAATACGAACCGCTGTGGACCCGCCGCGACATCCGCGACCGCTCCTACAGCGAAAGCCGCGTCCCCGAAGTTCCGTCCATGATTCTGGAACTTCTCTCCCACCAGAATTTTGCCGATATGCGCTACGGCCTGGACCCCTCCTTCCGCTTCACGGTGGCGCGCAGCGTGTACAAGGGCATCCTCAAATACCTGAGTGCCCGCTACAACTGCTCCTACGCCGTACAGCCGCTGCCGGTACACGCTTTCAAGGCGCGTCTGGACGGAAACAAGGCTGTCCTTAGCTGGCAGCCCACCCCGGACGGGGCGGAACCCACCGCCGCGCCCCAGTATTACAAGGTGTACACCCGCCGGGATGACGGTGGATTCGGGCCCGGCTTCCAAGTCCAGGACACCACCTGCACCCTTTCCCTGGAACCCGGTCACGTATATAGCTACAAAGTGACGGCCTGCAACGAAGGCGGGGAGAGTTTCCCCTCTGAGATATTGGCTGCCGGGGCGGCTGGAGCAGAAGCAAAAAAAGTGCTGATAGTGAACAATTTCACCCGTGTTGCAGCGCCCGCCTGGTTCTCCTCCCCCGCCTATGCCGGATTCACCGACCACCTGGACAGCGGCGTCCCCTGGGGCAGTGACCTCCATTTTGCCGGTTCCGTCTATGAGTACGACCGCTCCCGCCCCTGGACCGACGACGACAACCCCGGCTTCGGCGGCAGTTATACGGACCAGGCCGGCAGCATTGTGGCCGGAAACAGCCTTGACTTTGTGGCCGCCCATGCCCGGGCGCTCCTAAATGCTGGCTATACCATAGAGTCCAGCAGCATGGAAGCTTTCAGCGGAGACGCTGACGCCTTTGCCCTGGACCTCATTTGCGGCAAACAGCTTTCCACCCAGGTGGGGCGGGGAGCCGTTGCCCACCGCTTCGACGTGTTCCCGGAGGGACTGCAGAAGGCCCTTCGCCTGTTTACCACCCGCGGCGGAAATATCCTGCTTTCAGGCTCCTATATTGCCACGGACGCCTGGGACACCGTATATCCCGGCGTGCCCAAAGCGCCGGAAAGCACCCGTAGCTTTATCCGGGATGTGCTGGGATACCAGTGGGTGACCAATTTTGGCGACTACAGCGGAATCGTTCTCCCCTATCCCGGCAGCGGCATGCCCACGGCCTCCTACAACCGGGCCTGGTCTCCCCTGCAGTACAGGGTGGAGAATCCGGACGGGATCCTGCCCGCCGGCGATAAAAGCCGGGCGTTCATGCGCTACAAGGGCACGGATGTCACGGCCGCCACCTGGCTTGACCAAGGCACTTACCGCGTAGCCGCCTTCGGCTTTCCGCTGGAAACCTCCCCCGAAATGGATCAGCTGATAAAAATCGTCCTCCGGAAATTCTCCGAAGGACGATAGGATTTACATTCTTTCAGGCAGTTCGATACCCAGCAGGGCCATGGCGCTTCTGAGCGTTCTGGCCAGGGTGGCGATGAGCGCCAGCCGGTACTTGAGCACGGACTCGTTCTCTTCTTTGAGGATGGGGGTCTCATGGTAGTACTGGTTGAATTCTTTGGCCAGCTCGTAGGCATAATTGGCCACGATGGCAGGGCTTAAGGAAGCGCCGGCTTCCGCCACCTTGCCCGGGAACAGGCCCAGCAGCTTCACCAGGCGGATCTCCTTGCCGGTAGGCTGCGCCTGCGGAAGGATATCGGCCGCACCATAAGAAGCCGTAGCCTTGCGCAGGATGCTGCAGATGCGCGCATGCGTGTACTGGATGAAAGGACCGGTATTGCCGTTGAAGTCGATGGACTCCTTGGGGTTGAAGAGCATCGTCTTGCGGGGATCCACCTTGATAATGAAGTATTTAAGTGCTCCAAGGCCGATCATCCGGTAAAGGCGCTCCTTCTCTTCTGCGGAGATATCGGCCAGTTTGCCGCTTTCCTCGGAGGTTTTGCGGGCTTCCTGGTACATGCTCTCTATGAGGTCGTCGGCGTCCACTACCGTGCCTTCGCGGGACTTCATCTTGCCTTCCGGCAGTTCCACCATACCGTAGGAGAGGTGGTAGATCCGGCTGGCCCACTCGAAGCCCAGCTTCCCAAGGATGAGCTTGAGCACCTGAAAGTGGTAATCCTGCTCGTTGCCCACCACATAGACGTGGGAATCCAGCTTGTAGGTGGCAAAACGGCGCTCTGCGGTGCCCAGGTCCTGGGTGATATAGACGGAGGTCCCGTCCCCGCGCAGCACCAGCTTGCGGTCCAGGCCGTCGGCGGTAAGGTCGCACCAGACTGAGCCGTCCGGGTCCTTGACAAAAACGCCCTGCTCCAGGCCCTTCTGCACCAGTTCCTTGCCCAGAAGGTAGGTTTCACTCTCGTGGTCCACCTGGTCAAAGGTGATGCCAAGGGCGGCGTAGGTCTGGTCAAAGCCCTTGTACACCCATCCGTTCATCATGGACCAGAGTTCCCGCACGTGCGGGTCTCCGGCTTCCCAGTCCACCAGCATCTTGTGGACATCGTCAATCACCTCGGGATGTTCCTTCTCCAGCTTGGCGTAGGCCACATAGCAGTCCCCCACCAGGTGGTCCCCTTTCTTGCCGGTACTTTCCGGCGTGGCGCCGTCAAAGAGCTTTTCCCAGGCGTACATGCTCTTGCAGATGTGGACGCCACGGTCATTGACGATAGTGGACTTGACTACCTCGTTGCCGCAGGCTTTCAGGATGCGGGACACGCTGTCTCCCAGGAGGTTATTGCGGATATGCCCCAGGTGCAGGGGCTTGTTGGTATTGGGGCTGGAGAACTCCACCATGATGCGTTTTCCGCTGGAAGGCAGCTGGCCGAAGTTTTCATCGGCGGCCATCTCCTGCAGGGCCTCGTTCCAGTAAACCGGAGAGAAGGAAAGGTTCAAAAAGCCCTTTACACTGTTGAAGGCCGCTATTTCCGGGACATTCTCCACCAGCCACGCACCGATGGCGTTGCCGGTGACATCCGGCGCCTGGCGGGATATTTTCAGGAGCGGGAAGGTGACCAGGGTATAGTCCCCTTCGAACTCCTTGCGGGTAACAGACACCTGAAGTGACGTTTCCGCCACTTCAGCATGGTATAAAGCATGGATGGCCTTTGCGGCCTGCTGCTGGATAAAGACTTCGGGCGTCATCCCAGGTAACTTTTAAGGAGTTTGCTGCGGTTGGGGCTCTTGAGGCGGCGGATGGCCTTCTCCTTGATTTGGCGCACACGCTCACGCGTAAGGCCAAAGCGCTCCCCTATCTCTTCCAGGGTCATTTCCTGGCAGCCGATCCCGAAGAAGCTCTTGATAATCTCCCGCTCCCTGTCCGTGAGGGTGCTCAGGGCGCGCTCGATTTCCGTATTGAGGCTTTCGTTCACCAAGCCTTTGTCCGCGCTGGGGGAATCGTCGTTGGGAAGGACGTCTAGGAGGCTGTTATCCTCGCCTTCCACAAAGGGGGCGTCCACGCTCACGTGGCGGCTGCCCACCCGGAGGGTATCGGAAATCTTGTCCTTGGGAACGTCTATCATTTCCGAGAGCTCCTCGTTGGAGGGCTGGCGCTCGTATTCCTGCTCGAACTTGGAGAGGGCCTTGTTGATCTTGTTCAGGGAGCCCACCTGGTTCAGGGGCAGGCGCACGATACGGCTTTGCTCTGCCAGGGCCTGGAGGATGCTCTGGCGGATCCACCACACCGCGTAGGAGATGAATTTGAAACCGCGGGTCTCGTCGAACTTTTCCGCTGCCTTGATCAGGCCCAGGTTGCCCTCGTTGATCAGGTCCGGAAGGCTCAGGCCCTGGTTCTGGTACTGCTTGGCTACGGAAACCACAAAGCGCAGGTTGGCGCGGGTGAGTTTTTCCAGGGCTTCCTGGTCACCTTTGCGGATGCGCTGCGCAAGTTCCACTTCCTCGTCCGGGGTCACCAGTTCCTCGCGGCCAATCTCCTGCAGGTACTTGTCCAGGGACGCGCTCTCGCGGTTGGTGATGGATTTTGTAATCTTTAACTGTCTCATCTATCTAAAAAACAATTTTGGTCAGTCCCGTAAAGAACTGACCAAAACTATGTTTAGCAAGCCAATCCTTTACTTGCCAAAACCAAAGTAGAACTTCCTGCCCGTCTTATCTACACCTTCGATGTAGATGGCACGGGAAGCCTTCTTGGCTTTGGACACAACATCTTCCGGGCTGGAAACAAGCTCATCGTTCACGTAGCAGATGACGCTGCCCTCCTGGGCGCCGGCTTCTGCCATTTTGCCACTGCCGAGCGAGACGATTTCCACGCCGCTGCGCAGGCCCAGGGCTTTCAGCCGCTCCGGGCTGACAGCCTTGAGGCGGGCGCCGTAGAAGGCGACGGAGCCGTCTGCGGCTGCCTCTCCGTTCTGGGCGGCGGCAGCCTGGAACTCTACGGTGACTTCCTTTTGCTTTCCGTCACGGATATAGTTTATCACCGCGCGGTCTCCGGGATGGTAACTGCTGACCTTGGCCTGGACGGACGAAGCGTCCGTAATCTTCTGGCCGTCAATGGCTACAATCACGTCTCCCTTCTGCAGGCCGGCTTTTTCAGCCGCGCTTCCTTTCACAACCTCGTTAATATATACGCCGCTGACGGAGGAAAGTTTCATTTCGTCGGCAATTTTCTTGTCCACGCTGCCCATGGTCACGCCCAGCACGGCGCGCTTGACGGAGCCGTAGTCCATGAGGTCTTCGGCCACGCGCTTGACAATGTTCACGGGGACGGCGAAGGAATAGCCGCTGTAGGCGCCGGTCTGGGAGACGATGGCGGTGTTGATGCCCACCAGTTCACCCTTCTTGTTCACCAGGGCGCCGCCGCTGTTGCCGGGGTTCACGGCTGCGTCGGTCTGGATGAAAGACTCGATCTTGAACTCACCGGAATAGTCCGGCATGCTGCGGCCCTTGGCGCTCACGATACCGGCCGTGATGGTGGAACGGAGCTGCACGCCCAGCGGGGAGCCGATAGCCAGCACCCACTCACCCAGGCGCAGGGCGTCGCTGTCCCCCATGGGGATGGTGGGAAGGTCCGTAGCGTCCACCTTGATGATGGCTACGTCCGTTGCAGGGTCCGTGCCCACTACCGTGGCCTCGTACTGCTGGTTGTTATTGAGGGTGACCAGGATATTGCTGGCACCGCTGATGACGTGGTTGTTGGTGACGATATAGCCGTCCGGGCGGATGATGACGCCGCTGCCGCTGCCCTTCTGCTCACGGGACTGGGGCTGGCCGAATTCGTCCCCGAAGAAGAAGCGGAAGAAGGGGTCGATGCTCTGGTACTGCTGGCGGCGCTGGACCGTCACTTCCACATAGACGACGGCCTCTACGGCACTCTCTGCCGCATAGGTAAAGTCCGGATAATCCGTATCTGCCAAATTGACAGTACGGTATTCCACTTCCTTTCCGGAGGCGTCTGTAATTTCATCTTGCTGCTGGGCTTCGCGCTGGGGGACAGTGGCCTTTACAACGCCGAAAGCAGCGAGCCCGCCCGCCAGAATGGATACTAGTACAGTTGTCATAGGTTTCATATATCTGTGTTTATTTTTTCCGCAGACAAAAAAATCAAAACTTATGCCATTTGCGAGAAAATGATTATATTTGTGAACTAAGAAAATAAAAAACACGCGATATGAATCTGACCATTTCCAGCACCAATCTCCTGAAGGCCTTGATGGACGTTTCCAAGGCCATTCCGTCCAAGTCTCCGCTCCCCATCCTGGAGAACTTCCTCTTTGTCCTCAAAGACGGCAAGTTGGAGATTACCGCCTCGGACTCGGAGCTCACCCTCCGCACCAGCATAGAGGTGGAAAACTGCCAGGAAGAAGATTCCATCGCCGTTCCCGCCCGCCACATGATGGATCTCCTCAAAGAACTTCCGGACCAGCCGGTGGGCATCAAAACCATATCGGACAGTTCCTTCGAGTGCAGCTGGGCCAGCGGTAACTCCGTCCTGCCCTTCTTCCCCGCATCCGATTACCCGGAAATCAAATCCACCGGAGACAACGCCCTCAAGGTCACCTTCCCCGCAGAAAGCCTGGTAGAAGGCATCCAGAGCACCGTCTATGCCACCGCAGACGATGAAATCCGTCCTGCCATGAACGGTATCTTCTTTGACATAGACCTGGAAAGCACCACCCTGGTGGCCTCGGATTCCCACAAGCTCATCTGCTACACCACCAAGGACGTTCAGGCCACGGAGAAGGCCTCCTTCATCCTGCACAAGAAACCCGCCGCCGTACTGCGCGCCATCGTGGGCAAGGATGCCGGAAATGTGGAGATTGCCTTCGACAGCGCCACCGCACAGTTCACCTTCGGGAGCACCACCATGATCTGCCGCCTGGTAGTGGGCAAGTACCCCAAATACCGGGATGTCATCCCCACCGCCAATGCCAACATCCTGCAGATTGACCGCCAGCTGCTGCTGAACACCGTCAAGCGCGTGGCCGTGTGCGCCAACAAGGGTTCCAACCACATCAAGTTCACCCTCAAGGAAGGGCAGCTGGAAATCACCGCCCAGGATCTGGGTTTTGCCCTGGCCGCCTATGAGAAGGTCCTGTGCAACTACGCAGGGGATGAGCTCAGCATCGGCTTCAAGAGCACCTTCCTCACGGAAATCCTCTCCAACATGAGCTGCAACAGCCTGGTCATCAAATTCGCCGATGCCCGCCGCGCCGCCCTCATCCTCCCCTCGGAGGAAGAAGCAGAGACCGAAAAAGTCTGCGGTATCTTAATGCCCATCATGATCTGATAGCCGCGCCCCTCCCCTACAGGCACATCCCGGAAGGATATGGAATTGAATCTTCAAAGACCGCTCCTGTTTTTCGACATTGAAAGTACAGGGCTTAATATTGCTGCGGACTGCATCTGCGAACTCAGCTTCGTAAAAGTATTTCCCGGCGGGGAAACCCGCATCAAAACCTGGCGCTTCAAGCCCTGGGATTACCTATGCCAGCGGCAGTACCCTATCGCGCCGCAGGCATCGGCCGTCAACGGCATCAAGGACGAGGACCTGGCAGACTGCCCCCGCTTCTGCGACCAGGTGGAAGAAGTTGTGCAGTGGCTCGAAGACGCAGACCTTGCCGGCTTCAACAGCGCCAAGTTTGACCTTCCCATGCTGGCAGAGGAAATTGAGCGCGCACGGCTGTACCTGCACAAGGACATAGACATAGACCTCCACTCCAAGCTGATGGTGGACGTGCAGAATATCTACCACTACATGGAACCCCGCAACCTCAAGGCCGCTTACCGTTTCTACTGCGGCGGGGAGGATTTCGAGAACGCCCACAGCGCAGAGGCGGATACCCTGGCCACCTACCGGGTGCTCAAGGGCCAGCTGGACATGTACCCGGACCGTCTCAAGAATGACGTAACGGCCCTGGCCACCGTAACCGGCCGTCCCCGCACGGTGGACTATGCCGGGCGCCTGATCCTGGGAGAAAACGGGGAGGCCGTGGTAAGCTTCGGCAAGCACAAGGGCAAAACGGCCCGGGAGGTATGGCGTACGGAGCCCGCTTACTTTGCCTGGATCGAAGGCGGGGATTTTACCCTGGACACCAAACGCCAGTTCGCCCGGCTCAAGGCCCAGTTCCAGAAAGAGCAGAAAGAACAGAGGGAAGCCCAGCTCAACCGCCCCGCCACCCCGGACGAGCTCCAGGACCTGGCCTCCCGCTTCAACACCGGCAAACTTTTCTAAAATCAAGCTTATAGCGCCCCCGGCATACGCAGGAAGCCGAAGTTTTTTGTATCTTTGCAGCGGACAACGGTGTGCGCTCCCCGTGCCGGGGAGGCCTTAAAAGGGAAGCCGGTGAAAATCCGGAACTGTGCCCGCAGCTGTGAACTCCTTAACGGTCCGGCAAGTATGCCATCGAGGCCTGTCCTCGAGAAGGCGCCGCGCCGGGAGCAGTCAGAAGACCTGCCTTGTCAAGTTTAACGTAGGGGCCCGGGGGCAGGTTCCGGTATAAACGGTTTAATCCTATGAAAAAGGCAAGTTTTCTCTTGCTGTGCGGCATGCTCGTTTTTGCAGCGTGCCAGAAGGACCCTGTTCCTTCAAAAGATGCCACACTGGACGGTGTGAGCGTAGATGTATCCATGTTTTCAAAATCGGCCCGGAAACTGTTTGTCCTCAATGAGGGCGGCATGGGCTCCAACAACGCCACGCTGGATTTTCTGCGTTTCGAGGACGGGAAATACATCAGCAGCGCTTTCCGGAAAATGAATCCGGAGATTGGCGCGGGGCTGGGCGATGTGGGCAATGACATCGCCGTCCACGGGGACGAAGTGTGGATAGTGGTGAACAATTCGGGGATTGTGGAGGTGATATCGGCCGTGGATGAAACGGAGATAGCCGCCATCCCGGTTCCCACTCCGCGTAGCATTGCCTTCGACGACAAGTACGCCTATGTCACCTCCTGGGCGGGCGCTTATGTAACCTACGGCACAGACTACTCCGTCACTGATTCCAAGAATCCCAAAGGGCAGGTTTACCGTATCAACCTGGGCACCAAGAAGATAGAGGGCTCCGTGGAAGTGGGTTACCAGCCGGAGGGAATTGCCGTTTACAACGGGAAACTGTACGTAGCCAATTCCGGCGGTATCGCCAGCCAGCTCCCGCCCACCTATTCCTATGACAATACCGTGAGCATCATCGATGCCGCCAGTTTCAAAGTGTCGCAGACCGTACAGGTGGAGGTGAACCTGAAAAATGTCCACGCCACCAGCGGCGGTACCATTTACGTGACCACGCTGGGCAACTACTGGGACATCCATTCCGGGCTCTATGCCTTCCCCGCAGCCAATCCCAGCCAGGTGGCCCGGGTGACGGGAGTGGGCATCAAGGAAGAAAACTCCTACGTGACGGCCTCCTGCCAGGAGGGAGACACCATTTATTGCCTGGGTACGGCCACAGAGTTTGACTGGAGTGCCCCCCGCGAATACTATGTCTGGTCCGTCTCCGGTGAGCGCTTAAGCCTCTACCCCCTGGAACTGGAAGGCACGCCTTACGGCATTTCCGTATTGGAAGAGCATATTTTAGTGGCTGATGCCGGAGACTACTTCAATCCCGGCACCCTCTCCTGTTACAGCCTCGACAGCAAAAAAGACAAGCGCTGGAGCGTGAGTGCCGGCGTATGCCCGGGTCACTTCGCCCTCTATTAGTGCGCCTGGGAGCCTGCATATCCTTTCTGCTATTTTCTGCTTCCTGGTGTGCCGATGCCCAGGAATCGGATACCCTTGTGGCCGCGCAGGTTTTCTCGGTGAAAGCGCTGCCCGTCATCCGTCCCTCCGAGGAAGTCTCTCTTGCCGCCCTTTCCGCAGCCCCTTCCCAGGTGGCCGACGTCCTTCGCCGCTTCACCGGCGTGCAGGTAAAGGATTACGGGGGCGCAGGCGGTCTTAAAACCGTGAATGTAAGGAGCTTAGGCAGCGAGCATGTGGGCATCTTCCTGGATGGAATCCAGATCGACAATGCCCAGAATATGCAGGTGGACCTGGGCCGATTCTCCGTGGACGGCCTGGAGACCGTATCCCTGTACAGCGGCCAGAAATCCCTCCGCCTGCAGACGGCCAGGGAATACGCCGCCGGAGCTGCCGTCCATCTTCGAAGCGCCGTCCCCCGGCACAGCGGATGGCGGCTCAGGCTGCGCACAGGTTCCTTCGGCACTATCAATCCTTCCATCCGCTGGGACAAGGCGCTGGGGCGCCATATGCTCAGTACATCGGCCGAGTACACAGGCAGCAACGGCCGCTACAAGTATCCGTACTTTGACACTACGCTGGTGCGGGAGAATGGCGACCTTCGGAGTCTTCGGCTGGAAACGCAGCTTTCCTCCCGGGTTCAAGGCGGGCAGTGGCGTCTGCACCTGTACACTTACGGCTCCGAGCGGGGCTTCCCCGGCCCCGTGATCCGCCGCGCCCAGGGTTTCCCTTTCAGCGCCGAGCGGCAGGCCGACCAAGACATCTTCCTCCAGGGTTCCTGGACACAGGATTGGGGCAGCCGCTACGCGACGGCCCTGCGTTTCAAGTATGCCAACAACTACACCCACTACAATACGCATCCGGAAAAGAATCCGATGGCCCTTCCTTATGACCTTCATTACAGGCAGCACCTGGCCTATCTTTCCCTGGCGCAGTCTTACGTGCTGTGCGACCCCTGGTCCGTGGATGTGAGCGCGGACTATCAATGGGGAAGGCTGGACTCTGATGTGGGGCAGTTTGTCCGGCCCCGGCGCAGTACGCTTACGGCAGCCGCGGCCTCGCGCCTGGTGTGGCCTTCCTTCCGGCTGGCGGCCCACCTGGTGTACCAGGGCGCCTGGGACAGTTTTGACCAGAGGCAGGCGGGCGGCTGGACACGGGAAAACGCCTTCCGGCGCGCCTGGATGCCCTCCGTAAGCGTTTTCTACGCACCCTTCCGCTTTCTGGAAGCGGACGCTTTTGTCAAGCGGACGTATCGGCTTCCGTCCTTTAACGACCTCTATTACAGCCTGATGGGGAATGCGGGACTTTCCCCGGAGCAGGCCTTCCAGGCAGGCATGAACCTCCGTCTCAAAGGAAAGGCAGGCCGATGGGACGGCTCCCTGCACCTGAGCCCCTACTACAACCGCGTAAGCGACAAGATTGTGGCCATCCCCACCTCTTCGCAGTTTCGGTGGACCATGCTCAATATCGGCCTGGTGGATATCAGCGGGCTGGATATCAAGGCGGAAGGGAGTTATGCCCGGGACCTCTGGAAGGCGGCCCTGGCCCTTCGATACAGCTACCAGCAGGCACTGGATCACAGCACGCCGGGCAGCCAGACCTGGGGGAACCAGATTCCCTACATTCCCCTCCACAGCGGCAGTGCCTGCCTGCAGCTGGACTGGAAAGCGTGGACGCTCTCCTGGGACACCAGCCTTTGCGGGGGCCGCTGGTCCCGCAGCGCCAATACGGCCGACTATTACCTGGAGCCCTGGAGCCTGACCGACGCCTCCCTCTCCCGCACATGGAAAAGGCTCCGGGCGGGCCTCCATTTGAGAAATGTATTCAACAAGGCCTATCAGGTGGTGCAGGGCTATCCCATGCCGGGAGCCAACTGGCTGCTTTCATTGGAATATAATTGGTAAAGCCATGTTACTCAGTCTTTTATATGTTCTTATTTCCGGCATTGCGCTGCCGGTTGGCGGTATCCAGATGCAGTATCTGTGGCGCAATCAGCTGGGCGATGTCTATAGCCTGGGCCTTGGCAGCGCCGCCTGCCTGGGCGCTGCGGCAGCCACCATGTCGGGCTGGTGTTCGCTTACCGTGGGCAGTTTTGTGTGCACCCTCATCTGCACCCTTATCTGCTTTTTCGTGACACTCAAGGTGAATACCCAGCAGCTTATTACCTTCGGCATCCTTTTCGGGACTTTTGTGGGCTCGCTGGGCACCATCGTGGTTACCAATGCGCCCAACGGGGACCTGCTCAAGCAGTACTATCTCTGGGGCGCGGCCAATTTCCGCCTGGAGGGCGTGACCACCGCCGACATCCTCTTCTCCCTGGCGCTCTTTGCCGTGGGGCTGGGCGCCGCCCTGTCAAAAGCGGGTCTGCTTACCCGCCATTTCAAGGAGGAGACGGAGATATCGGCCATGGGGAAGGCGCTGCTGCTGCTGGCCATCATGTGCCTGGTAACCAGTGCGGTAAGCATTTGCGGCCCTATCGGCTTCATTTCCCTGGGGGTCCCCAACCTGAGCCGGCTCATCTGCAAGAGCAAGGACATCCGGGCGCACTACCTGATAAGCAGCGCCATGGGCGTGGGCCTGCTGCTTGTCACCTATCTGGTGGTCCAGTATGTGAACTTTGGCATCTACCTCCCCATCAGCGCCACCATGGCCATCATCGCCCTCCCCCTCATGGCCATGATTTTCGTAAAAGGAGAGAAGTAATTCATCCGCCCCAAGTTCCGTGTGCACTGGAGGGCCGATTTGCCCCCGGAGGTCAGCAGAAACGCAGTCGGGGGGCGCTGGAGGGGCGTTTTGCCCCCGGAGGTGAGCAGAGGCGCAGCCGGGGGGCACTGGAGGGGCGTTTTGCCCCCGGGGATAGAGAGAGATTGCCGGTCCGGCCGGAAATGACGGAGGGGGCCGTCCCAGACTACCTTCCGGGGCGGGCTACCAGTTTTTGTAGGGGTGGTGGAGGAGGTGGGAGTTGTAGTAGCGGGGGTTGCCGGTGACTTCCTGTCCCAGCCAGTGGGGGCGGTCGAAGGGCTGGTCCGGGCTGTCCAGTTCTATTTCCGCCATTACCAGGCCCTCATTGTCGCCGGCAAATACATCCACCTCGAAGTACTTCTCCCCTGCCGGCACCAGATAGCGGGTTTTGTCCACGGTGCCGCCGTGGCAGAGGGGAAGGAGGTCGAGGGCATCGGCCAGGGGGATTTCCCGTTCCCATTCGAAGCGG
The DNA here is from genome assembly GCA_902788175.1 of uncultured Bacteroidia bacterium. GTDB lineage: Bacteria > Bacteroidota > Bacteroidia > Bacteroidales > UBA932 > Cryptobacteroides. Next base: position 20,709 of record CADAJF010000020.1, read on the forward strand.
GAGATGCCGTCCAGGCAGGGGCCTTTGATGGTAAGGAAGCCTTGGGCGTCACGGATGCGCACCCGCACGGTGTTGCCACCGTCGTGGGCAATGTATCCCTGGCTTATCCGGTAGGACTTGACGGCCAGCTGGAGGAAGCTGCTGTCGCGTACAAGGAATTTGCGTTCGGTTTCTACTGCCATACTCTTCTACATGAGCCATTTAGACATGTCGCGGCCCTCTGAGAGGCCTTTGCGGATTTCTGTGGAGGAGATGGTCACCAGCGGGGCGTCCAGGAGGCATATCCGCCCCTGGGGGCAGTCCTTCAGGAGCCGTGCGCGGGCATGGCCGCGGTGATAGCCCCTTCGCGGGAAAACGGCCACGCCGTACTCCGTGAGGATGCGGCGGTAGTCCCGCCAGCGGTCCAGGCCGGCGAGATTGTCGGCTCCTATGACCAGGGTGAAATCATTTTCCGGTTCCCGCTGCTTCAGGGCATCCAGCGTGCGGATGGTGTACTGGGGCGGCTCCATCTCCAGCTCTATGTTATCTACCCAGACGTGGACTTCCGGGTGACGGCAGACGGCCTCCACGGCGGCGGTGTAACGCTCCTCCCCGCTTTTGGCATAGGCGGCCGATTCCTTCAAGGGATTCTGCGGGGTGACCACCAGGTACACCCAGTCGTATCCGGCTTCCAGGGTCAGATACTCCATAATGGCCTTGTGGCCCACATGCAGCGGATTGAACGACCCGCTGTAAACTGCAATTTTCATAGATTCCGGAATCAGTCCACGGCGGGCAAATATACAAATATTTTTCGTATATTTGCTTTTCATCAACATCTTCGACTATGCCTGGAAAAGTTTTGATATTCTCTGCCCCGTCAGGTTCGGGGAAAAGTACCATCGTGAACCATCTGCTGTCTGTCCGCTCGGATATGGAGTTCTCCGTATCCGCCACCTCCCGCCCGCCCCGCGGGGAGGAAAAAGACGGCGTGGAATACCTGTTTTACTCCGCCGAAGTCTTCCGCCTCCTGGTGGCCGACGATAAATTCGTAGAGTTTGAAGAGGTCTATCCGGACCGCTTCTACGGCACCCTCAAAAGCGAAGTGAACCGCATCTGGGGGAAGGGGCACGTCATTGTCTTTGACGTGGACGTCAAGGGCGGCGTCTCCCTGAAAAAGTACTTCGGGGATGCAGCCCTCTCCGTCTTTATCCAGGCCCCTTCCGTGGAAGAGCTGCGCCGCCGCCTGGTGCTTCGCGGCACGGACACGCCGGAGGCCATCGAAACCCGCATCGCCAAGGCCACGGAAGAGATGGCCTATGCCGGCCAGTTTGACCGCATCCTGGTAAACGATGACCTCCAGACTGCCCTCAATGAGGCAGAACAACTTGTCAATCAATTTCTTACCATATGAAACGCACACTGATAACCTGTCTTCTGGCCGTCATCACCACAGCGGCCCTGGCCCAGACGGAGGAAGCCCGCCTTCTCCGTTTCCCCGCCACCAACAGCACCGATGTAGTTTTCTCCTATGCAGGAGACCTCTGGACCGTCCCCATCGAGGGCGGGCAGGCCCGGCGCCTGACCAGCCATATCGGCTATGAAATCTTTGCCCGCTATTCTCCGGACGGCAAAACCATCGCTTTCACCGGTGAGTACGACGGCAACCGCGAGGTTTACCGCATTCCTGCCACCGGCGGCGAACCTGTGCGCCTCACCTACACCTCCACCAATCCAAGGGACGAACTGGGAGACCGCATGGGCCCCAACAACATAGTCATGGCCTGGAGCCCGGACGGCAAGCAGGTGGTGTACCGCAACCGCACGGAAGACGGCTTTGCCGGCCAGCTCTGGACGGTATCCCCGGACGGCGGCATGCCCACGCGTATCCCCCTCCCGGAAGGCGGCTTCTGCAGCTACTCCCCGGACGGCAAAAAACTGGCCTACAACCGCGTGATGCGTGAATTCCGCACCTGGAAATACTACCGCGGCGGCATGGCCGACGACATCTGGATCCACGATGCCAAAGCCGGCAAGGTGACCAATGTCTCCAACAACAACGCCCAGGACATCTTCCCCATGTGGGTGGGAGATGAAATCTTCTACGCCAGTGACCGCGATATGATCATGAACCTTTTCGTGTACAACACCCGCACGGGCAGCACGGAGAAGGTAACCCATTTCAAGGAGTACGACGTAAAGTTCCCCTCCACGGACGGCAAAACCATTGTGTTCGAAAACGGCGGCTGGCTGTACAAGCTGGATCCCAAAACCCGTGCATGCAGCAAAATCCCCGTCACCCTGGGGGCCGATGCAGTTTACGGCCGCACCCAGCAGAAGAAACTGGAGGCCAGCACCCGCGGCGCCAGCCTGTCTCCGGACGGCTCCCGCGTAGCGGTCACCGCCCGCGGCGAAGTCTTTGACGTGCCCGTGGGCAAGGGCGTCACCCGCAACCTCACCCGCTCCTCCAATTCCAACGACAGGGGCGCAGTCTGGAGCCCGGACGGCAAGTGGATTGCCTGGATCGGGGACAGCACCGGCGAGACAGAAGTTTACCTCTACGATGCCGCCAAGGGCAGCAGCAAACAGCTCACCAGCGGGGCCGATACCTATATCCGCGGCATCCAGTGGGCCCCGGACAGCAAGCACCTCTATTATACGGACCGCAAGAACCGCTTTGTGGAAGTGGATCCGCTGAGCGGTGCCAAACGCACCGTGATGGAAAGCCAGACCGGCGAATTCTTTGGCGTTGGCATCTCCCCGGACAGCCAGTGGATCACCTACACCCGGCCGGCCTCCAACGAGATGAGCATAGTGTACCTTCGCTCGCTGTCCAGCGGCAAGGAATACCCCGTAACGGAGCGCTGGTACAACAGCGGAAGCCCCACTTTCTCCACCGACGGCAAGTACCTCATTTTCACCAGCGACAGGGACCTCAATCCCCAGTACAGCCGCATTGAGTGGAACTACTCCTTCACCGACATGAGCGGCGTCTATATGGCCATGCTCGCGGGAGACACCCCTTCCCCGCTCATCGCCAAGGATCCGGTTGTGAAGGCCGGTGAACCTGAAAAGCCCGCCGGTCCTCCGCAGGAGAAAAAAGCCGGCCCGCAGGACAAGAAGGACGCCGGCAAACCCGCCGCCAAGCCCGCTCCCTCCACTAGGGTGGACCCGGACGGCATCGCAGACCGCATTGTCAAGCTGCCCGTCAAGGGACGCGGCTTCTACTGTGACGGCAAGAGCCTCTGGTACAGCGGCCGCGGCGGCACCCGCGTCTTCAACTTCGAGAGCGGAGAGGACGAAGCTTGCACCGACGGCATGATGAGCCCGGCCCCCGGCGGCAAGAAGGCCCTGGTGATGAAAGGCAGGGACATGTACGCCGTGAATATCGGCCCCAAGATGGCCCTGAAGGACAAGATTAAGCTGGACGACCTTGTGACCTCCGTGGATTACAGCCAGGAATGGGCCCAGCTCTACGACGAAGTATGGCGCGCTTTCCGCGACGGCTACTACCTGGAAAACATGCACGGACTTGACTGGAAGGCCATCAAGGCCAAATACGAGGTACTCCTCCCCTACGCCAAGACCCGCCTGGATGTGAACTACATTATCGGAGAGATGATTTCCGAAACCGCCAGCGGCCACTGCTACGTCACGCCCGGCGAGTATCCCAAGCCGGAACGCATCCGGATGGGCCTGCTGGGCGCCGAATTCTCCAAGGTGAAGGACGGCTTCCGCATTGACAAGATCCTGGAAGGCGCCACTTATCGGCCCGAGCTCCGCTCACCGCTCACCGAACCCGGCCTGGGCGTGAAGGAAGGAGACGTGGTCACCGCCATCGACGGTGTTCCCCTGAAGGACGTGGACAATATCTACAAGCTCCTCATCGGCAAGGCCGATGTCCTGACGGAGCTCAGCGTAGGCGGCAAAAAGGTGGTGGTCAAACCCATCGCCGACGAAGGCCCGCTGCACCACTACGCCTGGGTGATGAAGAACCTTCGCACCGTAGAAAAGCTCTCCGGCGGCCGTGTAGGCTATATTTACATCCCCGACATGGGTCCCGAAGGCCTGAGCGAATGGGCCCGCTACTACTACCCGCAGCTGGACAAGGAAGCCCTCATCATCGACGACCGCGCCAACGGCGGCGGCAATATCTCGCCCATGGTCATCGAGCGTCTGCAGCGCAAAGTTTACCGCATGACCATGCGCCGCGGTTCCACCCTCACCGGCACTGTTCCGGAGGGCACGCACACCGGTCCCAAGGTGCTCCTGATCAACAAGTACTCCGCCTCTGACGGAGATCTCTTCCCTTGGAGCTTCAAGGCCAACAAGCTGGGCACCGTCATCGGCACGCGCACCTGGGGCGGTATTGTGGGTATCAGCGGATCGCTGCCTTACGTGGACGGCACGGATGTTCGCGTCCCCTTCTTCACCAACTATGACGCTGCCACCGGTCAGTGGATTGTGGAGAATTACGGCGTGGATCCGGACATCCTCCTGGACAATGACCCCATCAAGGAGTACGCCGGCACCGACGAGCAGCTGGAAAAAGCCGTCCAGGTGGCCCTGGAGCAGATCAAGGACCGCAAGCCGCTTCCCGGTGTCCCCGCCCCCCGCACCTTTAAGGATCTGGGCCTCCCCGAAGTGTTTTAAAAATTTTTATTATCTTTGTGAATTGGAATCATTCTTATAATTCTCATAGACTATGGTATCTTATAAAGAAATCGGCCTGGTGAACACCCGCGAGATGTTCAAGAAGGCCGTTGCCGGCGGTTACGCCATCCCCGCATTCAACTTCAACAACATGGAGCAGCTGCAGGCCATCATCCAGGCCGCGGCAGAGACCAAGAGCCCGGTCATCCTCCAGGTTTCCAGCGGTGCCCGCAAATATGCCAACCAGACCCTCCTCCGCTACATGGCCGAAGGCGCCGTGGAGTACGCCAAGGAACTGGGCTGGGAGCATCCCCAGATTTGCCTGCACCTGGACCACGGCAACAGCTTCGAGCTGTGCAAGAGCTGCGTGGACATGGGCTTCAGCTCCGTTATGATTGACGCCTCCTCCCTGCCCTATGAGGAGAATGTCGCCCTCACCAAGCAGGTGGTGGAATACGCCCACAAGTACGATGTCACCGTAGAAGCAGAGCTGGGTGTGCTGGCCGGCGTGGAAGACGAGGTCGCCTCCGAAGTTTCCCACTACACCAAGCCCGAGGAAGTGATTGATTTCGCCACCCGCACGGGCTGCGATTCCCTGGCCATTTCTATCGGCACCAGCCATGGCGCTTACAAGTTCAAACCCGAGCAGTGCACCCGTGACCCCAAGACCGGCCGCCTGGTTCCCCCGCCGCTGGCCTTCGATGTGCTGCATGAGATTGAAAAGAAGCTCCCCGGCTTCCCCATCGTGCTGCATGGCTCCAGCTCCGTTCCGCAGGAGTACGTGGACATTATCAACGCCAACGGCGGCAAACTGCCGGATGCCGTGGGTATTCCCGAGGAGCAGCTCCGCGAGGCCTCCAAGAGCGCTGTCTGCAAGATCAACATCGACTCCGACAGCCGTCTGGCCATGACCGCCGCCGTCCGCCAGGTCTTCAATGAGAAACCCGGCGAGTTCGATCCCCGCAAGTACCTGGGTCCCGCCCGCGACGAGATGAAAAAACTCTACATGCACAAGATCGTCAACGTGCTGGGCTCCAACGGCAAAGCCGAGTAAAGCCTTACACAGTTTTAAGAAGGGAGCCTGCCATCGTATGGGCTCCTTTCTTGCGTGGAAGGGGTACCCGAGGCCGGCTGGTGGGACCATGCCTTGCCGCCTTGACAAAGAGAAAGCCCTGCACGGCCGATTTTGGGACCCTGCTGCTCACGGACCCCGCGGAACGGACACCTCCGTGGGCGAAATGGGGCCCTGGTGCTCACGGACCCGCGGAACGGGTGAAGTTGGACCTTATGAACCCAGCCCACATTACAGCCTATAGCTTGCTAACATCCTGATTTTGATGGAGGGTATTCTTCGGGAGGTCGTTCCTGGGGCCACACAGGTTTTATCGAGCAGACAGGATGCGGGTTATCCCGAGGACTTCCTGGATTTCGGCGAGATTGCTTTCAGGTGTCGTAAGTGGCGACTCCCATCGGCTTGTTGTAGTCCTGAATCACGTACTCCACGTAAGAACGGTTTGCATCCCGGCAGAGGATGTTCGTGAAGAAACTCGCTCCGTTCCGCCACCATCAGGCTCTCCAACATAATCTCCAAAAGGTCATGAAGTCCATTTTCTTTCTCGGCATGCTTGCACATTACCTCAGAAAGTAGTTCCTTTGTGAAAGTAATCATAAGTCTGTATTTTTAAAGTTGAACATGAATGTTCTTTTAAGGCACTTTATATTTACAGACTATTTTCTTTCTACCTACGCGGACACACTTTATGGGACATTATCCGCCAATGATAAAAACAGGCTTTCACACCAGGAACTCCTGGCAGATGGGATTGAAATCATTGATTGTCCACATACGATTGGTCGGTTTTGCGGACGAAGTTACGTAAATCCGCAAGTATTGCAGGACGGGGTTTACCGAATGCTTATATGTATCTACCACTCGTCTTCCTCACTTCTGGAATGAATCTGGGAAGCAAAGTTGAAATAGTCCCAGAAGACTTTCATGCCGATTCCAACTGGCCCTGTTGGTTCCGCCCCCTGACACAGCATGAAGACTCTCTCATTCCCTATCATAATGAACTTTGTCCTGGCACGCGTGATGGCCACGTTCAGGCGGTTCGGGCTATAGAAGAACTCGAGGCGATCCTCCACCTCCACGGGGTTGGAATTGGCGAGCGTGAAAATGACATAATCCTTCTCCTGCCCCTGCATGCGCTCGACGGTGTCAACGAGGACATCGTCCAACGAATCATTAATTAAGATGCCTTTCTTAACGAGCGCCTTCTTGACCTCCCTGACCTGTGCCCTGTAGGGAGTGATGACTGCGATGTTTCCTAATTCTACTCCGTTACGAGCAAGGTCGAATATAATATCAGCGACAAACTCTGATTCGTAGGGAGATCTTCCTAGTGCATCAAATTCATGATGGAGATAGAGGACCTCATTAGCGGGATCATTTAAGATTCGGCCGGCCTCGCCAGAGCATCGAAAACTGACGAATTCCTTATTATCCGCCTGGCGGGCGGTTCCGAGACGATTGCCGTAGAAAAGGCGTGTCGGTATCCTGACGAGGGATTTGCTGAGGCGGTAGCTTTGATCGAGCATCGTCACGTGGTCGGGATACAAATCTATCATGTGCTTAAAGATGCTCTTGACGAAAAGCCTGTTCCCTGTATCGGTAGGCATGATGGGATCGAGTTGCTTGTGGTCTCCTACGAAGATAAGCTTTTCACCGTAAGTCATGGCCGCCAGTGCCAGCGGGATGGTCATCTGGGCTGCTTCATCAATGATGATATAATCGAACTCCCATCCCTGCAATTTCTTGCTAGCCGGATAGCATAGGGCGTACGGTGTGGCACCGATAACAATACCGTTCCTTGATAGCATGGAGTTCTCGTAGTCAGTAATGGGGAGACGTGTCTTACGAGTAATGTACTCATTGCCAAGGACCTCTTCTGCCTGATGCTTCTCACCGATTTTGACAATCCTTGATTTGTCAGGAATCAGTACGCTGATGGCATTCAGGCAGTTATTGATGGCGGTATGGGTGGGACCTGTGATGAACACCGACTTTCCCTCGCTTACCAGAATCTTGACAATCCGTGCAATTGTGTAGGTCTTGCCCGTTCCGGGAGGGCCCTGAATAATGTGAAAATGCGAGCAGCCGAGAGCCTTGCGAGTCGCAGTGTCCTGAGAGGAATTATTAGATGCACTGACCGTTACCAGGCTGTACTTGTTGTCAAGCGTTCCATCCAGCATCGACTCCATTGCATCGTTGAGAATGTAGTTGCCGTAGATGCGGTCCCGTGCCGCGCCTAGAAGACGTTGGTTGATAGTAAGATTCTCTGTGTTAAGTTCCCAACCATGCTTAGGATATTCCAAAGCATCGATGTAATTGTTCTTTACGTCAAAGTCTCCGGATACGAGGACCATCTTGTCCAAAAGATCCTCCTCGATACTCAACTTGAAGCGATACCTGCCATTGCTCAGCACTACGGGAGCACCCTCGCGGAAGCGGGAGACATTATCACCACAGAAAACGACTACGCGGTTGATGAACCGGTCGTTTCCATTAAGGTACGGGCAGAAATCATTCGGGGCTTCATCATAAAAGTCAATATCAATATCGACATTCGCCAAGGTAAGCCCCTTGGCAACCCGCTCCTGGAGAGTCTTTCCCATCATCTCCTGATATTCACGGTTCTGACGCTCCTGCTGAATATCGATGGCTTTTGTCAAGTCTTCAATCAGTGACATTAGCATTATTGTTATAGCGTTGATTCATAACACTCTATCATGTCAAGCACCTCCTGTCTCCGATACTGGGAGAGCTTGACCGTATAATATCTATCATACTCGGGGTAGAGGACTGCAAGGATCATCGAGGATACCCTAATGCCGTAATCCTTCTCAAGAATATACTTGTAGAAACTCTGTTGGAGTTCGTACTTATAGTAGCTGGAGTTGTCCAGGTGTGAAAGAACGGAAAGCCCGCAGCCGAAGCCGTACTTCTTTGGATATCCGTCAATGATGAGGTGCTTGCTTCGCTTCCAGTCAACCATAACGTAATTGCCATCTGGCTTCCGAAAGAGAGCATCAACGGTTCCAGCAATATTGGAACCTTTGAGCTCAATGGGATACTCGGCGCTGTCGAACGTGAGGCCCCTTCGCACGATTTGCTCCTCGTGGAAGCGCAGGAAAAACTGGAACTCTCTAGAACTGCCGTCGTAAGGGAGTCCCTTGAGATAGTTCTCAATCTGCTTGTGCATATCAGTGCCGCGTTCGGAAGGCTCAGCGAGTTCCTTTCTGACCTCGTCTTCTGCCATCCCGGTCTCATCCATTCTTTTTTTGATGTAGGCCTCCTCATCAAAGTGTGGGAAAAAGCGCTCTATCAGTGTAGTAACGGAAATGCGATCGGAGTTTCCCGTCATGTCACAGGGATTGTAATATGAGTGCGAATGTTCGTCAAAGCAAAGTTCCGTGGGCTTACGTACTTCAAAGGGTGCCGCCTTGACGGGATCTGGAAATATCGGGTTCTTTTGTTGCGGAAGCGGGCGGGGTTCGGCCTTCTCGGTTTGCTTGAAAAGAGGTTGTTGTTCAATTTGGACGGGTCTGTGAACAGGAGTGCGCACAATCATGAGGTCAATCCCCTCGGGTTTATCGAGACACATGATCTTCCGGGTTCGATCCTGTCTGGAGAAGAACTGGATTCCGAGGTATTTCTCACGGTAAAGTTCTTTTTCCCACTCGATGGCCTGCTTGCGGGCCCAACGGGGCTCTTTCTCAATAAGGCTAGGTGTAGGGAGGGCCTCGCCACGCATCACTGCAATAATATTCTCAAGCATACGGATACATTCCCCGCTATAGAAATGCACCTGCTTTTCAGAGAAGCGAACCACCACCCAGCCGCTCTCCTTGAAAAACACATCACGAATGGCATCGTTTCCTTCGATGATATGCGTAACTAGGCGGTTGTAACCGTTATAAGGTTCATCAATCTCGACGTCAATGTAGAGGTTGATCTCCTCATCATAGAGGACGATGTCTGGTTCATACGGGGCGAAGCGCCCGGGAATCCTCAGGTGGAAGTTGTCCGAAATGGATATGCCGGTGAGTGATGCTTGCAGCTGGGCCAGGAACTCGGGTTCCTTGTAGCCACGGATGTCCGAACGTCCTTGCCGGGGAAGCTTTAGTAGAGAGTTCGGACCTGGAGTGGAGACTAAGGGATATATATCTGATGAATTGAATGTATCACAGGGCGAATACCGGATTCGAAGGTCATCGACCTGCTTGGGGTTGGGTTTCGAGATAATGACATCGCAATCAGAAGCCCCCTCTTCTTTCCTGTGGATAACAGCAGTCCGCGCTGGATTAATGTCTTTACCAGGAGGCACTTCCTGTTCTTTACTACTCTTTTCTTCCTCTTCAGCAATCGCTTTATTCTTTTTGTCAATCAAGGCCTGCATTTCCTCTGCACTGAATTCTTTAAATAAAGAAAGAAAACTGATGCATGAGCGAGATGCCGGATAATGTTCCCATAACTGCTGTGTGAAATTGATTATTTCATTAGTCGTCGTATGGTTTGTAATGACTATTAGTTTTTTATTTTGTATATCTGAATTACCCAAATCAGAGTTATCATATGATGGTATGTGCTCTTCATCAAATAGTGCGCCCAGCGATACTATTGTACGAGCGTAGAGTTTATCTTGTTCAGCAAGAAGAGACGTCCCATTTGCAGTTTCAGTGTCGCGAAAAAACTCTTCTATTAACTGCTTAACGAGGTTATCATTATAAACAATGACTGCTAAATCCTCATATTTTTCCTTCAATGCTTTTAAAACATCCTCAATAATGTGAGGATATATTCTAATAGTATGCGATGTCCAGGCTGAACAATCCCCAAGAAGATATTTCTTTAATTGAATTACCTCAGGAAAATGGGTGTAATCCAGTTGTTCATCCAAACAATAACTATGAAAAAACAACTGCCAGATGGATTGGGATGATTCATATAAGTCCCCTTCTTCATTGACGAGTTTAACCGGCACAGAATACACATAACGTCCCAGATAACTAAACTCCTTCTTAACAAGGGCAACTATTTCTTTTGAAAACTGCTTCTGAGCCGAGCTCCAATCATTGAATTTTTCTCTCTGTCGATTAGCTTCTTCGTATTGTAAAATAATATCCTTGTTTATGATAACATCTTCTTTCGTTATTATCTTCTGCCCTTTACTATTTGTCTCGGGTAAATGCTTTATCTCATCCCTCATCACTTTACTAGACAGACAGAAATTGTTCTTGCTTATCCAATTATTTAATCCATTAGGAGCATCACTTTCAATAGACCTAAACTCCTCATTAATCTGGGTGATGTTAGCTCTCTCTAAAGCGATTCTCTTTTCTTCTTCTTGTTGGAGTAACTCCCATTCTTTCTCTTTCCACGAGAAGAATTCTTTGCGGTCTTTCGATTTCCAATCAGAAACTTGAGCTTTTAGATTGTGATCTCTTTTGTATTTCTCAAAGGCAAAGGGATATTTCTCTGCTATTACTCTTGCTTTTTCTTCTTTTCTTTTGAGGGCTAAATTCCCAAAGTAAAACAGCAATGCAAGAAACAGCACTGACAACACTATAGTTCCAACAATGACCCACCTGACCGCTGGAGTACCAAAACTGAAAGCAAATAATAGAATTACTAGAACTATTTTGATTGTTTTCTCAAACGAGTCGTCCATACATTATTTCCACACAATATAATTCTCATTCTTGTACGTTCCCCTATGTACATCCGGGGCAAACAGCGTCTTTTCCCCCGCTTCATCAATGTACCAACCAAACGAAGAATGGCTTCCTACCAGGTATATGGCGTTTTCGACGTCCAAATCCACTAGCGCCTGGGCAAAATCGTGCATGGACTCGTCTGTCTCGCTGACAGCCATGAATAACTGTCCGGCACGACTACAAAGGGCCTTGCGCATAGTCTTGTTCTTCTGGTCACTTTCCACAAGAGTTCCATTGTCCACTAACGGGAACTGGCGGAAAAAGTAGCCCTCTTTTTCTGTAGCCTCTTCGAAGAGTGGAGAGTTCTCAGAGACGCCGACGGTCACTTTGTCTTCAATAATTGCGCAAAATCCCTTCTTTGAGAGGCCCCATGCAAGGGGCTCACCCTTAAGTACAAATGCCCCCAGGATCTTCCTGTTATCTTTACGGATATCGGCCGCCTGCGCTGCCAAAATAATGTTTTTATCCTTGCGATCAGGTACGCCCAGGGTAAGTTCCGGTTTGGCATTATGAGGGATATAGATGGAGAGCTGGACGTCATTGATAACAGTATCCAGCTTCTCCGTATAGTGTGCATCAGTAGCTGTGCCAAGCGGGGAAACAGGCTTATGGACCACTTGCTCGGGAGCATTCTCGAACAGTCCTCCATTCGGATTCTCTGGAACATCTTTCGGCCAATTCACGATAGTCAGAATCCCTATTGTTATCACAAGGATGGCCGATACAATAGCCACGCCCATTTTCCTCCGGCTCTTTTCAGAAGCCGAAGCATCGGGTGCGGGAGCATGTCCGATTACTCGGAACTCGTCATCCCTAATATCTTTATTCTTTTCAGCCATTATTCACAATTGCATCAATATAAGCCTTTAACTTGATGAGAACCTCTCTGGAGGCACTCAATTCATGGTAGCAACTGGCACAATCTGAAAGGACCAGTGTTTGCTTGGTCACATCTACCCAGTACACAAAGTCCAAGTTAATGATAAGTCCCCGGCCCAAACGGATAAAATTGGAGCCATCGTCGCCCAATTGGTCTCCTATCATATCCTCAATTTGACCCAGTTGGAAGGAAACAATCCGTTTTCGGTTGTCCTGTGTCACCACCTCAGAATAGTTTCCATCGGCCGATATAAATACCAGCCGATGGGCAGGAATACGGATCAGTTCCGTCCCTTTCGATATGACAATTACTCTATTCAATTTAGTTGATGTCAAAGTTAAGGAATTCTTTTGAGCCAAAAATCTTCGTCCCTGACGAATGTATGAAATCACAAAATACTGTACGAATCAGAAAGCTCCAACTCATTCTGTACAGCACATTTTGACTCCATACATCCATAGGAAAAATGTTTTGTATTACCTTTTCTATTGACAATCTTTGTAGCGAATAATTATCGAAATCCTCTTTATGAAACGCTTATTGTACCGATTTCTTTTCCTGTTTCTGATACCATTATCCATCATGGGCTGTACCGATAGGAGCATTTCTCGAAATCCCTATAGGGCCTCATTTAATGGAGTGTACTATTGGAAAACCGTGTTTTCATTGGATTCCACGGAAGTGGCCTTTCTCAAACACAATAGTATTACCAGGATGTACGTCCGCTTCTTCGACGTGGTTCATGAAGGGGTGTCTGTACCCAATGCGACAATTCGTTTTGACAGCGATGCGCCGGAAGGTGTAGAGATAGTGCCGGTTGTTTTTATTACCATCCCTGCTATTAAAGAAATGACGAATGAGCAGGAGTTGGCAGGTAACATAATCACCCGCGTATTGAATATGGCCGATTTTCACGATTTGGGGTCTATCCGGGAGATACAATTCGATTGTGATTGGACTACTTCTACCAAAGAGGCTTACTACCGTTTATGCAAAGCGGCTCATGAGATTCTATCGTCTCGTGGTATTCTTTTGAGTTCGACGATTCGGCTTCATCAGTTGTATCAGGAAGAGCCTCCCGTCGATTGCGGTGTATTGATGATTTACAATACGGGCTCCATACAGTTGCCTAAAACAAATAATTCCATTTTGGACGAATCCGATGTAAAAGCATATTTAAGAAAAGGCCCTATCAAGTATAAACTTCCGCTCGATATTGCCTATCCAGTGTATGGATGGGGGATCCTTTTCCGTGAAGGCGTGTACAAGGGGATACTCCATGAGACAGACTATACTGATTCTTTGCGTTACAGCAATGAAGGTAATGGTTATTATAAAGTATTGTATGCCCATGAAATAGAAGCTCATACTGTAATTCCCGGAGATATGATCAGACTGGAACTGCCTTCTGCCGAAACTATAAGACAGTCAAAAACGATAGTAAATGGTGCCTTCCCCTCAAAGCACCAAAACATCATACTCTATCACCTTGATTCTAAATCCATTAACCACTACTCAGAAGATGAAATCGACGCATTCTATAGCCGTTAAAGCTGTTATTGGCCTACTATCCATCATCCCAGGGATTCAAGCTCATGCGTGTGGCGTATGGAGTTACTCACCACAGGAATACTTTATGTACCGCGCCAGTATGGACCACATGCACCATCACTATACCCTCATCGACCAAGATCTCAATGGGAAAAACTGCGACTTATGGATACGACAGACTGCCTCTTACATAGGCCGCGAGGATACCTATCAGGCAGTTTACAGAGTCCCACTGGCTCAAATTAGGCAAATAGTCGATAATGAGAATACCGATGATGTATTCTACTTCGACGGGAAATGGAATGGTTTTCTTGAATGGCTGTCCAGAGATGCTGAGGCGGTGCAATGTCTGCTTCTTGCAAAAAAATGTGAACAGGCACGGGAACTTTACAATTCTCCTTGGTATTACCCCTGTAAAAATGATCCGGTTATCGCTACCCTGGAGGAGGTTATTAAACAAGCGGTAAGCTATATGGGCAAGCGATTCATATCTCGCTATGCAATTCAGGCAATGAGGGCCTATCTTACTTTGCGCCGATACGACGAGGGGGTCAAATATTGGATGTCGATAGAAGACAAGATTGAAGATGATGTACTGCGCATCATGATTCTGCGCAATGTCGCCGGTTGTTACTATGGTATTGGAAAAGTCGATACCGCCAAACAGATTTATCTCAGCCTGGGGGATGTTTCCTCTTTTTATTACTGTCTCGGGCAAGATATAACGGGACTGGATGACATTTACCAGTTTTTTCCGGATGCGCCTTATTTGCGCGATGTAGTGAAGAATAAAATACTTGACTGGGAGAATGACACCTGGGGTAATAATCCAGATAAAGAGACTACTTATTTCCACGATTTATGTCTGCGTATAGCCCGGGAAGGGAAGGTCTCCGACCCGGATTTCTGGTACTATAGTGCAGCTTTTATAGAACACTTGCAAGGCGAGAATACAACAGCCAGACGAACTGTAGAGAAAGCGTTGAAAGCAAAAGGAACAGCTTTCATCAAAGATTCTGCCCGCATCCTGAAAATCTATTTGGATTCATTAGCACCCTGCGACAACAATTATGAACGGAGAATGCTAGCTCATGTCAAGTGGATAGAGGGAAAGATTATGAGTGATTTTGATAATGCGAAAAAGGAAATAAGCGAAAACCTTGAATACCACAAACACAATTTGAGCTATTATTACTGGAACGACATGCTGCGTAAGATTGTGCTTGGTGGAATATGCCCGAATCTGCTGAAGGCCGGCCGAGAGGTCGCGGCCTTGGAATTTGCAAATATGGCAGAATACATGATTATTTCCCGGGTAAACAAAGTATATTCTTGGAATCCAAGAGAAGAGATGACGCTGGATGAGTACCGAGATTCTAAGCACTTCAATCATTTGGACTATTGTAACGCCTTTTTTGAGATGGCGGACACCCTCTCCGTAGACATCGTTACCAAATATTATCAAATAACCACCCATCCAAAAGGAGACTACCATCGTTATCTGGCTGAGAGGAGTTATACTGATAAAGATTATCTTAGCGAACTTATTGGCACAAAAATGCTCCGGGAAATGCGATATGATGAAGCTGAGCGCTGGCTAGGAGCTGTATCTACCAGTTACCAGAGACGGCTAAATACCGAACGTGATGGCTTCCTTCGATACGACCCTTTTTCGCAAGAAGACACATATTCCACTAGTCGGATTGACTACAAATACAGTTTTGCGCATGAAATGGCTTCTTTGAGACGCGGTATTGAGTCAACGTCTGAGCCTAACCGGAAGGCGACACTTCTCGCTCGCTATGCAACCGGAATGAAAAATTCAGTCGGAAATTGCTGGGCTCTGTCTTTCTACCATCTTAACAGCTCAGATGTAGAAGATGAGTGGAATGGATCGACATACTTCTCAAGAAAGCAGAGGGCAGTCTTCAACAAAGCGGAATCTCTGTTTCAAGAGGCCACTGGCATATGTAACGATCCGGAAATGGCCGCACGAATTCAGTTTTACCTTGGAAACAATCACATCGTCATGGAAAAGTATCCCGAAACGAAAATGGCCGACTTTATCCGTGGCCACTGCGACACCTACTCCGACTACCATTTCGAGAAGAAATCCCACTTCTGGGATTACTGTCACGCCATAGGCCAAGGAAGGTAACGCAGCGCCGTCCACTCTGCCCACATTGCAGGTCAGTCCGTTCTGGACCGTTTTGGCACAATAACTGTTGATAACGAGATTCAATCTTAACCATCAAATACAATAACGCAGTCAAATGATTAATTACCCTACTGACATTATTTTTCGGATCCTCAATCTGCGTTATCGCAGCCAGAAGAAGATTATCCGTAACAATATTACACGTATGATTGAGGAACCGAATCAGCGTGGTTTTGATTCAAGGCAAGGCCCTAATCTCTATTCCCGGCCATGTGTGCCAGATTATCTGAACCTCCGCTATCCACCATATGACCAGTTGTTGGTCATTAAGCGACAACTGTCTATCCGGGAGTATCGCAAGTTGAAAAAAGAACGATATGCCGATAAAGGAGGCTGGAGGTTAAGCCCCTATGCCTATCTTCTCAACAATACTTGTCCTAAATGCGGACAGTCGTTATATGCAACGTATCAATGCTCTCCACCGGACACTTGGGTAAAGCGCTGCGGCCGGGCAGGAGTCCTGGTTTATTGCCCGAACTGCCCCGCAGATTTGATTTTTTTTCTTACGGTGATGAATTAATCTGTGTCAAGCCCAATGAGTAATGATAGTCTTGAAAGATTCCTTGACGGGCAGCGATTCGGTTATGAGACTGCACTTGCCGAGATGAAACAAGGGCGCAAACGGAATCACTGGATCTGGTATGTATTCCCTCAGGTCAAAGGCCTGGGACATAGCCCCAATGCCCAGTATTACGGCATCCGGGATTTGGAGGAGGCCAGAGCCTACCTCCTACATCCTGTGCTGGGGCCGAGGATAAAGGAAATCACGGCCGAAGTACTAAAGCATTCCGACTGTGATATCGAAACCATTATGGGAAGCCGGATAGACGCCGTGAAATTCAGGTCATCCATGACACTATTCGACATGGCATCTCCAGACGACA
This sequence comes from uncultured Bacteroidia bacterium, assembly GCA_902788175.1. GTDB lineage: Bacteria > Bacteroidota > Bacteroidia > Bacteroidales > UBA932 > Cryptobacteroides. The sequence continues at coordinate 37,651 of CADAJF010000020.1, forward strand.
TATTCGCGAAAGCGCTTGATCTGTTTTTCGAGGGAAAGGCCGACGAGAAAACGCTGGCGATATTTATGTCCTGCTCCATGCCTTGCCGCCTTGACAAAGGGAAAGCCCTGTAAGGCCGATTTTGGGACCCAGACGGCAAGGTTTTTCTCTCTTTCCCGCCATTTGCGTGCCGCCTTGGACCACAGAAGCCCGCAAAATGCGGATTTTCTGTCAAGGCGGCACAAGCCTCCCCTATCCGGTTCTTCCGAAAGGATTATCGGCCTATAAAGGAGAGAATCTTTTCTACGGCCTCTTCCTCTGACAGATAGTCCATGTCCAGGATAAGGTCATAGTTGCGCATGTCGTAGCGGCTTAGATTGGTATAGCGCTTGACATAGTTGTCCCGGCCTTTGTCTATGCTTTCTATCAGATCGACGGCTTGCTCGCGAGTAAAATTCTGCTTGGCCATGATGCGCCCGATTCGGTGTTCCTTGGAGGCCGTGATAAAGACATCCACCTTGTTGGGGCGGTCTTTGAGCACAAAGAAGGCAGAGCGGCCGATCATGACGCAGGAGCCTTCATCGGCGATGGCATTGAGGATTTCTTTCTCTGCGTCAAAGATGTCCTGGACAGTTACCGACTCCTGGAATTCACGGGAGTAGGTATATCCTCCCACCTTTATGGTGGCTCTGGGGGCGGGGGCGACCTGCTCGAACATATCCGAGAACCAGTTCTTCTTGGTGCTCTTCAGATGCTCGATGCCCTCGCTGGTCAGGTTGAATCTTTCTTTCAGCGCCTGCATAAGCTGCTTGTCGCTATAATGAACATTGAGTTTTTCCGCCAGTTTCCGGCCCACGGAACCGCCACCGGAACCGACTTCACGACTGATAGTAATAACAAAGGGATCGTTGAGTTTCATAATGCTCCATTTTTCGGTAGATTTATAAAACAATCACCAAACAAGCATGAAACACTTGAGAAATAATGACTTGCTTCATCTCCTTCGCTATTGTCCGTATCTACTTCGCGCGCCGCATATTGGACGCTGGTTCCATAATCGGTTACGCCATGGATATAAATTGTGAAGCCTCCGCAAAAAATCGTACCTTTACATTATGATAGGAAAATACCCTGTAATCAACCTCTGTGAGAGCACGCGTTTCAAAGAGCGGTTTTTAGAGGCGCAGAAACGCCTCTCCATCGAAGGCGACATTTTCATCCGCGCCGGCCTCCTCGGTCATTCCGGAGACAATGAAGCATGGACAGAAGGCACCAAGAAAATGCTTGACTCTGGTCACATCTGCTATTTGAACCCGGATACAAATGGAACAGTCTTTATCCCCGCTTCAACGTGGTTATTGACAAGTCCCCCCCTATCGGCAGGAATGGTTTGCCTGCAAGCAAAAGTGCCTGGAAACATACGCACGGGAGGAGATTTGAGTATCACATAAAAGCGCATCATCATGTCTGTGTCTGAGAAACAACTTGCCTGGATCAGGAAGATGGAAGATGACTTCAACCTCGCTGCTGAAGTTGTCAAGTCGCTGGATGAGAGTCTTTCGGAATACGAAGCCATCCAACGCAGGATTAGACGTTTGACGGAATACCAGGAATCTGGCCAATGGCTCAAGGATTTTGAGGCCGATGAGCGGGGTGAACTGCCATCATTTCTGGAGCTGCGGCGTGCTGTCTTATCCGAAGACGGCTTGGACAGCCTTCTTCGGGAAGTCGCTGATATTCATTCCCGGATGCAAGCCTTGGTTGAAGATCCCGCTCTTCGCTCGAAATAAAATTCGGCTGCCTATTGCACATCAGTTCATGTCAGCTTCGAGACCAGGACGAGATGATGCGTGCCATCATTAACAACAATAACAAAGAACTCAATGCTGTCCGAAGGGCCTTCGAGGCCCTACAATTGGCGGGCTAAATCACTTGCGAAACTTAAATATCCCTCATAATAACGAATTATTGTCAATGTTTTTTCAACGCAATTTAAGATCATTTTACGCTAAATCCCGAGATCTTTCAACGATTTAGCAGAAAACAAATACGACAGAACCCTTAAGTTCTGCCGCGCCATTCTTTTAATCAACTATATTTCAGAGAGTTGACTACCTAACACTCTTCCTCATTCCAAAAATCGAGTAGTATGCCTCTCAGTGCGTACAGGGCGTGTTTTCTTAAAATGCGTCCGGTTTTGCGTCCGTTTATTCGGCCATACATGTCCATAAATGTCCTCAACCATAAATGTCCTCAAAAATCACTTCTGAGTGGCCTCCAGAGCCTTTTCTGACCGCATACCCGTTCGTCAAAAGTGAACCGGAACGCTCTCCCTTGCAGGATTAACGCCAATATACACTTTTGCGTGGCTCTTCGAGGCATATAATCCCTAATTAATACAGATTTATTTATTCCTCCTGTCCGTCAATTTCCACTGCCTCACCCGTTCCCAATTCCAATTTCGGCTGCTGTGACTCAATGTACCGTTTCATACTCATGGAACTGACGACTTTCTTACCCGTCTGCTTCTCGAATGCTTCCTTGGCCACCTTGGCGACGGATCCGCCGCGCTCAGCAACTCGGGCATGCTCAGACATAGTTTCCGGGTGCTCTTCCTTAGTGATGTTACTGGTGGTAAGTTCGGCCAGCATATTCATCACTAACTCCTCATTGGTCATATTGTCTCGGAGGTTCTCCTGTTTGAGACCTTTGAGGGGCGGTTAGTCCTGCCCAAGTGTAGTAGATGATATCGGTAAGGGTGGCGTAGCCTGTGCCTTCTTCAACTCCGTGGGCTTTCCACTGGTCGGTCAGGTCTTTGCGAATCTCGATACTCTTGAGACGTTGGTTGATCCAGTTGTCAGAGTATCCCAGCCGCTTGTAGTCTTGAAGGGACTGCTGGATACCCAGTTCCGGGTCCTGCATCTGGTGAATCTTTTCGGCGCCGACCTGCGCGAGCCAGCGCTTGAATGGCTCGGCTTTCTTGGAGGGGATGGACTGGATGATGCGGAACATTCCTTCCAGATTGGCGAAATTCTCTTTCTGAGGGCCTCCAGAGGTGCGTACAACAAGGGGGTGGACAATTTGTCCCCACCCTTTGGCAAGTTCCGGCTCGCGGCGCCTCATTTTGGAAAGGTAATCTTTTGGATCCTTCGCATCGGCGAGTATCAGGACTACATCTTTGATAGAGAAATACCATTTCTCGTCGCTCTCAACCCATATTGTCCGGACTTTATGGTCCTCAAACAAATGTATTTTCTCTATATCAGACATAACCTTAGCGTTTTCTGCAAAGATAATTCAAACGGAGGCCTAATGCAAATCTTTGCAAGGTTTAAAAAATTGTTTCATTTCGCAAAATGCGAAACAATATGGGAAGTCTGAGGGTAAAAAATAGACAAAAAAAAGCCAAGGCAAAAACCTTGGCTAATCTTTGCAACTATTTGATTATCAAATCAATATTCTTCCTCGTCCCAAAAACCGAGTAGTATGGCTCTCAGTGCACACAGGGCATGTTTTCTTAAAATGCGTCCGGTTTTGCGTCCGTTTATTCGGCCATACATGTCCATAAATGTCCTCAAAAATCACTTCTGAGTGGCCTCCAGAGCCTTT
>CADAJF010000021.1:0-35741 GCA_902788175.1 uncultured Bacteroidia bacterium
GGGACGGCCGTCTGTCTCGGGGGCATCCACCAGCGAGAGCTGGGACACCAGGCGGCGTACCGTCACAGAGGCCTTGACATAGAGGGAATCGTCCGAGACCACCGGGATGTGCTGCTCTACCAGGGCGGCGGCAACAGCGGCCCCCTCCGCTTTACCGCGAACGAGGATGGCCACATCCGACCACTGCGCTCCCCGCTCCCGAAGCGTGTCTATAGTCTGGAGTATCTCGGCCAGCTGATCTTCGGTAAAGCAAACCTCTACCGAGCCGGGAGAGGTGTCCCGGAAACGAGCTTCCTGCTCTACATCGGCGTACAGGGAAGAGATGCTGCCGGGGGCCGAAGGGTCTTCCCCGCCCTGGCGGTCCAGCTCTGCGGCGGCGTAGGCGAAGAACTCGTTGTTGAAGCCCACGATTTCCCGGCAGGTGCGGTAATTACCCTTGAGCGAAGAAACCTTCACGCGGGAAAAATCCCGCTCTACCTGGCTGCCCAGGAGGTTCCAGTCGCTTCCCCGCCAGCGGTAGATGCTTTGCTTGACATCACCCACCACCAGGGAATCGTGCCCTTCGCTCTCGCTCCCCTGCAACAGCGGCCTGAAGTTCTCCCACTGGATAAGGGCCGTATCCTGGAATTCGTCCAGGAGGAAGTCCTCGTAGCGGACGCCCAACTTCTCATAGATGAAAGGGGTATCCGTGCCGTCTATGATATGGTGCAGGATGGTGTTGCTGTCATCGATGCACAGGACGTTTTTCTCTTTCTGGATTTGCTGGAAAGCCTGGTACAGTTCCCCGGCTACGCCCAGGCCATAGAGCTGCCCTTGCAGCAGCCAGGCCGTCCGGTAAACCCTGTACGGGGCCCCGAAACAAGCCGCGAACGCCTTCAGCGGAGCATCCAGCACGCCCTCCACTCTTTTAAGCAGATGGGCTTTGCTTTTGGCAAACCACTGCTCCGGGGTATCCACTTTATTCATCAGCGAATCCTTGGGCCGTACTACCGGATTGGCGGGCGGGCAGTAGCCGTGCAGGCACTTCATAAAGCCCCGGTTGCTATCCTGAGGGTCCACCCCGCAGCTTTCCAGCACCTTCAGGCACGCGGTGGCGGCCTCTTCCACCTGTTTTTTGAAAGACTCCTCTACCTTTTGGCAGGCCTCCCGCAGGCTGTCCAGCCTTTCACGGGTAATGGCAGCAGGAGGAGCAGGCAGGGTTTGCAGGCTTTGCGCCACTTCCGTCAGGCGCCCTTCCAGATAAAAACGGCCGTCTTGCTTGAGATCCTCCCGGACACTTCTGGTAAGCCATTCCAGCAAGGGGCGGTCCTCCTCCGAGAGGGAATCCAGCAGCCGGTCTACGCTCTCCGCCACCAGTTCCTGGCGGTCCAGCTGCACCTGGTAAGAGGAGAACTGGCCAATCTCCCGTGAAAATGCCCGGAGAGCTTGCTGGAAAAAGCGGTCTATGGTAGAGACGGCAAAGGCGGAATAGTCGTGCAGGATGGACGTGAGCTGCTGCCCGGCCCGCCGCTGCAAAGTGGCGATATCCCCCAGCCCTTTCAGTTCCTCCAGATACGGGGACTCCTGCGGGGTTTTGGCCAACTTGAACAACTCCTTCAGGATACGGCGCTTCATCTCGTCCGTGGCTTTGTTGGTAAAAGTCACGGCCAGCACATGCCTATACGCGTCTTGCTTATCACTCCCCACGAGCAGGCGAATATATTCCAAGGCCAGATGATAGGTTTTGCCGGACCCGGCCGATGCCTTCAGTATCTTAATCATTTCCTACAAAAATACAAAAAACTCCCGAATAATCCGCCACTCCCCCGCTTCAACATGCCCCTTTCCACCTGTGGCACGTCACCCCGGGGGGCACACGATAGCCAATTCGCCCCCCGAAGCCACCTGGAACGTGGCCGCGGGGCACTGGAGGGGCGTTTTGCCCCCGGAGCTCAGCAGAGACCTGGTCCGGGGGGCGCTGGAGGGGCGTTTTGCCCCCGGAGGTCGGCAGAGACCTGGTCCTGGGGCACTGGAGGGCCGATTTGCCCCCGGAGCTCAGCAGAGACCTGGTCCGGGGGCGCTGGAGGGGCATTTTGCCCCCGGAACTGCCAGGGAGAGTTTTATGATGAGTTGGGGACGGGGAAGAACTGGTTCACTTGGTCTATCGGAAGGCGAAGGACCTGCGCAACCTGTTTGTTGGAGCTCATCAGCTCTGCTTTCATCCGGCGGGCTGCTTCCAGGCGCTGCTCAGGGAGGAGCAGGTTGACTGTCCGGACTTTGTACCAGTCCGCTACTATCCGGAAGACATCCTCATTGGGCAGTTGGATGCACTCACCTATCCAGCGGGCAGTCTCTGCATCCGCCTCCACTTTCCGCGCCAGCATATGAAAGTATTGCCGGGCCGATTCAAAAAAGGCCTCGGCCCGCCGATAATCCACAAAACTGGCACGGAGAATAGCGCCATCCAGAACGCGCCAATCCACGGAAAGGACATCTCCCCGGGACTGGGTAATCTTCCGTTTCTCCCTGTAAGTGAGCTCGTTATAAGACACCCCTGCAGAATAGTAGGAAAGGTTCTCATTGAACATCAGTTGCGCACTGCTCCAGCGGTATCCGGATGGAGTCACGTCCCGTCCGGCCACATAAGGGTTCCGGAAGATATACAGAATGGCATTCCTCAGGGCCTTTAAATCGCCGATTGCCTTAATCTGTATATCCCAGCGGGCCAGAGAGGGATTGCCGCGTTTCAGTTGGTATCGGCTCATAGCCTTCCTTAAATGCTCGGTAAAGACAAGCACTTTCTCATACGCTCCTTCCAGCAGAAAGTGAAGGTGATTGTTCATCTCTACTTCGCCCAGAAGCCTTAGCGGTAAACCCGCCAGCGAGACTGCCGTCATGTTGGTCCCGTCTATAAACTCCTGCTCGCTTGTGAACAAAAGCCAGGGCAGATTCTCTGTAGTCACCATGTAAAACGGACCTCCCTGCCTAAAAAGACGCTCGCACTCATTTTCTCGTTCCCAATATCTCATAAGCCTTTTTATGCAAAGGAACGCATACTTATCCGTTTTAGGAAATAAAACACGGATAATCGCGAAAAACGCCCATCCAACGCGACAGAAGGCCGATTCACACCCCCGCCCCCAGCGTTTTTCTGCCCCAAAACCACTATCTTTTCACCTGTCCGGTCCAACAAAAAGAGCAAAAACCTCCCACGCCCGGGGGCACCAGAGCCACATTCTGCCCCCCGAGGCCAACAAAAACGCAGCCGGGGGGCACCAGAGCCCCATTCCGCCCCCCGAGGCCAGAAAAAACGCAGCCCGGGGGGCAGCAGAGCACCAATTTGCCCCCCCGAGGACAGCAAGAAGCGGTGCGGCAGGGCATGAAAAAGGCCTGACCGGAGGGGTCAGGCGCTTTTTTGGGGGGATGGGCTTACTGCTCGTCGGGGCCTTGGTCCTGGGGACCGGGCTGGGGGCCGCCGCCGAAGGGACCCTGAGGGCCACCCTGGAACGGGCCTTCGGGACCGCCCTGAGGGCCACCGGCCTGCTGACCGGCCTGGTACATCTTCTCGAAAGCCTTGTTCAGGGCCTCGGAGTAGCGGTCGATGTCCGCGATATTCTGGGCCTTCACGGCCTCCTTGAGGAGGTTGCAGTTACTCTCTACCTCGCCTTTGATATCGGCGGGGACCTTATCTCCGTTTTCCTTCAGGAATTTCTCTGCCTGGAAGGTGAGGGCATCGGCCTGGTTGATTTTGTCAATACGCTCCTTCTCTGCTTTGTCTGCGGCTTCGTTGGCCTTGGCCTCGTCGCGCATGCGCTGGATTTCGGCGTCTGACAGGCCGCTGGAAGCCTCGATGCGGATGTGCTGCTCCTTGCCGGTGGCCTTGTCAACGGCGCTCACGTTCAGGATGCCGTTGGCGTCGATGTCGAAGGTAACTTCGATCTGGGGCACGCCGCGGGGTGCGGGAGCGATGCCGTCCAGGTGGAAGATGCCAATCTGCTTGTTGTCCTTGGCCATGGGGCGCTCGCCCTGGAGGACGCGGATTTCCACGCCGGGCTGGTTGTCTGCCGCGGTGGAGAAAATCTGGCTCTTCTTGGCAGGAATAGTGGTATTGGACTCGATGAGTTTGGTCATCACGCCGCCAAGGGTTTCGATACCCAGGCTGAGCGGAGTGACATCCAGCAGGAGGACGTCCTTCACGTCACCGGCCAGCACGCCGCCCTGGATGGAGGCGCCGATAGCCACTACCTCGTCCGGGTTCACGCTCTTGTTGGGCTCCTTGCCGAAGAACTTCTTCACCAGCTCCTGAACGTAAGGGATACGAGTGCTGCCGCCCACAAGGAGAACCTCGTCGATGTCCGAGGGGTTGAGGTGAGCGTCGCTCAGGGCCTGGCGGCAAGGGGCGATGCTGCGCTGGAAGAGAGCGTCCGAGAGCTGCTCGAATTTGGCGCGGGTGAGCGTCTTGGCCAGGTGCTTGGGCACGCCGTCCACGGGCATGATGTAAGGGAGGTTGATCTCCGTGGAGGTCTGGCTGGAGAGCTCGATCTTGGCCTTTTCTGCGGCCTCTTTCAGGCGCTGGAGGGCCATCGGGTCCTTCTTGAGGTCCAGGCCGCCGTTCTCGGAGGCGAATTCTGCGGCCAGCCAGTCAATGATGACCTGGTCGAAGTCGTCGCCGCCAAGGTGGGTGTCACCGTTGGTGGAAAGCACCTCGAATACACCGTCTCCGAGCTGGAGGATAGAGATGTCGAAGGTACCGCCGCCAAGGTCGTACACGGCCACCTTCATGTCCTTGTCCTTCTTGTCCAGGCCATAGGCCAGGGCCGCTGCGGTGGGCTCGTTGATGATGCGCTTGACATCCAGACCGGCGATGCGGCCGGCTTCCTTGGTTGCCTGGCGCTGGGAGTCCGAGAAATATGCAGGGACGGTAATCACAGCCTCCGTCACTTCCTGGCGCAGGTATTCCTCCGCCGTCTTCTTCATCTTCTGGAGTATCATGGCCGATATCTCCTGCGGCGTGTACATCTTGCCGTTGATGTCCACGCGGGGGGTGTTGTTCTCACCGCGGACCACCTTGTAGGGGACGCGGCCAACCTCCGTATTCACCTGATCGTAGGTTTCGCCCATGAAACGCTTGATGGAGAACACGGTGTTGCTGGGGTTGGTGATGGCCTGACGCTTGGCCGGAGAGCCTATCTTACGCTCACCGCCATCGGTGAAAGCCACCACGGAAGGGGTAGTGCGCTGCCCCTCGTTGTTGATGATGACGGTGGGCTGGTTGCCCTCCATCACCGCGACGCAGGAATTAGTAGTTCCCAGGTCAATGCCGATAATCTTTCCCATAGTAATGTGTTTTAAAAAATATTCTTATTCAACCTTTCCTGTTTCCGCACGGGGTTGCCCGCAAAAAACAGGCGCCACCCTTTTGGGCGACGCCTTAGATTTATCGAACTTCGTGCCAGCCGCCGATGGCTGACAAAATGGCAGGTTTTGGGACACTAGAAGCGCCAGCCTGCTGTTAGGACTACGTCCGTAAGAGTGGATTTGACCTCGATTTCCGGGGTGAGGATATCAGGATCGATGTACTTATCCGTGAAGTCCGAGTAGTCGTAATAGTAATAAGGGACGATATACTCTTTGGGCATAAAGCGCAGGCGGACGGCAGCATCCAGGTAGAAGGAGCCGAAGGAATAGCCGGCGCCGAAGGACACGTTGGTCTTGGCCAGAGAGAACTTCTCCTTGAGGGTGAGGGGCGTAAGCGACCAGTCATCTTCCAGCCAGTTCTTCTGGCCGTAGGTGATCCAGTTGTACCCTACCCGGAGGGAGAGTTCCGGCGTGGGCTTGATTTCCCCGCCAACACGAATCTGGTGCGCAAAGCCCAGGGCATCCTCTATGTCCTGATTGGCATAAGTGAGGTAAGTGGGTGTGGAGCCGTCTTCCCCGCTATAGCGGATGGAGCCGTAGTTGACCAGCTCATAGTCTGCGCTGAGGACAGCCAGGCTGCCAAAGCTATAGGCAAGGCCGGCATTCACGCGCATGGGCTGCAACATACTGTAGCCCCAGCTGTCTTCCGGGCTGGTAGACGGGACCAGCGACTTGCCAGTAAGGATTACCTCACCGGAATAGGCCTGGCGGGCCACAAAGCGCGTGAGCGTGGGAGACTGCACGGCCGCTGCCAGGCGAAGGCCTCCTGCAGGACGCCACAGCACACCCAGCTTTGCGTAAACGCCGGTTCCGCGCAGGGAATAGTTGTGCTTCATCTGGAGGGAGGAAAAACGCCCGCGAGAGCCGTCTGTATAGACAATCTCCGGGAAATCGCCTTCATTTTCCGGCAGTTCCTGGAAGTACTCCGCCATGGCGTAATTGAGGTTCACAAAGCCCAGATTGGCGCCGATATAGAAACGGTCCTCATAATTGGCAGCAAAGTTAAAGACAATGTCATTTTTGCTGCCGCTTGTCTGCTGTCCGTACCTTTGCACCACTGGAGCGGCCAGCCAGAAATCGCCGGAAGCGTCCCGTAGTTCTGTTACCGCCTGGTAAATATTGTTCATGCCGGGCACGCCGTTGAACATGCCGCTGCGGTAAGCCACCATATCCACCCATTTGGGCATGCGGGAGAGGTCGCTGCCGGAATACCACCAGTCCTCCGTGCCCAGTACTGTTTCCGTGTACCCTTCGGCCGATGAGGCCAGCGCAGCCGCATAAGAAGTATCCTCGTTGATGCCGGAGGCCTTGATGCGACCGGTGTAATTGTTGGTGCCGCTCATCATCAGGCCGAAGACAGTGCGCTTCCAGCCCGTACGGCGACCGGTGTCAAAGGAAAAAATCATCCCCAGGTTAGGCAACCCAAAGCGTCCGTATGGCGTGGTGACGGCATCGCCGAGACCCACCGGAACGCTGCTGCCGGGTGCCACCACTCCCGTGGAACCTGCCAGGGAGAACGTAAAGCCGGGGCTTATCACAAACTGGGAATAGCCTGCCACGGCCGATCCGGCCGGGTTGAGCACCAGGGAACCGGGATCCCCGCCAATGGCGGTTACTGCGTTACCCATGCCCAGCGTACGGGCCGTACCCAGGTAATTGTTTTCCGTAAAGAAACGGGCATCCTGCCAGTCTTGGGCAGAAGCCGTCACTGCGACGGCCATGCCAAGCGCCAGGGTCATTATCTTTTTCATAGTAGAAACTCTGTGGATTAAGGGTTATCGGCGACCACCGCCGGAAGAACGGGAGCCACCGCCACCGCCGGAATAACTGCCGCCGGAAGACGAACGGGAACTGCCGCCGCCGGAATAACTGCCACCGGAAGAGGAGCGCGAGCTGCTGCCACCGGAGTAGCTGCCGGAAGAAGAGGAGCGGGTACTGCCCGAAGAAGACGAGCGGGAAGAACTGCCACCGCTGGAAGGCCGATAGTTGGTGCTTCCCGAAGAGGGACGGACAGAGCCAGAGGAACGGGTGCTGCCGCTGGAGCGGGTGGCGCTGCTGCCGGAAGAACGGGTGCTGCTGCCGCTGGAGCGGGTGCTGCTGCCGCTGGAGCGGGTGGCACTGCTGCCGGAAGAGCGGCTGCCGCTGCTGCCGGAATAGCTGCCCGTAGAACGGGTGCCGCCACCGCTGGAGCGGGTGCTGCTGCCGCTGGAACGGGAGGCGCTGCCGGAAGAGCGGCTGACCGCCGTTGCGCGGGTGGAAGGCGAGGCGCTGCGCGAAGAAACCACGGAACGGGAAGTGGAGGCCGAACGGGCGGCAGAACTGACCTTGGAGGAGGCGCTCCTTAGGGGCGAAGCGCTGCGGCTGGCCGTCATGCTGCGCCCTGCGGAGCGGGAGACGCCGCCCCTTGCCGCATACTGGCCGGCATACGGGTAATTGGCCCTGCCGGGGTGCAGTATGCTGCCGCCGCCCCAATAGTGGTTGCCATAATAGCCGCCGTAGTAGCCGCCATAATAATAGGGGTGATGGTGGTGCCAGTGATACCAGGAACCATAGTACCAAGAACTGTAATACCACGGGCTGCCCCAGTAATAATAATCATGGTAGTACCAGGGATCGTAAGCCCAGGAGCTGTAATACCAGGGGTCATGCCAGTAGCTCCAGGAGCTGTAGTACCAGGGCCTGTACCAGGAACGGAGGTGCCAGGAATTGTAGTACCAGGGGCTGCCCCAATAATAGTAGTCCCGGAAATACCAGGGGCGGTAGGCCCAGGAATAGTCGTAGAGCCAAGTGGGAGTATCCACTACCGTGAGGTAGGAATTCTCATGCAGGTTGAAGAGCACGGACTTGCCCGGAGGTACCACCAGGGTATCCCCTTCGCTGCTGATTATATACGCTTGGGATTGCTTGCTTTCTGCAAGGAGATTGTCCAGTTCTGTTTCCGTGGTGGCCAGAACGGTTTCACGGACGGGAACAGGGCGGGAGTACACACCGTCATCATAGACTTGTGTCTGAAGCTGGCTCACGGAAGAGCAGGACAGGGCGGCAAAGGCCGCCGCAGCATAGGCCAAAAAACTCTTTTTCATAGTCAGAACCTCCTTAAATCCAATAAAAATAAGTATCTTTGCGACCGGATATCCGGCTTAACAGGGTAAACGTGCAATTTCTGTACCTTTTCCCCTTTGCCCGGCAATATTAAGCACAAAAACGGAAAAAAACAATAAAGATTATGGCAAAAGAGGTAACAAGCAGGACCGAAAACTACTCCCAATGGTACAATGACCTGGTAGTAAAAGCAGACCTGGCGGAACAAAGCGCTGTCCGCGGCTGCATGGTCATCAAGCCCTACGGCTACGCCATCTGGGAGAAAATGCAGCACATCCTGGACGGCATGTTCAAGGAAACCGGCCACAAGAACGCCTATTTCCCGCTGTTCATTCCCAAGAGCTTTTTCAGCCGTGAGGCGGAGCACGTGGCCGGATTCGCCAAGGAGTGCGCCGTGGTCACCCACCATCGGCTCATGAACGCCCCGGACGGAGGCGGCATAGTGGTGGACCCGGACGCCAAGCTGGAAGAGGAACTTATCGTACGCCCCACCTCGGAAACCATCATCTGGAACACTTACAAGAACTGGGTACACAGCTGGCGGGACCTCCCCATCCTGTGCAATCAGTGGTGCAACGTGGTCAGGTGGGAAATGCGCACCCGCCTTTTCCTCCGCACCGCGGAATTCCTCTGGCAGGAGGGCCACACCGCCCACGCCACCGCCCAGGAGGCAGAGGAAGAAAAGACCCGCATGGTGAACGTCTATGCCAAATTCGCCCGTGAGGTGATGGCCCTTCCCGTGGTGGTGGGCCACAAGAGCCCCGGAGAGCGTTTTGCCGGCGCCCTGGACACCATGACCATCGAAGCTCTCATGCAGGACGGCAAGGCCCTGCAGGCCGGCACCTCCCATTTCCTGGGCCAGAACTTCGCCAAAAGCTTCGATGTCACCTTCACCAACAAAGAAGGCAAGCAGGACTATGTCTGGGCCACTTCCTGGGGCGTGAGCACGCGCCTGATGGGTGCCCTCATCATGGCCCACGGCGACGACAACGGCCTGGTACTCCCCCCTGCCCTGGCTCCCATCCAGGTAGTGATGGTACCTATCTATAAGAGCGAGGAAGAGCGCAGCGCCGTGCTGGACAAAATGTTCGAGCTGAAGAAAGCGCTGGAAGCCAAGGGCCACAGCGTGGAGGTGGATGACCGCGACACCCTCCGCCCCGGTTTCAAATTCGCCGAGTGGGAACTCAAGGGCGTCCCCGTACGCCTGGCCATGGGCCCCAGGGACCTGCAGAACGGCACCGTGGAAGTAGCCCGCCGCGACACCCTGGAAAAGAGCTCCGAACCCCTGGAGGGCCTGGAGGAAAGGATTATCGGCCTGCTGGAGGATATTCAGCAGAATATCTACCGCAAGGCGCTTGCTTTCCGGGAGGCCTCTACCCGCAAGGTGGAGAGCTGGGAAGAGTTCAAGGAAGAGATCGAGAAGGGCGGCTTCCTGCTTTGCCACTGGGACGGCACCGCAGAGACGGAGGCCCGCATCCAGGAAGAGACCAAGGCCACCATCCGCTGCATCCCCGTGGACAGCACTGTGTGCGAGGAGGAAGGGAAGTGCATCTATACGGGCAAACCTTCCAGCCGGAGGGTCATCTTCGCCCGTTCCTATTAATGAATCACCCCCCCGGAGGGTTCCGGGAACCCAAAAAGCAAGGAAATGAAAAAGTTTCTGACTACCATTGCCCTTCTGTCTGCCATGCTGGCAGCTCGGGCCCAGAACACGCAGGAAGCAGCCGCGGCGGCTGCAGCAGCGCTCAGCGCCGCGGAAGACGTTCCGGAAGTAGTGGAAAAACCAAAGTACTGGACCAATACCGTCCTTACCAACATCAACTTCGGGCAAACCTACCTGAGCCAGTGGGCCGCCGGCGGCTACAACAACGTAACCCTGGCTGCCAACATTGACGCCAGCGCCAATTATGCCAAGGACAAGCTGCTGGGAACCAACCGCTTGCAGCTGGACTACGGCTTCCTTTACAGCGCAGACAAACCCATCCTCCAGACCAACAAGGACCGCATCTACTTCGAGTCCAAGTGGGGCTATGAAACCCCGGTGAAGAACCTGGCCTATTCCGCCAGCCTGGACTTCAAGACCCAGTTCGACAACAACTACACTTACGGCACGCCCAAAAGCGACGGAGAGACTGAACCCACCCGCCAGAACTGGCTGGATGCCAGGGTGCTCAAGTCCGGTCTTTTCGCCCCCGCATACCTGAACCTGGGTGTGGGTCTGCTCTGGACCCCTGCCCCGTGGTTCTCGCTCAACTTCGCTCCCCTTTCCGGCGGCGGCGTGTTCGTGGGCATTCCGGAGCTGCGCAAGACTTACGGTATGGACCTGGTGGAAGGTAGTACGGACCAGTACAAGCCCTTCCGTCTGGAATTCGGTGCCCAGCTGAAAGTGGACATGGCCTGGGTCATCAACGACGTCTTCTCCTACACCACCCAGTTCACCGCTTTTTACAACTACCTGACTCCCAAGGTGGAGCCCCGCCTCACCTGGGACAACAAGATTTTCTGGAAGCTGCGCAAGTACTTCGCCCTCACCCTTTCCACCAACCTGATCTATGACCCCCGGGTACTGGTGCGTGACACCACCGGAGACGGAAAGCCGGACTACAAAGGCGTGCAGTTCAAGGAGTACCTGGAGTTTGGTTTCACCTACACCTTCTCCAACAAGCGCTAGAAGAGAGGAAGACCATGCTCCTTGTGGCCGTCAGCGGAGGAATAGACTCCATGTGCCTTAGTGAAAAGGTCCGTCTGGAAGGCGGGCCTTTCGCCATTGCACACTGTAACTTCGGCCTTCGCGGAGAAGAAGCCGACGCCGATGAAAACTTCGTGCGCGAATGGGCCGCGGCCCACGGAGTCCCCTGCCATGTCCGGCGCTTCGAAACGCAGGCCTATGCCGCCGCCCAGGGCATCTCGGTGGAGATGGCCGCCCGTCGCCTTCGCTACCACTGGTTCGGGGAGCTTTGCCGGGAGTTCGGCTACAGCGGCGTGGCGGTGGCGCACAATGCCAACGACAACGCGGAAACCCTGCTGCTCAATCTCTTGCGCGGCACCGGACTCAGAGGCATTACCGGCATGAAGGCTGCCGGTTTTCTCCCGGATCCGGAGTTCGCGGACATCCCCCTGTCAAGGCCCCTGTTGGGCATGACCCGCGCCCAGGTGGAAGCCTTCGCCGCAGAGCACGGGCTCTCCTGGCGGGAAGACTGCACCAACGCAGAAAACCAGTTCAAACGCAATAAGCTCCGCAACCTGGCATTCCCCGTTTTCCGGGAAATCAATCCCCGCTTTGTAGAGACCCTGAACCGGGACATGGAGCGCTTCGGGGAAGAGCTGGAGGCGCTGGCGGCCCAAAACGCCCCTGAAGGCGCACCGGAGGGCGAAAAAGCGGAGAACAGGATAGGCCCTGTCTGGGCTGTTGAGGAGGATTATACCATCAGCGTAGAGCCCTGGGACGGAACGCAGGAAGTCAAACAGCCGGCGGGCATGCTCATCCTGGATGCCGGCAAAACCGGAGACTTCCTGGAAGGCCGATGGGAAAGCGGCGACTGGATTCGGCCTTTAGGCGCTCCCGGAAAGAAAAAAATGCAGGACTGGTTCACCGACCACCACATTCCGGCCTGCGAAAAACCTTTTGTGCCGCTGCTGAAAAGTGCCGCAGACCCGCACCATGTGCTGGCCGTCATCCCCTACTGCATAGACCACAGCGTCCGCGTCACCTCCACCACCCAAGAGATTCTTCGTATTTCCATAAAAAATGCTTAACTTTGTAAATTCCCTAACGGGAACCTGCCCGGGCGAAAAGGCAGGACCAAGGGAAAGCATTGATTAATAAGCATATGAACCATAAAGTTTTACTTATGATACTGGATGGTTGGGGCGAAGGCCGCCACGACTATTCCAACGCCATCTGGACACAAGGCACACCGAATATTGATGCGCTGCGGGAAAAATATCCCTCCAGCCACCTCCATGCCTGCGGAGAGTATGTGGGCCTCCCGGACGGCCAGATGGGCAACTCGGAGGTTGGTCACATGAACCTGGGCGCAGGCCGCGTGGTGTACCAGGACCTGGTAAAGATCAACATCGCCTGCCGGGAGCATAAACTCCTGGAAAACAAAGAGATAAAGGCCGCCTACGACTATGTCAAACACTCCGGCAAGAAGCTGCACCTGATGGGCCTCACCTCCCACGGTGGCGTACACAGCTCCCTGGACCACGTGTATGAACTGCTGCGCGTAGCCAAAGAAGAAGGCCTGGAGAAAGTCTATGTCCACGCCTTCATGGACGGCCGTGACACAGACCCCCGCAGCGGCCTTGGCTT
Organism: uncultured Bacteroidia bacterium; assembly: GCA_902788175.1. Classification (GTDB taxonomy): domain Bacteria; phylum Bacteroidota; class Bacteroidia; order Bacteroidales; family UBA932; genus Cryptobacteroides. The sequence continues at coordinate 12,815 of CADAJF010000021.1, forward strand.
TGTGAAGGAGCTGGAGGAAAAGATGGCCGCCACCACCGGCAAGGTGGCTTCTGTCTGCGGCCGCTTCTACGCCATGGACCGTGATAAGCGCTGGTCCCGCGTGAAGGAAGCCTGGGACCTTCTGGTGGAAGGCAAGGGCGCCGCATTTGAGAGTGCCCAGGAAGGCATCCAGGCCAGCTACGAAGCAGACGTCACCGACGAGTTCATCAAACCCATCGTCATCACCCGGGACGGAAAACCCGTTGCCACCATCGAAGAAGGCGACGCCGTCATCTTCTACAACTTCCGCAACGACCGAGCCCGCGAGCTCACCACCGTCCTCACCCAGCAGGACATGCCGGAAGAAGGCATGCACACCCTTCCGCTGCACTACTGCTGCCTCACGCCCTACGATGCCTCCTTCACCGGCGTTCACGTCCTCTTTGACAAGGAGCTGGTGCAGGATACGCTGGGAGAAACGGTTTCCAAGGCCGGAAAACACCAGCTGCGCATAGCAGAAACAGAGAAATACGCCCACGTTACCTTCTTTTTCAATGGCGGCAGAGAGACCGTTTTCGAAGGCGAGGAACGCATTCTGGTGGCTTCCCCGAAGGTTCCCACCTATGACCTTCTTCCCCAGATGAGCGCCCCGGAAGTGGCAGAAAAACTCATCGCCCAGATTCGCAGCGAGAAACAGGACCTGATTATCCTGAACTTCGCCAACGGGGACATGGTGGGCCATACGGGCGTTTACAACGCCGTCACCCGCACGGTGGAGTGCATAGACCGCCTGGTGGGCAAGGTAGTGGAAGAAGCCATCGGCCACGGTTATGTGGTGCTTCTTACGGCAGACCACGGCAACGCGGATTTTGAAGTAAATGAAGACGGGACGCCCAATACGGCACATTCTTTGAACACAGTTCAGTTCGTTGTGATGAATGCCGGTCCCGAAGTGAAAAACGTCCGGGACGGTGCCTTGTGTAACGTGGCACCTACCATCCTGAAACTCATGGGCATTCCACAGCCGGAGGCCATGACGGCCCAGCCGTTGATATAGCGTATGGAATTAAGCGCCAGATTCATAGCACAGCTCCTCAGGGGCACCGTAGAGGGCAACGAGAACGCCGTTGCCACCCGTTTTGCCAAAATCGAGCATGGCAAACCCGGCGCTCTTTCCTTCTACGCCAACCCCAAGTATGAGGAGTACGTCTATTCCTCTGAAGCGACCATCCTCCTGGTGGACAAGACCTTCCAGCCCAAACACCCCGTCAAGCCCACCCTGGTCAGGGTAGATAACGCCTACAGGGCCATCGCAGATCTCCTCAAGTACGTCAGCGACAAAAAGAAGAAAGCACGCCGGCACCGCAGCCTGAGGGCCCGCTGGTTCTGGACCACCCGTTTTGGCAAGCGCGTGTACGTGGGTGCTTACTCTTTTATCGGCCACCACACGGAGGTAGGCGACGAGTCCATCATCCATGAGCACGTGTATATCGGGGACAATTGCAAGATAGGCAAACGCTGCATCTTCTATCCCGGCGTACGCATCTATCCCGGCATGGTGATCGGAGACGACGTCATCCTCCACAGCGGCGTGGTCATCGGGGCCGATGGATTCGGCAATGCCCCCCGCGAGGACGGAAGCTGGGAGAAAATCGAGCACCTGGGGAACGTGGTCATCGGCAACGACGTAGAGATTGGCGCCAACAGCACCGTGGACCGGGCGCAGATGGAATCCACCATTATAGGCAACGGCGTGCGCATTGACAACCTTTGCATGATAGCGCACAACGTCATTATCGGCGACCATACCGCCATGGCGGCCCAGACGGGCATTGCCGGCTCTACCGAAATAGGCAAATACTGCATCTTCGGCGGACAGGTAGGCATTGCCGGGCATCTGAAAATCGCAGACCATACCACCATCCTGGCGCAGGGTGGCGTGATTGGCCATATCCGTAAAGAAGGGGAAATGCTGGTGGGCTCACCGGTGATTCCCGTCAAACAGTATATGAAAGCATACGCCCTGTTCAGACGCGCCGCCCGGGAAGATTAATAGAGAACATGCAGACAAACCAGCATACACTTTCAAAGGCCTGCCATTTTGAGGGAAAAGGCCTCCACACGGGCGCACCGGTGAGCATGAAGCTCCTCCCCGCCCCTGCCGGCAGCGGCATCCGCTTCCGTCGCACAGACCTTCCCTCAGAGCCGGAAATCCAGGCCCTGGCGGAGTACGTAAGCAATACCACCCGCAGCACCACCCTCTCCCAGGGGGAAGTGCACATCATGACGGCAGAGCACCTGCTGAGTGCCCTCACGGGCATGGGCGTGGACAATGCCCTGGTAGAGCTTGACAGCGCAGAGGTTCCCATCCTGGACGGAAGCGCCCGCCCCTACGCGGAAGCCATCCTCCAGGCCGGCCTTGAGGAGCAGGACGCCCCGCGCCGCTATATCGAGCTCCCTTACACCCTTGAGATAAAGGACAGCCGCACGGATTCCTGGATTCGCCTCGAGCCTGCCAAGGCCCCGTCGGCCCACATCACCATCGATTTCTCTTCGGAGGTACTGGGTGTACAGGAGGCCAGTTGGAACGAGGAAACGGATTACGCCACCCAGATTGCCCCCTGCCGTACCTTCTGCTTCTACAAGGAGGTAGAGCCCCTCCTCAAAGCCGGGCTCATCAAAGGAGGAGACCTGGAAAACGCACTGGTTATCACGGAAGAAGGCTATATGGGCAATCCCCAGCTCCACTTCGAAGACGAGTGCAGCCGCCACAAACTGCTGGACCTTCTGGGAGACTTGAGGCTCTCCGGAGGCTTCCTCTGTGCCCGCATCCAGGCCCACAAGCCTGGCCATACGTTGAACACTAAAGCTGCAAAAGCCCTCCGGGCCTTGCTCAAATAACTTTTTATGACCAAAATCCATCCCATGTCCTATGTACACCCGGAAGCTATCCTGGGTGAGAACGTCGAGGTGGGTCCTTTCGCGTACATCGACCAGCATGTCCAGATTGGAGACGGCTGCCGTATCATGAACGGGGCAACCATCCTCAATTATGTCAAAATGGGCAAAGACTGCACGGTCTTTCCCGGCGCCGTGGTGGGCGCCATCCCGCAGGATCTCAAGTTTGAAGGAGAGGAATCCTGGGTAGAGATTGGAGACCGCGTGTACATCCGCGAGTGCGCCACTATCAACCGGGGTACCAAAGCCAGCGGCAAGGCCGTCACCCGCATAGGGAACGACACCCTCCTGATGAGCTACTCCCACATTGCCCACGACTGTACCATCGGCAACCACTGCATCATTGTAAGCTACGTGGGCCTGGCCGGGGAAACCGATATCCAGGACTGGGGCGTAGTGGGCGGCAAATCCGGCTCGCACCAGTTCTGCCGGGTGGGTACCCACGCCTTCGTGGGCGCCAATGTCAAGATTACCAAGGACGTTCCCCCCTATGTGCTGGCCGGCCGTGAGCCCATCGCCTTCGAGGGCGTGAACCGGGTGGGCCTGCAGCGCCGCGGCTTCACGGAGCAGCAGGTAAACGAGATCAAGGACATATACGACACCATCTATTTCAAGGGCATGAACGTAAGCCAGGCGGTAGAGTATATAGAGGCCAATTTCCCGGCCACGGAGCAGCGTGACACCATCTTGCGCTTCATCCGCGAGTCAGAGCGGGGCATCATCCCCAAGATCCGCCCTACCCGCTAGTGCTGCTTTCCACGGCATATTTCCCGCCGGTGGCCTGGCTGGCCCTGGCCGCACGTGATTTTACCCTGTCTCCGGACAGGGTTTTGCCTTCTGTGGTGCTACTGGAAGCCTTTGAGAACTACCAGAAACAGAGCTACCGCAACCGCTGCTATATCCTGGCCTCCGACGGCCCCCAGATGCTGCAGGTGCCGGTTGTGCACGGACCTTCCATGGCCATCCGGGAAGTGAGGGTAGATTACTCCACGCCCTGGGTGCTGCGCACGCAACGCGCGCTGGATACGGCCTATGAGAGCGCTGCCTACTATGAGTATTACCGGGACGGGGTGTTTGGCCTGCTGGAAAAGCAGCCGGAAACCCTTTGGGAGCTGAACCTTTCCACCATCCGTTTCCTGCTGGAGAAAACCGGCATCGCCTGCGAGCTCTCCCCCACCACCGGCTTCGCCGCCCCGGACACCCTCCCGGACGATTACCGTTACAGCATCCATCCCAAGCTTCCTGGGAACGCGGCGGCCGAGCGGCCCTACTACCAGGTTTTCCGCGACCGCCTGGGCGGCTTTACCCCAAAACTAAGCTGTCTGGACCTTCTTTTCAATGAAGGCCCAGACAGCATACTCTGGTTGAAGTCTCTATAGACTCCGCTTGATTTCCACAACCTGGAAGGCCTCGATGATGTCTCCGGGGTGGATGTCGTTGTAGCGCTCCAGGCCACAGCCGCATTCCATGCCCGCCATCACTTCCTTGGCGTTGTCCTTGCCGCGCTGCAGGGAAGCCAGGGCACCGGTGTACACCACAATGCCGTCGCGGATGAGGCGCACCTGGGCCTTGGCCACCAGCTTGCCTTCCTTGACCTGGCAGCCGGCGATGGTACCCACCTTGGAAATCTTGAAGGTCTGCTTCACCTCCACGGTGGCGGTTACCTCTTCCTTCTTCTCCGGCTCCAGCATACCCTCGATACCTTCCTTCACTTCGTTGATACAGTCGTAGATGACGGAGTAGAGGCGGATTTCGATGCCTTCCTTCTCCGCGGCCCGGCGGGCTTCGGCGGAAGGACGTACCTGGAAGCCGATGATGACGGCGTCGGAGGCTTCGGCCAGCAGGACGTCGCTCTCGCTGATGGCACCCACGGCCTTGTGGATGACCTTCACCTGCACTTCCTCGGTGGAAAGCTTGATGAGGGAATCCGACAGGGCTTCCACGGAACCGTCCACGTCACCCTTGACAATGACATTGAGCTCCTTGAAGTTGCCGATGGCGATACGGCGGCCGATCTCGTCCAGGGTAAGGTGCTTCTGCGTCTTGATGCCCTGGATACGGATGAGCTGCTCGCGCTTCTGGGCGATGGACTTGGCTTCTTTTTCGTCGGCCATCACGTTGAATTTTTCACCGGCGGCGGGGGCGCCGTTGAGGCCCAGGATGCTCACGGGCGTGGAGGGACCGGCGCTTTCCACCTTCTGTCCGCGCTCGTTGAACATGGCCTTTACGCGGCCGTAATAGCTGCCGGAGATGATGACGTCTCCCACGCGCATGGTACCGTCCTGCACCAGCACGGTGGCCAGGTAGCCGCGGCCTTTGTCCAGCGAACTCTCGATGACGGCACCGCTTCCCAGCTTGGAAGGATTGGCCTTGAGCTCCAGCAAGTCAGTCTCGAAGAGCACCTTATCCAGGAGCTTGTCCACATTGATGCCCTTTTTGGCCGATATTTCCTGGCACTGGTACTTGCCGCCCCAGTCTTCCACCAGGAGGTTCATCTCCGAGAGCTGGCGGCGGATGGTGTCCGGGTTGGCGCCGGGCTTGTCTATCTTGTTGATGGCGAATACCATGGGAACGCCGGCTGCCTGTGCGTGGGCAATGGCTTCCTTGGTCTGGGGCATGACGGCGTCGTCGGCGGCCACGATGATGATGGCCAGGTCTGTCATCTGGGCACCGCGGGCACGCATGGCGGTAAAGGCCTCGTGGCCGGGGGTATCCAGGAAGGTGATGTGACGGCCGCTTTCCAGCGTGACGCTGTACGCGCCGATGTGCTGGGTGATGCCGCCGGCCTCACCGGCAATGACGTTGGAATTGCGGATATTGTCCAGCAGGGAGGTCTTGCCGTGGTCCACGTGGCCCATGACGGTAATCACCGGAGGACGCTCCATCAGGTCTTCCTCGCGGTCCGGTTCCTGCTGCTCGATTTCCTCACTGAGCTCTGCGGTCACGAATTCCACCTTATAGCCGAATTCCTCCGCTACCAGCACCAGGGTTTCTGCATCCAGGCGCTGGTTGATGGACACCATCATACCCAGAGACATGCAGGCGCCGATGACCTTCACCACGGGGGTGTTGTTCATCAGGGTGGCCAGGTCGTTGACCGTTACGAACTCCGTCACTTTCAGGACCTTGTTCTCTGCGGCAGCGGCTTCCATCTCCTCCTGCGAACGGATGGCGGCTATCTCGCGCTTCTCCTTGCGGTGCTTGGCGCCGAAGCTCTTGGTCTCGTTCATGCGGGCGTAGGTTTCCTTCACCTGCTTCTGGATTTCCTTCTGCATCTCTTCCTGCTCGGCTTCTGTCATGGCGGGCTTGAAGCGGTCGCCTTTCTTGCGGCCCTTGCCCTGGGAAGGGGTGTCGGCTTTCTTCTTGTCCTCCTTTTTCTTGGGGGCTTTTTCTGCCTGGACCTTGGTCACGTCCACTTTCTGCGAGCCGCTGCTCTTGATGCGCTCGCGCTTTTTGCTGCGCTTAGGATCGAACTGGGAGAGGTCTATCTTGCCGACCACCTTGAAGGGAGCATCGGCGGCGGGGGCTTCCGAGGGAGTTTCCGCAGGGGTCGGGGCGGGTTCTTCCTTCGGGACTTCCGGCTGGGGCTCCTCTATAGCAGGTTCGGTGACAGACTCCGGTTCCACCACGGGCTCCGGCTCCGGCTCGGGGGCAGGAGCAGGTTCCGGCTGGGGCTGAGGCTCCGGCTCGGGTTCCGGCTGGTGCTCCTCTATTACAGGTTCGGTGACAGGCTCCGGTTCCACCACGGGCTCCGGCTCCGGCTCAGGGGCAGGAGCAGGTTCCGGCTGGGGCTGAGGCTCCGGCTCGGGTTCCGCCACGGGAGTGCGGGAGAGGTTGTTGCTCTTGATGACCGTCACGCGTTCGGGCTCGTACTCGTCCTCTTCCTCGTCCTGCTTGCGGGACGCCTTGTCCAGGATTTCGGTGAGTTTGACGTCCACCTTTTCTGCGGCCTCCTTCAATTCCAGGTCCTTGCCGAACTTCTTATGCAGTTCCGGAAGGTACTCGTCCGATATCTTCAGATTGGGATTGGCATCTTCGATACCGGCACCTTTGGAATTGAGGAAATCCACCAGGGTGTCCAGCCCGATGTTGAATTGTTTGATAAGTTTCGATAGTCTGATTTCTGCCATAGATGACCCCTTTTTTGTTCTAAGTGATTAATCCTCAAACTCTTCGTGCAGGATGCGAAGCACCTCTTCCACGGTTTCGTCTTCCAGGTCCGCGCGGGAAGCTATATCGGCCGGAGCAAGTGCCATGACGCTGCGGGCGGTGTCGCAGCCGATGGACTGCAGGCGCCCGATAACCCAGGCGTCGATGACGTCGGTGAACTCGCTGAGGAGGACGTCGTCTTCCTCTTCCTCGTTTTGCGGCAGTTCACGCCAGACCTCGATTTCGCGGCCCACCAGCATGCCGGCCAGCTTGATGTTCACGCCTCCCTTGCCGATTCCCTTCTTCACTTCGTCGGCCTGCATATATACCTTGATCTTGTCTTCCGGGGCTTCGCCCAGGTCTATGCGGGAGATGCGGGCGGGATTCAGCGCACGCTGGATCATGAGCTGCGGGTTGGTGCTCCACTGCAGGACATCGATATTCTCATTGCGCAGTTCCCTGACGATACCCATGATACGGGAACCCTTCACGCCGATACAGGCACCGATAGGGTCGATGCGGTCGTCGTAGGATTCCACGGCCACCTTGGCGCGCTCGCCGGGGATGCGGACCACCTTCTTGACGGTGATCAGGCCGTCGTAAATCTCGGGGACTTCCATCTCGAAGAGTTTCTCCAGGAAGCTGTCAGTGGTGCGGGAAAGGACAATGTAGGGCGTGGTGTTGTTCTTCATCTCCACGCTCTTGATGATGGCGCGGACGCTGTCGCTCTTCTTGAAGCGTTCGCCGGGAATCTGCTCGCTCTTGGGCATGCGGAGCTCGTTGCCGTCCTCGTCCAGGATCAGGACCTCGTTCTTCCAGGTCTGATAGACCTCTCCGGTGAAGATTTCGCCCACGCGCTCCGAGTACTTCTTGAACACGTTGGCTTTCTCGATATCCATGATACGGCCCTGGAGGTTCTGGCGGATGTTCAAGATGCCGCGCCGGCCGAAGGAGGCCAGGGAAAGTTTCCGGGCGAAGGTGTCGCCGATTTCATAGTCGTCGTCGCCGGTTTCGGCTTTGATCTGATCCAGGGTGATCTGGGTAACGGGGTCTTCCACCTCCTCCACTACCTCGAAGTTCTGGTAGATTTCGCAGTCTCCTTTGTCCACGTTGATGATGACGTCGAAGTTGTCTGCGCTGCCGTAGGTTTTTGCGAGCTGGGTGAGGAACACGTCCTTCAGCACGCCCAGCATCACCGGGCGCTCGATGCTCTTTTCTTCCTTGAAGTCCTTGAAGGCATCAATCAAGGTTACTTCTTTCTCTTTTTCTTTAGCCATTGGTTAACGATATACTGTATTATTTGAATTCCACGACGGGCCTGACAGAGTTGATGATGCTGAAGGAGATGCTTTCCCCATCCACCACCACGGCTTCCTCCGTTACGGCATCCAGGATGCCTTTTTGCTTCTTGCCCCCTTTCATCCATACGTCCACTTTGCTGCCCAGGGCTTTCTGGTACTGTTTGAGCACCTTGAAGGGGCGGTCCAGGCCGGCGGAGGATACGGTGAGGGCATAATCCTCCACATCCTGGTCGAAGGCGGCATGCACCATGCGGTCAATGGCGGCACAGTCTTCCCAGTCCACCACGCCTTCATCTTTCTCGATGACAATCTCTATGTCATTCTCCTTGGAGACGCTTACTTCCACCAGGAAACAGCCCCGCTCTGCGACGGCCGGCTCCACTGCCTGTATAATCTGTTCTTTGTCCATAATCCTAACTTGGTCCCGGCTTGAGCGGGAGTCTCTATACAAAAAAGATAGGGGACGTCGTCCTCTATCTCGTTCACGGGTGCAAAGATAGGCAAAAAAATCCAAATTGCCAAATCCCGCCTACAGCAGGAGCAAAACGCCGGCAAGGGCCACGCAGAAGCCCTGCATGCGAAGGCGGCGCCGCACGATGTAATGGGTGGAAAGATCCACCGGGTCTGCGGCAAAATCTGCGGCAAGGTCCTCCGGGAAATGCCCTTCATCCCACTTGTTCACCAGTTCCCCTTCATTGAAGAAGGTGCCGCCGCCATTGGAACGGTTGAGGGTTATGAGGGTCTTGTAATCGGCAAAATAAGTGGGGATGTCCCAGGAAACTTCTTCCGGGAGGGCCGATACCAGCACCAGGGGCGTTCCGCCGGCTGCAAGCACCGCCTCATACTGCTCGCGCAGGGTCTCCCATTTGAGCCGGGACGGATCATAGACGGAAAAAACCACGGTGCAGCCCTTGGCGGCCAGGCGGTCCTGATACTCCCCTTCCGCGTCCCGGAAGCTTAGGACGGGATAATCCGTGAGCTGGGCGCCTGCCGCGCGGAATACGGTATCCACGCCCACGAAGGTCCAGGTGGAATCCGGGAGCTGGTCCAGCGTGAAACTGCTCTGTTCCCCGTCTTTTTCGTAGATATATGCGGCTTTGTATTCCGGTGAGCTGGTTACATCCTCGTCCAGGGAGGCGTAGAGCTCCACGCCCCAGTCATACTCGGTAAAATCTGCAATAGGAAGGTGCGTATTACTGTAATACAGGGCCAGAAGGACGCCTAAAAAGGCCACTGCCGCTGCTACAATCCGGTCTCCCCTGGCTTTTCCGAAGTCATGGAAAGGCGTGAAGGCAACCACGGAGAGTACCATCAGGACGACGTTTTTCCAGAAGCTCTGGGCATGGGTCAGGTGCAAGGCCTCGCCGAAGCAGCCGCAGTCCATGCTGGGATTGAGTATCCACAGTACCAGGGTGATGACGGTAAAGAAGGCCAGCAGGGCGTATGTACAGAGGGCAGCGGCTTTCCGCAGCACGCCGGTAATGAGCGCTATACCCAGCGAGGTCTCGAAAAGGGCCAGCAGCACGCCCAGCACCCGGGCGGCGGGATTCAGGGCCGGCACCTGGAAAAAGCGAAAATACTCCTGCAGGATGAGCATGGTGCCGGTGGGGTCCGCCACCTTCAGAAGCCCGGAGACCAGGAAAGTGACACCCACCAGAAAGGCGGCGAAACGGCGGAAACGCTGGTAGGAGGCTTTCATTACAGATAAGGGTCTATGACCGCACGCACACGCGCGAAGATGCTGTCCGGGGGAAGCATTTCCCCGTTTTCTCCGGAGCAGTCGATACGCTGGAAACGGCTGTCCAGCTGCGTCTGGGCAAGGTACATGGCGCGTACATTGCGCTGGAAATCGATGGAAGCCTCATGGATATCCTGCGCCCCGCCCAGGTAGCGGCGGTCTGCCCCGCTGCGAGCGTGGGAAAGACTCTGCTCCACAAAGCAGATAGGCACGTCCAGAAAGAGGTTCAGGTCCGGTACGGGAAGCTGGAAAAGCTCATACTCCGTGTGGAAAATCCAGTCCCGCAGGCGTTTACGCTCAACCATGTCCTGCAGCTTGGAGCATTGGTACGCAATGTTGGAATACACGTAGCGGTCCAGCAAGACGGTCTTCCCATCCTCCAGGGCCTGGCGGATGGCCGGGGCTGCCCCGTGACGGTCTTCGGCGAAAAGCAGGGCCACCAGCTGCGGATGCACGGCTTCATTGGCGCCGAAGTCCCCCCGCAGGAAGCGGCTGATAAGTTCCCCGTACACGGGAGCGTTGTAACGCGGGAAATGGATGTAGTCCAGCTCCCCGCAGCGCTGCGCGAGATATTCTTTGAGCCGGGTTACTTGTGTAGACTTCCCAGCTCCATCTAAACCCTCTAAAACGATTAGCATAGGATGCAAAGATAGTAAAAAACTACAACTTGTAGAGGGGATTGGTGAGGGTGGTTGTGAACTGCGGGTCCGTGAGGGGGAAGATGCGGCTGGCAAAAAGGTAGCGGCCGGTGTTGTAGGCATCGTAGAGGGGATCCTCCGGGCGGAAACTGCCCACTTTCACCATACCCAGGGAGTGGATGAAACGGCCTTCGCCCAGATAGAAACCTACATGGGAGACGCGGGGCTTGCCCTCGTTCCATCGGCCAAAAAAGACCAGGTCCCCGGGCAGAAGAGGGTCCAAGCCTTCTATGCGCTCTCCCGTGCGGGACTGCGGGCCTGCATCGCGCGGGCCGATGATATCATGCATGAACAGCACCGCGCGCACAAAGCCGCTGCAGTCCATCCCCTTGGGGGACATGCCTGCCCAGATGTAGGGGTGGCCCAGCATGCTCCTGGCCGTGCGAAGGATAGCTTCGGGGCTCTGGTCCAGGTGCTTACGCCAATCTTCCTCCTGCTGGGCAAGGCTTCTGTGCACATAACCCTGCCGGCCGTCCGGGAAGCCTACGCGGAGCCATCGGCCCTGCCTGCCCAGGTACTTGAGCCGGCAGCCGGCCACAATGTCCGAGATGGTTTCGCTGCGCTCCGAAGCCTGGCTGTACACCAGCCCCGTAAGCGCCGTCACCACCACCTTGGGTGCGGCGTTCCACGCATGGAGCTCCTGGGCGCTCATGCGCGTGATGGCGGCATAATGCACCCAGCCGGTGTACTCATCCGGGCTTTGCACCTGCGGCCAGGGGAAAGGTACATTCTCCCCTTGGCCGATAATGCGCACTGGCGTTCCCAGCAGGGCCTGGGAGACCATCTCTGCGTCAAAATCAGGCGTACTGCGCATGTTGCAGACGGAAATACTCACTACGCCGTACTCTTCCTGGGCATGGGCGCCCAGCCAGCACAGCATCATCAGCAGCAAAGAAAACAGTCTTTTCATACCCCAAAGATACAAAAAAAAAAGACATCCGAAGATGTCTCTTTTTCTCAGTTTCGATTAGAATACGTCAGGCTCGCCGCCCTTATGCTCCTCGCTGTCGAAGCGGGGCTTGCGGGGGCGGTTGTCCTCGCGGCGAGGGCCACGGTCATTGCCGCGGCGGTCGCCCACACCCTTGCGGTCGCCTTCACGGCGGGGTCCGCGGTCACCGCCTTCGCGGCGCGGGCCACGGCCCTTGGGCTCCACATAACCTTCCGGTTTCTCGGTGAGGGCGCGCATGGAAAGGCGCATCTTGCCGGTCTTGGCATCGATTTCGAGGAGTTTCACATCTACCTCGTCGCCTACTTTCAGGACGTCTTCCACTTTCTCGGTCTTGGTCCAGGCAATCTCGCTCACGTGCAGGAGGCCTTCTTTGCCGGGCAGGATCTCGATGAAGGCTCCGAATTCCAGGATGCTCACCACTTTGCCGTGGTACACCTCACCGGGTTCGGGAACGGCGCAGATGCCCTTGATCTTCTCCAGGGTGGCGTCCATGGCAGCCTTGTCGGTGCCGAAGATATCCACCACACCCTTGGTGCCGCCGCCTTCGCAGGGCACTTCGTCAATGGTAATGACGGTACCGAATTCCTTCTGCATGCCCTGGATGGTCTCGCCGCCCTTGCCGATAACCGCGCCGATAAACTCGGCCGGGATCTCGATCTGGACGATGCGGGGCACGAAGGGCTTGTAGTCCTCGCGGGGAGCGGGCATGGTCTTGAGCATCTCGCCCATGATGTGGAGGCGTCCCTGACGGGCCTGCTCCAGGGCCTTCTCCAGCACTTCGTAGGACAGGCCGTCCACCTTGATGTCCATCTGGGTGGCGGTGATACCGTCCTTGGTGCCGGTTACCTTGAAGTCCATGTCACCGAGGTGGTCTTCGTCGCCCAGGATGTCGGTGAGGATGGCGTAACGGTCGTTGGGACGGGTCTCGTCCGTGATCAGGCCCATGGCCACACCGGCCACCGGCTTGGTGATCTTGACGCCGGCGTCCATCAGGGCCAGGCAGCCGCCGCAGACGGAGGCCATGGAAGAGGAACCGTTGGATTCCAGGATATCGGAAACTACGCGTACGGCGTAGGGGAATTCAGGGGCCGTGGGAATCACGGGCTTGAGGGCGCGCATGGCCAGGTTGCCGTGACCAATCTCGCGGCGGCCGGTGCCGCGCTGCGGCTTGGCCTCACCGGTGGCGAAGGGCGGGAAGTTGTAGTGCAGGACAAACTGCTGGTCATCCTGGATCAGGACCTCGTCCATCTCCTTCATGTCCATCTTGGTACCCAGGGTGACGGAAGCCAGGGACTGGGTTTCGCCGCGGGTGAAAACGGCGCTGCCGTGGGCGCAGGGCAGGTAATCCACCTCACACCAGATGGGACGTACCTGATCCGTGGCGCGGCCGTCCAGGCGCTTGCCCTCGTCCAGGACCAGGTTGCGCATGGCCTCTTTCTCCACGTCGTGGTAGTAGCGGTCAATCATGGCGCCCTTCAGCTCCAGGTCTTCCTCGGAGAAGGTGGCCTTGAACTCGTCGCGGATGGCGTTGAAGCCTTCCTCGCGCTCGTGTTTGGGCTTGGCGCTGCCGGCCAGGGCATAGCACTTGGCATAGCAGGCTTCGCGCACGGCCTTGCGGAGGTCTTCGTCCTCCTCGTCGTGCGGATAGTCGCGCTTATTGACGTCCGTGCCCAGCTCGTGCATCAGTTCCTTCTGCACGCGGCAGTGTTTCTTTATTTCTTCGTGGGCGAACTTGATGGCCTCCAGCATGTCGTGCTCGGAGACTTCGTTCATCTCGCCTTCCACCATCATGATGTTCTCTTCTGTAGCGGCCACCATCAGGTCAAGGTCTGCGCGCTTGTTTTCCTCGAAGCCGGGGTTGATGACAAACTGTCCGTCGATGCGGGCGACGCGCACTTCGCTCACGGGACCGCCGAAGGGCAGGTCGCTGGAGGCGAGGGCGGCCGATGCGGCCAGACCGGCCAGGGCATCCGGCTGGATGTCTTTCTCTGCGGAGATGAGGATGACGTTCACAAAGACTTCCAGGTGGAAATCAGAGGGCCAAAGCGGGCGGATGGGGCGGTCCACCAGGCGGGCGATGAGCACCTCATAGTCAGAGGGGCGGCTTTCGCGCTTGAGGAAACCGCCGGGGAAGCGGCCAGCGGAGTAGTACTTCTCGCGATAATCTACGGTGAGGGGCATGAAGTCCGTTCCCTCTTTCACCTCCGTAGCGCAGGTGACGGTGGCCAGCAGCATGGTGCCACCCATTTTGACAACAGCAGAACCGGCAGCCTGTTTGGCCAGTTTTCCGGTTTCGATCTCGATTACCCTACCGTCGGGCAATTCAATGGTCTTTTTGATAATGTTCATCTGTTTACGTCTTTGTTACGTCTTATATCGATTACCCGGACCGTCCGGGTATCTCTTTACTAAAAAAGGGGAGAGCATATGCCTTGCATAGTACTCTGCCCCCGTTTTTTCCTATCCTTTTGCTTATCGGCGGAGACCCAGCTCCTTGACGATAGCCCTGTATCTCTCGATGTCCACTTTCTGAAGGTAGTTCAGAAGCTGACGGCGCTTGCTGACCAGGCGAAGAAGGCTGCGGCGCGTTGCCACGTCTTTCTTGTTCTTCTTCACGTGCTCAGTAAGGTGAGCGATACGGTAGGAAAATAAAGCAACCTGACTCTCAGGGGAGCCGGTGTCCTTATTGGACTTCCCGTACTTCGCGAAAATCTCTTGCTTTTTCTCAGGCTGTAAGTATTCTGCCATGATGCAATGAGTTTTAATGGTTTCACTTCCGCGGGACCGTCCCGCAAAAACGCGCAAATATACGCATTATTTTTCAAAGAAACAAAACTTCCCTGCCGATTCCCATCGGAAGGAGGTACGCCCACCCCGCCCGGGGGTATCAGCCGATAAGTGTCAGGTGTTTGGTGGAGAGGTATTTGTCCAGCAGGTGGCGGGTGCGGATTTTTACGAAGCAGGTGGCGGTGCCGTCGGTGCAGGCGAACCACTCCCCTTGCGCCACCTGCCGGTCCATCACCAAATGGACGGAACTGGCCGAAGGGAGGATGGCGCTCAGGATGGTGGTTGCCCCCACTTTCACGCCCGTCAGTTCCCACAGTTTTTCCGCCGATGCAAAGGACACCCGGGGGATGCCCAGCGAGCCGCAAAAATCCCTTGTTACGAAGGGTTTGTCGTCCGTTGTCACGTAAAGGTAGAACTCTGTCTGCTGCCGGTTGCAAAGGAAAATGGTCTTTACAATCCGGACGCCGATTTTGGCATCAATGTGCAGGCAGTCTTCCATCGTGATGCCGGGATCTGTGTCCACGCGTTCAAAGGGGATTTCCAGCGCAGCAAAAGTCTCGTAAACCTTCCGCTGAAGCTCCGATCCAAACTCCTTCGGCGGAGTTGTGATGATATCACTGACCTTGAACATCCTGCTCCAGAATCTGCCCCGCGGCGTTTTTGGTGTCCACTTTCTCAATCACCCGCTCCAGGATGCCGTTCTCGTCGAAGATGAATGTGCGGCGAAGAGTGCCCACAGAGGTCTTTCCGCACATCTTTTTCTCGCCCCAGGCGCCAAAGTCCTGCAGCATTTGGGTAGAGGTGTCTGACAGCAGACGGAACGGCAGTTCATGCTTGGCACGGAAGCCCGTATGCGACTTGGCGCTGTCCTTGCTCACGCCCACCACGTTGTAGCCGGCTGCAGTAAGGACAGCGTAATTGTCCCGCAGCGAGCAGGCCTCGGCCGTACAGCCAGGCGTATTGTCCTTGGGGTAAAAGTAGATGATGGTTTTTTTGCCCTTGCCGATGAATTCTTCCGACTTTACGGGTTTTCCGTCCTGGTCCATGACCTCGAACTGCGGCATTTTGTCTCCCGGTTTCAGCATAACTATCCTTGAATTAACGTGTGAAGATGCGAGCTTATTGTTTCTGTCTTTCCCGCTTGCGCTCTGCGGTGATGGTGAAGAAGGCATCGGCGCTGGAATTGAGGGCGGTTTCCACGGAATCCTGCACCACGCCGATGATAAAGCCCACCGCCACAGCCTGCATGGCTACGTCATTGCCTATTCCCAGGAATGAGCAGGCCATGGGAATCAGGAGCAGCGAGCCGCCGGCCACGCCCGATGCCCCGCAGGCACCCAGGGTGGCAATCACGCTCAGGAGCAGCGCCACGCCGAACCCCACCTGCACGCCCACGGTGTGGGCCACCGCCAGGGTCATGACGGTAATGGTGACGGCAGCGCCGCTCATATTGATGGTGGCACCCAGCGGAATGCTTACGCTGTAGAAATTCTGGTCCACGCCCATGCGGCCGCAAAGGGCCATGTTGACGGGTATATTGGCTGCCGAAGAGCGGGTAAAAAACGCATTGAGGCCGCTCTCCTTCAGACATGCCCAAAGCAGGGGGTAGGGATTCTTCCCGGTGGTCAGGAATGACCACAAGGGATTGAGCAGCAGCGCGTTAAGCGACATGCAGCCCACCAGCAGCAAAATGAGCCTTCCATAAGTAGTGAAGATATCCAGCCCGTTTTCTGCCACGGCGGTGAAGACCAGGCCCAGGATGCCGAAGGGCGCGAACTGGATGATCCACTTGACCATCTGGGTTATCACGCCCGCAAAGTCCGACACCACCCCGATGGTAGTCTGCGAGGCCAGGAGCCTGAGACCTACTCCGCCCAGGATGGACCAAAAAAGGATGCCAATATAATTAGCCGATGCGATGGAGGCCAGCGGATTGCTTACCATGTTCCCGATCAGGTTGGTAAAAACGTCCGTGAGGGCGCTGGGGGCGCCACCTTCCGCCACATCCTGCAAATGGAGCGTCACGGGGAAAAGCGTGCTGCCCGCCACCGCCAGCAGCGCAGCACCGAGGGTGCTTACAAGATACAGGGTAAGGACCGTCCGGAAGCGGGGGCCCAGCCCGCCGTTGGCTTTGGCAATGGAAGCCATCACCAGAACGGCCACCAGTACCGGCGCTACGGCCTTGAGGGCGCTTACAAACACCGTTCCCAGTATGCCGATACCCGTCCATCCCGGAACCGTGAGGCCCAGGACGGCACCAATCACCATACCGGTCAGAATGCGCAGCACCAGGCTGGTTTCAGTCCATTTGCGAAGAAGATTCATAGAAAGTATGCGCTTAGGCTACGAAGATACTACTTTTTTCTTATCTTCGCAGGATAATTGTCTTCTCAGATATGAAAATCGGTATTTGCAATGACCACGCAGGCGTGGAGTACAAGTTTAAACTGGTAAAAATGCTGCAAAAACGCGGCGTGGAGGTGGTGAATTTCGGCACGGACACGGAAAAGAGCGTCGATTATCCGGACTTTGCCCATGCCCTGGCACAGGCCGTGGAAAGCGGCGAGGTAGAGCTTGGGATAGCCCTTTGCGGGACCGGGAACGGGATGGCCATGAGCCTGAACAAGCACAAGGGCATCCGGGCGGGGCTGGCCTGGGGAACGGCTATCGGCCACCTGGTGGCCCAGCACAACAACGCCAACGTGCTGGTACTGCCGGCCCGCTTCATCAGCTACCGCCTTGCTTCGGCCATCGTTCGGGAATGGCTGGACACGCCTTTTGAGGGCGGCCGCCACCAGGGACGCATCGACAAGATTCCCTGCCGATGAGTTTCTCCCCCGAGATCGCCGACTACCCGGAAGGCATCGTCCTGGCGGTGGACAAGCCGTATCGCTGGACATCGGCCGACGTAATCCGCAAGCTCAAGTTTGCGGCTATCCGCCACTTTGGAAAGAAAAACCTGAAGGTGGGGCACGCGGGAACGCTGGATCCGCTGGCTACCGGCGTGCTGCTGGTTTGTATCGGCAATGCCTGTAAGCGGGCGCAGCAGCTGCAGGACCACGACAAAGAGTATATCGCGCGCATCCGCTTTGGCGCCACCACCCCCTCCTACGACCTGGAGAAAGAAGTGGACCGCCGCTTCCCTTTCGAGCATATTACGGCCGACAAAGTTCGCGACGCCCTGCCTGCCTTCCTGGGAGAACAGGAGCAGGTGGCGCCCCTTTTCAGCGCCAAAAGCGTGGACGGGGTACGCGCCTACGAACTGGCCCGCAAGCTTTACCGCAGCGGACGGGCGGCCGAACTGGATGCCGCCGCCCTGGACACCCTCCAGCGCAACAAAATCTGTATCAGCGAGTTGGAACTGATCTCGTTCGGAGAGTCTTCGCTTTTATCGGCCCCGGAAGATGGCCCTGGCGCCTCTTCCCGCATCCACGTGGCCGATACTTCCGGACTGGGACTGCCGGAGGCGGAGATCCGCATTGCCTGCTCCAAGGGGACATACATCCGCGCCTTTGCACGTGATTTGGGCGAGGCACTGGGCTCCGGGGCACATCTGAGCGGCCTCATCCGCTCCCGCAGCGGTGATTATAGCCTGGAAAAGAGCCTTTCGCTTGAGCAGGCTCTTGCACTGCTGTAGTTTTTTTGCTATATTTGGCCTGTATGCAAAACAGGCGAGACTTTCTCAAAACCAGCTCCCTGGCACTTGCCGGGGCTGCACTCGTGGGTTGCTCCGGCGGTCCGCAGCGCTTCCATACGCTAAAAGGGGACGGACGGCTGCATCTCAGGTTCTTCCCCTATGAGTTGGAGCTTCGGCACACCTTCACCGTGGCCTCTTACAGCCGTACCAGTACGCCCGGCGTGCAAGTGGAAATCACCTGGGAAGGAGTCACCGGCTACGGAGAGGCTTCCATGCCACCCTACCTGGGGCAAAGCGTAGCCTCCGTTACGGCTTTCCTGGAGCGGGTCAATCTTTCGCAGTTCACGGACCCTTTCCGCCTGGAGGATATCCTCTCCTACGTTGACAGCCTCTCCTCAGGGGATTCTGCCGCCAAGGCTGCCATAGACATAGCCCTGCATGATCTGGTGGGCAAACTCATGGGGCAGCCCTGGTACCGCATCTGGGGCCTGGATCCCGGGAAGGCGCCCTCCACCACGTTCACTATCGGCATAGATACGCCGGAGGTGGTGCGAGAAAAGACGCTGGAAGCGGCCGGAAAGTTCAATATCCTGAAGGTAAAAGTGGGCCTGGACAGCGACGAGGAAATGATTCGCACCATCCGCAGCGTCACTTCCGTCCCTTTGGCGGTAGATGCCAACCAGGGCTGGAAAGACCGCTCCAAGGCTTTGGAAGAAATACACTGGCTGGCAGAGCAAGGCGTAGTGATGGTAGAGCAGCCCCTCCCCGTCTCTCAGATCGACGACACTGCCTGGCTCACGGAGCGCAGTCCCCTCCCCATCTTCGCCGACGAGAGCATCCAGCGCCTCCCGGACATCCTGCCCCTCAAGGGCGTTTTCTCCGGCATCAACATCAAGCTGATGAAATGCACGGGCATGCGGGAAGCCTGGAAGATGCTTACGCTGGCCCGCTCACTGGGAATGAAAGTGATGGTGGGCTGCATGACAGAGACCTCCTGCGCCGTGTCCGCCGCTGCCCAGCTCTCCCCCGCCGTAGATTTCGCGGACCTGGACGGCAACCTCCTCATCTCCAATGACCGCTTCAGCGGCGTCAGGGTGGTAGAGGGACGCCTCACCCTTCCGGATGCACCCGGGATTGGCATTACACCTATTTAATTATCAATATTATGAGCATTATCTACATCATTGGCATCGTCCTTTCCGTCATTGCCGTATTGGACATCCTCAAGAAACCCATCTCCATGGGTGGAAAAATCATCACCTCCATCCTGGTTCTCATCACCAGCTGGATTGGCCTGGCCGTCTATTTCCTCTACGCCAAGGACCACCTCACCGAGTGGTTCAAATAGCCTCCCAGGGTTGCAGAGTTAAAAATAATTTGTAACTTTGCAGTCCTTCTCCGGTGGGGTGTCCGAGTGGTTGAAGGAGCCTGCCTCGAAAACAGGTGTACGTGTGAGCGTACCGGGGGTTCGAATCCCTTCCCCACCGCAAAACGGTAGCAAAAACTGCGTCAAGCATGCTTGTACGCAGTTTTTTGATGCCGTTTTGCAAAAGCCCGCCGCAGGCGGGAGGGATGCCGCGCAGCGGAATCCCAGGTGGGGATTTGCAAAAGCCCACCGCAGGCGGGAGGGATGCCGCGCAGCGGAATCCCGGGTGGGGAAGGGACAGCGCTAGAAAAAGCCCGGCAGGGTGGGCCGGGCTTGGAGAGGTTAATCGTCGGGCTGGAATTCCAATAGGTCGCCCGGTTGGCATTCAAGGGCCTTGCACAGGCTTTCGAGCGTGGACAGGCGTATGGCCTTGGCCTTCCCGGTTTTGAGGATGGACAAATTGGCTTCGGTGATGCCCACTTTGGCCGCCAGTTCGCGGGAGGTCATCTTGCGAAGGATCAACTTGTCAATATTCACTATGATAGCCATAGCGCATCCTACTTTTCAGCCTCTGTGGGCTGGGGCTGTTCGTCGGCCTTGGGGCCCTTCAGGAAGGAAGGGAGCTCCATGCCGGCCATGTTGAAGAGCTCGTTGAGCGGGGGAACGGACTTCATCATGCCGGAGATGAAGTTGGACGTGGCGGTTTTCCCGTCTGTGCCATTACCGGTATCCCACACAGTGACCTTGTCGATGTTGATGCCCTTGACGGCTTCCACCTGGGTCTTCACAAGCTCGGGGAGTTTGTCGGCGATCATCATCAGGACGGCCTTCTGGGCATCGCCTTCTGCGGCACCTACCAGGTTCTTGAAACCGTCGGCCTGCTTGGTGAGGATTTCCAGCATACCCTTTGCCTGGGCGTCCATTTTGGCGAAGATAGCGTCTGCCTCACCCTTTGCCTTGCGGCGAATCTGTTCGGCTTCGGCTTCGGCCTCGATGATTTTCTTCTGCTTGTCAATCTCTGCCGCCACCACGATATTGGCCTTCTGGGTGGCCTCTTCGCGCTGGGCGCGGGCAAGTTCGGCATCGCGCTCACTCTGATAGGCCTCTTCCAGGGCCTTTGCAGCCTGCACCTTTTCCGCGGCTACGGCCAGGCGGACTGCCTCTGCGGTCTTCTGGCGGCGAAGGGCGTCGGAGTTTGCGATCTCGATCTTGGCGCTGTTCTCACCCTTGACAGCATCTGCATCGGCGGCGGCCACGTTGATACGGGTGTCTTTGTCGGCCATGGCCTTGCCGGTTTCACCGTAACGGTTCTGTTCCGCCACGCTCTTTTTGGCGTCGTTGATGGCCTTGGCGGCAGCTTCCTTACCCAGGGCCTCGATGTAGCCGGACTCGTCACGGATATCCGTCACGTTCACGTTGATGAGCTTGAGGCCAATCTTGCGGAGCTCGGCCTCCACGTTGGTGGAAACGTTGGCCAGGAATTTGTCGCGGTCCGCGTTGATTTCCTCAATATCCATGGTGGCAATCACCAGACGCAGCTGGCCGAAGAGGATATCGGTGGCGATGTTCTGGATGCTGTCCACGGAAAGGCCCAGCAGGCGCTCTGCGGCGTTGGTCATGTTCTCCGGCTCCGTAGAGATACCCACGGTAAAGCGGCAGGGAACGTCCACGCGGATATTCTGCTTGGAAAGGGCGTTGGTGAGGTTGCACTCGATGGAAATGGGCTTGAGGTCCAGGAAGGCATAGTCCTGGAAAACAGGCCAGATAAAGGCGGCGCCGCCATGGATACAACGGGCCGATGTAATGGAACCGGTGGCATTCTTGCCGGTTTTACCATAGATGACAAGAATCTTGTCCGAGGGGCAGCGGCGATAGCGCTTGAGGATGGCCGCCAGGGTGACGAACACCACGGCCACCAGAATAAGGATAAGGTACAGCTGAGTCATAATTTATACGGTATAAGTGTTGATTTCTTCTACAAGGACGGTATTGGAGTCCATGGTATCCACCACGCGGATAGGAGTGCCGGTGGGAAGGGGCTGCTCGCTCTCTGAGATGGCATCGTATTCCCGTACGGCACCGGAGATGGTGATTTGCACTTTTCCCATGCCGCTGCGTGCGGGGGGTATGGTAAGATACACCTTTCCTTCGCATCCGGCGGCCGATTTCTGCAGATTGATGTTTCCGCTCTGCTGCATGCCGGCGAGCCATTTGAAGAGGTACATGACGGCCGCCACCAGTGCTACGCCGATAAGGGCCGACACGAAGATGAGGAGGGCCTTGGAAGGGATGCTCTCCTGCAGGAGGATGGCGCTCCAGCCAAAACCCAGGATGAAGTTGACAAAGTTGCGGAAGGTGTAGAGATTGGAGCCTCCTTCTATATTGGAAAGGTCACTCCCGTCCATGGACGTATCTACATCCACGTCAAAGTCCGAGTCCGCGTCCGCTCCCACGAAAGTGAGGATGCTCTGGATGATGAAGATGAAGGAGGCGGCCAGGGTAACGCCCCACAGGATTTTCATAACAAGGCTGAGATCAGCCCACCAAGTTGCGATCATAAGGCTTTAATAATTGGTTTCTTTTGCAAATATAGTAAATATTTATTGATTTGCAATAAATCTTGGTGTTTTTTTTGATTATTTTTTTACATGCTCTTTTTTTTTTATATTTGGGGACACAAAACATTCATTACTATGGCAAACATCAGCGATTTAATTCAGCAAGTTGTCGGCGCATCTGCCGGCAAGGTAGAAATTCCCGAGAATATCAAGAGCCAGGTCCTTGGCGGCCTTTCTGACTCCATCCTCGGTTCCCTTACCCAAACCGCCACCAAGGCCGGCGGCCTGGAGGAAATCAAGAACCTGTTCACCGGCAAGGCAGACGCCGCCACCAGCGGCATCACCGCCCTGGCCGGCAGCCTCTTCGCCAAGAATGTGCTGGGCAAACTGAATCTGGGTAACCTGGGCACCACCCTGTCCGGCCTCATCCCCGGCATCATGACCAAACTCTCCAGCTTCATCAAGGACCAGGACGGAGACGGTGACGTGGATCTCAACGACATTCTCCTCACCCTCAAGGGCGGCAGCGGTGCTGCCGGCGGCCTCCTCGGCGCTGCCACCAGCATTCTGGGCGGTCTCTTTGGCAAGAAGAAATAAGACAACCCACAGTACAGCAAAGGAGCCAGCCAACACGTGCCGGCTCCTTTTTTCTTTCCCCATCGGCATGCTTTTAGCGCCCTGGCAATAGGATTTCTGCTTAATAAGGCGTATATTTGCCTACTACAAACATGGAAAGAATGAATACGCATGTTGTCATTATGGCCGGTGGTATCGGGAGCAGGCTGTGGCCGCTCTCTACGCCGGATG
>CADAJF010000021.1:35756-40163 GCA_902788175.1 uncultured Bacteroidia bacterium
TGGGGGTGGGCCGAAGCCTTATCCAGCTCACGGTAGACCGTTTTGCCCCCGTCTGCCAGCCGGAGAACTTCTGGGTGGTTACCGGAGAAAGGTACGTGGACCTGGTCCGCGAGCAGCTGCCCGGCATCCCCGCCAGCCAGATCCTGGCAGAACCCGAGGGCCGCAATACCGCCCCCTGCATAGCCTACGCCTCCTGGAAGATTGCCTGCAAGGATCCTGAGGCCAATATCGTCGTCACCCCGGCAGACGCCCTGGTCCTCAAGACAGAAGTCTTCGCAGAGACCATCGCCAAGGCGCTGGAGTTCACGGCAGAGCGCAGCGCCATCGTCACCGTTGGCATTGCCCCCACCCGTCCGGAAACCGGCTACGGCTACATCCACGCCTCGGAGGCCCTGCACGGACAACTGGTAAAGGTAAGCGAATTCAAGGAAAAACCCAGCCTGGACACCGCCATCGAGTATCTGGAGGACGGCCACTATTTCTGGAACGCCGGCATTTTCGTGTGGAACGTGCAAACCATCATCGCCGAGTTGCGCACCTATGCCCCGCAGATTGCAGAGGTCATGGACCAGCTGGCTCCCTCCTTTTTCACTGAGCAGGAAACGGAGCAGCTCCGCAGGCTTTTCCCCTCCTGTGAGAGAATCTCCATCGACTACGCCGTCATGGAAAAGTCCCCCCGCATTTTTGTCATCGCGGAAGACCTGGCCTGGAGCGACTTAGGCAGCTGGGGCTCCATCCAGACCCACATCCCCGCAGACGCGGACGGCAATGTTGCCGTAGGCGCCGATGTCCGCCTCCACGGCTGCCGGGACTGCTTTGTACACGTAGCAGACGAAAAGACCGTGGTAGTGGAAGGCCTGGACGGATACATCGTGGCAGAATCCAAAGACCGCCTGCTTGTATGCCGTCTTTCCCAGGAACAGAAGATCAAGGAGTATTCGGCATAATTTTTCGAAAAATTATTGCGGATTCCAAAAAAGTTACTACCTTTGCATTCCCGATTTGGGACGGAGGACTCGTTAGCTCAGTTGGTAGAGCACAACACTTTTAATGTTGGGGTCTCGGGTTCGAGCCCCGAACGGGTCACAAAGACATACACCAGCACTCTTAGCTCAGCTGGTAGAGCAGCTGACTCTTAATCAGCGGGTCTAGGGTTCGAGTCCCTAAGAGTGCACTTTGAAAAAAGCTATGTTGCTGATTTTGTGCGACATGGCTTTTTTTATTTGAGATTTCTGCCGAAAAATTGCCGACTTAGATGCGGTTCTGGTCGTTTTCGATAACCTCTCCCAAGATATACCTCGCTGCCGAAAGAAAGAAAGAACTAGCCCAAAAACTAGCCCAAAGACTAACCCAAAGGCATCAAGAAGGTATTAAAACTCGTTCTCAACGAATTTCAGCACAATTTCGCCCGAAATGTTTACATATCCTTTTGGAGAGCCGTTTTCGTAATAAACAGTTACGTCCGTATAAAAGGGAGCAGTAGATTTGATTAATAATTCTCCATTGGGAGAATAAACGCCGCCTTCAAGGTGGAAGGTATTCGTGTTATCACAACGCAAGTTATCGCGTAGCGATGACGCCGCAGACGTTGGGAGGGATGAAGTGGAGCGTGGAGCGTGAAGCGCGGAACGGAACCCCTCGGCCACCTCCTGCCCGGCATTGAGCGAGAGGCCTCCCGTTTGGCGCTTTGGGGAAAAATTGCTATCTTCGGAACTGCAAAAAACCTGCTGGCACATGAGAATACTTCGGATGGCGGCGATTGCCCTTCTTTTGCTCCTTCCCCTGGTCCTTCAGGCGCAGGAGCCTTATTTCTGTACGGAGGGAAACCGCACCCTTTATTACGAGCGCTACAAAGCCGGCGCACGCAAACTGATTCAGACCACCACGCTGGAAATTGGGAAAGTGGAGCACAGCGGCAAAGGCCGCAAGGTCCATTACGGGATGCTTCTTAGCAAAGCCAATGGCGGGGAAATGCTGGGAGGAAAAGCGCAGCTGACCGCCCAGATAGAAGGGAACGGAAACGTTTGGATGGACTTTGGCGCCATGGTGAAAGTGGTGCTGCAGAACATGTTTCCCCGCGCCAAGATTACTCAGAAAGGGGATCCGGCCATTTTGCCTGCCCATGTGCACCCAGGAGACACACTGCCGGAAGCCCACTGTGTGGTAAAGCTCATGGGCTTTAACGTAACAGTGGACGTAACGGAGCGCAAAGTCCTTCGGCATGAGCAGATTACCACCCCCGCCGGCACCTTCAACTGCATGGTAGTGCGGGAGCACAAGGTGGAAGACGGCCCCATGCACCATAACGACCTCTGGTCCGACACCTGGTACGCCCCCGGAGTGGGCTACGTGCGCCGTGACGGTTATGACAAGAAAATGCGCATGGAGTACACGGAAGTCCTGATTCGCGACGAGAAAAGCGAACCTTAAGAGCGCTCCCAGAAACGGAAGGTGATATCCTCCGGGGTGCCATCGGCCATGCGATAAAGCCGCTGGTTGGTGGCGGGATTGTTAAGGGGGCCGCATTCCGGGCGGTACGGCCCCACTTTCAGGTAATCGAAGGCCTGCCAGAGCTCCGCCTCCACCTCTTCCCGACCGCTGTAGAGGGCTGCCTCCAGGCCCAGGGAACGCACATGGGCGGCTAGTGAGAGAAGGGCCGGCAGGTCCTGCCCTTCTCCCAGGAAAAGAAAACAGTTTACGCCCCAGTTCTCCCCTACCAGCGCGTCTATCACCGCAGGAGTGAGTTCCTCGCCTATGTCATCCTTCAGGAACGGGGAATGGCACCCCGTGCAATTTCCCCGGCAGTTGGAAATATCCACTGCCAGGGAAACACGGTCCGGAATTTCCTCCAGGACCACGGACGTCATCTCCGGAACGTACTTAATCAATGTAGAAACGCTTTTCGGCCTCTTCCTGGCGCATTTCGCTGAAGGAAGAGATGCGCTTGAGATAGCCAATCACGCGGGTAAGGTAGTCCAGGTTGGTGCTGCCGCACTTGGGGCACTCCGTAAGCGTTTCCTTGGAGATGTAGCCGCACTCGTTGCACACGGTGTTACGGCAGTTGAAGGTGAAGTAGTTGGTGCCGTAATGGGCCGCGGTATTCAGCAGCTGGCGGTACTGCTCCTGGCTCAGGTGCTCCGCTATATTCATGTGCAGGGCGCTGCCGCCGTCCAGGTACTTCACAAAGTCTTCTCCGTGCAGCTTGAACTTGTCTATCATGGACAGGCTCTCGTCTTCGGGATTGTAGAAATAGGAGCTGTACATGTTGTGCTTGGGGCTCACGAAATAGCCGTCCTTCTTGTCCCACTTGTAGTTTTTGCCGGAGAGATTCTCACCGGGAACGAACTCCGTGTTGAACATGCAGTCCTTGGTGCGCGACTTGCGGTTGCAAAGGTTGATGGTTTCCAGCAGCGTGTTCACGAACTCCTTGTAGGCGGCATTGGGAGAAATCTTCAGGCCCAGGAACTCTGCCGCATCCGTGAGGCCGTTCACACCCACTGTCAGGTACTGCTTCTTCATGTCGATGAAACCGGCCCGGTACACATCCAGCATATCTGCTTTGAGGAAGTCCTTGATGATCTCGTTGAAGGCGGTCTGGTACTTGTGTACGCGGACGGTCTGCTCTGTCACGGCCTCTGCGATGTAGCGGTAGAGGACCTCTTTATCATACTGGCTGGGCTTTAGGGCGCGATCCGGGGCAATGGCCTCCCCTTTTTCCTGCTTGAAATACTTGCGGGCAGCGTCCTGGATAAGGCGGTTCAGGTTGATGGTCATTACGCTCTTGGAACCGGTGGCCACCGAAGCCGTACCCATGGAGTACTGGTGGGTGGTGTGGTTGTGGCTGTCGTCCTCCAGGTCCTTGAGGGAATTGCGCAGGCGGCAGCAGCTGCTGAGGCTGTCCGGGCTGTTGGAGATGTAGCAGAAGAAACTGTGCCCCTTGGCCCACATCTGAGCGGTAAAATCTGCGTACTCCTTGTCTGCGTAATCGTCGCCGCCGTCCGTCAGAAGGGCCATGGTCTCTACCGGGAAGGTGAGGATATAGCGGGTGCGCTCCTCATTGAACCAGTTCATGAAGTGCTTCTGCAGCCAGGAAAGCGTCTCCCAGATAGGGGCCGACCCGTCCGGGAAGCGGAAATCCCCGAAAACGCCTTCGAAATACGGCTTGTCAAAATAGCCGATATTCCAGAACACCGTCTGGTAACCGCGGTTGCCGGCCGGCATGTTCATCGAATGCACCACCTGCTGGAAGCAGTTGTCGATGACTTTGCGGAGCGTGCGCTGCTTGGTGTTGTTTTCCACTACCTCCTCCAGGCGGTCCAGGTAATTGTCCCCGTAGTCCTTGCGGATAAAGTAGTCCAGGTACATCAGGAACTCCGGTGTGGCCACCGCGCCCATGAACTGGGAAGA
>CADAJF010000022.1 GCA_902788175.1 uncultured Bacteroidia bacterium
GGTTGTAGGCGCCCTGGTCTTTGTATATGTTGCAGCGGACCCTGTTGTCATGGTAGGGAGTGAAATCCTGGAAGGAGGCGTTCACGCTGCGGGAGCGGCGGTCGCCGCTGCTGACCAGCAGCGAGTATCGGCTCTTTTCCTTGCCCATCTGCCTGGTGATGGCATCCGGCAGCGGGGTAAAGCCGTCCAGGCGGAGGCTGGCCTTGGCCACTTCCTTGTCCCCTTTGCGAAGGTGCAGCGTGACCTTGGAGAGAGGCTCGCCGCTTTTGTAGTCCGCCACATAGACGCAGGGACCGCGCTGGTCTGTGCGAGTGGCAACGGACAGCGTGTGTTGGGTGTAAAAGGCTATGTCAGAGAGTTTTCCGCTCACTGCCTCTGCGGTGTAGTCGCCATCGGCCAGTTTGGGAAGCGGGATGGTGAGGGTGTCCTGCACGTAGAAGCTGCCTACCGGATTGACGGCTTTCCAGCTTTTGACGGTCTTTTCTTCCCCGCGAAGGGTGAGCGTAGCCTGCTGGAGGTTGCGGAAGGTGACCAGGATATTGCCTTCTTGGATGGCCACACCTAAATCGCTGGCTGTAAGGTTGTTGACCAGCGATGCGGGGCTTTTGCAACCTTCGGCGATCAGGGCCTCCGTGCCGGTATAGGCCTTGCGCTCTTTTTCCAGCAGCCTGGCACTCTCACAGAGGGCGCGGTACTGCTCTCCGGAGGCTTTTTCCTTGTCAAGATCCTCTTTGCGCATCTGCAGCAAATCCGCCTTGGGGTACAGCGAGGCGGCTTTTCCTGCGTATTTTCCGGCCAGCAAGAGAAGGTCTTCGCGGCGCTTTTCCCGCTGGGTGTCTGCGTAGTAGCGGCGGGTGAGCACGTAATACTCCAGGGCAGCCTCGTTGGGGTAGCGGCCGGCCACTTCACTGGCCAGGAGCTGGTACATCTCGTCGTTTTCTATCTGGCTGTAGCTGCGGCCGCGCAGAACGCTCCAGAGCACATACTCCTTGTCATTGCTGATAAACGGCTTGAGCGTGCCGCCCAGGTAGCCCTGCACGTCACGGTAAAAGGCGGGCGTATGGCCCTGGAAGCCGTCCGGATGCTTCCGGACATAGGCCCAGAGCTCGTCCGTGGAAACCCGCTTCCAGGCGTTCATCCAGTGGAAGGTGACCATGGGTTCAGCAAAAGCCTCCACCTCACGGGCAAGGTCTTCGCGCAGTTTGTCCTGCTGCTTCCAGTCCCGGCGCCTGACAGTGTTCACGTACTCTGTGGCGGCGTCATAAAAATCTACAGGAAGATGCTTCTGCATGGCTTCCTGCTTGATTTGGGCAAGGATTTGGGCCTCCTTCTGCGGAAGGTCTGCCTTGCGGGCCTGCTCATATTGCTTCCACAGGGCGGTTAGGGTGTGACCATCATTCATAGGCGCTGCAAAAGAAAGGGTGCCGGTCAGGATGGCCAGCAGCCAGGAGTAAAGTATTCTTTTCATGGTCATGCATTTACGGTGTCCGACAATGCAAAAAAGCAAGTTTCGTACCTATTTGAACAGCGGAAGGGCTTCTGCCACTACGAAAGTGCTGCCGCCGATGTAAATGAGGGGCGGGGCGGGGGCTTCGGCCGAGGCGCTGCGGCTTAGCTGCTGTGAAAGGCCGCGGGAGAGGGACAGGGCCATCTGGACGGCCTGGCGCACCGAGGTAAAGGCATAGGTGCGCGAAGAGAGGGTGATCAGTCCGCCGGGGGCAGCGGGAGCGTCTTCCTCCTGATTGGCAGCGGCGCGGTAGGCGGTGAAGCGGTGCAGAATTTCATCGGCGGGAAGGGCGCGGGGCACTTCCGGCGCGGTAAAGATGTAGGTGGCATTTTCCGGCATCAGGGGCAGGATGGCGTCCAGGTCTTTGTCTGCCATGACGCCATAGACAATGATGAGGGAGGAGTAGCGGCCCTCTGCCACCAGCTTTTCCATCTGCGCAAAATTGGCACCCAGCGCCTGTGCATTGTGGCCGATATCCGCCAGCACATACGGCTGGGTGGAGAGGCGTTCCCATCGGCCGTGAAAATCCATGTTGCGGGCTGTGTGGATGATCCCCTCCAGCACGGCTTCCTCGTTTTGGAGGGCCGCAAAGCCCGGCTGCACCTTCAGGAGGTCGATGGCAGCGAGCACCGTACGCAGGTTTTTCTGCTGGACAGGGGCCTGCAGGTCCATCTGCTTGAGGATGGCGGCATGCTTGTACCAGAGCGAAGGGCGCATCTGGTCTGCGTAGCTGAGCGGGCAGTGCATCCAGCTTTTTTCCTCGAAGACGGCGCTGGTCTGGGGATGGCTCTCCCCTACCAGGGCGGGCACCGAAAGCTTGAAAATGCCCGCTTTCTCTGCGGCAATCTGAGCCAGGGTGCTGCCCAGCATGTCGCAGTGGTCAAGGCCGATGGAAGTGATGACCGTAAGGCTGGGCCGCTCCAGTATATTGGTGGAATCCAGGCGTCCGCCAAGGCCGGTCTCGATGATGGCTACTTCTGCCCCCTGGTCTGCGAACCAGCGGAAGGCCATGGCGGTGGTGATTTCGAAAAAGGACAGTTCGTGCGCGGTGATCCAGCTCATCCAGGTGGTGAGGAAATCGTACACGTACTCTTTGGGGATCATTTCCCCGTTCAGGCGCATCCTTTCACGGAAATCCAGGATGTGCGGCGAGGTGAAAAGCCCCACCCTGATGCCGCAGGACTTACAGGCCGATGCCAACATATTGGCCACCGATCCCTTGCCGTTGGTGCCTGCAATGTGGATGCTGCGGAAACTGCGGGAGGGGTGGCCCAGCTCTGCCTCGAAGGCTTGCATACGCTCCAGCCCCGGCTTGTAGGCCCCGGCCGTGAAACCATCCCGCTGAACAGAGGGAAACCGACGGAAAATATCTTGTACGAGCCTCAGGTAGCCCGCTTCAGTAAAAGGTGTCTGCATCATTGCGACACAAAGATACAAATTTTTCCGCGATTCGGCAGCCCCGCCCCTCTCCCCTTGCATTCGGCCGACACCGCCGATACGTAATCACCTGACCCACAGATACTTCCAAAAATCAATCGTTGCAAATTGCAACGATTGATTTTTATAATCGGCTCAATTACAGTTGATTAGGGTTCGGGGTTGGGAGGGGGTGGGGGCGGGGTGCTTGCTATTCTGCCGAAAAAGCATTAATTTTGAGCCATGACCGATTTGCTGAACAGCAACTATATCATTGACGGGGTGCAGATGGCCCTGTCACCGGAGCGCATGCTGCGGGAAATCAGCGTGGACCCTCCGCTGGAACCGGACGGAGACCCGGAAACCCTGGCAGACGAACAACTGGACCAGAAACCGGACAATTACGTGTTTGATGAGGGGAAGGTCAAGCAGTATGCCGCAGCCCTTACGCCTCCGCTCAAACGGGGGGTGCCGCTGCCTTTTTCCGGGCCTTTCACGGCCGGGAAAGTGGCCCAGGCGCTGCTGGATGCCATCTGGATGGCAGGGCATTTCCGCCTGGGAGACCTTTCCCTCAAGGCAGACTGGAAGTGGAACTGCAAGGCCATGGGCCATGCGGCCGCTTTCTACCTGTCCGTGGAAAGGGCCTGCTCCTACCTGGATTCCCTGGGTCTGAAACTGGACCGCTACAGCCTCTGCAGCGGCCAGCCAACCGTTAGTTTCAAACCCTGCACCCTCTCCGGAGACGATTTCCTGGACGAGGAAGCCAGCCTGTTCCGGGACCCTCCCTACCGCACCATCCATCCGCGCATGTCCCGCAAGCGCAAAACGCCTTCCACCCTGCTGCCGGAACCCAGCGACTGGCTCATCTACATCCCCTTCGACCCCTGCGATTTCCGACTGGGGGGATCTGCTCTCGCGGAGACGCTGGGGGCGCACCCTTCCACCGCCCCGGACGTCAATGACGCAGAATATTTTGCCGATTGCTACGAGGTAGTCCGCGAACTGGTGGAAGACGGCGTGGTGAAAGCGGGCGCCACGGTGGGCGACGGCGGCCTGATGACCTGCCTCCGCTCGCTTACCGGCGCCGGAACTGGAGCCACTGTCAGCATCCGGAACATCTGCAAGGCTTATGGAGAACAGGCCTCGGTGCGAGTCCTTTTTGGCGAGGTACCCGGCGTAGTGCTCCAGATCGCAGACATCGACTACGACTACATAGACGCAGAGTTCATCCTTCAGGATGTGGTGTATTATCCTATCGGCCATCCGGATACCTCGCACAAAGGGGTACAGCTGACGGAGGCCATAGAAATACCCCAAATCCTTGAATCTCTGCTAAATACCATGGAAGGAGAAGACTAAGAACCTGTTCTGATGGCCAAAATTTTTGTCTTAGACACCAACATTATCCTGCACGACTACAAAAGCGTGAAGCAGTTCCAGGACAACGACATCGTGATTCCGATGGCCGTGGTAGAGGAACTGGACAAGTTCAAAAAAGGAAACGACGCCCTGTCTTTCAATGCCCGCGCATTCATGCGGGAAATCAATCGGCTCACGGACCGGCAGAAATTCGGCCCGCGTGGTGTTCCGCTGGGCAAGAAGCTGGGATTCATCAAGATAGAGCCCAACCACCCCTTCTCGCCCGAGTTCCAGGACCTTTTCCGCGACGACATCCAGGACCACCGCATCCTTGCCACCGCCATGTGGGTGCGGGACAACAATCCCAAGCGTTTTGTGGCCCTGGTCACCAAGGATATCAACCTGCGGCTCAAGGCCAAAGCGGCCGGAATGGAGGTCCAGGATTACCTGAAGGACCGCATGGACGATGAAGTCATGGAGAACCAGGAGAAGGAGGTTATCCAGGTGGAAGCTTCCTCGGAGGCCGTCCAGCGCCTCGCTTACGGGCAGGACAACAGCCTTCCTTGGCAGGAGGTATCGGCCAAGGAGCCCCTTCCCAACCAGCTGTACAAGTTCTTCCTGGGCGGGGAGTCCGTCTGTGCCCGCTACGATGCTTCGCGCAAGGTCATTGCCCTGGTGCGCAGCCGGCAGGCATACGGCATCCGTCCCCGCAACGACGAGCAGCGCTTCGCCCTGGACGCCTGCCTGAACCCCGCCATTCCGCTGGTGTCCCTCACGGGCGGGGCAGGTACTGGAAAAACCCTGCTGGCCCTTGCCGCCGCCCTGGAGCAGGCCGATGACTTTGACCAGATCATCCTCTCCCGCCCTACCGTGGTGCTGGGGGGACAGGATATCGGCTTCCTTCCCGGAGACCAGAAAAGCAAGATGGGACCTTATGTGCAGCCGCTCATGGACAACCTGGACGTGATCAAGCGCTGCTTCAAGCCCGGCAGCAAGCAGGCGCTCCGGATAGAGTCCATGCTCAAGGAGGAGAAACTCCTTATCTCGCCCCTGGCCTATATCCGCGGCCGTTCCCTGGGAAAGGTCTTCTTCATTGTGGACGAGGCCCAGAACCTCACGCCCCATGAGGTGAAAACCATCATCACCCGCGCCGGCGAAGGTACCAAGATGGTCTTCACCGGAGACATCTTCCAGATAGACCAGCCCTACCTGGACCAATGGTCCAACGGCCTCACCCACCTGGGAGAAAAGATGAAAGGCCAAGCCCTTTTCCAGCACGTACTGCTGCGCAAAGGCGAACGCTCAGACCTCTCCGACATCGCCGCCAAACTCCTGTAACTCGGCGCTTTTCGCCCGATACGTAAGTGCCTGGCACATAGTGGATTATGAAAATCAATCGTTGCAAATTGCAACGATTGATTTCTGTAAATTGCTGTGAATCAGGGGATTCCTTATCAGGCTTATTCGGTGAAAATGTCCAGGACGGGGGTGGGTTGGCCGGAGGGGGTGAAGGCGCCTTGGTCGTAGGGACTCCAGGCCGATTGGAGGGTGCCGGTATAGCGGGAGAGCTGGGCCGGAAGACCGTAGATTTCCGGCTTCCAGATGCCGTCCACCTCCGGTTCCCAGTAGAAAACCCCGGCGCAGCCGCTGATGCCGCGGGCCTGGGTGACAAAATCCTTCAGGAGGGCTTTGGCCGTAGCCTCTCCGGCGCCGGTTTTTACCCCCACTTCGGAGACCATAACCGGTACGCCATAAGCGGTGATGGCAGCCTTGATATAAGACAGGGCGTTCTGGTTGACCTCTGTGGGTGTAAGGACCCGTCCATTGAGCCGACTCTCATACTGAGGATAATGGGACAAGGCTATCATGTCCATCTTTCCGCCCTGGGCTTTGAAAGCGTCCAGCCACCATTTGTTATCCTGGGCAGCATAGGCATTGTTCAGGTGGGGCATTACCTGAGCCTTGGGGTACACTGCCTTGGCAGCGGCATACCCGGCATTGTACAGCCGGACAAAACCTGTGAATTCCGCCCCCTTATTATTATAGTCCAAGGCACCGGCAGGATAGAGCATGCCGCCCCTGGTCTCGTTGCCGATCTGGATCCAGGCCACCTCCACCCCTGCGGCCTTCAGGGCGCTAAGTACCTCAGTAGTATGGCTTTCCACGTGTACGGCCAGCTTGGAAAGGTCCGCCGCGTCCTCTTTCCAGGCCTCCGGGACCAGTTGCCGGGAAGGGTCTGCAAAGAAGTCGCTGTAGTGAAAGTCCACCATCAGGTGCAGCCCGGCTTCCCAGGCCCTTTTAGCTGCGGCCACTACGTCTTCCCGGCCGCTCCAGCCCTTGTAGGGAGTCACCCAAACGCGAAGACGTACGGCATTGAAGCCGCAGTCGCTGAGCACCTGCGGAAGGGAAGCGGCCTTCCCGCCACGGGTTTTGAACGTACGGCCGCCGGCCTCCATCTCCGAGGCCCAGCTGATATCGGCCCCCTTGGCAAACGAAGGGACTTCCGGCACCACGGGTTCCGGTTCCGGAGTGTCTGGTGCGCCGCAAGAAAACATAGCCAGCAAAACGGCCGCTAAAAGAGATTTATTCCTCATAGCAGAGCGCAAGGTAGCGATTTTCGCGCGTTTTTCCAACGCCCGGCTAACGGTAAAGCTCCCGCAGGACGGCCAGGGAGCGGACTTGAATGCTTTGCTCCGTGTGGTAGGACAGGTACTGCAAGAGACTGTTGCACAGGGAATTACGCGCGGCGCCGCTAAGGGGAAGGAGCATGGATTCGCCGAAGGGTAACTCCAGCAGGGCTTTCAGCTGCTGGAGGTTTTCCTGGGCAAAGGGGGCGATGTCCTCCAAACTGGGCCGAAAGCCAAGGGCGCCGGCAAACTCCAGCAGGAAGCGGAGGTGGAAGTTGGAGAAATCGGCCGGCAGGGCATCCAGGGTGAGGATGGCCTGGGCGCACCAGTCAAAGAGGCCGTCCTCGTTGGCGCCGTCCCGAAGGGTCCGGAACAGTACCTCCGAGAGGAAAAGCGTCATACTGTTTTTGTGCAGGTTCCCGCGGATCCCCGGCAGGCCGTCGCGGAGCTGTATGCCGCGAAGGCTCCAAAGCTGGGATTTGAGGTTTTCCACTACATCGGCCTCCAGGATGTTGAGGGGCAGGAAAAGGGCCATGCCGGCCTTTTTGCCGGAGCGTACCAGGAAGCCGCGACGGCCGTACTCCCGCGAGAGGGTGTGTACCACTACCGCGTTCTCTCCCACCTTGGTGGTGGACAGCACAATGAGCTCAATACTCTCCACCCTGAAGGAACTGAGCCATGACGCGAAGGGCCTTCCCGCGGTGCGAGATGGCGTTTTTCTGCTCTTCTGAAAGCTCTGCGGCAGTTAACTCATAACCTTCCGGGATGAACACGGGGTCATAGCCGAAACCTCCCTTCCCATGCCGCTCACGGGCTATTTCTCCCTCCATGATGCCATCGAAAAAGTGGTGCTTCCCGCCCAGGATAAGGGTAACGCTGGTGCGGAAACGGGCCTTGCGCAGGCTCTCTATGGTAGCGACGCCGTTGGTACGGGCCATGGCGGCCTCTTTTTCCCTGCGGGCCATTTCTGAAAGGAGCTTGTCGATATTGTCGGAGGGGCTTTTCTGGGGCCCGGCATAACGGGCTGTCTCCACGCCGGGAGCACCGCCCAGGATGTCCACTTCCAGGCCGGTGTCGTCGGCGAAACAGTCCATGCCGGTTTGGGCGTAAATATAGTCTGCCTTTTGCTGGGAATTGGCTCTCAAGGTGTTACCGTTTTCGGGGATATCCTCTGTGATACCCACTTCTGCGGGGGTAACGAGCTCGAACGCCCCGCCCAAAATCTCTGCAGCTTCCCGGAGTTTCCCGGGGTTGCCCGTTGCGAATACTAACTTCATAAAAAAATACTCATTAAGCGCTGGCAAAGTTAGCACAAATTCCAAGAAAATGTCGTATATTTGCATGTTTATAGCGGAATTAACTTAAAATTTTTATTATTATACTATGGCAGAAAGCAAAAAGAGAGTCTATCGCTTTGGCGGAAAGCACGCCGAAGGCGACGGTAAGATGAGAGAACTGCTGGGTGGCAAAGGTGCCAACCTGGCAGAGATGAATCTCCTGGGCATGCCCGTTCCCGCAGGTTTCACCATCACCACCGAGTGCTGCACCGAGTACTACCGGCTGGGTGGGGGTTATACCCCGCAGCTGAAGGCAGAGGTTGCATCGGCCCTGGAAGCAACGGAGAAGATCATGGGCAAGAAGTTCGGCGATGCAGATGATCCGCTCCTGGTGAGCTGCCGCTCCGGCGCCCGCAGCTCCATGCCGGGCATGATGGATACCATCCTCAATATCGGCCTGTGCTCCAAGACCATCCCGGGCATGATCAAAAAGACCGGCAACCCGCGTTTTGTCTATGACGCTTACCGCCGTCTCATCATGATGTACTCCGATGTTGTGATGGAAAAGGCCGAAGGCATTGAGCCCGCAGACGGCCAGGGCATCCGCCAGCAGCTGGACCGCATGATGGAGGATGTGAAGAAGGCCAACGGCTACAAGAGTGACACCGAGCTTACCGCAGACCAGCTCAAAGACCTGGCAGAGGCTTTCAAAGTGCGCATCAAAGAAGTCCTGGGCGTAGAATTCCCGGATGATGCCAAGGCCCAGCTGTGGGGTTCCATCGGCGGCGTGTTCAAGTCCTGGAACGGCAAACGCGCCATCCGTTACCGCCAGATCGAGCACATTCCGGACGATTGGGGCACTGCCGTAAACGTGCAGTCCATGGTGTTCGGCAACATGGGTGACACCTCCGCCACCGGTGTGGCTTTCTCCCGCAACCCCGCCAACGGCGACAACAAGTTCTACGGCGAATGGCTCATCAACGCCCAGGGTGAAGATGTGGTTGCCGGTATCCGTACCCCCAACCCCCTGAACGAGGCCACCAAGAGCGAAAAGAACAAGGACCTGGCATCCCTGGAAAAGGCCATGCCTGAGGTTTATAAGGAACTGGACGAGATCCGCACCCACCTGGAGAAGCACTTCCAGGACATGCAGGACATCGAGTTCACCATCCAGGAAGGCAAGCTCTGGATGCTGCAGTGCCGTGTAGGCAAGCGCACCGGTCTGGCCGCCCTGCAGATGGCCGTGGACATGGTAGGCGAAGGCCTCATCGATGAAAAGACCGCCGTCATGCGCCTGGCTCCCGCCCAGCTGGACGAGGTTCTCCACCCCATCCTGGACCCTGCCTCCGAGAAGAAGGCTTCCGTCCTTGCACAGGGCCTGCCCGCTTCCCCGGGCGGCGCCGTGGGCCAGATTGTCTTCACCTCCGAAGACGCCATCAAGTTCAATCAGGCCGGCAAGAAGTGCATCCTGGTCCGTGAAGAGACCTCCCCGGAAGACATCGACGGCATGCACGCCTCTGTGGGTATCCTGACAGAGCGCGGCGGCATGACCTCCCACGCTGCCCTGGTGGCCCGTGGCTGGGGCAAGTGCTGCATCGTGGGTTGCGACGCCCTCAAGATCAACTTCAAGGACAAGACCGTCACCTTCGCCGGCACCGACAAGAAGCTCAAGGAAGGCGACTTCCTGAGCCTCAACGGCGCCAAGGGTCTGGTGTACGAAGGCGCCATCGAAACCATGGACGCCAGCGAGAACCCGCTCTTCGCCCAGTTCATGACCATGTGCGACAAATTCCGCAAGCTGGGTATCCGCACCAACGCCGATACTCCGGAAGACGCCGCCCGCGCCCTTAAGTTTGGTGCACAGGGTATCGGCCTGTTCCGCATCGAGCACATGTTCTATGGCCGCAACAGCGAACTTCCGCTGAGCAAACTGCGCAAGATGATCCTCTGCGACACCGACGAGGAGCGCAAGTCCGCCCTTGCAGAACTGGAGCCCTTCATGAAGGCCGCCGTCAAGGAGACCCTCCGCGTGATGGATGGCAAGCCGGTGGTGTTCCGCCTGCTGGATCCGCCGCTGCATGAGTTCGTCCCTCAGGGCGCCGACAAGAAGAAGGAACTGGCCAAAGACCTGGGTATCAGCGTGAAGGAAGTAGAAAAGCGCGGCGAAAGCCTGCATGAGGTGAACCCCATGATGGGTCACCGCGGCGTGCGTCTGCACGTGAGCTTCCCGCTCATCGCTGAAACGCAGTACCGTGCCATCTTCACCGCCACCGCAGAGCTCCAGAAGGAAGGCCTGCACCCGCACCCGGAAATCATGATCCCGGTTACCATCAGCGCCCGTGAGCTCAACTTCCAGAAGGTAATCTGCGACCGTATCAAGGCAGAGGTAGAGGCCCGTACCGCCCAGCTCATCGACTACAAGTTCGGCACCATGATCGAGATCCCTCGCGCTGCCCTTACCGCAGACCGCATGGCCCGTACCGCAGAGTTCTTCAGCTTCGGCACCAACGACCTCACCCAGATGACCTTCGGCTTCAGCCGCGACGACATCGGCACCTTCATGGGTGACTACCTGGGCAACAAGATCCTGGACGCCGATCCTTTCCAGACCATCGACACCAAGGCCGTCGGCCAGCTGGTCAAGATTGGCGTAGAGCGTGGCCGCGACTGCCGCAAGGACCTCCAGTGCGGTATCTGCGGTGAACACGGCGGAGACCCTGCCTCCATCGAGTTCTTCAATACCATCGGCATTGACTACGTTAGCTGCTCGCCTTTCCGCGTGCCCATCGCCCGCCTGGCCGCAGCCCAGTCCCAGATTCGCCAGAGCAAATAAGCCCTGCGCCCTTTCAGCAAAAAGGAGACCTTGACGGGTCTCCTTTTTCCGTTTTGCACCGATGCCTAAACGCCTCTGCCAGAGCGTATTACAGAAATCAATCGTTGCAATTTGCAACGATTGATTTTAGGAAGCGACTGAGATTCAGGTTGTTACGTATTAGGGGATGAGGAGTTCGTAGTAGGTGCAGCTGTAGCCGGCCCAGAGGCCGTAGCCGCCGGTGATGTTGGTGGGGACGTCGGTGGAAACGGGGAAGAAGGGGTTGTGGGTAAGGAGCCAGGCGTCCTCGTAGCCTTTCCAGAAGTCATAGACGCGCCGATCGATGGAGCAGAAGCGCAGCGAAACCCGTTCACCGGAGCTGAAATACTGCTGATGCCGGGAAGAGGAAGAGATGTCTATCCCGGAGGTGAGGGCCATGTCCACCACCCCGTCCACGGCATCTCCGTCTATCAGCGACATAAAGGCCGGCAGGTACATGAGTTCCTTGCCTTCCCGCCGGGTAAAAAAGCCGTAATACTCACCTTTGCGGGGCGTGAAACGGCAATGAATCAGGTAGGAGCCTTCTTCCACCTGCTCTGCCCAGACTTTGTCCAACGCCGATGGTGCCGCCAAAGCGGTAGCAGAGGAAAGCTCCTGCTTTCCGGAGCGCACTTTCAGGGTATAAGTCTTGCCGGGCTCTCCCATCAGTTCCGTCGAAGTGTAAATAAACGGAGGGAAATAATCCGGAGCGGGAATGCCGGTAAGGATAACGCTCTTTTCCCCGTCGCTGAGGACAACCTCCGCGTCTGTAATGACACTGCCTGCAAGGTCTTCCTTGTCCCACTGGTTCTGCGTGCCCACTACCAGTGAGGAAGTGACCATCACAACGGGAGGGCAGCCGTTTTCTATCCAGCCGTCAATGACCAGGTGCCCTTCCTGCACCGTCTCCTTGGTGCATTGACAAAGCGTAAGGACCAGCCCCACAAGTATGATTGCCTTTGCTCTCATGGACTCAGAACTTCAAATAATAAGCGATGGAAGGTATCACGGTAATGCCCAGGTAAATGGACTTGTAGGACCACTGGACCAGGCTCCGCCTGCACTCGATGGTGCGATACAGCTCCTGCTGGCGGGCCAGCACGTTGTACACGGAAAGGGTGAGGCCATGCTCCAGGC
The DNA here is from genome assembly GCA_902788175.1 of uncultured Bacteroidia bacterium. GTDB lineage: Bacteria > Bacteroidota > Bacteroidia > Bacteroidales > UBA932 > Cryptobacteroides. Next base: position 12,175 of record CADAJF010000022.1, read on the forward strand.
GGCCCCGGCTGCGGAAGTGATAGCGGGTATTCAGGTCCAGCCTCACGTAAGGCTCCAGCCTTCCCGCATTGTGTCCCTTGAACACGGCCACCAGCTGGCTGCCCACCATATAATATTCCTGTGGCTCGGTGAAAGGCGTTCCCCCGGCGCAGATGAGGCTGCCGCCGAAGTCCCATCGGCCCAGCTTATAGGAGGCAACCACGTCCAGCTCCAGCAGGCGCTCATGGTCCGAGGGCCAGGTGCCGTCCTCGAAGCTGCGAAGGCTCCGGCCGGCCGAGAAAGCCACCCAGCCCGTCAGGTTCCCCGCCCCTTTGTAGAGCATGAGGTTAATGCCGAAGTTTTGGCCGCTTCCCCGCTGCAGCGCGCCCTGCAGCGTATAAGAACCGTCCAGGAACTCCATCACGCCGCCGGTATAGTCCAGCTGGTTGCCCAGGCGGCGGTAATAAAGCTCTGCGCTGAAGCTCCACTTGCCATTCATCCAGCTTTTGTCGTAGGAAAGGAGGGCCTCTGCGCACCACTGGGGGTCGCTGTAGCGCCCTGCCGGCAGCCAGAACTCCGTAGGGAAGCCGATATTCGAGAGCCCCGTCTGGAAAAGGTACTGGTGGCGGATGCCGGTGCGCAGTTGCAGGCGGCTCTCCCGGGGAAGAGTCCAGGTAGCGGAAAGCTGCGGCGACACCCCCCAGTAGGACTTCTTTTCCGGAGAGAGGTACCACTGCGCGCCCAGGCTGGCTACGTACTGCAGGTTGTAGCCAAGATTTCCGCTCCAGGCTGCGCTGATGCTGTTTTCCCAGGCAAACTGGGGCTTCTCCTCCTCAAAAACAATCCCCGACCCCACCACGGAAGGAGACTGCGGCGTGGCTTGGTGCAGGGCTACATCGGCCTTCAATTGCAGCGGGCCGCCGGTCCAGGAAGCTTTGTAGCCCATTGTGCCGATTCCAGAAGGAAGAAGCACCTTTTTCCCCTGCTCTTCCAGCTCCAGGTCCAGGGTACAACCCGTATAATAGAGGCTTTGCTCCAGGTTGTCATGGGTCCAGCGCAGGGAGCCCAGGAGGTTCTTCCAGTAAAGGTCCAGGCCCAGGCCGGTGGTGGAGGAAATCATGCTGTCGTCGCCGTAATAAAAATCCACGGCTACCCTGTCGCGGGAGGAAGGATGCCAGATGAAACTGCCGTTATAGTCGGAAAAAGCGTAACCCAGGGAAAGCTTGTCCAGCTGGAGCGCCCCGCCGAAAAACAGGTCCAAGAGGGACCTTCGGGCCGATACCAGCACGCCGGCCTTCTTCCCCAGCGGCGCCTTCACCGTGCCCTGCAGGCTGATGAGCCCCAGCGAAGCATCCACCCCCCACTCGCGCGGGGCCGATGCCTGCGTCTGCATGTCCAGCACGCCCCCCAGGCGGTTTTCTCCCACGGCCGCGGTGTTATAGGTCATGGATTTGAAATGGCCTGGATTGAAAACGGAGAAGAGCCCCATCAGGTGCGAGGCACCATAGATAGGAATGCCGTCCAGGGCTATGAGATTATGCTGGTGCTCGCAGCCCTGGATATGGATACCGGCATCCAGCTCCGAGCTGCTTTGCATGCTGGGCAGCATCTGGGCAAAGCGGACAGGGTCTGCGTTTCCCAGCAGGGAAGGATAGGCGGCCATCTCGTCTACGCTCACGCGGGTGGTGTGGGAGAGGAGGTCCTTGAGCAGGATTTCCCGGCCGGAAGAAGACACCACGATACTGTCCAGCTGCATAGGGTCCTGGGCGCGTGCCCCCAAGGCACCCACCAATAACAAAAGGCCTATTTGCAGCAGGCGTTTCATCCCTTACAAACGTTTAGAAACGTTTTCCCAGGCTTAGCTGGACGCTTTCCGCTGCCCGGAACTTGTGCGCCTTGAGGACAATGCCCACGTAGGTATTGCCCAGCGAAGGCAGATAATAGCGCCCGCACACCAGCTGGTAGAAGGTCTTGTTGCGGGCCAGGCCGTCGTTGTCATAGAGGTATCGGCCCAGACCCAGCGAAAGGCTTACGTTGTGGTAGCGTATCTCGTGCAGGACGCTGATACCCACGGAGACAGGGGTGTAGTCGGTTCCCCGGCCGTCGTAGCGGGCAATCTCGTCGCAGAAGGGCGTTACAAACATGTCCGCGAAAATACCCGACGCATGGACGCGGCTGTAACGGTACATGCAGCCGGCCGACAGCGACCATTTGAGCCGATGCACATTGTCATAGACACCCTCGTTTTCCAGGCGATGCTCGAAATAAGCCTCATTGCTCATGATACCGCCGGTGAGCTGGATATCAAAATGGAACTTGCGGCGGAAGCCGTCGTCCACTGTCTCCAGGGGCTGCTCACCCTCTCCCGAGCGGTTTTTCATGCCCGCCAGGAGGGAAAACTCAAAGGCGTTCACGCCCCGGTTAGGAAACTGGACTGCGCCATTGGAAGTATGGTTGAAAAAGGCGCCTGCCCCTATAAAAAAGCGCTTGGAAACATAGTACTTAGCCTGCACGCCCAGGCCGATACGCGTGTTCACGGGGATGGAGAGCAGCCAGTTGGCCGGGTTGCGCTCCAAGTCGAAGAGGCGGCTGAAGCTGAAACCCATGCCCAGCGCGGCCGTATAGCCCAGGCTGAAGCGGCGGGTGGCAATGACAGGCCGGTCAAAATAGCCGTAGAGGCTGTAGATATTGCCTATACCCGGGCTCTTCCCCGTCTGGAACGCCGACAAGGCGTCCATCTGCACACCGATACCGTATTCGGGATGGTTGAGGAGGGTGTCAAAGGCCTGACCGCTTCTGCTCTGCCAGCCAAATTTGGCACCGAAGGAAGGGAAAACGGGCGAGATTCCTTCCCCGTACAGGTCCGGGAAGTATTTCTCGTCGTAGAGCATGGTGCTGGCGCCACCGCGGAAGGTGACGTGCTGCCCGCGGGCAGCCGGGGCGGTAAGAAGCAGAATGAAGGCAAGGGCCGCAAGCCGGAAAAACATTCCCGGGCAGTGTTGGGTGCTGCTGAACTCTTTCATGGCGCTAGTAATTTCTGCTGCAAAAATACGCCTTCATCAGGAAATGGATGTCCCAAATCTGCAAAAAAATGTCTCAAATCAGCAAAAAGTGCAGTTTTTTGCTACGTTCACCCCCAAATTTGCCAATTTGACCGACCATCATCCGCCAACAGAGATGGCCGGCAGCAGCCGGCCATAACGTAAGGGTTTTTGGACCAGACTAAAGGCCCCGGATGAATTGGGCCTCCCCGGGAAAACCGGAGAAGGTGAGAACACAGTTGTCCACTTTCTGGCCGCTGCGGGTAACCAGCATGCTGAACTTGCCGTACACTTTGTTCCAGCCCAGCGTGGCATCTTCTTCCGCCACGTAGCGAACCTCCCCTACGCTCTGGTACTGGCACATATAGCCTTCGCGTTCCGTGCGGCTGCCATCCAGCTGGATGCTCCAGCTGCTGTGGGAGGAGACGCCCACGGGAAGGGATTCGCGGGTGGCCATAATCTGGAAGGAAGTACGGTAGCTGTTTCCCTGGATGGTGAACGGCCCGTCGTAGGTAATGAGCCACTGGTTCTCCAAGGCGGGGGTGAAAGTCATGCCCGGAAAGAGGCTGGCCCAGGTAACACTGCCTGCACCCTTGTCTATGGCGGTTTCCAACTCTCCCAGGGCGCCGGTGACCAGCTGGTCTGCGATGGTCATGAGATATTCGCCGGCCGGGGAGCTGAAATAACGGTATGAGCCTCCCAGGACATTATAGGAGTCATCCCGGAAAGAGCCTTTGTAGCATGCGCTGACAGCAAGGGCGGCGCAAAGGATATAGAGTATCTTTTTCATAGCGTGGGAGAATTAAAACCTGAAGCCAATACCGATACGACCACCCTGGATTACGGTTCCGGTGGCCAGTTCTGCCGTGCCGTAAAAGAACTGTCCGGCCCATTCAAAGCCTATGGGAACCCATTCATAGGCCGCCTTGACGGTTTGCTTTGCGGTTAAGCTGGAGCTAAGGGTGGCGCCAAGGGCCAGTTTCCCGTACAGACGGAAATGCCTGGAGCTGGGGATATGAAATTTTACCTGGGGCAGCACGCTGATGTTTTCCATTTTATCGGAGGACCAACTGTTGTCCACGGCACGCCAGGTACTCACCCCCACCTTACCGTAGTTGACCTGCGCACCAACGCTGATCCAGCGTATGGGAGCGTACCCGTAGGAAAGGGTATAGACAGGCCCCGTTTCATAGGTGTGCTGGTATTCGTAGATAGCATAAAGGTCATTGTAAGGACCGACGAAGTTGGTGTTGGCCGAGGCGTACTGGGAATTATAGCCGCCGATAAAAAGGTTTATTTCATGCCTTCCCTGCGCCTTTGACAGGCCGGGGAAAAGGAGGCAGGCGGCAAGCGCCGCAAGAAGCATTTTTTTCATACTTTCATAGTTTCACGTTGCAAATATAATCCATCCGAGCCGATTTCCTTGCATAAAAATGCAATATCGGCAAAAAATTTTCTTCCTTCAGAAAAAATTGCTACCTTTGCGCCCTCCCACGAGTTGGGACATAACGCATTAATTATTAAACAAACAGATTCACAATGGCTGTTAAAATCAGACTCCAGCGCCACGGAAAGAAGAATTTCGCATTCTTCCACATTGTAGTGGCAGACGCCCGCGCACCGCGCGACGGCAAATTCATCGAGCAGCTCGGCTCCTACAACCCCAACACCAACCCGGCCACCATCATCCTCAACGGTGACAAGGCCCTGGCCTGGCTCAATGTTGGTGCCCAGCCCACCCTTACCGCCCGCCGTATCCTCTCCTATGAGGGTATCCTCCTGCGCAAGCACCTTGCAGAGGGCGTAGCCAAGGGAGCCCTCACCGAAGCCCAGGCAGACGCCAAATTCGCCGCCTGGAAGGCCCAGAGGGACGAAAAGATCGCTGCCAAGAAGACCGGTCTCCGCAACGAGGCCATAGCCAAGGCCAAGGCCGCCAAAGCCGCAGAGGCAGAGGTGAACGAGGCCCGCGCCAAGGCCATCGCCGCCAAGAAGACGGAAGCCGAAGAAGCCGCCCGCAAGGCTGCTGAAGAGGCCGCCGCCCAGGCAGAGAGCGCAGAGGCCAGCGTCGAGGAAGCTGTGGAAGCGCCCGCAGAGTAATGCTGCGCATCGCACAGGTTCTTAAATCCAACGGGACGGACGGAGAGCTGCTGGTCAGCTTTTTCGAGATAAGCCCGGAAGATATTGACCTCCAGGAACCGGTATTCATCTATTTTGATGGACTGCCGGTTCCCTTTTATTTTGAATCGTTTAAGCGCAGGGGCACTTCCCGCGCCCTTGTGCATCTGACAGGCATCCGCTCCCTGAAAGACGCCGACGAACTGGCCGGCGCCGCCCTTTGGGCAGATTATTTCGAGGAAAGCGAGGAAGAAGACCTCTCCGGCTGGACTGTCCGCAGCGCCCAGGGAGAGACGGTGGGAACTGTCTCCGGTCTGGAAGACATCCCCGGCAACAGCTGTATCTGGGTGCAGCGTCCGGACGGCGCTCAGGTGCTGCTTCCTTTCCACGAAGACCTGCTGGTCTCCCTGGACCAGGCCACGCGCACGCTTACCCTCACAATTCCCGAGGGGCTTTTAGACCTTTAATCCAGGCCGCCGTTCTGGGCGTAGTCTGCTTTTATCTCCTGGTAGAAGCCGGACAGGGCCGTGTTGTAATAAGGTTTGAGCCAGAGGAAACCAATGCCGGCGGTGAGCAGGCACAGCAGGAACCAGCCAAAGAAGCTGAGCTGCAGCCAGAAAAGGTCGAATTTATGGCCGCGCATCATCATGCGGCTGCGGTGGATGGATTCGCTGGCCGTGAGCTCCGGGTATTCCTCCAGGATAAAGGGTGTCATGGCATAGGAATACAGCTTGATGATACCGGGAATGACCAGCAGGAGCGCCCAGAGGCAAAGCAGAAGCTTCATGAGGAACATGCCCCACAGCTTGTGGAAATACCCGGTGGTGGAAATCTCTACGGCATTGCCCAAAAGGCTGGTATCCCCGTTTACCAGCAGCCTTTTCAAGGAATTGATATAACCTACCGTGAATGGCAGCATCACGAAAATCATCAGCAGCGTGGAACCGCCGGTGAGGCCGTTGGATTTGCGCTGTATCTCCAGGTATTCCGGATCCTGCAGGACAGAGGCCATCTCATAGATACTGCCGGAGCCTCCCAGTTCCGCCATCTTATCACTCATCTGGAGACTGGCGTAAGTGGCCGTTCCCTGCGCTGCGGAGAACAGCAGGATGTACACAAGAGTGAGGACAACCGCTTTTATCCAGTTGCCGCGAAGGGCGCCAAGGGCTTGCTCTTTGAAGTAGGTATTGCTTTTCATGGGCAAAATATGACTGGTTCTATTGACAAATTTACACATTTTTCGGATATTTGTAAAAATAAAACACAAAACTATGTCAACTACAGTGATTATTATTGCCGTCGTTGCCGTGCTGGCAATGTGGGTTATCTCCGTCCAGAACAAACTGGTCAAAAGCGACGAATTCTGCAACAACGCGCTCAAGCAGATCAACGTACAGCAAATCAGTCGCTACGATGCCCTCCAGGCCCTTATCAAACTCACCCGTGAGTATGCATCCTATGAGGCCGATACCCTCCAGAAGATAGTGGAAGCCCGCAAGATCACCTCTTCGCCTTCTCCCACTGCAGCGGAAATCAACGCCAATGAGCAAGCCCTCCAGGAAATCAGCTCCAGACTCATTGCCATCTCTGAAGCCTATCCGGACCTCAAGGCCAACCAGAACTACCAGCAAACCATGCAAAGCATAGAGAAGTACGAGGAAAACGTCCGTCTCTCCCGCATGACCTTCAACGACACCGTCACCCGCTACAACCAGGAAGTGAGGGTCTTCCCCACCTCCCTTGTGGCCGGTTTCCTGGGCTTTGCCAAGCGCGATTACCTGGCGGACGACACCAGCAAGAAAGACTATCCCGTCATCTAGCATGAAACGGCCAATTGCCTTTGTACTGGCCGCTGTCCTCTGCCTGGGGGCGGCGGCCCAGAGTGTGAGCCGCATCCGTGACGTTGATATCCGCGTAGAACTCCAGCAGGACGGAAGCGCCTGGTTCACACAGGTTTGGGACATAGAGGTAAACTCTTCCGGAACGGAATGGTACATGCCCGTTACCAACCTGGGAGAGATGACCGTAAGCCAGCTGGAAGTATCGGAAAACGGCCAGCCCTACCAGTCGCTGGGAAATAACTGGGACGTTGACCAGTCCCGCAGCTGGAAAACAGGCAAGTGCGGGATTGTCCCCAAGCGGAACGGCGTAGAGCTATGCTGGGGCCTGGGAGAAGTGGGGCGGCACGTATGGACTGCCCGCTTCCTGGTCACCGGCCTGGTTCAGGCCTACGATGACGCCGATGCCTTCAACTTCATGTTCGTGAACCGCGGCCTCTCCCCCGCCCCGGAGCATGTCCGCGTTACCATCACCCCGGCTTTCGACTGCCCGGAGTGGACGTATGACAATACCCGCGTCTGGGGTTTCGGCTTTGACGGAGACATCAACGTGGTGGACGGGAAGGTGGTGGAGGAGTCGTTGGAGAGCCTCAGCTCCTCCAACTCCGTGATTGGCCTGGTCAAGTTCGAAAAAGGCATCTTCCAGCCTGCCGTAGAGGCGGGCGGTCCTTTCCAGGACATGCTGGACCGTGCCCTGGAAGGCAGCTCCTACGGGGAAGAGGACGGCAAAGGCTTCCTCTATCTCCTGGGGCTTCTGTTTGCCGCCTTGGCTGGCGGCGGGTTTTATGCCACCGTGGCATCGGCCCGGGGATATAAGTGGAGAAAGTGCCTTTTCGGAAAAAAGAAAATTGACGGTTGGTACCGCTCCGCTCCGCTGGAAGGGAACCTGATGGCGGCGCAGTACCTGCTGGCAAAGGGCAAGCGCTTCTCCATGGATGCCCCTGCGCAGAATATTATCGGCGCGCTTTTCCTTCGCTGGATCATGGACGGCCACCTGCAGGTGCAGCAGGATCCCCAGAGTGCCAAACGCGTGAACCTGCTTTTCCGCTCAGAAAGCGTTTCCGCCGACGATGTAGAGCAGGACCTCTACCAATGGGCCCGGAGCGCCGCCGGCAGCAACCTGCTGCTGGAAAAGAACGAGTTCGAGAAATGGAGCACCAAAAATGCCTCCAAAATGAGCGCCTGGCCTTCCAGGGCCACTGCCCGGGGCAAGTCATGGTTCCGCCAGAAGGGATACTTTGTCAGGGACGAGGAATGCAACGCAGAAGGCGCCCAGGAGGCCTGCCATCTCATTGAATTCAAGAATTTCCTGAAAGATTTCACACTCTCGGACCAGCGCGGCGCCGCAGATGTCCAGCTGTGGAAAGACTACCTGGTCTATGCCCAGCTATTTGGCATCGCAGACAAAGTGGCCTCCCAGTTCAAGAAACTGTATCCCGCAGAATTCGCAGAGCTGGCACAGACCACCGGCATGGATGCCGCCACCCTGAACAGTACCATCCTCTGGACCAACACCATGGCCACCAACTCCTTCTCCAAGGCCATGATTAAGACCGGCAGCGTCTCCGGAACGGGCGGCCGCACCTCCTTTGGTGGCGGCGGCGGTTTCTCCGGCGGCGGCTTTGGCGGCGGTGCAAGGTAGGAGGACCCTTTAAAAAGCAAAAAAACTGGCCTTTCGGTCAGTTTTTTTTGTGCGGGTGAGAAGAGTCGAACTTCCACGGGCTAATGCCCACCACCCCCTCAAAGTGGCGTGTCTACCATTTCACCACACCCGCAAGATTGGGACTGCAAAGATAGTGAGCATTTTTGAAATCCCAAAACTTTTTTGTGAGTTTTTTCTTGTCGGGGTGACAAGACTCGAACTTGCGACCCTCTGCTCCCAAAGCAGATGCGCTAGCCAACTGCGCCACACCCCGAAATCGACGCGAATATACGCCAAAATTTGTATCTTTGCAAACGTTATGGTTATTCAGGCAGAACATATCGGCAAGTCTTTTGGAGCGCTGGAAGTGCTCAGGGACGTGGATTTCAGTGCACAGGCCGGGGAGGTGGTGGCCATTGTCGGGGCTTCCGGCGCGGGCAAATCCACCCTTCTACAAATTCTGGGAACGCTCCTTACACCGGACAGCGGCACCCTCAGCATCGAAGGCACTGCCGTTACGGCGCTTTCGGGGAAAGCTTTGTCGGCCTTCAGGAACCGGCACATTGGCTTTGTGTTCCAGGCGCATCATCTGCTGCCGGAGTTTACGGCGCTGGAGAATGTGATGATTCCTGCGCTTATCGGCGGCAAGGGCAGCCGCGAAGCCCGTTCCCGCGCAGAGGAATTGCTGGAAACCGTGGGCCTGGGGCAGCGCTTTACGCACAAGCCCTCAGAGCTTTCCGGCGGTGAGCAGCAGCGCGTGGCCATTGCCAGGGCTCTGATAAACAAGCCCTCCATCCTTTTCGCCGACGAACCCACCGGCAACCTGGACACCCGCACCAAGGAAGAAATCCACCGCCTCTTTTTCGATGTACGTAAACAATTGAACCAGACCATTGTCATCGTAACGCATGACGCCGGTCTGGCTCAAATCTGTGACCGTACCTGCACCCTGCAGGACGGGGCCTGGGTGGGTTAAGCTGCGGGCTCCTCTACCGGATGCTGGTGCATGGGGTTGCGCCCGGGACGCTCAGTTGTGGGCTGCGGCTGGCCGGTTTTGTTGCCCAGCTTTCCAATCTGATGATGACGGTATTTCTCCTCTGCCACCACCAGGCGGGCCACTTTCTCTATGGGCAGCACTTTCTTGTAGCGGGCCAGGGCATCGGCCTCCAGGGCGTCGCATTTGGCTTTGGCTGCAAGGTACTTGTCCAGCAGGGCGGCGGTGTCCTTGCCGCCTTCGCTGAGGGCCTTGAAGGCCTCTACGGAAACCCGGTAAGCTTCCCGGCGCTGCTTCTGCACCTCATTGTAAACGGGCCAGAAGGCTTGGGCTTCGGCCTCTGAGAGGTCCAGTTCGGAGGTGATGAAGGCTACTTGCTCTGCCCGCACACGCTCGCGCCATTTTTCAGGGGCTTTGTCATTTTTCTGGGCAAAGGCCATTACGCTCAGGAGCGTAAGCGCCATTGCTGCACTAATCATCTTCTTCATGGCTTAAGTGTTCAATCAGTTCAACGGGAATATTGTCTGCGATCAGGAAACAGCGGATATCCTCCTCGCTGAGGGTGTACTCGTCCAGTTCCACCTGCCCGTCCGGATCCAAAGAGCGGGTAAGGTAGGAGATGTAGTCCCAGTCGGCTTCCTGTTCCTGCGCAGTGGCGCGGGAAAAGACAAAGTTGCCGACGGCTACCAGCAGCGCCAGGGAGGCTGCATAGGCCAGCCACGGGGATACGCGTTGGATCACCGTGGGTTTGACCTCCCGGGAGGGGATGGCCTGCAGGCGCTTCTCAAGGTCCTGGAAGTAGCCCTGGGGGGTGGATATGTCGTTGTTTCTGGTCATAACTGCTTACTTTGACACTTCTGCGTCCGAAAGGTTTAATTTCACCTTTTCCTGTGCTAAATGATAGGAGGCCTTGAGCGCGCCTACGGAGGTACCGGTAATGGCCGATATCTCCTCATACGGGAGCTCGTCCCACCAGCGCATGACAAATACCTGCCTTTGCTTTTCCGGCAGCCGGGCCACGGCTTTGGCCAGTTCCCGCTGCGCCGCCGTACCATTGAAATAAGGGTCCCCCTCTATGCGCTGGACAGCTTGTTCCTCAGCCGAAGAAAAGCGCAGCGCGGCACGCACTCTTTCCCTTCGCAGCCAGTTGAGGGTTTCGTTGGTGGCGATGCGCCACACCCAGGTATAGTACTGCGCCTCCCCCCGGAAAGAGGGAAGCGCAGTCCATATTTTCAGGAAGATTTCCTGGAGAAGGTCGTCGGTGTCCTCGTGGCTGCCCACCATGCGGCGAACGTGCCACCAGAGGCGTTCGCTGTATTCGCGGACAATGGCGTTAAAAACCTGCTCCAGGGATGCTTGCATTACTTCTTGCCGACAGCCTTTTTAGCGGCTTCCGCGATGTGCGGGGCATCCAGGCCGTATGCCGCCATCAGTGCAGAAGGCGTGCCAGACTGGCCGAATTTGTCTTCGCCGTTGACAAAAACTACCGGTGTGGGGCATTCGCGGGCAAGGACGGCTGCTACCGCCTCTCCCAGGCCGCCGGCCATGTTGTGCTCCTCCGCCACTACCACGGCGCCGGTCTTGCGGGCCGATGCGATGAGCGTCTCCTGGTCCAGAGGCTTGATGCTGGCAAAGTTGAGGACCTCTGCGCTGATACCCTGGGCTTCCAGTGCCTCTGCGGCCTGCAGGCTTTCCCAGACGGTGTGGCCGCAGGCGATGAGGGTGACGTCCGTTCCTTCGTTCATCACCTGGGCCTTGCCAATCTCGAAGGGCTGGTCCGGGTCTGTAAAATTGGGAACGGCAGGGCGGCCGAAGCGAAGGTACACGGGGCCTTCGTAGCGGGCTGCGGCCAGGGTGGCCTGCAGGGTCTGGTTGTAGTCGCAGGGATTCAGGACCACCATGCCGGGAAGGGCGCGCATAAGGGCCACGTCTTCCATGGTCTGGTGGGTGGCGCCGTCTTCCCCGAGGGTGATGCCGGCGTGCGAGGAGGCAATCTTCACGTTGGTGTTGCCATAGGCTACTTCCTGCCGGATCTGGTCATAGACGCGGCCGGTCACAAACTCTGCGAAGGAGCCCACGAAGGGGATTTTTCCGCCGATAGCCAGGCCGGCGGCTACGCCCACCATATTGGCTTCTGCGATACCGCACTGGACAAAACGCTCCGGGAATTCGGCGGCAAAGGCGTCCATCTTGAGGGAGCCCTTGAGGTCTGCCGTGAGGGCGATGATATTGGGATTGGCACGTCCGGCTTGGAGGAGTCCCTCACCGAAGCCGCTGCGGGTGTCTTTCTTACCTGTATCTATATACTTTTTCATGCTCTATTGGGTATTGAGGTTCCCGGCCGGGCCGGGAATGAGGTTTAAAAATCTCCCAGCGGGGTTTCTCCTAATTCTGAGAGGGCCTGCTCCAGCTGTTCCGGCTTGGGCGCTGCGCCATGCCACTTGTGGGTGCCGGCCATGAAGCTTACGCCGTGGCCCATCTCGCTCTTGAACAGGATCATGGTGGGAACGCCGCTGCCCTTGCCGGCCTTGGCCAGCTGGAAAGCCTGCTCGATGGAGGCGAAGTCATGGGCATCGGCCACAATCACTTTCCAACCCCAGGCTTCCCATTTGGCGGCCAGGTCGCCGATGCCGGCAACTTCGTCTATGGGGCCGTCAATCTGCTTGCCGTTCCAGTCGGTCATGGCAATGAGGTTGTCCAGGCCTGCGTGCACGGCGAACATGCCGGCTTCCCAGATCTGGCCTTCCTCGCTTTCTCCGTCGCCGCAGAGGCAGTACACCAGGTTGTCGTCCTTGTCCATTTTCTTCGCGAGGGCTATGCCGGCGGCAGCGCTCAGGCCCTGTCCCAGTGAACCGGAGGCCTGGAAAATGCCGGGAAGGTCTTTGCGAACAGATGGATGGCCCTGCAGGCGGGTACCCATCTGGCGGAAGGTGGAAAGCTCGGTCAGGGGGAAATAGCCGGTACGGGCCAGGAGGGAATAGTACACCGGGGTCATGTGACCGGCCGACAGGATGAAGACATCCTGGCCCTTGCCGTCGCGGCGCCAGGTGGCGGGATTGTGCTTCATCTGGTTGAAATAGAGGGCGGTCAGTATGTCCGTAGAGGACATGGAACCGCCGGGATGGCCGGACTTTGCCATGCATACCATGCGAAGGATATCCCTCCGGACCTGGGTGGCCATCTGTTTGAGTTCTTCGTGTGTTTTAGCCATATATGTGTGGTGGTTTTTGTTGCGGGGATGCGGGGATGCGGGGACTTATTTTACCGAGAAGGCGAAGGTGCAGCGGCTGGTGTAAGTTTGACCGGGACGAAGCACCACGGAAGGCCAATCCGGCTTGTTGGGAGAGTCCGGATAGTGCTGGGTTTCCAGGCAGATGGCGCTGCGGTGGCCGTAAGTGATGCCTTTCTTGCCAGTTACGCTGCCGTCCAGGAAGTTGCCGGTGTAGATTTGGAGACCAGGCTCGCTCGTGTAAAGCTTGAGGTCTATGCCGCTTTCCGGGCAGTAAAGCTCGGCCGCCAGTTGGGAGAGGTCTCCGGCGCTGTCCAGACACCAGTTGTGGTCATAGCCCTTGCCGTTTTGCAGTTGGGTGCAGGGGGTATCCAGCTCTTCTCCTATGCGCTTGGGCGTGGTAAAGTCGAAGGGGGTTCCGGCCACGGGCCTGATTTCTCCGGTGGTCATGAAGGTGCTGTCCACGGGGGTAAAATGGGAGGCGTTCACCCACAGGATGTCTTCCGTGATGCTGTGGGCGGCGGGGTTTCCGGAGAGGTTGAAGTAGGAGTGGTTGGTGAGGTTGATGATGGTGGGAGCGTCTGCCGTGGCCTCATAGGCAATGTCAATGGCATTGTCCTCCGTGAGGGTGAAGGTAACGCTGGCTTTCACCGCTCCGGGGAAGCCGCTGTCCCCGTCCTGGGATTCGAGGGAGAGTTTGAGATGGGTTTTACTGGACTCCTCCACTTCAAAGAGTTTGTACTGCCAGCCTTCGGGGCCGCCGTGCAGGCAGTGCCCAAAGTTATTCTGCGGAAGCTGGTAGGTGGTTCCGTCCAGGGTAAAGCGGCCTTGGGCTATGCGGTTGGCGTATCGGCCTATTATGGCGCCAAAGTCCGTCTGGTTGTTTTCCGGGTAATAGTCTTCCACGCGGTCGAAGCCCAGCACCACATCCTGCGGGTTCCCTTCCCTGTCCGGCACCAGGATGGAGACTATCCTGCCCCCGTAGGGCGTAATGGCCACCTCCATGCCGGAGGCATTGGAAAGGGTGTAAATACCGGGCTGCGTTTCCTCTGTGGCGCAGGAGGCCAACAGCAGCGTAAAAGCCAGAAAAAGAGAGAGTCGGTTCATAACACCCAAAGATACGGCAAATCCCGCAAATTGCCAACACCTGACCGTGAGATTATGTGGGACGCGAAGCTTAGCTTTTGAGGGTGAGGCAGAGGAGGGTGAGGTCATCGCTGGGGGCGGCGTCCTGGACGTGCGCGGCGACGGCAGCAAGGAGGGACTCTACCAGTGTGCGGGCATCCGGGAAGGGACGGGCGGCGAGTTCCTGCAGCACGCGGTCATTTCCAAACTCTTCGTGGACGGGATTTTCTGCCTCGTTGAGACCGTCCGTGTACAGCAGGAGGGTGATGCCGCGAAGATTCTCCAGCACCTGTCCCTGATACTGCCAGCCGGCACAGACGCCGATGGGCGTGTTGGGGATGCAGTCCATGTAATGCGGCGCACTGTCCAGCAGCACCGGCGGATTATGACCGCAATTGCAGAACTCCAGGCAGCCGGTAGCAAGGTCCAGGCAGCCGATAAACATGGTCACGAACATGAGCTGGTCGTTCCCTTCCGACATGTTGTCGTTGATTTGGCGGGCTATCTCCGCGGGGGGAAGTCCCTGCTTCGACAGCAGACGGAAAAGGTTGCAGGCAACGGCCATGAACAGGCTGGCCGGGATGCCCTTGCCGCTCACGTCGCCTATGCAGAAATGGAGCTTTCCGGCCTGGATAAAGTAATCATAGAGGTCTCCGCCCACTTCCTTGGCGGGGCTCATGGAGGCGTAAAGGTCTATGTCTGTCCTGGAAGGGAAGGGCGGGAAGGTGCCGGGCACCATGCTCATCTGGATATGGCGGGCAATCTGCAGTTCACCTTCTATGCGCTCCTTTTTGGCGGTGGTGGCAGTTAGTTCCTCCACATAAGTCACAAGGGAATTCTGCATGTCCCCGAAAGAGTGCGTAAGAAGGCCTATCTCGTCCATTCTGGTCACTTCCGGCAGCTTACTGTCGAATTTTCCGGAGGCAATGACCTGGGTCTGGGTGGCCAGGCGGCGCAGCGGCTCCAGCATCTTTCCGATAAGACGCGAGAACACAAGGAACATCAGGAGCAAGCCTCCCAGCACAAGGGCAATCACCACATTCTGAAAACGCCTGAAATTCCCGAAGATATCTTCCTGCGAACATACGATGGCGACGCTCCAGCCGGTGGTCATCATGGGTTCGAAGAAAACAAAGCAAGGCTCCCCGTCCAGATTGATGAAGTGCATGCCTTCCTTCCAGCTTAGCATGTCCTGGCCCAACTGCCACATTTCCTGGTCCTGCTGCACCAACTGCTGGGTAAAGACGGTCTGGTAGAAGAGTTTATCTGGATCCGGGTGTACCAGGAAAGTGCCGCCACGTCCTACCAGGATGGAATATGAATTGGGATAGGGCTTGACGGCCGATATAGTCTGCGACAGCCATTCCAGGGAAATATCCAGGGTGAGCGCTCCCACAAAAGAACCGTCGTTGCCGATAAGGGGCTTACAATAGGAGACAGTCATGCGGGAGTCCATGGTGTCGTCGCCTTCCTCCTGGTCCGTGTAGGGTTCTGTCCAGCAGGGCTGGCCCAGGAGTTTGGGCAGCAGATACCAGTCCAGATAGAAGTACTGGTATTGGTCATTCCCTTCCTGCTGGGTGTACACCACCCCGTCCATCCGGTTGGAATAGGCGGAGAAGTAGCGCCCCTTGGAGGGGAAGTAATTGGGTTCGAAGGAGATGGAGCAGCCGTTGAGGAAAGGATTGTTCAGGACTACGTTCCGGGAGTATTCCATCATCCGGTCCGGGTTGTCCAAATCCTTGTAAATGAGCCATTCCAGATTGTCTGCTGCTATCTGTACGTCTTCCAGGATGCCGTTGACGCGCAGGACGGTATTGTCCAGCTCCCTCGAGGCGCCCCGGATGGCTTCCTGGCGGACAGCATTGCGGGAGATGACAAAAACGTAAACCAGCGCAGCCAGGAAGATAGCGGCCGCAAAGAGCACGATCCACAAGCTCAGGCGCCGGCTCAGGGAGCGGCGCAGGTCTAAAGCGGACAGGTGGATCTTCTTCATGGATGCAAATCTTCAATGGTGACGGGATGATTGATCTGGCCCCCTCGGAGCATCAGCTCCGACGCCTGGCGGACCATATCTTCGCGCAGGCGGAATTCCCGCTGCCCGCTGTCCGGGTCCAATTGGAGGCGAAGGATTTCATCGAGCATCAGGCGCTGGAGTATGGGATTGGTGGCAATGTTGTTGCGCCTCACATAGTCCATTACGATGGAAAGGGCCTCCTCCGGGTGCTCTGCCGCATACTCCCAGCCCCGGCGGCTGGCGCGGGCAAAAGCCTCTACCTGGTCCTTATGTTTGCGATAATACTCCCGGGTAACGTACAGACCGTCTTCCTGGACGTTGTAGCCGTGCTCCGAGAAGCGGTAAACGCCTTCTTCTTCCAGGGGGATGCCAGCCTGCAGGATGCGGTAATACTCATTGTAGGACATGGCCACCGAAGCATCTACGGCACCGGCAATGAAAAGGTTCACGCTGCTGGCGGCCTTCACCCAATGGTAGTCCAGGCCGGTTTCATTCATTATGCACTCTGCCAGTTGGGTAAAGCCGGCCTGCCAGATGGCCACCTTGGCACCGGGCATCTTCAGGGGATTCTTGCCCCGGCGGGAAACTATTACCAGGGCATTGTTCATGGAGGTTTGCAGCAGGTTCACCATGGGGATGCCCTCGTCTATCATTTGCAGTGCCTGGGCCAGCTGCAGGGTGGTGGCGTGGCTTTTATTGGAGCGGATCCGTTCCATGGACGACTGCGTGGCATTGGGGTGGACGATGAGCACCCGGACGCCTTCCTCCGTATAGAAGCCTTTTTCCTTGGCTACGTAATAGCCGGCAAACTGTGCCTGGGCCGTCCACTGGGGCGTAAAAACGATGGGCTCTCCCTCCTGGGCAAAAAGCGGAAGGGAAAGCGCCCAGAGGGCCAGCAGAATAAGACAATGTCTCATTTTAAAAAGCATCGGCTCACAAATGTACAAAAAAAAGCGTATTTTTGTTTCATAAAAGGATGAATATGGCCATGGAAAATACTACCCCTCAAAGGATTGAAGAACTGGTGCACCTTCAACGGGCTTTTTTTGCCACCGGCACTACGCGCGAGGTAGCTTGGCGTATCGGGCAGTTAAAGCGCCTGGAAAAGGGCCTCCGGAAATGGGAACAGCCTCTTTGCGATGCCCTCTGGCAGGACCTGCACAAAAGCGCAGAGGAAGCCTTCCTCACGGAGCTGGGCCTGGTGTACGGAGAACTGGGGGAAGCCATCCGGAAAACGCGCCGCTGGGCCCGCCGGAAGCGGAAACCTACGCCAGCCACCGTTCTGCCCTCTTCCAGCTACATAGTACGCGAGCCGCTGGGCTGCACGCTGATCGTGAGCCCCTGGAACTACCCTGTGCAGCTGCTGCTGAGTCCGTTGGTGGGGTGTATATCGGCAGGTTGTACCGCAATCCTGAAGCCTTCTCCTTACGTTCCGGCCGTTTCGCAGGTGCTGGAAAAACTGATTGCCGATACCTTCCCGCCCGAGTACGTAGCCGTGGTGCAGGGCAACCGGGAGGTGAACGGGGAACTTTTCCGGCATCGCTATGATCTGGTGTTTCTGACCGGCAGCCCTTCGCTGGGAAGGATTGCCATGGCGGCGCAGGCACCCTATCTCACGCCCATGGTGCTGGAACTGGGCGGTAAAAGCCCCTGCATCGTGGACAAGGAGGCCGATCTTCGCCTGGCCGCCCGCCGAATAGCCTGGGGGAAGTGCCTCAATTCAGGGCAAACCTGCATCGCGCCGGATTACCTTTTCCTGCACAGGGACATCAAGGATGCCTTTATAGAGGCTTTTCGGCAAGAGCTGAACGCGCTGTATCCGGAAGGCACGGAGCACTCCGACAAGTACGTCCACATTGTCAAGGAAAGCGCTTTTGAACGGCTGGAGAGCTATCTCGCCGATGGTCTGGTAGTGGCCGGCGGACGCCATGACAAGGCCCGGCTCTGGATGGAACCCACGCTGCTGGACTGCGTCTCCCCCGATGCTCCGGTCATGCAGGAAGAAATCTTCGGCCCCATCTTTCCCATCCTCACTTTCCGGGAGCGCAGCGAGGTGCTCCGCTTTGTCGCCGGCCGGGAAAAGCCGCTGGCCTTCTATTACTTCGGCACCCCTGCCGCGGGCTGGGAGATGATCCGCCAGAGCACTTCCGGCGGCGCCTGCATCAACGATGTGATCATGCATGTAGCCAACAGCAAGATTCCTTTTGGCGGCGTGGGCTCTTCCGGCATGGGCAGCTATCACTCGGAGCGCAGTTTCCTCGCTTTCACCCATGAGCGCTCCGTCCTCAAGACCCCCACCTGGATAGACCTTCCCTTCCGTTATATGCCCTACAAGTTCATGGGGCTCGTGAAAAAACTCTTGAAATAAAATATGGCCGACAATTACCTGGAAAAGAGGGCCGAAGCACTCAAGGAGGCCCGCCCGAAAGTGGTGCGCACGCACCCGTCACTGGATTCGCTGCTCAAGCGGAACCGCAGTTACCGCGGCTATGACGCCGCCCGTCCCGTGACGGAAGCAGACCTGCTGCGCTTGCTGGAGGTAGTCCCGCTGGTGGGCTCCGGGATGAACGCCCAGCCCCTGCGTTTCCATTTGGTGAGCGGGGAGGACGCCGCCCTGGTGCACCCGCTGGTCAAACTGGGCGCCGCCCTTCCCGAAGAGCATCTGCCCCACCCCGGAGAGGAGCCATCGGCCTATATTGTGATTGGCTCCAGCGTAGCGGAGAACCGCATTGTGGATATGGACCTGGGGATTGCCGCACAGAGTATCCTCTTGAAGGCCACGGAGTTAGGTCTTGGCGGCATCTTTATCCTGAACTTCCCGCCCGACCAGTTGCGCAGCGCCTTGAACCTCCCCCTGCGGCCGCTGGCGGTGCTGGGGATAGGCAAGCCGCTGGAGCGGATTTTCCTCCTTCCCGCCACCCCCGGCGACTCCCTCTCCTATTACCGCAAAGACGGAGTCCACTACGTCCCCAAACTCCAGGTGAAGGACTTGCTTTTTTTTCGGTCCTTGCCGCGTTGACATGCAGAATGCACAGAAGGCCGATTTTTTGCCAAGACGGCAACTAAATCGGTCTATTCGCCCAAAAACACTGCCGCGTTGGCTGCCAGAGCGCAGTAGGATGGCTTTTTAGTGTCAACGCGGCAAGAGGTTAGCTACCTTTGCGGAAAAACCGCTGCGCTTATGGTACGGCTGACCTAGAAAGAGGAAATCATTATGGGCTGAATCTATCTGCGAGGGGGCCGTGTGGGGTAGAACAGTAGGTATTAAAAGAAAATATACACAACCTCGTTGCGCGTGTACTAAATTGTGTATATTTATCGTAAAAGATTGATTATCAATCTTCTCCGTGGAGGTAGTCGGATTCGAACCAAAAGCACATGCCCCTTCAGGAACCCTTGATTAAATGATTTCTATTGCGTATTTTTGCAGGTGGATTTTTTTGACTTCAACCGTTTTTGGGATATTTTTGGGATACGAATGACAGTTCTGGAGGAACCGAAAAATGAAAATCAAGCGCAATGCATCGTTCAAGTTGTTCAACTATGGCAAGAACAAGGACAAATACCAGGCACCCCTTTGTCTATTGTCGTTATGACATCCTTCCTGATGAAGATTGGTGCCCATTTGTTGGTGGCCGTCTGGGATATGCTTTCGTCCTTGACCCAGGATTTCAACATAATGCCGGTTTGTATGGTGCCCTCGACCTTGGCGTCTTACACCGAACAGACGACAAGGGAAGTAGACAATCTTATGGCATTTCCATTGAGACACAGTATCTACAGTATGTTCTGAGAAGATGGACTTCCAAAAGATAACTATTAATGACAAACTATATTACCAAACATCCCCTTACGAAAGAAGCCACCCTCCCGGATGGCTTCGCTTTTATCAGAACAATCTCACACCCACTTTGGCGTACATCATTGTCATGTTTGGAACTGTACTATTACCATAGGGATGGAGATATTGGGCGCCAAGGCCCACAAACATTCCGAACCTGTTCAATTTTGCGCCCCATCGCACTTCAAATTTTGGCGTCAGGTAATTTAAGTCTGTTTTATAGTAAGTACTGCCACAAGATAGAACCGGTTCCAGGAATGACTTCCTGCCAAGATTGAAGGTATAACTGGCTCCCAGTCCCAGCGTCCCCGTCTCATTGTAATTCTTGGTTGTAGTCATATTCATTAGATTGACATCCGTTGTGATGGGGACGAAAAGAGCCACGTGCTCATTGAACCGGTATCCGACGGAGAGATCAAAAGACCTGTACGCGAAATCCTTTGTGGTAAAATTGGTATTGGGGGCTCCTCCAAAGCTGTAGCCCATAGACATATACAAATGATCTAGCGGATTGCTTTGGGCAAAGGAGGTTGTGACAAGACCAAGGGCCAAAGTCAACACGGCAAGTACTTTCCTCATAAAATGCTTAGAAGTTATTGTTTACAAGGCCGATATTCATCAAGAATTATGCCATTTGCCGTTTAGAATCCCACGCCCAGATGCAACCCGACGGTGTTTGTCGATACCGTCGGCCCCAGGAACAGATGCAGATTCTTCCAGAAGCGGAAGCGGATGCCTGGCTGCAAGGTGGCGGCAAAGAGGACATCGCCCTTGCTGTAGTCCGTTGTCTTCACGGTTTCTCCGGTCTCTGTATTGGTCATATAGCCGCCGTTCATCTTGTACACATATCCAGCGCCGATGGCAAAGTCGCAGTACAGCGCCACAATGTCTTTCTGTCCCAAGTGGAAATAACGGCGCATATACAGTCCGGTGGAAATGCTGTAGACACTGGCCGGAGCCGCGTCTATCCAAGTCTTTCCCTGCCACACCATTAGGCCGAAGGTACGCTTATCGTCTATTCTTACACCTCCGGTAATGGCCGGGCCCTCGGTTACAAATCCCGCATACAGACGCGCCGTAAACTCCGGCTTCCAGTTCTGCCTACCCTCTTGGGAGAATGCATGCTTCCATCCCTCAGCCCAGACCTTTGCATCATCGGCCATCGTCTGCGCCGAAGCCGTGAGCCCAATCAACAAGGCCAACTCAATCACCAAAAAGCGTTTCATATAGGAACAATCCATACCTCCTGGAATCTTGCATCAACTCTTCTTGCAAACCGTATAAATCAGCGTATAGTTGGCAAATACGATGGCTATCATAATCCATAATGGAATCGACGTCTCTTCATTAAACGACATCCAAATTGCACACAGGCCAACCAATGCAAGGGCAGAAGAATGCACAATCTTGAACTTCCTTTTGTCGTACTTACGGTAGTCTCCAATCTGATAATACCACTTCATGTACTTCTCGCCGCCAAAGAGCCAGACGAGGATTGATGCGACCAAGCAAATACAACCAATAATAAGTATAAACAGATCCATCTTTTTAATAACAAAGTGAGTTTTTATTGTGTATATTCTGGGGATATCACTTCTACGACATAATTGCCGCAAGGCCAATTGCAATCAGAAAGCCAAAAGTAATGAAAGCGAACACAATACCCATCCCTTTCAGGCCCGTTTTGAAATTATCTACGGCCTGTTTATCCAGCTCGGGATCATCCACGGGATGTTTTTTCTGCTGAAAAATCAGATAAATGCCATATACGATGTAGAAGAGGCTGAATACCACCCCCGCAATCCATCTGAGAGGGCGTTTGGTGACTATCCCGTCAATAATCCAATATACGGCATACAGTTCCCAAAAGGCGACCATGCCTATCTGTATCCTAAACTGGTTCTTAGTGAGTCCTTTCTGTTCCATATCTCTTGCGAAGTTACTCATTTTTCAGGATATCGCCTAATTGCCCTATCGTTTAGGTGATTAGGCCGATAAACAGAGAATTTAGCTACTATTCTTTCTTTGTGCCCGAGCCAGGATGATTGAGAAACAGGTTATAGAGAGAGACAAGGGATAATGACAAGTAGAATGGTAATCTCGCCCATTCTTTGCCAAAAAAGAGATAGGCTAAAATGGAGAAAATCAACACACTCCCTAAGACGATATAGAATGCTTTATCAACTTTTGGGTTCATAAGGATAGAAGTAATGATTGAGTTTACAAGTTCGGGTTTAACGAACCAAAATTACTGATTTTCCGTAACATGGTCAAATTGTCAAATTGGTTTTACATATTCTTTATATCGACGAATATCATAGCGACATAGCTATCCACAAGACACTGGCCGGCAAGCCGCCCAGCGACTTGTGGGTAGAACAACAACGCCCCCCGATCCGGCAAGCCGGACCGGCAGGCTCTCTGCTTGCATCCATACGAATTCAGTCACAAATATGGATGCACAAAATGCCGATTTTTGGGATACGATTTGGGATATAAAATAGAAAAACCGCCTCTTAATGTATTCAGAAGCGGTTTTTTGTGGAGGTAGTCGGATTCCGCTGCGCGGCATCCGAGGGCCGCTTGCCGCGGGGGCGCTTAAACAAACGGACCGCCGGGGGCATCCCCCCGTGCCTTTTTTCATGCACCGTTGTCAGTTAAGCAAGCTTACTGACAACGGCACATAAAAAAACCACCAGACAAATGTCTGGCGGTCCGTTTTGTTTGTGGAGGTAGTCGGATTCGAACCGGCGACCCCATGCTTGCAAAGCATGTGCTCTACCAGCTGAGCTATACCCCCAAATACTGAAAACGCCGGTCTGGTTGCCGGCGTTTTGGTAGGCCCTGGCAGAGTTGAACTGCCGACCTCTACATTATCAGTGTAGCGCTCTAACCAACTGAGCTAAGAGCCTATATAATAATGAAAGACCAAAAGCACAAGGACACAGCCTTGAACTAACCGAGCGTCACGCGCCGATAACGGACACGGCTCCAAAAAGGAGGTGTTCCAGCCACACCTTCCGGTACGGCTACCTTGTTACGACTTAGCCCCAA
>CADAJF010000023.1 GCA_902788175.1 uncultured Bacteroidia bacterium
ATTAACATAATCCCATCGGGATTGTGTAACAAGTCGCCGCGAGCGGCGCTTGTTTCCGCTTCGCACACAATCCGGATTATGTTAAGTACGCTCCGTCAGTGAGTTGCGAGTGTCCTACCTCTGAACTCCCGGGCGAGGCGGCGGCAGGAAAGGGACTGGCGGCAGTGGTCGGGTTGCACCCGGCCCTTTGCCAGCCCCGCACCGGGTAGAGGAATCGGGGCCCCAATTTCCCCAATTCCTCCACCTCGGCGCCGTCACGCATAGCCATAGTGCTTCTCGACCGGCATCTCCCGCATTCAGCGTCAAAGCAGTGCGAGCATCCTGCCGCCTTACGCAGCTCCGCTGCTGGGTCGTTCCAGGCCGTGACTCCTCTTCCTCCGCAAGCTCCGTCAGAAGAGTCCCGTCCCTCCACTCCTCGGTACGGCTTCGCCGTGATTATACCTGGCCGCTATTCCTCCACACCTCCGCCGGGGTGAACCCCGCCGGAAGTGTTCCGGGCAGCCAGGAGGCAGGCGTTCCGCCTGCTGGCGCAGACAAAGTCCGGCTAAACCGGCCTTAGACTGCGCCGATGGCTCCGCATCAGCAGTGTCAGCGCCATACTTCTATTCAGAGATCAGTGCCAGTTCGCGTAGACCGTCGTACACCGCGCCAACGTCAGTGCGTCGCTCACAGGGTGGGCCGTTCCGGCCCAGGCCACGGAGGGAGTCTGCCCACCCGCAGCGCCGGTCTTTGTCGGGGTCTGGGAGCCAAAGGTCTCCCAGCCCTTGCACCGCCAAAGCCCGCCGCGTCCCCACACTGCCAGACACCCTCCGTGGCCACGCTCCACTCGCTTCGCTCGTTCCGCGCCCTATGGCACTGGCAGACTCACAGCCGCCACACAAGGCCCCCGCCGCAACCCTCGCGTCTGCGAGACTGCCAGCACCATAGGCCATCCAGATACTCACGCCCAAACCTCATCACAACCTCGACCGGCATCACCCGCCCGAAGGACGGCAAAAGGGTTTATATATACACCAAAGGAGGCAGCGGCTGACGCCGCTGCGGGTTGTTTTCAAGGTGATTGTAACGTTGCCAAGTCTCTGTAAATAAATTTGTTATTGTGCCGGATTTTTAGTAACTTGTATCCAGATTTGAAACAAGATACCTTATGGAGAACCAGTTTGAACTGATGAACGCCCTGATCAATGCAATCACCGACGCCGTGACCACCTACGCCGGCGAGGTTGATATGTGGGACGGGACACCTATACTGCTTGTGAATGAAGAGGAAAGGGTGGCGACCATCGACCTTCCCGGAAGTCGGCCCGGCTGGGAGAAGTTCTCCCTGGAGGAGCTTGTCTGCGAGAGTGAAGATGGAACTCTCGAGCCCGACCACGATGCCATCTATGAACTGGCCAACCAGTTTGTAGACCTTCGACAGCGTTGATTGAATTCATTTACCAACTACGGCCCAGCCATTGCCCTGCTTAAGACTTGTAAACCGGGCTCCGGCTCATGCCATAACACCGCTTGCCACTGTGCCACGTT
Source organism: uncultured Bacteroidia bacterium (assembly GCA_902788175.1). Taxonomy (GTDB): domain Bacteria; phylum Bacteroidota; class Bacteroidia; order Bacteroidales; family UBA932; genus Cryptobacteroides. The sequence goes on from CADAJF010000023.1 coordinate 1,528, forward strand.
TTTATCCGGATATTCTCATAGGCGATTGCTGGGCTTCCCTCGGCGATAAGACCTTCTATCACCGGAACGGCAAGTGCTACTACCGCAAGAAGGCCTCGCCGGTGTTCCCAGGTACTGACGGCCAACTGGATCAGGGGGCGCTCCATCACCGTGCCCTGGAAGCCTGGCGGAGTCAGCCCCAGGAGATTCAGGCAGTCTGGAACGAGTATGCCCAGAGCGTTCCCAGCCAGCGGTTGCCCTATGATCCTGGCACGTCCATATCCGGATACAACCTGTTCGTCTCCGCCTATCACGGTTTCGCCCAGTTGGGGGATGAGCACGTACCGGTCCCGCAGCGAAAGTGCTCGTTCCCGGTATTCCATCTGGATTTCGAGTCGGCCATGGTCGTAAACTCGTCCAACCTTCTGTTGAAGTTCCGTTCAACATCCAGCGAGAATGCCGGTTCCTCACGTTACCATTATCTATTGAAACTCCAACTGGAGCGCCCGGGCTATGGCAAGAATCCTGGACTGATGCGCAATTTCCTCGCCCTGCCAGGACCTTCCGGCGATGGGACAGAAATATCGTTTCTCATCAGAGATTACCGCCGGATCTGGGGGCACGACCTGCCGGAATTCCAGGCACACTGCAAGTATCTTCTTCTCGACTCCGTGACCGGTTTCCGGTGCAGATTCAAGGAAAAATCTTTCCAATTTTCTTACGGATTTTAGCGGTTGTTTATAGGTATTTACACTTTAAATAAAAAGTCGTAACTGCTTGTAAATCATTGAAAAAGTTTTCGTATATTTGTTACAGGAAGAATGCAAATTCGACTTGAAACTTAACCTATACTTAAACTTTTATGATAGCGCTTCCTTCCATTGCTTTCGGGGGCTTTTCTGGGTCGGCAAAGGGTGTTACGGCTCGCCAAGTAGGCGGCCGTAGCATCCTTTCCGTTCGGACTTGGCCAACTGGAGCCACTACCAATGCCCAGGTAGCCCGCCGCGCCTCTCTGGCGAAAATCTCCAAATCCTGGAAGCTTCTCACCTCCGACCAAATGCACGACTGGGACCGGCTGGCAGAACACGCCAGCGGAGTCTCCGTATTTGGCAAGAAGGCTGAGATTTCAGGAATGAACCTCTACATCCGCCTCAATGTCAACAGGGCTATGGCAGGTGAGGCTCTTCTTACTACGGCTCCGGAGTCAAATATGGCGGTCCCAAATGTAGAATACACTCAGGTAGTCATCACTCCTCAGCTGATGGTCATCAATGGTATCCGTCACCAGTCCTCTCCGTACAAACTCGTTGTGAAGATGTCCGTCTCCCAGAGCGCCGGAGTTTCCAACGGCTGGAGCAAGACCGTTATCGTCACGCCCGGTATGGAGGACGACTGGGGTGAGGCCAACGTGACCAGGCTCTACCTGAAGACAATCGGAGTAGAACCGGTGCCGGGCGAAAAGGTGTTCGTCGAAGTTTACTGGCTGGACACCTCGACAGGCTTTACCGGTCAGACGGCAAGAGAATCTGTTGTAGTTACCGGAGAATCCTCTTACGCCGGCCGCGTTCGTGCTACGATGGACAATCTTCGCCCTGATGAGGAAAGCCACGTGGCCGCACTGGATGTGGATTTCTCTACCGGTGCTCCGGTAGCCGTTTTCAATGCTGAATGCCTCGGTCATAGCAACGTGGCAAGTTCCGAGGTCTATCTGGACCAGCAACTACCAGCCGAGATTATCGGTACCGGCATAGCTATTGGCCGTTCCTGCGAAGACTCCGGTCATATCAATGCCCAGTCCTACCTTGTATATATGTACAATCGCGACGGATAGTCTCAATTGACTTTTGCCCACCGTGGTGGTCCGTACTTCACTCATACCGAAGTATTCGGCGCTGGCATCATCTACTAATCCCAAAACTGAAAAGCCATGTTCAACAGTACAGGAAATAACTTCGGTGCCGGCCAGATCCAGTTCAAGGATTACCAGGCCCCGAATTACGTTGTGCTCAACGCCAAGCTTACCTTTGACCCGGCCAATTCGGATTACCAAGCATGCAACCAGTTGGAAATATACGTCCCGGATCTGACCATTGATCGCAGCGCCGTCGGCGGCGTGTTTATCCGCTTCATCGAAACCCAGACTTACTCCTGGGGAGATTCGGTCTATGATGGCGGTACTGTCCTCAAGTCATGGATCAAGGACAAGAACACCATCGTCATCGAGAAGCAACCCTGGTTTGACCAGAATGGCCCTCTCACTATCTACATCCTGACGCTGTATCCGCAACTCAATCAGGGTGCAAATACCATCAAAGGCACAAAGCAGCGCCTGACGGTGACCACGGAAGGTAATTACCTCCGGTTCTCCAGCGACACCTTCATTGTGGTGTTCGACCACTGGGTATTCATGCACCTGCAGTTCTCCAGCTGTTCCTATGCCCAGCGCGACCTTCCCTGGGAAGCGACGTTTGAGCAGATGCCGGCAAATGTTACTGCAGACGTGCCGGTCCCCGGTGGTGGAAACCAGTTCCACCAGGACTGCTTCGGTATGGGAGAGTGCCACATCGAGAACAAGATCTTCACGATGGACCGCCGAGTAGCGGGCTTCTGGGATACCGGACGTGAGCCGTTTGCCTTCGCCTTCCTCGTGAGGGAGGGAGAGGGGCTCGAACCGGAGCCTGTAGAAGAATAATCTGAATTGATGCCATGTCTCAGAGGAAGAAAATAGAACTCACGCGCCTGCAGGGCATCATCGCTGTGGCCAGTTTTAGCAGCGGCGTCCTGATTGCCTCCGTGTGCCTGTTCTTCATCCCGCCGCTGGGTGAGATAGCCAACTCCGCGATTTCAATCGTGAGCGAGTTGCTCGTCCTCTGCGGGGCTATCCTGGGCGTCAAAGCATCATACGATGTCAAGTTCCGGAAGTTCGAGGCTGAACTCCGGGAGGTCATTGAAAACGAGAAACAACCTACAACCTAACCTATGAACCGCTTCGTGCCACTGTTCCTGCTCCTCGCTGCCACCTCGTGCGGCTCTCTCCGGAGAGTCGCCGAGGTTGACAGCACCCGCGTGGAAGTCAGGACCGAAGTGAAAACCATTCACGACACCGCCTGGATGGAACTGCCGGTCATTGTGGAAAGAGTGGCCACACTGGACACTGCCTCTGTTCTGGAGAACAAATACGCCCGTTCAGAGGCTTCTGTGTCCGGCGGAATTCTTTCTCATTCGCTGGAGACCAAGCCGGTCAAGCAGCCGGTGGCCGTCGAGAGCCGGGAAATCGTTCGCGATTCCATCGTCTTCCGTGATAGAGTTGTCCATGAAGATATCTACATCGAGAAGCAGCTGAACGGCTGGCAGAAGTTCCGTCTTAGGATGGGTGATGTGTCCCTCATTCTGATTGCTATCGCAATACTATACCTTTTGTTCAACAAACTTAACCTTTTCAAACTATGAAGTACATTCCTTCTATCGCGTTCGAAGAGATGTCCGGTAGCGCCAAGGGCGTGACCGCGGCCAAGATGAAAGGCCGTAAGTACATCAAGAACCGTGGTTACGGCAGCGGCATCCGCACCAGTGACCAGGCAAAGGTCAAGGGCGTCTTCAAGATGCTCACGACCAAGTGGAAGAGTTTGACCAACGAGCAGATCCTCGCCTGGAACAAACTCGCTCTCTCTCAGGAAGGCCGTTCCGTCCTCGGAACCAAGGCCAAGATCTCCGGTGCCAACCTGTTCACCCGTCTGAACTTCTGGGTTGTCACCTGCGGCGGCCAGGTGATGGTCACCCCTCCGAGCCTCGTTGGTGTGGAATCTCCATCCACCGCGACCGTGGTCTGCACCAACCAGGCGTTCACCTTCAAGCTCGACGAGGCCCTGGCCGACAACGGCGGCATCTTCCTCGTGATCGAGGCCTCCGAAGGCCAGAGCAACGGTGTGTCCCGCGCTCATGCAAAGGCCACCCAGATCAAGATGGTCGAAGAGCCGACCGATGCCGCAATCGACATCAAGACCGACTACGAGACCAAGAACGGCGCCCTCAGCGCTGCTGCTCCGAAGGTCTTCTTCCGCTACTTCCTCGTCAACAGCTCGACCGGAGAGCGCTCCGTCTCGATGCTGGCCGAGGCCAAGTACACCGTCGTGAACGGTGGTTAACCGACGCAGAAGTTCCGCTTCTCTTCCAGGATTGCCCCGGTGTCGAAAGGACATCCGGGGCTTTCGCTCTTCGGGAAATCAAAGAATTTCGCTACCTTTGTACTTTGTATGAGGCCTGCCGCAGGTGGCTGTAGCGAAAAAAGTGAAGAAAATTGGCCTTCAAAACATTAAGTTCATTGACTGCAAAGTTGAAGTTACGAGGTTTTAACCCACCTGAATAATGGCAAAACACCGTAAAAATACGCAAGTAGCTTACAAATTTTTGATTGCACTTTTGGCTGATATTGTCCAAAATCCTGTTACCAGTTTGTTACTTTGCAGTCGAAAATCGGTCAAAAAGACCACTTAAAACATTGATTTAACGAAAGTTATGGCTGAATCTAACTTTATAGACTACGTCCGGATTTTCTGTGCCAGCGGGCACGGAGGCTCCGGCAGCGCCCATCTGCACAGGGCCAAATACGTTCCCAAAGGTGGTCCCGACGGCGGCGACGGCGGCCGGGGCGGACACATCATCCTTAGGGTGAATCCCCAGCTGTGGACCCTCATCCACCTCCGTTACCGCAAGGTTGTCCGCGCAGAGAACGGCGGCAACGGCGCCGAAGCCCTGAAAAAAGGGAAAAACGGGGCCGATATTGTCCTGGAAGTCCCCCAGGGCGTGGTGGTCAAGGACGCCGAGACCGGCGAAGTGATCACCGAACTGGTGGAAAAGGAGCAGGAATTCATCCTCTGCCGCGGTGGACGCGGCGGCCTGGGCAACAACAATTTCAAGAGCGCCACCAACCAGACGCCGCGCTTTGCACAGCCCGGCGAAGAAGGCCGCGAGGGCTGGTTCATCCTGGAGCTGAAAGTGCTGGCCGACGTAGGCCTTGTGGGTTTCCCCAATGCCGGAAAGTCCACCCTGCTGGCGGCCATCACATCGGCCAAGCCCAAGATTGCCAATTATGCTTTCACCACGCTGGAGCCCAACCTGGGTATCGTCCGCTACTACGACGACCGTTCCTTTGTGATGGCCGACATCCCCGGCATCATCGAGGGTGCCCATGAGGGAAAGGGTATCGGCATGCGTTTCCTGCGGCATATCGAGCGCAATTCCGTCCTGCTTTTCATGGTGTCGGCCGAAGAAAAGGATGTCCGGAAGGCCTACGAGGTGCTGGTGAGCGAACTCAGGGAATATAATCCGGAACTGCTGGTCAAGGACCGCGTGCTGGCCATTACCAAAATGGACCTGGTGGACGGAAGGCGGCGCGCCTCCATCGAAAAGAAACTGCCGGAGGGTATCCCCCACGTCTTTATTTCCTCCGTGGCCCAGACCGGCCTGAACGAGCTGAAGGAAGCCCTATGGAACGCCTTGTCTCGTTAGATCAGCGGCTAAGCCTTTGGGTGAACCAGAACGGGCCCTCTTTCCTGGACCCTTTCTGGAGCTTTTTCTCCGAGACGGTTGTCTGGTTCCCCCTGTATGTGCTGGTTGTAGCGTTTATTTTCTGGAGACTTGGCTGGAAAAAGGGGCTGGTGGTGCTGCTGACCCTCATTCTGACGGTGGTGGTGACAGACCAGCTCTCTGTTCTGGTGAAAAACACGGCCATGCGCCTTCGCCCCTGCCACGACCCCTGGATGACTGCCCAAGGGGTAAGGTGTCCGGACGGAAACGGGATGGGGCTTTACGGCTTTTTCTCCAGCCATGCCAGCAATGTCTTCGGTTTTGCCGCCGGCTCCTGGGCTGCTCTGCGGTTGAATGTGCGCCCCAAGGGCCGTTACAACCTTTATGGCTGCCTAATCATGCTCTGGGCGGCACTGGCTTCCCTTAGCCGCGTCATGCTGGCGGCCCATTATCTTGGGGATATCCTTACGGGAACGGTCTTTGGACTGCTTGTGGGGTTGGCTCTGGCCTATGCCGCCCGCTTCCTCATTGTCAAAGCGAAGCTATAACCTTTTCCATCTGCGTTCCGCGGGAGCCTTTCACCAGGATGGTGCAGCCTTGAAGCGGATGCTCCAGCAGGTACTTTGCCAGTTCCTCCGAGGTGGCGAAGGTCTTGAGCGGGGTGCCCTTTGCGGCCCGGGTGAATTCCTCCCCTACCAGATACGCTTCACAGCCTTCCAGGCGTTCTACTATGCGGCTGTGCTCTGCGGGGGCATCGGCTCCCAGTTCGCGCATGTCTCCCAGGAGAGCCACCTTGCGACCTTGAACCAGCGAGAGGTTGTCCAGGGCTACGGCCATGGAGGAAGGGTTGGCATTATACGCATCTACAATGAGCGTATTATTCTGCGTCTTAAGTAGTTGCGAGCGGTTATTGGAAGGAGAATAGGAGGTGATGGCAGCCCAGGCTTTTTCCCTAGGGACACCAAAGAACCAGCCAATCTTGAGGGCAGCAAGCACGTTGGCGGCGTTGTAGGCGCCCACCAGCTGCGTCTCCAAAACGCCGTCTCCGAAGTCCATCCTCAGGAAAGGATGCTCCGGCGAGGAGGGCAGGATTTCCACCCCCTTGAGACCGTAGGCGATGCAGGGTACACCCCTTTCCCAGAGCATTTCCTGGAGCACAGGGTCTTCCCCGTTGGCAAAGGCCACGCCGTCCTGGGCCTTGAGCCAGTCGTAGAGCAGGCCTTTGGCGTGTTTGACCCCCTCGAAGCTGCCAAAGCCCTCCAAGTGTGCCTTTCCCACATTGGTGATGACTCCGTGCGTAGGCTGCGCTACGGAAAGGAGCGGACGGAGGTCTTCCGGGTGGCTGGCGCCCATTTCAATGATGGCTATCTGGGCATCGGGTCCTATCTTCAGGACAGACAGCGGCACGCCGATATCATTGTTCAGATTGCCTTCCGTGGCCACTACTTTATAGGTGCTGGAAAGCACCGCCCGGATAAGTTCCTTGGTGGTAGTCTTGCCGTTGGTTCCCGTCAGGCCGATAACAGGGATGTCCAGCTGACGGCGATGGCAGGCCGCCAGCTCCTGCAGGGTCAGGAGGGTGTCCTCCACCTTGACAAGCCGCGGATCACAGGCCTGCAAGGACTCATGGACAACGGCGCAGCATGCACCGCCCTCCAAGGCCTTGAGAGCATAGGCGTTTCCGTCAAAATTCTCCCCTTTGAGAGCAAAGAAAAGCTGGTTTTCCTTGAGGGTACGGGTATCTGTGTTTACGCCTGCCGAGCGCAGGAATACCTGATATAAGTCTTTAATCTCCATATACTTACTTTCCGCTAGAGCCAAAGCCGCCCGCTCCCCTTGCGGTTTCTTCCAGGGTATCCACCTCCTCCCACTCTACTTTTTCGTGGCGGGCGATGACCATCTGTGCTATCCTTTCTCCGGGGAGAATCTCGAAGGCTTGGTCCGACAGGTTGACAAGGATGACCTTGATTTCCCCGCGGTAGTCTGCGTCTATGGTTCCGGGGGTGTTGAGCACGCTGATGCCATGCTTGAGCGCCAGGCCGCTGCGGGGACGCACCTGGGCTTCATAGCCGGCAGGCAGCGCCATGAAAAGGCCGGTGGGGACCAGCGTGCGCTGAAGGGGCTGCAAAACCATGGGAGCTTCCAGGTGGGCCCGTAAATCCACGCCGGCGCTTTGCTCCGTGGCGTATGCCGGACAGGGATAGGGAGAGTGGTTGACGATGGGTACGCGCATTATTTGGGGGCTTTGATGTACACGACTAAGGCTATGATGGCATATAGGTAGTTGGGAAGCCAGATGGCTACTCCGGCAGGCAGGGTGTCCGTTATGACGAACATCTCGCTGAAGTGCATGAACAGGATGTAGGAGAAGCCCAGGGCCGTTCCAGCCGCCAGGTTCCATCCCATGCCACCACGCTTTTTCTTGGTACAGAGCGCCACGCCGATAATGGTGAGGATGAAGGTAGAGAACGGTAGGGAAAGCCGGTTGTTCTTTTCAATGAGCGCCATGTTCACGGAGGCGTCTCCGCGCATTTTCTGGGTTTCGATGAGCTGGTCCAGTTCCCGTTTGTTCAACTGCTGGATGGTGAAGCGGTTCAGGAAAAAGTCGTCCCGGGTGAGGCTGAGGACAGTATCCATCTGGCGGCCGGAACGGATGTGGTCCCCCATCCCTTCGTCGTAGTCCCGGATGAACCAGTTGCGCAGGCGCCATGAACCGGTAAGGGTGTCGAACTGGGCACTTTCCGCGCTTATTTTGGAGCGGAGCCGGCCGCCGGACATGTCTTCCAGCGTGAAGTTATAGGCGGTATTGTTGTAGGCGCTGAAGCTTTCCAGATAGACGAAATGGTCGTTTTCCAGCTTGTAGTGCATGTCGTGGCCGGCTTTGACCTGCCGCGACATGTAGGAGTTATACTTCATTTCAAAGGCCACGCGTGTACCGTTTGCGGGCGGAATGATCCACATGCCCATAACGGCAGACAGCACAGCAATGACAGCGGCCGATACCATATAGGGTACCATGAGCCTGTGGTAGCTGATACCGCTGGAGAGCATGGCCACCACCTCTGAATCCTGGGTTATCTTGGACGTGAAGAAAATGACCGTAAGGAACACGAACATGGGCGAGTACATGTTGATGAAATACGGGACAAAGTTCACGTAGTAGTCGAAGACAATCTCCCGGAGCGGGGCTTCCTTCCGGACGAAATCCTCGATTTTCTCGCTGATGTCGAAGATGACGATGATCAGGGACAGGAAGGCGATGGAGACAAAGAAAGTTACCAGGAACTTCCTGATAATGTACCAGTCCAGTCTTTGGAGTCCTCGGATTCTCATAGGCGCTGCATCAGTTTGGGGACAATGGCTTCCTTCCAGGCGTTGAAGTCTCCCTGGAGGATGTGTTCCCGTGCCACGCGCACAAGGTCCAAATAAAATGCCAGATTATGCTCGCTGGCCACCATGGCGGCAAACATTTCCTTGGCAATGAAAAGATGGTGGATATAGGCCCTGGTGTAATAGCTGTCCACAAAGGAGGTGCCCAGCGGGTCCAGGGGGGTAAAGTCGTCTGTCCATTTGGCATTGCGCATGTTCAGGATGCCGTCCCAGGTGAAGAGCATGCCGTTGCGGCCGTTGCGGGTGGGCATCACGCAGTCGAACATGTCTATCCCGCGGGCGATGCCTTCCAGGATGTTGGCCGGAGTGCCCACGCCCATCAGGTAACGCGGTTTCTCCTGGGGAAGGAGCGGACAGGTTACTTCCAGCATCTCGTACATGGTTTCCGTGGGCTCCCCTACCGCCAGGCCGCCAATGGCGTAGCCGCCGCGATTGTCCCCGTCCAGTGAAAGGGCGTGCTCCACGGCTTGTTTCCGCAGTTCCGGATACACGCAGCCCTGGATGATGGGGAACATTACCTGGGTATAGCCGTAAAGGGGCTCCGTCTGGTCGAAGCGGCTGGCAAAGCGCTCCAGCCAGCCCTGGGTGAGCTTGAGGGATTTGGCGGCATAGCGGTAATCCGCGTCTCCGGGGCAGCATTCGTCCAGGGCCATCACTATGTCTGCGCCGATGATGCGCTGGGTGTCCACGTTGTTTTCCGGGGTAAAGACGTGCCGGCTGCCGTCTATGTGCGAAGCAAACTTGCAGCCTTCCTGCGTAAGCTTGCGGATGGGTGCGAGGGAAAAGACCTGGAAACCGCCACTGTCGGTGAGGATGGGGCCGTCCCAGTGCTCGAAGCGGTGCAGGCCACCGGCCTTATGCAGGGTGTCCAGGCCGGGGCGAAGGTACAGGTGGTAGGTGTTTCCCAGGATGATCTGGGCCTTGATGTCCTGCGTTAAATCCCTGTGGTACACGCCTTTAACAGAGCCGACCGTACCCACCGGCATAAAGATGGGCGTGAGAATTTCACCGTGGTCTGTGGTGATGACTCCTGCGCGGGCGGCGGAGGCGGGATCTGTGGCGATACGCTTGAACGAGTACATCAAATTGCTTTTATTACTGCAAAAATACTGATTTTTTTGTACTTTTGTACGATTGAGCAAAAACAAAATAAATCAAATGGCACTCAAAATCAAACCCATCACCATCAGGCTCGTCCTGATGAACTTCCTTCAATATGCCGTATGGGGCGCCTACCTCACCTCCATGGGCGGCTTTATCGGCTCGGCCGGTATGGGAGAAAAAGTATGGCTGTTCTATGCCACACAGGGCTTCGTTTCCATCTTCATGCCCGCCCTCATGGGTATAGTGGCCGACAAATGGATCCCCGCCCAAAAGACCCTGGCCATCTGCCACGGACTGGCCGCTCTGTTCATGATTGGCCTGGGGCTTTATGCCATGGGCAACGTAGAAGTACTGGAAAGAGTGACCCGGGGCGGCGCCAACGTCCACTATTACTCCACCACGCAGGGCTTCAGTTTTGGCATCTTCTACCTGCTGTACCTACTAAGTGTCGCCTTCTATATGCCCACCATCGCCCTTTCCAATGCCGTGGCATACAAATGCCTGGAAACCAGCGGCATGGATACCGTAAAGGACTTCCCTCCCATCCGCGTATTCGGCACCATCGGCTTTATCTGCGCCATGCTTTTCGTGAATTTCGTGAGGGATCCCGGCTTCTTCCGCTTCCAGCATAGTTACTGGCAGTTCTACACCTCCGGTTTCCTGGGCATTCTCCTGTGCGCCTACAGCTTCACCCTGCCGCATTGCCCCATTAACAGGAAGGCAAGCGAAGGAAGCATCATGGACAAGCTGGGCCTATCAGCCTTCAAGCTTTTCAAGAGCCGGCAGTTTGCCATTTTCTTCATCTTCTCGATGCTGCTGGGCGCTTCGCTCCAGATTACCAACGGCTATGCAAACATGTTCATCTCCTCGTTCCGCATGCACCCGGATCCGGCTATTGCCAGCAGTTGGGGCGCGCAGAATGCCAATGCGCTCATTTCCCTGAGCCAAGTGAGCGAGGTACTCTGCATCCTCCTTATTCCTTTCTTCATGAAAAAGTTCGGAATCAAGAAGGTGATGCTAATTGCCATGTTCGCTTGGGTGTTCCGCTTTGGCTTCTTTGGCCTGGGCAACCCCGGAAGCGGCGTTTGGTTATTTGTCCTCAGCTGCATAGTTTACGGCGTAGCCTTCGACTTTTTCAACATTTCCGGCTCGCTGTATGTGAATGAAAATACGGACAAGAGCATCCAGTCCAGCGCCCAGGGCCTGTTCATGCTCATGACCAACGGTCTTGGCGCCTCTATCGGCACCTGGGCGGCCGGTCAGGTTGTAAACTTCTACCACGTGGCCGACAGGCTGGAGCCCCAGCAGCAGAACTGGCCCACGGTTTGGTACATCTTTGCCGCTTATGCCTTTGTGGTGGCCATCCTTTTCTGGATTCTTTTCAAAGAGCCCGGGAAAAAGCCTGTGCAAACCCAGCAGGCCTCCTGAGGCTTTCCTCTGTTTAACGCTTGCTGTCCGCACTCTCCTCAAGAGAAGTGCGGACAATTTTTTTGATACGGGTGGGCGTCTGCTCATAATGGATGTCAAAGCAGGTGAAAAGCTGCTTGATGCCCACTTTCCGGTAAGAGGTTACATAATCCGGGTGATAGCCCATGTCCATGAGCGTAATGCGGTCCAGTGAACGGATATTCAGGCGGATAAGCCTGTCCAGGATGTCATGGTTTCTGCGCAGGATACGGATAATCCTCCGTTCCACCAGTTCCTGGGCCGGGTATTTTTGCCTGTTGTGCCAGCGGTTCTTGCAGGTGCTGCTGCAAAACTTGCGGTCCGGACGGCCATAGAGGATAAGGTCTCCGCAGCAGAGGCAGCGTGTCCGGCCTTCTCCCTGCATAGAATCTTCAAGTATGCTTGCCATACGCCATTTCTTTTGGCGGTAAAAATGCGCAATGTCCTGCTTATTTCCAAGCATCGTAAAAAAGATTCCAGAAAAAAAGCTGCTTTCCACCGAATGGCCGGAAAAGCGTTTCGGTAGATTTGTTTACCTGTCGCTTCACTTTTCTTACGGATCCTCGTAAAAAACACGCAATTATCGTAAAAAACGTGAATAAGTGCAGCTTCGGGGCGCTATTCGTGCTCCGGAGCGCAGGTCTCCCTATTTACTTTGCAGGCGGACCGGAGCGGCAAAAGCGCGCACCGCCAGGCCGGCCCGCTGTAGAACTATTAATCAATGCAAAAGAAATGGAGTTCATGAATAAGATCCTCTTGCGCGGCGTTGTGGGAAGGGCCGAGATCAATACCTTCGGCAACAACAACTCCGTGTGCAATTTCTCCGTGGTCACCGACTACAGCAGCGTGGACAGGGACGGAAATCCCTGCATCGAGTCCACCTGGTTCAACGTGTCGGCGTGGAACGGCAAAGACGGTATCGCCTGCATCTACGACATCCAGAAAGGTGTCTGGGTAGAAGTGAGCGGACGCCTGCGTACGCGTCGCTACACAAGCCAGACCGGCGAGGAAAGGACTACAATGGAGGTGCTGGCCCGGAAGGTGACCCTCGTGCCCCGCGAAGATGATTGTCTGCAACCCCAAAGAGACTGGTAGCGATGAAAACCCTCGGGAATACACTTTTGGCCCTGTTGCTATTGACCACATTCGCCCAGCAGACCCACGCGCAACGCTTTTCCGTGGGAACCGACGCAGTGGGGTGGATGGCTCTCGGGACGCTTAATGCCGATGCTTCCGTGGCTGTAAGCCAGACGGTTTCCTTCCACGCGGGCACGGCGCTCAACCCCTGGACCCTCCGCCCGGGAGACCCCGACAAGCAGTTCCAGCTTCGGCAGTTTTCCCTCTGGGCCGGCGGACGCTGGTGGCCCTGGCATGTCTATTCCGGATGGTGGGCCGGCATGGACGCCCGGTACATGGTCTATAATGCAGGAGGTATCATCAAGCGGGATACGGAGGAAGGAGATGCGTACGGAGTGCGCTTGTGGGGCGGTTATTCCGTGATGCTTTCTGAACATTGGAACCTGGACCTTGGCGCCGGAGCATGGGGCGGCTGGAAAAAGTACACGCAGTACTCCTGCCCCTCTTGCGGCGTAATCCGGGAGCAGGGCGAAAAAGTGTTCATCCTTCCCGATGCACGGATAGGCTTTCAACTGATATTCTGACGAGAAGGAAATGAAAAGCAGAATAATCCTGACAGCAGCCGCCGTGGCGGTGACTGCAGCGTTTCTCCCCTCCTGCGGGCCGGGCCGCAAGATTGACTCCGTCCGCCGGCAGGAGCTGGCGGCGAGCATCGCCCTTTCCCGCAACGAGATAGAGGAGGAACGCAAAGTCATCGCGGTGACCCGGCGCGACACCCTCACCGTCAAGGACGAGGACGGGAAAGACGTGCTCATCATGAAAGCGGTCCGCGACGAGGCCTCCGGCGAGATGGTGGCTACGGACGTACTGGATGCGGCCGTGATTACCGCCCGTTTCCGAAACGTAGCAGAGCGCAACGGCCGGATTGACCTTCGCTTTGAGGTGATTGTCCCCTCTTCCATGCAGGACAGCCGCTGGCAGCTGCGCTTTTATCCGGACATGTACGTCCTGGAGGACTCGCTGCGCCTCGAGAGCGTGATTATCACCGGGGAGGATTACCGCAGGCAGCAGCTTCGCGGATACCAGCTCTACGACCGCTTCCTCTCTTCCATCATTACGGACACCACCCGTTTCGTTGATATCCGCAACCTGGAGATTTTCATCAAACGGAATATCCCTGAACTGTACCGCTACAAAACGGACACATCCTATGTGCAGGAGAGCGAATTCCTCTCGCATTACGGTGTCAGTGAACAGGATGCCATCGAGCACTATACCAACACCTTTGCCAAGTCCTTGAACCAGCGTCGCAAAGACAGGGTGGGCGTGATGTTCTCCAAATATGTAAAGGCGCCCATTCTCACGGAAGGTATCCGCCTGGATACGGTCATCCGCAGCCTGGACGGGGATTTCGTGTACCACTATACCCAGACCATCCGTACCCGTCCGAAGCTTCGCAAGGTGGACATTGTCCTTTCCGGCGATATCTACGAGCAGGACCAACGCCTTTACAGCATGGCCCGATCGGCCCCGCTCACCTTTTACATCAGTTCCCTCTCGGCTTTTGCAGACGGGACGGAGCGCTATCTCTCGCGCATCGTCGAGCGCAGGGCATCGGCCAACACCGCCTGCTACGTGGACTTCGAGAGCGGGAAGGCCGATGTGGACCCCCGCATGGGAAACAACCGCGAGGAACTCTCCCGCATCAGGGGCAATATCTTCGAGCTGCTTTCCAATCCTACCTATGAGCTGGATTCCATTGTCATTGCGGCATCGGCCTCGCCTGAAGGGGCGCAGAAGGCCAACGACGTTTTGTCGGAACGGAGGGCAGGAGCCGTAGCCCGCTATTTCGAGGACTATATCCGGCACTACCGGGATTCCGTGCGCCGGCATGCTGCCCTCACTGTCACCGTGGATGACTCCGGCCGGGAAAAACTGGGGCGCGAGCGTATTGACATCCCCGATATCCCCTTCCGTTCCCGCTCCAACGGGGAGAACTGGGAGATGCTTTCCTTCCTGGTGGACCAGGACAGCCTGCTAACCCCGGGGGACGTCCGTTCCTACATGAAACACCTGGAGCAGAAAGACCTGGACCAGCGGGAGGTGGCACTTTCCCGTGAACCCTACTACAGGCACCTCAGGGAGAAACTCTATCCCCGCCTGAGAACGGTGCGGTTTGACTTTTTCCTGCATCGCCGGGGCATGCACAAGGACACGGTACACACCACAGTTTTGGATACCGCCTATATGAACGGCGTGAAGGCGCTGAAAGAGCGCAATTACGAGAAAGCGCTTACCCTGCTGAGGGAATACAAGGACTTCAATACGGCTATCGCCTATGTTTCGCTGGACTACAATGCATCGGCCATGGCCATTTTGCAGGAGCTGGAAAGGACGCCTCAGGTCAACTACATGCTGGCGCTCCTGTATGCTCGCAATGAAGACGACCAAAATGCTGTCCAGTGCTATCTGGACGCATGCCGGCAGGACCGCTCCTATGTCTTCCGGGGCAACCTTGATCCGGAGATATATGTACTGATCCAGCGATACGGACT
Source organism: uncultured Bacteroidia bacterium (assembly GCA_902788175.1). Classification (GTDB taxonomy): domain Bacteria; phylum Bacteroidota; class Bacteroidia; order Bacteroidales; family UBA932; genus Cryptobacteroides. Next base: position 16,605 of record CADAJF010000023.1, read on the forward strand.
CAATAAGTCAGAAGAAATATAAACACCTTATCAACAATTATTTATTAACACCAATTAAACTTTTGTTTATGAAAAAAAGTCACTTTATGCTTGCGGCGGCCCTGCCTGTCGCCCTCTTGTTCTCCTGCGCAAAGAACACCGCTATTCCCCTGGAGAAGGAACCTCTACTTGAAGGCCCGACCGGCGTTATCTCTGTCCAGCTGCAGACTCCTGCTTCGGAAACAAAGGCAACGTCACTGTCCGACAACGACGTCAAATCCGTCCAGCTCTTTGTCTATACCAGCGAAGGCACCTTGGAAACCTCCAAGTACTTTGCCGATTACAACTCCGGCACAGACCTGAAAATCACGGCCAAGACCGGCTCGAAGACCCTCTACGTGGTATTGAATGCGGACAGGCTCAATTTCAGCAAGATGTCCCGCTTTGACTCGCCGTCCACAACCGGAACGGACGACCTGGCTGACCTTTCAAAGAATACCGCTGACAAGCTTATCATGGTAGGGAAAAAGAACGTGGAGGTGAGGGAGTACGACCCCAACAAGAACGCTTCTCCGGTTACCAGCGACGTCTCTGTTCACGTAAAGCGCCTCACCTCCAAGATTGTACTGGACAAAGTGACCGTGGATTTTCGCAACACGGCTCTGGAGGGCGGCAGCCTGGATATCCAGCAGATTTACCTGGTCAACGTGGTGGGTAAATCGCCTTACGGTGTAGCGGATGAAGGGGACGGTTCGGCTGCCAAAGGCAACCCCGTCACACTCCCCTCCTCGCATTTGAACACCATGACCAACTGGTACAGCAAAGGGACCTTGTCGGACGGCGCTCCTGCTGTGACCTTTGACCATCTGAGCAGCAACCTCAGCTGCAACGTTTCCGGAAACGAAACCGCCATCGGACGCAGCTACCTGGCTTATCCCAACCCCGCCGACGAATACCAGGCCAGCCCCTCCGTCACCGCGCCTGTCCATACCTGCCTGGTAATCAAGGCCAAGGCCAAAAGCGGCAGCTTGATTGACACGCCCATCGACAAGAACACCTACTACACCTTCGACCTGCCCAAGCTGGAAGCCAACAAACTCTACCGCATAACCAACATCAACATTACCATGCTGGGCGCCGACAATCCCGGCGAGCGGATAACCACCGGAAAGGTCAAACCTACGATTATCGTGGACGAGTGGACCGACGGCCTGGTGAACCTGGAATACGATTTCTAAAACCTATGAAGACAAAACTTAAATTGGCAGTCGGGCTGGCACTCCTCTCGCTGGTATCCTGCAGGAACCTGGTCCTGGAGGACCGGATCCTATGCCCCCGTTTCATGTTTTTCGACTTGCTCAACAGTGAAAGCTTCGAGTCGTTCGAGCGGGTGTGCGTATCGGTGTACAGCTATCCCGAAGGGCTTCTACTGGACAAAGACACAACTACGGTAAGGGCCATCGACAATTTGGAGTTTTACATGGCCATACGGGGAGAGGAGGCCGTATCGGGCCATGGCCTTGTGGGAGTCGGGGACAATCACCTGGATGGGAACAGCAGCTGGATCATAGCGGAAGGTTCCCAGGCCGATCCCATTTTCCGCTTTACCTACCTCAGCGCCACCGAGCCGGAATCTTTCCTGGTACCAGTAGAGCTGGTCAAGGACCATTCCAGAATCGGGCTGCAGTTTGTGGGGATGGAGAGTTTTGTGTCGGCGGAAGGCGAGTTCCCTTTCCTGGTCCGGATTACGGGGAATACCTGCGGGATGGATATCCTGACAGGGAACCCCGTCCGGGGGCCTTTCAGCTTCCTTCCCGAAGAACTGAGCATCGGGCGTTTCGAATGTACGCTCCCCCGCCAGGCAGACCATGCCCTCCGCCTGGAACTCTATGGAAAGCCGGAATTGGGCGAGATGGAAGGGCTGCTGGGAGTTTTTGACCTCTGGGCCATCCTCTACGAGCAGGGTGGCATCACCTGGCTGGAGAAGAACCTTCCCGATGCCGACATTACCATTGACTACAAGGAAATGAGCGTCCGCGTTTCGGTGAGCGCATGGGGGCAGGAGCAACTGGACTATAATTTTTAGCAAGAAAGATATGAGAAGAAAGATCAGATTCACTACTATAGCAGTAGTCCTCCTGGCCCTTTTCTCCTGTATGCGGGAAGAGGCCCTGGATCCAGTCCCCGAAATGACGGGAATGCCCGTACGGCTGTCCCTGAGTCCGAATGGAGGTTCCCACACCAAGGTAAGCGGAGTGGATTACGAAAGGGATGAAGGAGCCGTTCAGCGCTGGGCCTTTTTCATCTTTGAAAGGAGTACCGGACTGCTGGCTTACAGCGGGGTTGTAGGAAGCGAAGGTACGGTTACAAAAACTTTAAGGACAGGCGTTTTCGAGCTATTCGTGATGGCCAATTACCCTTTGACCGGAGCCTATGCACCGAATGTTTCAGCCATCCGTACCCGCGCCGACTTCCTGCGCCTCAGGGCATCCCTGGCCGACAACGCCCCCGGTTGTTTTCTCATGTCCGGGGCGGCCGTTTTCGCCGTTCCGGGCGGGGAGGAAGTGTTGGAAATTGCAGTCCGCCTGCAGCGTCTGGTTTGCAAAATTCATCTGGAAACGGTTACACGCCGTTTCCAAAACGCCTCACTTGCCTCGCAGCAGATGACTCTGCGCCACGTGTACCTGACCAATGTATATCCGGAAAGCCGCTATTCAGAAGATTATTATCCAGGTGAGCTTTCCTCACGCCAGGCCTCCTGGTACAATGCCATGGGCTGGGAGCACGCTGCTGCCATGCCGCAAGTAAGCGCCATCGATGCCCTGGTGGGCGAAAGGAACCTGCATCTGCAGCTTCGGCAAAACGTTTCCGAAAACCTGGGACGCACTTTTTATTGCTACCCCAATCCCTGGGACTTCCAGGCCGACTCCCACAGTCCTGACTGGAACGGCCCGCGCTGTACGCGCCTGATCCTGGAAACGGAACTGGGAGGGCATACCTACTACTACCAGGCTACGCTTTCCGGAGAGAACAGCCCGCATTACCTATCCCGTAACCGTGCCTTCCGGGTTTTCTGCACCCTGAACCACCTGGGTTCCAAAGACCCGGAACAGGAGATTCCCGGAGCCTTGACAGTGCAGTTTATCCCGGAAGCGCAGCCCTGGGAGGCCGATTATAGCATCCAAGAGCAGTCATAGCCTATGAAACTGAAGCATTTGAATGGAATCCGCATGGGGGTGGCCGCAGCGCTGCTCCTGTCCCTGACTTTATCCTGCCGGAGGGAAGTGGAAGACGTGCTGCCGGAACCTTTGCGCCCCTCAAGAACCCGCGTTTCCTTTTTTGTCGAGGATTTGCAGGTGCCCTCAAGCAGCACCAAGACCGTTCTCTCCGACCCTGACATCGAGACCAAGGTTACAACGCTTACCCTGGCCATTTACCGCAGTGACGGAAGCCTTTCAGAAACTGCCTACTACACTTCCGGATTCGACAGTATGAACTTCCTGCTGGAGATGGAACAGAGCTATACCATTTACGCGCTAGCCAACATGGGCGACATGCGCGAGTGTTTTCCCGAGAGCGTCAGCTCTGAAGAGAGCCTGGGGGGAATCCAGTATCTCATTCCGGGATATACCGTGCAGGAAAACAGCATAGAGCGCCGGGGCATCCCCATGGTGGGAAAGCTGGTTTACACTTTAGACAATCTCCAAACGCAGGAGCTGAGTATTCCCCTTCGCCGGCTGCTGGCCAAACTGGCTGTTGACCTTAACGTCCATTGGGACGGGGCTATCAGCAGTATCAGGATTTGCGGGCTCAACAGGCGCCTCTCCCCTTTCGGCACAAGCCGGGCACTGGATGCCTCCGACATCCTTGCCGACGAAGAAATGGCTCCGGGTACCGATGAGAGCGAAGGCACTTTTGTCTTTTATATTCCTGAAAACGAACAGGGCAGCATTGCAGCCATTACTTCTTCTTCCGACAAAAGTCCAGACAATGATTTGGCTATTCCTCCGGAAAAGGCCGCGCTTCTTACATACATGGAAGTGGGCGTAGAGGGGCGCGGAAACTACGAAGGGAGCATGACCTACCGCAGTTACCTGGGACGGAATACGACTTCTGACTTTTCCATTACCCGCAACTGCCGCTACAGCTGGAAAGTGGATTACCTCCAGGACGGCACTTTCCTGGACGACTGGAAGCATGAAAATGAGCTGGCATGGTGGTCGCAGCGTTATAAAATACAAGTAAACAATACTAACCAGAAGAGTGTTTCCGTCTATATAGGAGAGCGCTTTTCACTGAAACTTTTCCGTGCCGATGACCGCTATGAAAACGGCATCCTCAAAAGCGCAGGCAGTTTCAACAACATATTCACGGACAACTGCCTCTGGACTGTGGAGGATTACAACCAGAATCCCGACTGGGTTCGCTTCAGCGCGAAATACCAGCCTGCGGGTGTTACCACTTACGATTACCGGGAGTACCTGGCGGCTTCGAAGGGAAGCGGATACATCAAGGGAACGCTCAAGAGCGAGCTGGGTAGTTTCTCTGACCGTATTCTGGTGACTTGCCCGGGAATAAAGGTGCCCGTTTACCTGCAAGTTTCCTCCGAAAGCATAGAACTGGGCGAAAGCCTCCAATTCACCGTAACGGCAGAAGGCGTGGATATCACCTTTCCTACTTATCTGTGGTACCTGGACCAAGGGATATTCGGCTATATTAAGAATTTCCCCATGAAAGAAGATACAGCCTTTTACTTCATTAGCAGGGAAGGCTCTTTTACACCTACGATTACGGGGAACTATGAGTTATACTGCATTTATGCCGGAATCCGTTCCAATTCTGTCTCCTTTACGGTTTCCGAACCTGGCGCCATCGGGAATGAAAGTCACATCCTCAGCATCAATCCTGTCTGGCCGGATGCGGTCAAAGAGGGCGAGGAAATACGTCTTACGGCCAGTCTCAAAACCTACCGCAACAAAACGCTCATCGCTACCACCGACGTGACTAACAAGGTACATTGGTCCTGCGACGAGGCGGAAGTCCGGATCAACAAAGGTGTAGCGACCAGCTCAAGGAGCGGTTATTATACAGTCCGTGCTTCCTATACTCCGACAGGCGGGAACAGTGTAGCAGCCAGCGTCGAGCTATGTTTCCTTCCAAGGCCAGTCAGCGGCAACTGACGCTTACAAGCTTTTGAGCCACTTGGCTATCTTATCCAGCACCTCCGGGGCAAAGCTTTCCTCTAACTCGCGGTATTCAGAGACAGCCCCGGAGCTGCAGTGCTGGAACAGGTGGTTCACGCCTTCCACCGCTTCTATGCAGTGGTTTCCAAGAGAAGGTAAGCCAGCCCGTAAGGCCTCCAGATTGGCGGTAAAATCTACCTGCACGTCTTTTGTGCCGTTCACTGCCATGACAGGACAGATGATATCTCCAAGCAGCGGACGCATGTCCAGGGAAAGGAAATGCTTCATGTACGGAGACTGGAGCTGCATCAGGGCTCCGGCGTAATTTTGGAGCAGAGGAGCCGGCAGGTCGTACTCATCGGTCTTGGGCAGCGGAGTGCCCTTCACCAGCGCCTCGAAGGATTTTTCAAGAAGTGCGCAGTAGGAGTTGACGGTGTCCTCGGGGTATCCTGCCCCAAGAAGGGTCAGCTGGTTCTGGGCAAGGAGGGTTTCGGCCCCGGAAACCACCATGCCGGCAAGGCTGACGATGAAATGGGCCGCTCCTTCTGCAGCCAGCATAAGGGCAATGGTGCCGCCTTCGCTGTGGCCCAGTACGCCTACTTTGTCAAAGCGTTCCCGCAATAGCCGTATGCCGGAAAGGGCGTCGGCTTTGAGGTCTTCCGTAGTGCAGTTTACAATGTCGCCGCTGGACTCCCCGAAACCCCGGTCATCGTAGCGGAGCGTGGCAATGCCTTCACGGGCAAGGGCATCGGCGATGACGGCAAAAGGCTTGTGCTCGAAGATTTCCTCGTCGCGGTTCTGAAGGCCGCTGCCCGTAACCATCACTAGGACGGGCGTGCTGCGGGAACAGCTTTCCGGGAGTACCAAGGTGCCTTTTAGGACGGCATCCCCGCCCGAGAAAGTGACCTCTTCCTGCGTATAGGGGAAGGGCGGCCGAGGAGTTTGCGGGCGACGGAGGCGGATCTCTCCGGGAATGAGCGTAAGCGGCAGCGAAACGCCCATCTGCTTGAATGTGCCCAGAATTTCGTGGAGTGTCCACTGGCCTTCAAAGGCTGCACCAATGGACGGGATTTTGATGTTTACAGCACCGGTAGCGCTCTTTTCCACCTGGATGGGAATCCCTTTGACACCCTGGTCCGGGGAGTCCATGCAAGGCGGCTCTGCGTCCAGGTGAAAGACTACCCTTAGACTGCTTCCCTGGATACTCATGCTACCCGACCAGGTGCCTGTCTGGCCCTTTGCCCCCCATGCGAGGGCAAATAGGCATGCTATGGCAGCAAAGAATCTTCTGCTCATTTGGTAATCAATTTGGGTTGGATGGATGCTCCGTCAAAATCTACGGGGAAAGAGGCTCCTTCGGCCTGCAGGCGGGCTGTCATTTCGCTGAAAAGCCGCTGAAGGATGTCCGGATGGCGGGCCGATACCTCGTTTTCCTCATAGGGATCCTCATCCAGGTTAAACAATAGGGCATCCGGGCTTTCCGGGTGCTCGGGGTTGTAATAATAAATCAGCTTCCAGGGGCCGTTTCGATAGGTGGTGAAATAGCTTCCCCGGTGCCGATGCGGGAAATGGCAAAGGAAAACCTCCTCCCGGGAAGTGTCCACCTTGCCGGAGAGTATGGCGGAAAGGTCCTGTCCGTCTATGGTATGCTTATCCTCAATGGAGGTGCCGGTGAGTGCTGCCAGGGTGGGATAGATGTCCATGATGGTGCAAACCTGCCGGGAGACGCCGCCCTGCTTTACGGGGAAGGCCTTCTGGAAAGCGTTCCGCCCCGGAGCCGCCCAGCCGATGATACAGGGCACCCGCACGCCGCCCTCGAACTCCGTTCCCTTTTTTCCCCGAAGCGGGGCCGATGATGTCCAGCCCCTGGAAGGTCCCAGCGGCGCATCTGAGCCATTGTCTCCAAGGAAAATCACCAAGGTATTCTCCGCTATGCCCAGTTGCCTGGCACGTTCCAGCAGATCTCCCAGCGACTTGTCCATCCCCTCCACCAGCGTCGCATAGCCTATGGCTGCGCGGTTTTTGCTGCTGTCACGGTAATGTTCCTCGAAGCGAGGGTCCGCTTCAAAGGGATTGTGCACCGCATAATGGGACATGTAAAGGAAAAAAGGTTTCCCCGCTGCTACGCTTTGCTCCATCTGCGCCATGGCCTCCTGGGTAAGCGCCTCTGTCAGAAACGTTTCCGTTCCGAGGTAACGCTCCAGACCGGGAACTGCCCTAGAGCGCGTGCCACCCGTATGGCCATAGGCATTTTCGCCCAGGTAACTGCCGGGCTCTCCAATGGAACAGCCGGCAATGTTCACATCAAACCCCAGGTTCTCCGGATACTCTCCCTCACTCCCGAAGGGCCCAAGATGGGCCTTTCCCACATGGATGGTACGGTAACCGGCATCCTGCATCAGGCGGGGAAGGGTGTAGTCCGCTTGCCGAAGCCCCAGCCAGTTCCAGTTGTAAGGGCCATAGTCATCTCGGTTGTTCTCTTCGCTGCGGATCCAGTTGGTAACGCCGTGACGGGTGGCATTCTGCCCCGTAAGGAGGGAAGCGCGTGAAGGGGAACTAACGCTCTGGGCATAAAAAGAGGTAAAACGGGTGCCTGTCCTAGCCAGGCGCTCCATATTGGGCGTACGGTACCACTCGTTCAGGGGGTGCCGCTCCAGCCGGCCGAAGCGGTCTGTCAGAAAAGGGACGGAGGTATCCAGGGGACCCATGTCGTCCACCAGAAAGAGGATTACATTGGGCCGCTCCTTCCCCTGCCCCCAGGCCGAAACCGCCCCTGGAAGCAGCGCCGCAGCACAAAGGCTCCTCTTGATCAGCTTTTTCATGCCTGAATAGGTGGAGGTGAGCGGACTCGAACCGCTGTCCAAACGTCCTGCCAGGCGGCTTTCTACATGCTTATCCTTCCTTTGGTTTTCGAGGCAGCCCTGCCGGAAGGCGGGCGAAGCTACCCTTAGCTTTTGAGTCTTAGCCGGCTTTAAAAGCGTCTGCCGGAGCAGCCTCAAATGGATGATACCCCTTGATCGGCCCTTAAGAGGCGGAAGGTCCGAGGGATACTCGTCGGCCTCGCAGCCTTGGCGAGGCGGATTAAGCTAATTGCCTTGGGCGAATTAAGCAGCGAGTGCGTAGTTGTTGTTGGCAACTGATTTTTTGGAGTCTGAGATTTACGGGCAAGGCTCCCACGCCCGGCATGCTTACCGTCCAACACTGGCGCTGTCAAAACCAAAACACCCCCAAATGTTCAACGATGTTGCAAAAGTAAGCAAAAAAAAGGAAAAATCAATGCCGGGGTGGCTCGTCCGGCAAGATACGCCGTGCGCCGATATAGCGCATCAGGTAATAGGCCTGCGTAGATTCGCTTTCCATTACGCCTCCCGAAGTGGATGCATGGATAAAACGGAATGCGCCCCTTTCCTCGTCCACCGACACCACGATGCCTACGTGGCCGATATTCCGTACACTGCCCCGCTTGCCAAAAAACACCAGATCCCCCTTCTGAAGATCTGCGTAGGAAGGGACTTCCCTTCCCTGCTGGAACTGCGCCCCGGAATACTGGGTAAGTTCATAGCCGAAGTGCTTGAATACATAACGCGTAAATCCCGAGCAGTCAAACTGTTTGGGGCCGGATGCCCCCAATTTGTAAGGAACGCCGGTAAAGGTTCGGGCATAGGCGATTACCTGGTCCGAGAGCTCTTTGGGCTCTTCTGCCGGGCTGGAGGAAGGCTGTTGCGCAGGAGCCTTGGGCGCCACCACGGAAGAAACGGTGTCTTTTCTGGCTGACGGGGGCTCCACATAGCCTATCTCACGTGTCTGGATCTCTTCCCACCCCGAGGCCGATGCCTGCTGAAAACTGCTCCCCTGCCGCAAACTGCCGCAAGAGAGAAAAAACAATAGCAGAAAAGCCGGAAATATCTTTCTCAAAATAATCACTGCTTGATGACGGCTTCGCGTCCCTGGGCATCTTCCAATACAATAAACGGGCCGTCAAGGGATTTAATTGTAGCTTTGACACTGCCCTGATAGGAAGGACGCTCAGGGTCCACATTCTGGATGATGGTGGCCACAACTGATGTTCCGCGCTCTATGGCGCCTTCAATTTTGTAGCGCACCTGGATGAGCCGGTTGCCGGCAGGTTCAATCAGGGCGAAAATTTTCTCGGAGGCGTGATCCTGCTCCCTTACAAGCAGCTGCATCTTTTGCGGCTCATAGGTCCAGCCAAGTCCCGCCAGGCCGTAAAACCCCGGCGTCACAGCATATTTGACGGACATGGCCTGCGTCACGGTCAGGGTTTGGCGCAAATCCTTCCAGCGGAAATAAAGTGTAGCCTGGCGGATATCGCTGTTCGGGTTAGGGTCTACCAGAAAAGCCAACTGCTTCTGCGTGACGGCCTTGGTCTGGTCCCGGCGAATCCAGGAGGCGCCGACGTCAACATCAGGCTCTCCGTTGCTGGTTAATTGAACGGTGAAAGAGCCTCCTTCTGCAGGAAGGATATCTTCTCCCCCTGCGACAGTCAGCACCGGGGGAACGCCACTTTGCGTAATGACGAAACTCTCCTCCTTCTGACCGGAGGTTATCACTACAAGCCCTTGCCGCTTCTCGGTGTCTTCGTTGGGGGTAATCTCAAAAATCAGCTGATAATCTGTCACGGCTTTGGTCTTGACGGGGATAATCCACTCCTTCCCTTCCCGGACTGAAGCAACAAAATCCATATTGGTGCTTACCTGCACGCTGAAACTACCTCCTTCAGGGGGGAAAGCCGGCTGGGAGGCCGATACCTTGAAAACATCCTGCTCCTTTTCCTTTTCTTTGCAGGAGATGCTCATCAGGCCAGCCAAAACTGCGAGTACAAGTACCTTTTTCATACGCTTAACGGACTATTATTTGAGTTTCCATCTGGTCCTTCTTTCCGTCATTGTATTGCAGGCGGACCATAATCACGTGATGCCCGGCCGAAAGACTTATGCTTTCCCCTTCTACGGGAAATCCGTCGTAGAACCATTTTATCTCCCGGGGTTTTTCGGAGGGACTTGTAAGCAGGACCAACGGCAATGTTTCTCCGCTTCTAAGCTCCCTGGAAGGAATTTCTATATAACTGATGCCCAAGTCTTTGAGGCTTGTCCCCTCGTCCAGGCGATAGGGTTCTTCCACAGAGAAACTGATCAGGGCGTTACCCATTCCCCAGTCCCAGTCATAGTTCACGTCCGCCCATTTTCCAGTCTCCGGGGGCGCAGTGGTGGAAAAGCCCGAATACAGGCAGAGACCGCCTTCCTGCGGCTCATCGGAGTCTGCCGTTATCGGGTATTGGCTGTTAGACTTGCGAATCATGTACCCGACATACAGGTCTTCTCCTTCCGGTACCAGGATGCCGGCCGAAGAGATGTCCACCTTATTGGCTGGACTATTGGCATACACACTGGTATTGACACTGCTTACGCGACGTGCGAGCACCCTCTCACGTGTGCCGTAATCCACAAAAACCCATACCTCCTCCCCGGAAGCCGTAGTACTGAATGAAATACTCTTGATAAGACCTCCTGCATATTGTTTCAACTCCTGGGCACCGAAGCGTACGGCAACACTGTAGTCCTCAGTATTTTTTACAGCAAAACGCTTGAAATAAGTGAGCGGGAAACGGGCCTTGGTGAAACCTGCTTCAGTGCCGCCCTGGAGAACAGGTTCGGCTTGAATGAACTTGCTCACGGACCAGCCCTGCTCTTCTGTATGGTAAGGGTGATATCCGCTGGCAAAGACAGACAGGAGCATGCGCGTCGGAAAATCTTCCTCAAGGGGGATCTTAAAACGCCCATTCGCATCTGTGAGGGTCTCATACCTGGCCTGAGAGCGGGCGGCGCTTAGGGAGAGTGCGCGCTTTCTGGAACTGCCGGAGGGTTCGACCTGGCTGACCAGCACCACTGCATTTTTCAGGGCAGCCCCTGTCTGGGCATCCACGACGCTGCCTGTAACACTTCTGCTGCCCTTGGCAAGCTGGAAGGAGGCCTGCCCATTCGAATATGCTATATTCTTGAGGCAGAATGGATTACTACCGTCCCATGCCATGAGTTCATAGTCTTTGACCTCATAGCTGACCTCGTACCCCTTGTTCTTGGGGAATACCCACAGACTCCAGAAACTGTTCCTGGATTTGGCATCGTCCATCGCATACCTGTTGTAGGGGCGGATGGAGGGGTCGGGAATAAGGATATAGGCGCATGGATGCTCAGCGTACTCGTTGATGCCGCCACCGGAATCCCAGCGCTGGGCGGCCGTATAACCCGCTACCCGGTTCTGCGAGCGGTCAATGTGATAAATAATCATACCGGCGGGGAGCGGCTTGTCCCAGCGGGCCCCGTCCCTCACTTCCGGAAGGAAGAACTCCCCTTCGTTCATGGTGGGAATATACTGAAGGACTGGGTTTGAAAGGTCGCTGATCTGGATATCCGGGGAAACGGTAAGTTCTTTTACTTCAGTGATATAGCCCAGCAGATAGCGCTCGTAGGTGCTGAGTCTTGCTGGAACACAACCGCTTGAATTGTGATTGCCGCCAGCCATCAGGTTCCAGGAAGCGGGATGAAATGCCTGGCCGTTTTCCTCGTAGTCTGTATCATAGAGGTCCGGAAGCCCCAGCACATGGCCGAATTCATGGCAAAAAGTGCCTATTCCCTGGAGTTTCTTTCCTGAGCCGCCCTGTAGTTCGGAAGAGCAGGCATACGCGCCGATACGGACACCGTCGAAACGGTCGGAGGAATAAACGCCCCAGGCATGTGGCCAGATAGTGTCGCTGCCGCCGCCGTTGGACTGTGCATAACCGGGGTAAAACATATAAACGCTGTCCATGTATCCGTCCCCGTCGATGTCGTAGCGGGAAAAGTCCACCTCGTCATCCATCTTGGCAATTGCTTCGCGCACCATGGTACGGGCCATATAGTAGTGGTGGTCGTCTTTTTCCGGATCACCGCCTTCAGGCCACTCGTTGTGCTTGCGCTCAAGGGTAATGGGCCCCAAAACGTCAAACTGGGGCTCGAACTGGCCGTAAGAGGCATCCAGATAATAGTCCCGTGCCGAGCCTACGCTCCCCCCGTCGGCAAAACCTTCCTCATTGAGGGCGCGGGAAAAATAATCTGCCGCCCCATCCTGGAACTTCTGGTCCGACCATTCTACCAGTATCACCAGGAAATGGCGCTGTCCAAAGCCCAGGGGCTCTTTTCTGCGCGCCATCATGGCATCCCGTTCCTGGCGGCGGGAAGCGGCGCTGCTGCGCATGGCCCTGCTGGGGCCTGAAGTGCTGACAGGCCTCCACCATCCATCGGCAGTCTGGCGGTACATCTTGCGCCCGTCCAGACTGGTATACCAGCTGCAGAATTCGTCACCATTCAGGCGAAGGGTGATGATGCTGCCGTCCGGCTGCCGCATGGTAACGGGATGGGGCGTAGCCACTTCTGCCCGGAGGGCTGCAGCCCATAGCAGCAACAAAATGAACAATAAGCTTCTTTTCATAACAACTACTTCAGTATCAGTTCCTGAATGAAGCCGGAGCCATCTTCCTGCTCTGCGCAGAAAAGCTCGTCTTCCTTCAGGAAAGCATTCATCTTTTCCACCAGGGCATCCCGCTGGAAATAGAGTTGATTCCGAATCACGGAGGAATTGATGGTAATGTACAGCTTCCCGCTGCGGTAGAAACGCTTGAGCGTAAACTGGGCAGCGCCGGAGCAGCTGTCCCAGGCGGCGAAAACGCGCTGGGTATTGAGCCCGGCCGTAAGTTTGAGACGGTGAATGAGCTCTTTGACAAGCTGGTCCATGCCAACGGCTTCTTTCCTATGGATTCTTACCGCCATTCTATTCTACCCGAGTAAAAATACCGGCCGAAGCTGAATAATAGGCGCGGTCCTGCGTTATACGGTCCACGATGCCGGAAAGGCGCGTAGCGTCCGTATCCGTCAGGAAAATCTGGCCGAAGTCTGCCCCGGCCACCATGGAAATGAGGTTGGAGATGCGGCGAAGGTCCAGTTTGTCGAAGATGTCGTCCAGCAGGAGCATGGGAGCATAGCCATAGGCGCGCTTCATGATTTCATACTGGGCGAATTTTAGGGCTACCAGGAAGGATTTCTGCTGCCCCTGTGAACCGGCCCTGCGGATGGGATGGCCGTTCATGGTAAAGAGAAAGTCGTCCCGCTGGATGCCGGAGCTGGTGTAGCGGAGCCTTAAGTCTTGCTCCAAGTGTCTTTCAAAAATATCTGACAAAGAGCTATTTGACAATTCCGATTTATACTCTATAGAAACGGATTCCCCGCCGCCGGAAATGAGGCGGTAATACTCCGCTACCACGGGTTGCAGATCTGCAGCCAGGCGGGCACGGGCCTCATGGACGGGAGCAGCGAAGGTTTCCATCCGCTGGTCTATGACAGCGAGAAGGGACCTGTCCGGGGATGCCTCTTTGAGTATCTTGTTGCGCTGGGAAAGGAGCCTTGTATAGGACTGCACGGCCGCAAGGTACTCCCCCTGCATCTGGGAAAGGACGGCATTGGCAAAGCGGCGGCGGTCTTCCCCTGACTCACTGACCAGGGCAATATCTCCGGGAGAAACCATCACCAGCGGCAGCGTGCCGATATGCTCTCCCATGCGGCTGTAGGGTTTGTCGTCCCGGATGAGCTTTTTCCCTTCGCGGCTGACTTTGAGGGCGAAACGTGACTCCAGGCCGTTTTCCATGCCGTAAGTGCCCCCCAGGGTAAAACCTTCCGTCCCATAACGGAATTGGGCCGAATCCGGGACTGCAAAGGCGCTTTTGGTCATGGAAAGGTAATAGATGGCGTCCAGCAGGTTGGTCTTCCCTTCCCCGTTGTTTCCGCTGATGCAGTTGACATTGGGGCTGAAGGAAAGCTCCTGGAAGGCAATGTTCCTGAAATCCTGTACTACTATCTTCTTCAAAAAAGGCATGGGCAAGCGCGCTGAATACATTGCAAATATATAATATTTTTTGTAAATTTGCGGGCTCAAATGCAGAATAAAAACAATAGATATTATGGCAAAAGTTACCAAAACCAAGGAAGAAGTGCGTCAGCAGAACGTTGCTGAGGCCGTTTCCAAAACCGAAGCATTTTTCAAGGAGTATGGCAAAATCCTTTACGGTATTGTCATCGGCATCCTCCTCATCGCCCTGGCCATCCTGGCCTATAACCGCTTTATCCTGCAGCCCAAGAAGCAGCAGGCCCTTGAGCAGATGGTTAAGGCGGAACAGTGGTTCGAAGGCGGCGAATATGAGCTGGCCCTCAACGGAGACGACAATTACCCCGGCCTCCTGAATGTGATTGACCAGTATGGTTCCAAGGCTCCCAAGGCTGCCAACATGTATGCCGGCGTAGCTCTTCTCCGCACCGGAGAGTATGAGCAGGCCCTCAAGTACCTCAAGCAGTACAAGGGTACGGATCCCATCATGATGGCCCGCTGCCTCTCCTGCATCGGCGACTGCTACGTAGAGCTCCAGGACTACACCACCGCTGTGGACTGGTTCACCAAGGCCGCCAAGACCACGGACAATGCCTTTGCCGCCGCTTATCTCCTCAAGGCCGGTATCGCCGCAGAAGCTGCCGGAGACAATGCCAAGGCTCTCTCCTTCTATGAGCAGATCAAGGACCAGTGGGCCAGCGCCCCGGAGGCCATGGAGATTGACAAATACATCAGCCGTATCCAAACTGCCAAGTAACCATGGGAAGAGCGTTTGAATTCCGCAAAGAGCGCAAGATGAAGCGCTGGGGCCACATGGCCAAAGTCTTCACCAAGCTGGGAAAGGAAATCACCATCGCCGTCAAGCAGGGCGGCGCTGAGGTTACCGGCAACCCCCGCCTGAGGGCCCTCCTCGCAGAAGCCCGCGCAGAGTCCATGCCCAAGGAAAACGTGGAGCGCGCCATCAAAAAGGCCACTGAGGCCAAAAGCGGAGACTTCAAGGAAATCGTTTATGAGGGTTTCGGCCCCTTTGGCATCGCATACCTGGTAGAGGCAGCCACGGACAACAACACCCGTACGGTGGCCAATGTCCGCAGCTATTTCACCAAATGCGGCGGCTCGCTCCAGACCAGCGGTTCCGTGGCCTTCATGTTTGACCACAAGTGCGTTTTCCGCATCAAGGAAGACCCTGCCAAGCCCATCGACGTAGAAGAACTGGAGCTGGAGCTCATAGACTTTGGCGCAGAGGAAGTTTTCAAGCAGGAAGTAGAGGACCAGGACGAAAATGTAAGCGTAGAGATTTCCATCTACGGAGACTACAGCTCCTACGGCCAAATCCAGAAATACATCGAGGAAAAGGGCTATGAGCTGGTTTCCGGCGGCTTCGAGCAAATCCCCAACGTGGATCTCAAGGAGGTTACCCCGGAACAGCGCGTCACCCTGGACAAACTCACCGGCCTGCTGGAGGACGACGACGACGTCACCAACGTCTATACCACCCTGGCTCCGGAAACGGAATAAGCATCTTCAAAAGGAAGGCCCCGGCGCCTTTCTTTTTTTTGTGATTTTCCCTATATTTGCAGTTTATGCAAGTAACTTTGGTCTTATAGGATCAATAATATTAATAGGATTAATTATTATATTTGATTTAAAACTAATTAAATTAATTGATAAGAAAATAATAATGCCTGATAAATATGTTTTAGTCGGCATTATAAGCTGTCTTGTATTCCAGCAGGTAGAAAATATTGGTATGACAATAGG
>CADAJF010000024.1:0-8376 GCA_902788175.1 uncultured Bacteroidia bacterium
ATATGAGTTGAAACGTAGGAAATTTCACCTTATAAGCTATAGGACAAGTCGTAAACGCTCGCAGTTCCCCCTGCGAGCGGACTTGTTGCTTATTAGGTTTCCTACGACCTCGACTCAAACAAGTACCGCTCGCTTTTTTGTGCTTGTCCTATAGTGTTTAAACCAATTAACCTATAAATAATATAAATAAATGAAAGCTGTGCTTCGTAGTATTGTCTTGTCCATTGTTTTAGGACTATTGTTCACTCCACATGTCAAGGCCCAGTCCGGTTTCTTTTTCACGTATGGTGTCAGTTCAGAAAACGTCCTCCCTTCCCTCGCACTCGGTGCCATTGCTTCTGGGGCAATAGCCATCAGTAACAGTGATGCGTATGATTCTGTTGGGGAGGGAATTGGGACCTTTGTCGGCAATACCTTAAGCTTGGGACTGGGGAGTTCACTTTTTCCCCACCGTTTTTATATGTTCAAGGAGAATGGAAAACGTCCTGCTATGCCAGGGTTCTGGAAGTCTAAGTTTGGGGGGAGGGCAATAGATCTTTTTAATGACCTTAAGGCTAATATCAAATTTGGGTGGGTAGGTGCATACTCTCCTGTCGGGATATACGGACAATTGGGTTTTCGGCATCAGAATATTGAGATGCAGCTGTCGCAGGAATCTGCAATGTCACTCTATATGTTTGGAACAGTTCGCCCCGGAGCCGGAATCAGGATTGCGCCAGGGAATCTTTTTGACTGGAAGGTGAGGCTTGAAGAGGAAGGAATATCGCCATTTATCGATTTTGGGACCACATACAACAAGATAGTATATTACAATGGCCCTTACAAAAGGGATGACATGCGTGTTGTAAGTGATGGGCTGAGTTATAACCTCTCAATAGGTCTTTCATTTATAAAGCGTGGTTCTATTCTGCTTGGTTTGGAATGGTTTCCTTATGACCTCTTTAACCGAGACCTTACTTTTGGTGAAGTGCGCCCTTTTGAGAACTTGACCTCCAAACAAATGATTGCTTTTCTGAGTGCAGAAATCTCCTTTTGAGTATAACATTTAAATCCTTTTTCTATATGAGACATTTTCTTTATTTTATTTGCGTTTCAGGCGTGTTACTTTGCCTTGTGCTGGCGTGTTGCGCCTTCACACCCAGGTCCAGGAAGCTAACAACCGCCAAGGCCGTGAATCAGTCTGCAATCCGTGCAGAACTGGGGAACACGCTGGCAGACCTTCTGCTGAACCCTTCCACGGTCACCTGTTACTCCGTCAAGGGGAAAGAAAAAATCACCCCCGACGACTACGAACTGGAACCCCATTTTGTGCGGGATTCCCTTTGTGGTGTATTGTCATCCGATGCGCTTGCCGTTTTGACTTTCATTCTTACTTCGAGCGAGGAGAATTATGTGACGGATACAAACTTAATCAAGGCACCTTATATACCTGAGGTTGAGTTTTGTTTCGCCAGAAAAAAACAGGAAGCTCATGTTCTTGTATCGATGACAAACTTTAGTTGGACAGTGGTCTATGACGGGAAGAAACAGTTCAACTATGTTTTCCACGATCGGAAAAACGTGGTCCGTTTTTGTGAGATGGTTTTAAATAATGGGAAATAATCATGAGATACATTAAAGGAATCGTTGCGTTACTGGTACTGGGGTTATCATTATCTGCTAGTGTGTCTGCCCAGTCTCTTCATTTTATTGGTTTTGCCAACACTCTGGACCAAAATATTGGAAAGTGCTGCCAGGCGGATATTGACCATATGAGTTCCACTGCCAGCTATTTGGCGGATAGTTTTGGATACGACTTAAAAGAGTATAGAAATACCGGTGAGGATTGCTCAAAGGAAAGGCTGATGGAACTTCTTTCCACTTTGCCATGCACCCCGGAAGATATCGTCATTTTCTTTTATTCCGGCCATGGCGTGCATGCCGAGGCGGATGCCGGAAACCTTCCCCAAATGTGTCTGAAGTATGGGGGGTACCAAGAGAAGAATTTCGTACCTGTCAGGGTTGTCAAGGAGGTTCTTTCCCAAAGGGGTGCCAGGTTGAATCTTATCGTAACCGACTGTTGCAACAATATTTCCAGCCGTGTTTCTGCCAAGGGTCTTTTCGCAGATAAAGCAAACACTTCTTTAACATTGGGAAACGATGAAGTAAAGAATCTACGCAAGTTATTTTTCGACAAAAAGGGAACAGTTGTGATGACAAGCAGTAAAAAGGGACAAGTATCATACTGTGCTGATGCAGAGAATGGGAGTCACTTTACCATTGCGTTTAACGAAGCAATCGATCGGGTCAAAGATGGGCTTGTTGCGGCGGATTGGAATCAGCTCTCGAATGATGTGAAAAAAGAAACATTATCTCGAACACAGAAGGAGCAAGAGCCTTATAGCGAGTTCTATTTCTCTACCGGGAGTAGCAATAATCCCGTGGCAGTCTCTAACGCAAATCCGGCTCCCAGTCGTTTCGAAACGACAGACCGCGCAGGGAAGTTCTTTGCGAATCTCTTAAACAGCCAAAATACCCTAAACGATAAAATGTCTATCGCCAATAGTGCGAAGAATAGTCTATTTAGCAGAGACGCGCAGGTTCGAATTGTTGGACGAGACGGGAGCACATCAATAGGCTTGGAAGATATCGACACCTTCCTGTCCCGGATATGCATGAGCAAAAAGATTCGTTCTGTCCATGTTGTTAAACAGGCAGTTAATCAGGCGGATAAGTATACTTACCTGGTTGTCCAAGAAATTTATAATGAATAAAAATAACCATTTATGAGAACAACAAAGCTATTGATCATTGCGTTATTGTCCACGTGCTTTTCATTTTCCGCGCAGGCGCAAGTCCGGTTATCCGAAGAAGAAAAGGAGACGCTAAAAGTTGCCGTAAAAAACAAGTTGGATTTCTTTCAGGACCAATTGACATTAATTGCAGCTAGAAGGGCGGGTGCGGAGCCTAAAGAACAAGCTGTAAAGGCCACACTAGCTCTATTCATTGGGAAGGGAGAACCTTACACCGTCTATGAAAATGGACGTGAAGTAAAAAACACTGGCGTAAAAATGCAGACCTCTTCGGTTAACAGGTCTTCCAAGCGAACTCTATTGATGAAAAGCTACCTTAGGTGGCTTAAGAACCAGACAACATATTCCGATATCCTAATAGAGTCGGCAGATGCGGTGAAAATAGGAGAGATATTCCCGGAAAGGAGCACGGGGCGTTATTATTCAACCGCAACCATCTGTCAGCATTTCGTGGGTTACCGGGATGGATACAGAGTGTATGAAGATTACACGGTTAAGACAGTGAAGATTTACATAGAAAGGGAAGTAGTTGACTTGCCTGATGGAGAATTGACTGTGTGGAAAATCCAGTTAGCGGATATTACAACTGTTGACACTTGGCGATAAGCGTCTAAAACGACACAGATGAAGAGAGTTGTATTACTGATTTATTCAGCGCTTTTGGCTTTTCCCGGCTATTCGCAAATCTTTGGAGCGTCCCAGCATCTTGAAGAGTTGTTTCGGCTGGATGTCTCAACAATGTCTGAATTCCGGACCAGGTTCAATTTAGAGCAGGAGGAGTATGCTTCTAACAAGGAGCGTACCCTCCTTTCTCTCTTTGACCGTTCATCCGAAGCTGTCATCAAGGACGAAGCCGTAGTAAAAAGTTTCGTCCAGGACGTGCTTTCATCCGGACGAAGGTTATCACTCAAGGATTCGCTCTGGTTTGCGGAACTGGAGTGCTCAATCCAGTACAAAAAACGCTCCTATCCCATTCGCCTAATCCTAAAGACCGAGGAAATAGATCCGGAGAAGGGGGCTTGCCGTTGGGCTCTATGTGGAGTTAACGGCTTAAGAGAAAACGGATTGATTCTGCCACACGCCATGGCGGAGGTAGATGCCATAGACAATGACATGTTGTTTCTGGGTCTGGAAAGCCGCCTGGAAAGCGATTACAAGAATGCTTTCGGCTACCGAAGTGTAACAAGCAAAGTGGACCAGTTATCCATTTTCTTGTATATGCTGCAGGAGTCATTATGGAAAGTTGAGGGGTTCGGCTCCCTTAAGTATCATTTCCTCTCAGTCCCGGGTTATCTGTTTGTGGTTGAGCATAGTAAAACTCCCCGGAATTCGGGTTGGCTCATCTCGGAAATAGCGGAAATAACAGAAGAACAGAAGAGTGCTTATGAAAAGGTTTATCTGGCTATTAATTAACTTGTTGATTGTCTGCTTTCCGTTGGTAGGCCAGGGCAGGCGGCGGAATTCCGCGAGTGCCCACCATTATAATTTTTATCATAAAATAGAGCTCGGAAGCGGAAATGTATATGGATTTGGCATATTGAGTTGTGCATCAGGTGTTTTGAATTATTTGATTGATGATGCTGTTGCAGAAACCAACTTCGAATACCCTATCTATAGGGAGCAGACCAGTGTCCCCGATGCCTTTTCCCGTCAGTATCTGCTGGGCGTAGTTCCGAATGACTTGCTTCATGATTTTAGTGGCGGCGTAAAACTTGGATATCAGTCCTACAGTCCAGATTTCTTTAACTGGGGAGTCTGCGCTGTTGGTGAATATAAACGGGAACCCTATAAGTGGTCCGGGACCGATGCGGAAGGAGGTGGGGTGATGGGACGGGCCCTGGCAGGGGGAAATGTAATGTTTCGCTTCGGAGAGATGGGGATGCATTCTTTGTTCACGGTTGAGCTCGGTATCCGTTATAGCTATGGCCTGTCTCATATGAATGCAGCTCTTTCCTCTCCCGACATGAAATTAAATAATGGTTTAGTCTCACATTATGCCATTCAGATTGGCGGGCCGGGTTTTTTCCAAGATATTAAGCTATACGTAGATGTACCTCATTATAAGGTGGTCGATTGTCCGGAATTACAATTGTCTCCCATTTATCTGGGGTTTTCCTGGACTGTGACGCCACGGCAGGCACAGATGAGAAAGTAATGGAGATTTGCGCATGAAAAGAATACCCTTGTTTTTGTTATTGTTTTTTTCCTTGGGTGCCACCTCGGCAGATATAACTCTTGCGAAACAGGTGGTAGAAGAGTTATATACGGGATTCAAAACAATAGCAATAGATCCTGAAGGAGATGATGCTTTGAATTCGGTACCTCACTGCATTTCTCTATTTGCTGGCGAAGATTTACGTCGCTTCCCTAATGAATCGGAGTATATTAACAATTCAGGTATAATCTCTACGTCTACAGTTATACCTGCGCAAATCTATGTTTCGGCGTTTAGAAGAATCGTAAGGAATCGGCCAGTAGTTTTTCAGTACACGCTGATTGGTGCATCGGCTTATCATGAGGCAGAATGGCGTAAGTCTGAAAGTAGAGCTTCTTATGTCTACTGTTTTGTGGACAAGAATTATGCTGGCACCTCGTTCAGAGACACTGTTTTGCTAAATGGGGGTGGGAAAATAATCGGAATCCGAAATTGTGCAGGAGGAGAGGCTTATACTGCAGATGTAGCTAATTCAAACAGTATTGAAGGATTAACAGTAAGCGCCTCCAAGTTTTATTCGGAGAAAAAATATTCTGAGGCTTTTTCTGTGTACAGCCAGATTCTGGCCAAAGAGCCGGCAAATGTGAATGCGAACTATCGCCTTGCTGTCATGTCCTATAAGCGGGAAGGATGTAAACAATTCTCGAAAAAGGAGACAGACAGGATGGCGATGAAGTATCTTAGAAAAGCTCGTTCCAGCGCAGAGAAGGCGCTAGATTTTGAGAATGTGAAAAAGTTTGACAATATCTTATATTACTGGCATTAATACGAGATAGGAATACGTTGAAAACGATTGAAAATTAATAGTATTACTTATGAAAAGGTTGTTTGTTTTGAGCATGATTATGCTCGTGTCGGGCAGTGCGTTTGCCCAATCTTCAAGTAACGAGATGGATCTGCTTACAGCAGAGAAGAGTGTCAGGTCATTCTATGATGCATTGAAGGAGATCGCTTCTGACCCAGATTCAAATACTGCTGTCGATGCATTTTTGACTGCCGCAAATTATGTGGTCTTTCTTCCGAATTATCCCGCGGAGTTTAATGATGCAGAATATCGGGAAGGGATACACGGAGAAACCTTCGTAGGCGCTTTCCGTCGTCATATGCTAATGCATCCCTCTTCATTCCACTACACAATTCTAAAAGTATTCCCGTATCAGCAGGCAGAGTGGGTAAAATCACCCAGCCCCGAACCTTTTGTTTATGCAATTGTTGATAAGTCTTATGGAGACAAGGCTTTCCGGGATACTGTGCTGGTGAACGGAGATTATAAGATAGTAGGCATCCGGAACAGTGCCGGAGGGCAGGTGTACTCTAAACAGAGTGCAAGTAAGGCAATGTCAAAAGCCGCCTTTGGCATGGAATACACGAAAATTGACTCCCTCAGACAAGCTGTAATTTCAATGAACATATTGCCGTAGCAGATTAATATGATTTAACTATTTGTGGCTCCGTTTGGATTGACTATTTCGAATTTGCTCTGAGTTCAGGAAGGACATTATTAAACAAAATATGACAAAAACCATTCTCGTATTAGTTATTGCAGCGTATAATGCTCTTATGTTGAGCCCCACCTTTAATGGGAAAGAAAACCCACAGGAGGATATCAAGAGCCTTCTTTTGGCTGCTGAAGCAGGCGATGCGGAGGCACAATACAAGTTGGGCAAGTGTTATAAGTATGGTAAAGGTGTAGAAATAGACTTCGAGGAGGCTCTGAAATGGTTTGAAAAATCCGCAAATCAGGGAAATCCTGCGGGAATGAATGCCCTTGGAGTGGCGTATAATGAAGGAGAGGGTGTGGCGAAGGATTATGCGGTGGCTTTAAAGTGGTACATGAAAGCGGCGGACTTGGGGAATGAGAAGGCGATGAACAATGTCGGTAGTTGTTATTACAACGGCCACGGTGTTCCCCAAGACTACAAGGAGGCGGTGAAGTGGTATGAAAAGGCAGCAGAAATGGGATCTACTTTAGCGATGAAAAACCTCGGCTATTGCTACGACAAGGGGTTGGGTGTAGAAGAGGATAAAGTTCAGTCTCATGCTTGCTATCTTAAGGCTGCGGAGAAAGGGGATGCTGGCGCGCAAAATAGAGTTGGATTTAATTTTGAAACAGGGAACGGAGTCCCTGAAGATCCGCAGAAAGCATACGAATGGTATCTTAAATCGGCCGAGCAGGATTTCTCAACGGCAATTGCTAATCTCGGTCTTTGTTATTACTACGGCCGCGGTGTTTCCCAGGATTATGCATCGGCATTTAAATGGTTTGAAAAAGCGGCCGGAATGGGAGAGATTTCGGCGATGACTCATTTAGGGCAATGTTATTCTACCGGCCGCGGTGTTTCCCAGGATTATGTATCGGCATTTAAATGGTTTGAAAAGGCGGCCGATAAGAATGACTCGTATGCGCAGCGGCGGGTCGCCTGGGCCTACTATGATGGCGAAGGCGTTCCAAAGGTTTATAAACTGGCGTTTGACTGGTTTAAAAAAGCTTCCGATAATGGCGATATTTCAAGCATGACGATGCTCGGTTATATGTATGAAAAGGGGTTAGGTGTGGAAGAAGATCCTTACGAGGCGTTTGACCTATATAGCCTGGCAGCAGAGAAAGGGAATAAAACAGCCGCCAGGAATATTGCTGTCTGTTATGAAAAGGGTGTTGGAGTGACGGAAGATTTGGAGATGGCTTACAAAAAGTATTTGGAATGTGCGAAGGCAGGAGATGCTCAAGCTTACTGTGATTTGGGGCGCTTCCATTATTATGGAAAGGGCACTCTTCGGAAGAAGGACTATACCAAAGCATTGGAATACTTCAAAGAGTCGGCGAAGGGCGGATATCGACACGCATACTATTGGATTGGGAAGTGTTATGAAAATGGGAGGGGTGTCAAAAAAGATATCCCGACGGCTATACAACTCTATATGAAAGCTAATGATGGTGGCGAAGATCAGGATGCCTTAATTGCTCTGGCGAAACTGGGAAAGTATATAGTTTTTCACTATAAGACTCTTGAGAAGCTTGATATAGATGTTTATAAGCTCTTGTCTCTTATTGAGAATTAGTGTTGAGTATTAAAAATATCTAAAGTATCTTAAGTGATGAAACGCTCTATATGTTTTATGCTATTGGGTCTGTTTGTCTTTTTGGCCGCAACTGCCCAGGACCGTATGAACACATGCCGGGTTCAAATATACTTCAATGATGGCCAAGTACTTAGTGAACAGAAGATCTATGTGTATTGGACAAAAGGCGGACTGTTTTCTACAGAGTATAAAGGGACATTTTATACAGATAAGAAGGGTTGGGTAACCATTAGTTGGCCGGCAAATGAAGCGGATGAAATCAGTGAAATATATTTTGATACAGGATTC
>CADAJF010000024.1:8403-40191 GCA_902788175.1 uncultured Bacteroidia bacterium
TGACGCAATACAATATGACAAACCTTGCCCTAAAAGACGGTAAAACTTATCGTTTGAATGCAGATTCTTTTAAATAAATATCCATAGATTAATTAATCAATGAACGTATGAATGCAATTGGTAATTTCGTAAAAAGAGGCCTTTTGGTCTTGATGACTGTTTTTGTCGGGCTAACTGTACAGGCCCAGGATTGGGGTGACATGGTTGGGTGGATGCGTGGTGGCGGCATGAAGCGGCTTGCAGAAATTGCGCATCCTGCAGATGCGCAAGATGGGCCTCGTTTTTCTTTGGTCGAAGCGTCTTCTTCAAGCATTGTAGTCAGGATTACTTACGAAGGCTTTAATGGCTCCTATACGGACACATACACCATTATCAAAGGTAATTATCGAGGCTCGGATTATTTCCGACGAATTCGTGTCGAGGAGGATTTCGATCCTTTTTTCGGTGCATTTAATGCGATAGACAATTTTGGTGCCGGATACGCAGATTTGTATTCCAGATTAGACATCGCTCCGCTGTATGGAAACAATTCTTCTTTTTGGGATCTCTCAAAGGGTGAGAAGGCAGCCTTTATTCTATTTTGCTTTTTCCTGCAGTACTACAATTACTAATTGAACCATAGGCATGCTTGTTACGATTCTAACTATAGTGGCTGTTGGCGCCCTTATTGGCTTTGCGTTTTCGAAGAAAGGGCGGGAAAAAGAGGGCGCCATCCAGGGTGCCAAGACATCGTGCGGATGCATTGCCACAATCATCGCATTGGTAATCGGCATCATTGTTATAATAGTGCTTGCCGCGAGCGGGATTCTGTCCTAACGCAATCCGGCACTTTTGACCCAGAAGTCAGGCTTTTGCTGAAGAGCGTTGAAATAATAGAGGTTGTGCCCGACACGGATTAGGGTAGATAGAGGTGAAACTGAATATAACTTGTATTTGGGTTGTCATTTTGATGGCTGTATCATCTGCATTTCAGGTGTCCTATGCCCAATCTTCGCAGCCCGAGGCAATTGATTTGGGTCTTTCAGTGAAGTGGGCCGACAGGAACCTTGGTGCTTCTTCATCTGAGGAGTACGGGGAATATTATGCCTGGGGCGAGACGAGTCCGAAGTCGGAATATTCCAGAAGTACCCTAAAGTATAGTACGGACAAGTGGAAAGTGCTCTTCAATAAGTACGTTCCTTCGGATAAATCCAGATATTGGTCAGGCAACGGGAGTCCTGACAATAAGACGCGTCTCGATATGAGTGACGATGCCGCCCGTGCCAATTTGGGCGGTAAGTGGAGGACTCCTACCAAGGACGAATGGGAGGAGTTGATCGAAAAGTGCACGTGGTCTTGGACGGGAAGTGGTTATAAGGTGACTGGCCCGAACGGCCGAAGCATCTTTCTTCCCGCAGCGGGCTGCCGGCTTGCCAGTTCTTCGTTCGCTGTGGGGTCCGGCGGGGACTATTGGTCTTCTTCCCTCACGGGCGACCCGAACTACGTGTTGAATATGGAGTTTGATTCGGGGGTCTACCACATGTTCTTCTGTGAACGGCTCGTTGGCATATCGGTCCGTCCTGTCATGGATTAACGGGTTGTCCGCCCTTTGCCGCCTTGACAGAGAATGTGCTTTCTACTGCGTTCCGTGTGCCAATGCGGCAGGGAAAAGCGGTGAAAACGGGAAAAACGTGGCCGCCTTGGCCCCATAATCGGCCTTCCACGGCCTTGTAGCTGTCAAGGCGGCCAAGGAATAAAGCTGCCTCCGACACAATCAAAAGTTTATATGCCCCACATCATCACATACACAGAGGAGATAGAGGAACACGGGTACTGCCAGCAGCGTCCGGAGTTGAGGACGGGGGATAAGTATCTGTATGAGGTGGACGGAGAGAAACGGCTGCGTATAGTCCTTTCCGTTCACTTCGACAAGTATGTCTGGGAGAATGTCGCACAGTGGACGACGACCATTATGGAGTTCTTCGAAAAGGAGTATAAAATAAAAGAGTTCCCTATAAATATTGGAACGCCCAATCATACAGACGTTCCTGTCTTCATAGCAAACTGCTTAATAGGCGTACTCACCTGTGACACGGATAAAATACGCGGGAATCTCTTCATCCCGGGGAATTATGGGATTTGGCCGATAAGGGGTGTTGCTCCATTCGGCTTTTATGGTTGTCGGCAATTGGAAACGGTGGATTTTGCTCCCGAAGTGCTTATTGCGTATGAATACGCATTTGCCCGGAGCGGCATCACAAAGCTCATTTTCCATGAGGAACTCCAAAAGTTGCCGACAATGCTTCATATCACCGTCATTGACGAATGTGAAAACCTGCCAAAGTTTGACAAGCTTTTTGACATGCATGCCTTTCCCGGCAAGTATCTCTTCCGCGGCGGGGATGCTTTCCACGAGTGGGAAGAGAAATTATACGAGATGAAGTACTTATATCAATGGGGAATATAGATCTATGAGTTACGTCAGTGAAACAATTGGTCAGTCCCAACCTCAACCCCCGGATGGCGGGCTCACCAAAACGCTTGTTTGGATGGCGCATTGTATCAATCTGCCTTTTCTCCCTATGGGCAGGAATATGCAAATCAACGCTGAGTTCATGCCCATGCTGGATAGATTTGAGCATGCCGTGAAGGCTGGCGACAAGGAAGCCACCATCCAGATTTACAATCAGTTTCAGGGGAAGGTACAGGAGAAGTTTGGCTCCGCTTCTAATATCCCCACGGAAGTAGTTAAGTTTTGCATCCTAAGCAAAGACTTGCTTGATTTGTATCAAATGGTGCTGAAGGGCCAAAGGAACGACGATGTTCTGGGCGGCACAGGCTCTATCCGAAGAATCCTCAAATATTCCATCGAACTGGGCGCTCCTCCCAAGACGCTGGACCTACTGGTCGATTACTATGTCAACACCGCTTGGTTCAGTAACATACCCCAGCCGGAGGAGTGGTTGAAACTGGCTTTGGAATGTGCGATGATTTCTGACAATGAGGAAGTTGGGAGGATTATACTGGACCGGCTGCAGGCCGAAGGTGGGTTATCCGACGAGGAAAAGTCAGAGCTCATTGACCATGCTCACGAATACCGCAGCCAAGTCAGCTCTTCCTGGCTATAGCAGCGGAAGAGTCGTCAAGTATCCCCGTTCGCGAGCCGCTTAAACAGCCCCCCCTTACTCTCTCTCGAACTCGAACTGGCCCAGGTAGGTGATGGGGTCTCGGTTGTCGGAGAGGACGTCCAGGGTGACGGAGCCGTCGTTATAGATGTTGAAGGTGTAGAGGAAGCGGTCTTCCTTGGTGTTGGCCTGAATCTGGATGCGGTAGCCGTCCTCGATGGGCGTAACCACATAAGCATTCATTTCTGTCTTGAAATCCAGCGCGTTGCCGCCGCCAAAGGAGGCCTTGCGGGCCTGGCCGAAGTAGGGAAGATAGGAGTCAGCTTGATAATGTTTCGCCTCACAGACTCCTTTTGCATACCTCACAAATCTAAACTCGTGACAAGGTTAACCAAAAAGTGAACACTATCCAAATTCAAGCACATTCTTTTGCCGTCTCGACAGAAAAAGGGCATTTTACGGCGCTTTGTGAGCCGAGACGGCAGGGAAAGGCGGCATAAACGGCTAAAACCTTGCCGTCTTGGTTGTGAAATCAGCCCTCCGGGCCTTTCCGCCTGTCAAGGCGGCACAGGAAGTCAGCCCCCCTACAGGTAATCCTCAAAATACTGGGTTACTTTGTCCATGAGGTGGATGCGGTGGCGGCCGGAGACGTTGTGTTTGGCAAGGGGGTAGGGGAAGTAGTCCACGGGGATGCCCAGCTCTATGCACTGCTGGACAAAGCTGAGGCTGTGTTCCCAGACTACAGTGTCGTCCAGAGCACCCTGGCAGATGAGGAGCTTGCCCTTGAGGTCCTTGGCCTTGCCGATGAGGGAAGTGGCCTCAAAGCCTTCCGGATTGGTCTGGGGGTTGTCCATGTAGCGCTCCCCGTACATAATCTCATACCATTTCCAGTCGATGACGGGACCGCCGGCCACGCCCACCTTGAAAACGTCCGGATAAGTGGTCATGAGGCTGATGGTCATGAAGCCGCCATAGCTCCAGCCATGGACGCCAATCCGTTCCTTATCCACATAAGGCAGGCTGCGTAACCAGTTGACACCCACCATCTGGTCCTCCATCTCTGCTTTGCCGCACTGGCGGTTGATGGCTTTCTCGAAGGCGGCGCCCCGGCCGTTAGTGCCGCGGTTGTCCTGCACGTACACCAGGTAGCCTTTCTGGGCCATGAGCATCTCCCACATGCGCACACCGCCCAGCCAGCTGTCCTGGACCATGCGTCCGTGCGGACCGCCATAGACATAGACAATGACGGGATACTTCTTTTCAGGGTCGAAGTCCTTGGGGTAGAACATGCGGTAGTAGTTCTCGAACCTGGGGTCTGCGCTGGGGATGGCTCCCAGTTCCATGCGGCAGGCGGCATAGCCTTCCAGCGGGTCCGTCCCTTCGTAAATAAGGCTTCCGCTGCCGTCGCTGGTGTTGCGTCGCAGCAGTTTCACCGGCGTGGACGCATTGGAAAAGGTGTCGTAGAACCACTGGCAATCCTTGTCCATGCTGATGTTGTGCCAGCCCCTTTCCGGCGTAAGCGCAACTGGCTTGCCGATTTTCACCTTGGCAAGCTTTTTAGCCAGCTTCAGGGGCAGTCTGTACAGGTGGTTCTCTACGGGGGAAACCTCCGCCGAGGTATAGAAAACATTGGTTCCGTCGTTGTCCACGTACGCTACATCGGCATCCACGGCCGTCAGGCGCCGCACTTGTCCCAGGGTATCCACCAGGTAAAGGTTCCGGTATCCGTCGCGGTTGTCCGTGCGGTAGATGAAAAGGTCCGTGCGGCCTTTGAGGAACCAGACGGGATCCTGGGGCTCTATCCAGGCTTCGTTGTCCTCCTGGAGGAGTGTACGCACATAAGCGCCGTCGCAGGAGCGGTACTGGTTCAGGCGCATATGGTGCTGGCTGCGGTCCACGACCTGCGCAAAAATATACTTGCTGTCCGGGCTCCAGCTGATGTTGGTGATATAGCGCTCCGGGCTGAAGTCCTCCACCTGCAGATAGACGGTGCTTCCGGAAGCGAGGTCATACACGCCCACCCCCACTTTTTCCGAGGTCATGCCATTCATGGGGTAGTAGATCTCCTGGAGTTCTCCGGTGCGTGTCTTGATGTTCAGGAGCGGAAACAGCGTTACCTCGCGCTGGTCCTTGCGGTAAAAAGCCACCTTGGAAGTGTCCGGCGAAGCATACCACCCGGCACTGATGCCAAATTCATTGCGGCTTACGCTCTGCCCATAAACCAGGCCCGGATCATCGGAAAGGGCGATGGAGAGAGTCTGCTCCGTGCTGTTGTCGCGGGCAAAGAAGCTGCCCTGGTCCTGGAAGAAGGTGTAGCGCTCCTTTTCCGGGGAAGGAATATCCCGGTATTTGTCCCGCGGGACGCGGCTATAGCCTGCACCCTTGTAAATGGCCTCCTCCATGGTGAGGTCTTTCCCGGGATGGGCGGGCTTAAAGTCAATAACGCGGTTCTGGGCAAGGGAAAAGTGGCAGGCGAGCAGGACGCTTGCAAAGGCAAGTAGTTGTTTCATGGCCGATTAAAGGAAAAAGTGATCTTCTGCGGGAAGGGTGCTGTCCGGGGCGGGTTCCTCGTTTACGCTGTCCACGACGGCCCTTTCATAGCCGCGCCAGGGGAGGGCGCCCTTGTACTCTTTGTAGTGGACGGTGACACGGAGACCTGTCATCTGGATAAGCTTCCGGGCCACCTCTTTGTCTGCCACGGAAAACTTGAAAGTCTTGGACTGGACAGTTCCGGAAGCGTTTTTGCTGCCGTAGCCGGTGAGGATGATCTCTCCTTCGTAGGTTTTGAAAACGTAGCCGGTGTAGGTGAGGGAGTTAAGTTCGCCGGTTTTGGTTCCGTCGGAGAAGACCCACCAGAACTTGAAATACAGAAAGCCGGCCAGTGCGGCCAGCACTATGAGGGTGATGATCCACCCGATAGCTTTCCCAGGTCTGGACATAGTACAAAGTGTTGGTTGATTTGACAAAGGTAACAAAAAAATACTAACTTTGGACCATGAAATATCTTGAGCACAACAGTACCCATCCGCATTGGAACATGGCCTTCGACCAGTATGCCCTGGAAGGCATCCGCTACGCGGAACCTCTCTTTTTCCTTTGGCAGAACGCCCCTGCGGTGATTATCGGCCTTAACCAGAGCCCTTATGCAGAGGTGAACCTCCCTTTCCTTCAGGAAAAAGGCATAGTCCTGGCCCGGCGCGTCACCGGCGGCGGGGCCGTGTACCATGACCTGGGCAATCTCAATTACAGCATCGTGGGCCCTTCGCAGCAGATGGAACAGGCTTTTGAGCTGGTCCCTGCCGCCCTGCGGGAGATGGGCGTTCCGGCCCAGCGTTCCGGCCGCAACGACATCCTGGTGGACGGCCGCAAGTGCTCCGGCTACGCCAAGCGCCTTTGGAAAGACCGCATGATGATTCACGGCACCCTGATGTGGGACGTGAACCTGGAAGACCTCACGCAGGCCTTGCTGGTGCCCGGCAGCAAGGTGGAAGCCAAGGGCATTGCCTCCGTCCGGAGCCGCGTGGCCAACCTGAAGGATTACCTGCCCCAGTATGGCTCCGTGGCTGCTTTCCGCGAAGCCCTGCGCCAAATCCTCGCTGCCGGAGACGGCGCGTATCCTTTAGGCGCCGATTCCCTGGCAGAAGTGGACCGCATGGCAAGGGAGAAATTCGGCACCTGGGAGTGGAACTTCGGGCATTCGCCCCAGAGCGAGCACAGCGCAGCCCGCCGTTTTGCCTGCGGAACGGTGCAGGTACACTACACCCTCAAGCACGGCGTACTGGAAAGCGTACATTTCAACGGGGACTTCCTGGGTAACAAGCCCGTGGAGGAACTGGCCCAATCGCTGCTGGGACAGCCGCTGGAGGCCATTTCCACACTTCCCGTGCAGGAGTATTTTGACAAACTGACACCCGGAGAGCTGCTCTCCCTTTTCCAAGAATAAAACTATGCGTATACTTTTCTTTTTCATTTGCATGGCGCTGGGAATCGGCGGCGCTGAAGCACAAGCCCAAAAATGGGCCCATCTGGGCCGATACGCAGACGCCAATGCCGCCCTGGGCGCGCCGGAAGGCCCCCGCGTGGTGCTCATGGGTGATTCCATCACGGACGGCTGGGTGTCGCAGCGATCGGACTTTTTTGCCGCCACCGGTTTTGTGGGCCGCGGCATCAGCGGTGAAGAAAGCTCCCAGATGCTCCTTCGTTTCCGCGCCGATGTCATTGACATCCAGGCCTCTATGGTGGTCATCCTGGCGGGTATCAACGACATCGCCTACAACCTGGGAGACCCTTACAACGAGGACCTGTGCTTTGCCAATATCCGCAGCATGGTGGACCTGGCCTGGCAAAACGGTATCCGTCCGGTGGTTTGCAGCGTACTGCCTTCCTATGAGCTTCGCTGGCGCCCGGAAGTGACGGACGTGTTCGAGAAAGTGTGCAGCCTCAATGCCCGTCTTAAAGCTTTCTGCGAGCGGCACAGCATTACTTATGTCGATTACGGGGCAGTGCTCTCCGGAGCGGATGGCCGCATACGCGAAGGGCTCACCACGGACACGGTACATCCCACCGCCGCCGGCTATGAACTCATGGAAAAGTGCCTTCTGGAAGCGATCAGATAGCCTTTTACTCGGATAATTCCAGCCACCTGGTTTCTGCTGCGTCCAGCTCCTCCAACAGCGCGCCGTAGCGGGTAGAGGCCTGCTGCAGTTCTTCGGGCAGTAGCATGCCGCTGGAAAGTTTCTCCTCCAGCGCGGCCTTTTCCGCCTCCAGCGCGGGCAGCCGCTCCTCCAGGGATTTCAGCTCCTGCTGCTCCTTGTAGCTGAGCTTGCGGGCTCCTCCCCGCTCCAGCCGGGGACGGGCCTCGCTG
Organism: uncultured Bacteroidia bacterium; assembly: GCA_902788175.1. Classification (GTDB taxonomy): domain Bacteria; phylum Bacteroidota; class Bacteroidia; order Bacteroidales; family UBA932; genus Cryptobacteroides. The sequence continues at coordinate 16,372 of CADAJF010000024.1, forward strand.
CGTTTTTCCTGGCCTGCCTGACCGGCTTGAGCGGCCATCTCTTTTTCGTAGTCCTTGATAAAGCTCCGGTACTCCGTGTAATTGCCCACGAAATCCTTTACCACGCCTTCTCCGCAAAAGACAAAGAGATGGTCCACCAGACGGTCCAGGAAGTGACGGTCGTGGCTTACTATCAGGAGCGACCCTTTGAACTCCAGCAGGTACTCTTCCAGGATTTGGAGCGTAACGATGTCAAGGTCGTTGGTGGGCTCGTCCAGGATGAGGAAATTGGGCTGCTTCATGAGGATGGTGAGCAGGTACAGCCGCCGCCTTTCGCCGCCGGAAAGGCGTTCCACGGGTGTCTGGAGCATATCGTGGGGGAAAAGGAAGCGGCCAAGAAGGTGAAGGTCGCTGACTGTTTCCATGACCGTCTGCCCGGGTTTGAACTGCATGCCCGCCTGGTGGTAGTAGCCCACTTTGAGGGATTCACCCCGGTCTATCACGCCCTCCAGCGTGCCGCCCCATTCGGGCTTCCAAGAACCTGTTAGGAGGTTCAGGAAGGTGGTTTTGCCGCTGGCGTTGCGCCCCACGATGCCCACGCGCTCATAGCGCTGGAAATTGTAGCTGAAACGGTTCAGGTAGCACTGGTTCTCCCACCAGAAACTGACGTCCTTGCAGTTGATGACCTTGTTGCCCAGGTAGGTACTGCGGGCCTGGGTTTCGGACAGGTCCACCTGGGAGGTGGTGTAGGCGTCTTCGGCGCGTTGCTTGATGTCCCAGAAAGCCTGTTTGCGGTATTTGGCCTTGCCGGTGCGGGCGCAGGGGCTGGCGTGCATCCACTCCAGTTCCCGGCGGTAGAGGTTGCGCACTTTCTCCGTTTCTGCGTTGTACTGGTCTATGCGGTCCTGGCGCTTCTGGAGAAAGTTCATGTAGTCTCCCCGGTAAAGATAGAGGTTGCCGCGGTCCAGTTCCATCACGCTGTTGCACACCCGGTCCAGGAAGTAGCGGTCGTGCGTGACCATCAGGAGGGTGCAGCGGCTGTGCCTCAGGTGCCCTTCCAGGAATTCGATGGCGTCTATGTCCAGGTGGTTGGTGGGCTCGTCCATGATATAGAAGTCCGCCTCTGAGGCCAGCATCTGGGTAAGGGCCACGCGCTTGACTTCGCCGCCGGAAAGGTCCTTCATTGGCTTTTCCGGGTCCGTAAGGCCGAACTGCGTAAGCAGCTGGTTTACACGAAGTTCGTACTGCCACAGGTGGTCCGTGTCCAGGTGCCGGGTCCACTGCCGGGAGCTGTCCATGATTTGCTGGAAAAGCGTCTTTCCGGGGTCGAAGGCATACTCCTGTTCCAGGAAGGCGATGCGAATGTCCTTGAGGAAAAGCACCCGTCCGCCGCTGTCGGAGGCGTCTTTCCCGGCCAGAATCCTGAGCAGGGAAGTCTTGCCGCTTCCGTTGGGCGCGATGAGCGCCACTTTGTCGCCTTCGTTGATGTTGAAGTCGATATGCTGGAACAGCACCTTGGGGCCGTAACTCTTGGAAATGTTCTCTATCTGGAGGAAACTGGGCATAGCGGTGCAAAGATACGGAAAAAATAGCTACTTTTGCAGTATGGACAAGAGCAAGGTCAAGGTTTGCGTGGGGCTTTCCGGCGGGGTGGACTCGTCGGTGGCTGCGTGGCTCCTCAAGCAGGAGGGCTACGACGTCTTTGCCATGTTCATGCAAAACTGGCACGAGGCAGACGCCACCCTCCACGGAGACTGCGAGTGGGAAGAAGACCGCTTTGTGGCAGAGATGGTGGCCAGAAAGATAGGGATTCCTTTCTACTTCGTGGACCTTAGCCGGCAGTACCGCCAGCGGGTGGTGGACTATATGTTCGACGAGTATGCCAAAGGCCGAACTCCCAATCCGGACGTCCTCTGCAACAGGGAAATCAAGTTCGATGCCTTCCTGGCCATTGCCAGGAAATACGGGGCGGACTATGTGGCCACCGGCCACTATTGCCAGAAAGAAGAGATCCCCGGTCCATCCGGGGATGCCGGCATGGCCGGCTCTGACCGGCCATCTCCTGTCTATCGCCTCCTGGAAGGCGCGGACCCTAACAAGGACCAGAGCTATTTCCTGTGTCAGCTTTCTCAAGAGCAGCTCTCAAAGGCCCTTTTCCCGATAGGCCATCTCACCAAGGGAGAGGTGCGGCGCATTGCGCGGGAGGCAGAACTTCCGTCGGCAGAAAAAAAGGATTCGCAGGGTATCTGTTTTGTGGGAAAGGTGGACCTTCCCACCTTCCTCAAGCAAAAGCTGGTTTCCGTGGAAGGGGACGTGGTGGAGGTGTTCGATGCCTATTACGCGCAGGATGAGCTCTATAGCTGGCAGCAGGAGACCCTCTCCGGCCTCCTCCTTACAGGGCAGCAGCTGGAGCGCACCGTCCGCTACGCGCCGGAAGAAAAGGTGCTCACAAGCGACGGACAGCCCCTGGGAGAATGTCCCTTTGACAGCGGGAAACTGGCCTTCTTGACGGAGGACACCCTTGCCCGCCTGGCCCTTCCCTTCAACTACCGGATAGATTTCCAGACAGAAACCTACCGCAGCGGCAAGCACCACGTCAAAAAGACGCGCTACAAGGACAATCCCTGCGGCCGCATCGTAGGACGCCATGAGGGCGCGCAGTTTTATACCATCGGCCAGCGAAAAGGCCTGGGCATAGGCGGTCACGCAGAGCCCGTTTTTGTCATTGCAACGGATCTGGAGGCCAATCGCGTGTACGTAGGGGAGGGGCACCACCATAAGGGGCTCAGTCGTTTCTGCCTGCGGATCAACCCGGAAGAGGTTCACTGGATCAGGCCGGAGGCAGCCATGGAAGCGGGGGAGCAGCGCCGCTACCGCGTCCGTATCCGCTACCGCCAGCCGCTGCAAAGCGCAACGCTCCTTTGCCGGGAAAGCGGCCTGTACATCCTTTTCGACACCCCGCAGCGGGGCATCTCACCCGGTCAGTTCGCCGTGTGGTACGAGGGCACGGAAATGCTGGGTTCAGGGGTTATCGGCTAGGGCCAGCACGCGGATATACTCACCGGTAAGGCCTTTCCCGCCGTCCTGGGAATCGGCCAGCAGCAGCAGCGTCTGGCGGCCGTCCGCAAGGACCGGTCCCAGGCACATGCCTTCGAAGTTAGCCAGATTCAAAAAAGAGGTATAGAAGCTGGTGAGCAGCGTTTTTTCCAGCACCTCGGACTTGTCGTGCAGCGGGTCCACCAGGAAAAGGCGGGTAAGGGTAAAAGCCTGCATCATCTCCCAGATGCTGCCCCGGGGAACATAGACTTCCCGCTCCAGCACCACCAGCCGTCCGTCCGGCAGGACCGTCATGGCCGATATCCCGCTTACATAAGCCTGTGCCCTGCCGGCCTGGTCTTCCGGGACGGCGGGCTCCTGCGCCTGGTACCAGTAATGCTTCCCGGCCTGCAAGTCGCTGAGTCTGAAGCTCTGGAGCCGATGCATCCGGGGCCTTTTCTCTGCCGGAAGGGGCGCCTCCGTGGTGGTCCAGAAAAGGCCGTCCCGGTATGCCAGGGCCTCGAAGCCGGCGTTGGCGCGGCAGGCGGCAAGTGCTGCAGGGATGCGCAGTTTCCGGCCGCTTTCCCGCCCGTCCAGCGTGTATTCGCGGATGCTTTGGTCACTTTCTGCGGCTACAAACAGCGTTCCGGTCTCGGGGACGTACACCACGTCTTCGTTGTCTTTCCCGCCGGCACCGCCCGCATCCGCTTCAAAGGCCGTTACCGTGCCGATACTCCCATCCTCCAGGAAATGGAGCGTGAAGAAGTGCAGGCCGCCGCCCTGGGACTTGTCGTGCACCACGGCGTAAACATCCTCGCTCACGTGCGCGATGCCCGAATACTGCCCGGCAGGCACGTCCAGGCGCCGCTGCTGGATATGCTCCACCGCCGGCGCCTGCCCCAGGGCAAGTGCTGCGGAAAGGCTCCACAGGAGCGCTGTGAGGAGGATACGCGGGTTCATCGGCACAAAAATAATATTTTCTCTTTAAAATCCGCGTTCTTTTCCTATCTTTGTATTTGCGGCTGCAGGATGTCCGCAGTTATTATTCTAAAAGTACAAAAAGTATGGCAAAAGAAGCAGAAGGCGCCGCGAACGCCGCCAAACTCAAGGCGCTCCAGGCAACCATCGACAAGATTGAGAAGGATTACGGAAAAGGTACCATCATGAAACTCGGGGACCAGCCCGAGTGGGACGCTTCCCAGGTTATCCCCAGCGGTTCCATCGCGCTGGACCATGCCCTGGGTATCGGCGGTTATCCCAAAGGCCGCATCATAGAGATTTATGGCCCGGAAAGCTCCGGTAAAACCACCCTCGCCATCCATGCGGTGGCCCAGGCCCAGAAAGCCGGCGGCATCGCCGCCATCATAGACGCGGAGCACGCGTTTGACCGCAGCTACGCCAAGTCCCTGGGCGTGGACCTGGACACCCTCCTCATCTCCCAGCCGGACAACGGGGAGCAGGCCCTGGAAATCGCAGACAACCTCATCCGCAGCGGCGCCGTGGACATCATTGTCATCGACTCCGTGGCCGCCCTCACTCCCAGGGCAGAGATAGAAGGGGAAATGGGAGACAACAAGGTAGGCCTGCAGGCCCGCCTCATGTCCCAGGCCCTTCGCAAGCTCACGGCCAATATCTCCAAAACCGGCACCTGCTGCATCTTCATCAACCAGCTCCGGGAAAAGATCGGCATCATGTTCGGCAATCCGGAAACCACCACCGGCGGCAATGCCCTCAAGTTTTACGCCTCCGTGCGCCTGGATATCCGCCGCACCACCCAGATCAAAGACGGCGAAGAAGCCCTGGGCAACCACGTCAGGGTAAAGGTGGTAAAAAACAAGCTGGCCCCGCCCTTCAAGAAGGCAGAGTTTGACATTGTCTTCGGGGAAGGCATTTCCCGCAGCGGAGAAATCGTGGACCTTGGCGTAGAGCTTGGCGTTATCCAAAAATCCGGCTCCTGGTTCAGCTACAACGAAAGCAAGCTGGCCCAGGGCAGGGAGGCTGTCAAACGTCTCATGCAGGACAACCCGGAACTCGCAGAAGAAATCGAGGCCAAGATCCGTGCCGCCATGTCCCAGGTGCAGGACTAAGCACCCCATGTACCGTTCCAGCGTTGCAGGCCTGCAAAAAAAATGAAAGCAGACCTGCAACGTTTTCATTTTTTCTCCGTTCATTAAGTAGAGGCCCCTTTTAGCCGGAGCCCAGGCCAAGATGACAAGACAGGAAGCAACAGCGTTTTACAGGATACACAGCCAGCCCGTTTACAACACGGCGCTGCGCATCCTGCAAAACCCCTCCGAGGCCGCCGAGGTGATGCAGGACACCCTCCTGAAATACCTTAGCGCGGGTGTCAGGAGCGCGTCCGATGCCCAGGCGGCTGCCTGGCTAAGGACCACCTGCGTGAGAAAGGCCATAGACCTGCTTCGGCTGCGCCGGAAAGAGCCCGTCTTTGTGGATGTGCAGGATCTCGCGGAAGAAGAGGCCCCGGCAGAGGATTTTGCGCCCGGGAGCCCGATGCCTCAGATGGAGCAGATCCGCCGGGCGATGGCCTCGCTGCCCCAGCCTTATGCCCTGGTGCTGAATCTCTCCCTGGTGGAAGGCCTCAGCTATGCGCAGATAGCGAAAATGACCGGACAGAAGGAAGTTACGCTTCGCTCCATCTGTTCCCGGGGCAAGCTTAAACTCGTCAAAATCTTGAAAGCAAATGGATAGACTGGAAAAATACATCAGGGAAAACGCTTCCAAGCTGGACAGCGCCCTGCCGCCGGAAGGCTGTCAGGAGCAGTTCCTTGCCCGTTGGGAGAGAGAGAGGAAAAGCAAAAGAATACGCATCTTCTACTTTGGTGTAAGCGCCGCCGCCGCGGTGGCCCTTCTTCTGGCCCTGCAGCCCTGGACCAACTACCGTTTCTGGGGAGCGGGCAACAATCCGGATGCCGTTTACCAGCGCTACATGGCCCATGTAGCCCGTGCATGGGAAGAGGTGGCCGTCGATGAAGAGGCGTCGGCCGCACTGATGAGCCTAACGGAGGAAGCCATTTCCCTGCGGGACCAGCTGCCGGAAGAGCTCTCTCCCGGGGAGCAGGCTGCCATTTTGCGCACTTATTACGGTGACATCCTTTCCGGTATAGACAAGATTACAGATAAATTCTCAAATAATAACGTTTTATGAAAAAAGCAATTGCCTTTTTGTTTGCCGTCCTGGCCTTTTCTGCCAGCAGTCTGCAGGCTACGGAGCCCGAGGCAGCGGCAAATCTCCTCTCCCAAAAGTACGCTTACAAGGACTTCCAGAACCTGTCTGTGAGCAGCTCGTTCGAAGTGACGCTGGTCCAGGACGAAAAATGGTTCGTGGAGGTAGAGTACAGTGACTTTTTGCAGGACTACCTGGAAGTGTCTGTAAGCAGCGGAACGCTCAGGCTGGGGCTGAAGAACATCCCCCGCGCGCTTCAGCTGCGCCGCAAACGGAATGAGCGTGTCTTGAAAGCCACTGTCCACATGCCCAGGCTGGAGCGACTTTCCATGAGCGGTGCCACCAAACTTTTCCTGGACGGACATTTCTCCCTTCCCGATGGTCTTTTCCAATTGGATATGTCCGGCGCTTCCAAGCTGGAGAACATGTCCGTAGATGCCCAGAAAGCACGCCTTGTCTTAAGCGGAGCGGCCACCTGCAACAGCTTTGAAGGTTCTTTTTCCAAGGTGACCATGAAAACCTCCGGTGCCTCCAAATGCCGCGTGAATGCTGCGGCGCTGGATTGGGACCTCACCCTTAGCGGCGCCTCCGACATTGTGCTCAGCGGCCCCGCATGCCAGACGCTGGATGTGGAATCTTCCGGCGCTTCCAAGGCCGATGTCTCCATCCCCTCCGCCCTTCTGGAGTACGAGGGTTCCGGGTCTTCCTCCCTCACCGCCTTAGACGCTCCGACGGGAAAGGCCAAGATAGAGATTTCCGGTGCCTCCACTTGCCGCATTGCCGTGCGGGAAAGCCTGGAGGTGGAAGCCACGGGCGCTTCCGTGTGCCGCTACAAGGCCGTGGACGGCGCACCCCTCAAAACCCAGCTGGATTGCTCCCGCGGAGCTCGCATTATTTCCCTCTAAATCATTGGGCGGGCGCTATTTGACAGCGCGACAGGCGGCCGGCATGCTCCCCGGAGAGTACGCCGGCCTTTTTCAGGCCCTCCACGGTACATTCTTCCGGCGTATGGTGCTGCCTGTAAAGGACTATGCCGTGCGCCTCTGCCTTGGAGATGTGCGGATGACGGGCCAGCTCCTCCTCCGAAAGGGTCCAGAGCGGGTAGGGGACCGGGGCCGAGCAGCTGATGAGGTCTTTCAGGCCCTCGTACTTTTCGCTGTCAAAGCGATAGATTTCCAGCAGTTGTTCCGGCTGGGAATAACCGCCCAGCCTGCTGCGGTAGGCCACGATTTTTCCGGCAAAGTAAGGGCCTATCCCCGGCAGGGCCAGCAGGGCCAGGCTGTCGGCTGTGTTGATATCTATGCGGGGAATGTGGATGAAGGGTTCCAGGCGCCGGTACACGCTGTCCTGGACCACAAAGCTTTTGGCAAAGTCTGCGGGCCGATGGAAGCGCCCGCCCTTGAGCCGGTAATGCTCGATGGCCTGCGCCTGTTTGAGGCTGAAGCCCAGCCGCTGCAGATCCTCCACCGTGGCGGTATTGGGATTGAAGCGGAAGCTCTCTACCTGCCTGGGGGCTGCTTTTTCCCGTGCCCGGGTAATCTCCGGCGAATGTGGGGCGCTGCGCCGAATGGTCACGGTGGGCTCTTCCAGCGCAGCTGCGGCGCGCTCCGGCGCTTTCTCGCGTTCGCTGGAGAGAAGTTCTGCCGCCAGGGCTTTGTCAATGACATAGACGGTGTCCGGGTGGTCCCGGTTGGCGGCAAGGCGCAGGGTGGCGGCCTTGTGTACAAACAAGGCCACTTGGTAACCGATAATCAGGAAAACCAGGGCGATAGCGCCCGTTACAAAGCTGGCATTGAGCCCGTTACGATTCTTCTGAGTCTTCTTCCCCTCTTCCATAACGCTTCTTTTTTTCAGGTTTTTGGGCCGGTGCTCCGGCTACGGTAAGGACTATCTCTCCTTTGGGTTCATGCTCCCTGTACCACTGGGCCAACTCCTGGAGCGTGCCCCGCCGGTGCTCTTCGAATTTTTTGGAAATCTCGCGCGAGACGCAGCACTTGCGCTCCTCCCCGAAGAACCCGGCCATCTGTTCCAGGGTTTTTACCAGCCGATAAGGAGATTCGTAAAACACCATGGTGCGCGGCTCCGTGGAGAGTTCCTGCAGCAGGCTTTGCCTGCCCTTTTTTTGCGGCATGAAGCCCTCGAAGCAGAAACGGTCACAGGGGAGGCCGCTGGAAACCAGGGCCGGTATGCAGGCCGTGGCGCCCGGAAGTGTCTGGACCTCAATGCCTTCCTCTGCGCAGGCGCGGGCCAGCAGAAAGCCCGGGTCCGAGATGCCCGGGGTGCCGGCGTCTGAGATAAGGGCTACGTTGAGCCCGCCCAGGATGCGCTCTTTCACCAGCTCCACCGTCTGGTGCTCATTGTATTTGTGGTGGCTTTTTAAGGGCCGATGGATAGCATAGTGCTGCAGCAGCACCGACGACGTGCGGGTATCTTCTGCCAGGATAAGGTCTGCCTCCCGGAGCACCTGGATGGCACGGAGGGTCATATCTTCCAGGTTCCCTACCGGAGTGGGAACAATGAAGAGTTTTCCGGCGCAGCCTGTATGACTTTTCTCCATAAATTGCTATCTTTGCAATGATAGAACCTACTACAAATTTACGGAAATGTTTTTGGAAAATGCAAAAAAATCGGGCTGCATCGAGGTGATTTGCGGCTCCATGTTCTCCGGCAAGACAGAAGAGCTTATCCGGCGCCTTAAAAGGGCCCAGTTTGCCAAGCAGAAAATAGCCACCTTCAAACCCACCATAGACAAGCGTTACTCAGAGCTGGATGTAGTTTCGCACGACTCCCACAGCATTTCCTGCACTCCCATCAAAACGCCTTCCCGCATGCTGCAAATAGAGGAAGACGTTCAGGTCGTGGGCATCGACGAGGCCCAGTTCTTCGATGACAGCATCATCGACGTGTGCCAGGAACTGGCGTCGCGCGGGGTTCGCGTCATTGTGGCCGGCCTGGATACGGACTATCTGGGCAAGCCCTTCGGCCCCATGCCCGGCCTGATGGCCATTGCGGAGGATGTCCAGAAGGTGCATGCCATCTGCGTGCGTTGCGGGGCGCTCGCCAACCACTCGCACCGCTTGTCGGCCAGCAAGAAACTGGTGGTGCTGGGAGAGAAGGATACCTATGAGCCCCTTTGCCGGGAATGTTACCAGAAAGCCATCAAGGAAGATAAAGAATAACGCTGTCCCATGAAAGAGAGGTTGCTGGGAAAAACGCCTTCCGAGCTTACGGAAATAGCGAAAGCGTGCGGCTTGCCTGCCTTTGCGGGCAAGCAGATGGCGCAGTGGCTGTACCAAAAGCGCGTAAGGAGCATCGAGGAAATGACCAACCTCTCCAAGCAGGGCAGGGAAGCGTTGTCGCAGCACTACCAGGTTGGCCTGACGGCCCCGGTAGATGTCCAGGAGTCCCGGGACGGCACCCGGAAGTATCTGTTTCCGTTCGAATCGTTTTTTGTGGAGGCGGTGATGATCCCGGACCAGGAGCGCAGGACGCTTTGCGTGAGTTCGCAGGCTGGTTGCAAGATGGGCTGCCGTTTCTGCATGACCGGCCGGCAGGGCTTCCACGGAAACCTGGATGCGGCCGCTATCCTGAGCCAGTTTTTTGCCATCGAAGAGGCCGGGCAGCTAAGCAATGCCGTTTTCATGGGCATGGGAGAACCCCTGGACAACTGGGAGCAGGTCAAGCGCGTGCTGGAAATCCTTACGGCGGACTGGGGCCTTGCCTGGAGCCCTAAGCGCATCACCCTCAGCACCATAGGCGTGCTCCCCAAGCTCAAGCTTTTCCTGGAAGAGAGCAAGTGCCACCTGGCTGTCAGCCTGCACAATCCCTTCCCCGGGGAGCGCCTGGAGCTGATGCCCGTCCAGAAAGCCTGGCCCCTGGAAGAGATTATCGGCCTTATCAAGCAGTATGACTTTACCGGCCAGCGGCGGGTAAGCTTCGAATACACCGTTTTTTCCGGCTGGAACCACAGCCCGCGCCACGCCGATGCCCTCCTGCGGCTCCTTCGCGGCCTGGAATGCCGGGTGAACCTGATCCGCTTCCACGCCATCCCTGACTTCCCGTACAAGCCGGCCGCCGCGCAGCAGATGGAACTTTTCCGGGACCGCCTGGAAAAAGGCGGCATAACCGCCACCATCCGCGCTTCACGCGGGGAAGACATTTTCGCAGCCTGCGGCCTGTTGGCCGGAAAACATAATATAGTATGAAACAGAGAGTCCTGATGCTATTGGCGGGCCTGATGCTGGCCCTGCTTCCGCTTTCGGCGCAAAACACTTCTTCTTCTCCGGACGAGGATTTTTCTTCCTTCGGCCTGGACGAGAAAGACGCAGAGGCTGTGCGCGGCATCCGCCGCAAGATGGCCCAGATCCGCAAAAAACGCCCTACCGTAGCGCTGGTCCTCTCCGGCGGCGGTGCCAAGGGCGCGGCCACGGTAGGTGTGCTCAAGTACCTGGAAAGCTATGATCTCCCCATAGACATGGTGGTGGGAACCAGTATCGGCGGCCTGGTAGGTGCCATGTATTCGATGGGCTACAACGCAGACTACCTGGACTCCCTTTTCAAGAACATGGACTGGAGCGTAGCGCTCAGCGACAAAGTGGACAAAGCCTATGTCCCGTATTCCCGCATCCGCTACAAGGAGAAGTACCTGCTCTCCTTTCCCTTCTATTATAACCCCGACGACTACAAGAACTTTATCCGCGGCGATATGCCCTTTGCCGCCGGCCGTTCCCGCGAAATCCATCTGGGCGCCGATGAAGGCGATGATTTCAGCAGCCTGGCCCGCGGCAACCTCATGGGAAGCCTGCCTTCCGGCTTTGTCTTCGGCCAGAATGTGAACCAGATCATCACTTCCCGTACGGTGGGCTACAGCGACTCCACGGACTTCTTTAAACTGCCCATCCCTTTTGCCTGCGTGGCAACGGACATTGCTTCCGGGCGCGCCAAAATCTGGCACAACGGCTCGCTTCCCATGGCCATGCGCTCCACCATGTCCATACCCGGCCTCTTTGCGCCTGTCCGCACGGGCGAGATGGTGCTGGTGGACGGCGGCATGCGCAACAATTTCCCCGTCAACGTGGCCCGTAAAATGGGCGCGGACATTGTGATAGGCGTGGACCTGGCGGACCCCAGCTCCACCGCCCGGGATATCCAGAACCTGGGAGATATTGTGATGTCCTCGATAGGCCTTTTCGACGACACTTTCGTCCAGAATGTCCAGAATGCAGACATACGCATCCACCCGGACCTGAAAGGCTATAACATGCTCAGTTTCAACAGGGCCGCCGTGGATTCCATGTTCCTGCGGGGCTACCGGGCCGCCGTGGAGAAAAAGCCGCAGCTGGAATCCCTGCGCCGCATACTGGGCAAAGCCCGGCTGGAGTATCAGGCAAAGAAAGCCGTTGACCTGGCGGCGCGTCCCGTGGTTATCGGGGACATAGAGATAGTGGGCGTGGGAGAGAAAGACGCGGAATACATCCTCTCCAAGATGTATGTGAAGCCGGGTTCGGTGGCTTCCAAACGGGTGATAGAGGAGGATATCGCGGCCATCTTCGGCAAAGGCGCCTACGATTATGTGACCTATGAGCTGCGCGGGGAGCAGGAACCTTACCGGCTGCGCATCCTCTGCAAGCGGGGGCCCATGCACCAGATTGGCTTCGGCGCCCGGATGGACACGGAGGATATCGTGTCCCTGCTCCTGAACGTGGGCCTCAATACCAACGCGCTGCGGGGACATTCGCTGGACATGACGGCCCGCATCAGCATGAATCCCTATCTGGATGTGCGCTACAGTTACAATGCGCCGCGTTTCTCCACTTTCAATCTGCGGGCAACCCTGGCCTATTCCTCCTCCAGCAGTTTTCTTTCCCGCCAGGAGGGCTATCTGAACGCGGCCATGCTGCATTCAGTGCAGGAGCTCTATTTCTCCAACATGCAGTGGTCTTCCTTCGATGTCCGCCTGGGTATCCGCAACCAGTTTTTCAACGCCTATACGGTTACCTCCTCCTCGGAGGCCGGCGTGGACTACACCGTCCGTCCCGGCGACAATTTCAATTTCCCAGGCGTATTCGTGGACGGACGCATTGAAACCATGGACGACGGCTATTTCCCCACGCGCGGCGTATCAGCCGGCATTCAGGCGGAGCTCACCACCGACATGTTCCTCAAAGGGGTGGAAAAACCTGTCCCTTACGGAATTGTCGGCGCCGACGGCATGTTCCCCTTCAGCTTCGGCCACCTGACGTTCATTCCGCAGGTGGCGGCGCGCTTTGTCTTCGGCAATGAGCCTCCCTTCGTCCTCCAGAACATGATAGGCGGAGACATGAGGGGCCGCTACATCGAGCACCAGCTGCCTTTTATCGGCCTCACCGACATGGCCATCCTGGATTCCCACCTGATGCTTCTGCGGCTGGACACCCGTTATCAGGTGTATAAGAACAGTTACCTTTGCTTTACGGCCAATGTGGCGCATTCCTTCAAGGGTTTTGATAGTATCACGGAAGGAAGGCTCATTCCCGGATTGGGGGTAAGCCTGGCCTATGACTCCATAGCCGGGCCGCTCAAGCTCCAGTTCCACTGGTCCACCATCACCAAACTGCCCGGGATTTACCTATCCATGGGTTACAATTTCTAGGTCCATGGAGGAAACACCCCTTTATACGCGCTGCCTGTCCCGCCTTCAGAAGCTTTGCTCGAAGGCAGAGTATTGTCGCTCTGCTGTTTACGCCAAGGCGCTGAAGGCCCTGGACGGGGATGGGGAGGCCGCTGCGCGCCTGGTAGAGAGCCTGGTTCAGGAGCGTTACGTGGACGATACCCGCTATGCCGCCGCCTTTGCCCGCGAGAAAGCCTCGCTCCAGGGTTGGGGACCCGTAAAAATCCGCTTCCAACTGCGTGCAAAGGGCATTTCAGAAGCCTCTATCAGTGCCGCCCTGCAAGAGGTGGATGCCTCTCGTGCCACAGACCGCCTGGAAAAGCTTCTGCAGGGCAAACTGCGCACGCTGGAAGAAGATCCCCAGCGAAAGCTCAAGCTCATCCGCTTTGCCCTTTCCCGCGGCTACGAGTACAGCGCCGTGGAAGCCGCCCTCTCCCGGATTTTGTAATCTGCGCAGAATCCCCTAACTTTGCACCCCAGAATGGTGGGGCGATCTGTCGCGGTGCCTTCGGGCACTGAGGAAAGTCCGCACAGGGCAGGGCACCCGCCTGTGGAAAGCACAGTGGGGAGTAATCTCCAGGAGGGCGTAACAGAAAAGAACCGCCGGAGTTTTTCTTTTTTTTCTCCGGTAAGGGTGAAAACGCGGGGTAAGAGCCCACGACGCTGCATGGCGACATGCCGCGGGTACGCCACCGGGCCTGCAAGACCAAATATACCGGCAGATGAGGGCTGCCCGTCCGATGCCGGGGGGTAGGTTGCGAAGATAAATGACAGATTGAAAAACAGAAAGCGGCTTACGGCCCCGCCACAAAAAAGACATCGACCTTTGAAGGCCGATGTCTTTCGTTTCAGGAAGGACCTGTTTACAGGCGCTCCTTGATAGCTTTGGTGGCTTCTTCGTAGCCGGGCTTCTCCAGGAGGGCGAACATGTTCTTCTTGTAGGCCTCTACGCCGGGCTGGTTGAAAGGATTCACGCCCAGGACGTAGGCGCTGATGCCGCAGGCAAACTCGAAGAAGTACAGCAGGCCGCCCAGGTTGAAGGCGTCCACCTTCTCGATGCAAACCTGCATCTGGGGCACGCCGCCGTCGATGTGGGCCAGGACGGTGCCAAGCTCTGCCATGTGGTTGCAGTGCTCTACGTGCTTGCCGGCCAGGAAGTTCAGCTGGTCCAGGTCCTGCGGGTCTGCCTCTATGACCACGCTACGCTGGGCACGCTCTACGTGCAGGACGGTCTCGAACATGAGGCGGCTGCCTTCCTGGATGAACTGGCCCATGGAGTGGAGGTCTGCCGTGTTGTTCACGCTGGCGGGGAAGATGCCCTTGCCGTCCTTGCCCTCGGATTCACCGTAGAGCTGCTTCCACCATTCGGCCACGAAGGTGAGCTTGGGATTGTAATTGACCAGGATCTCTGTGCTTTTGCCCAGTTCTGTGAGCAGGCAGTTGCGCATGGCGGCATAGATGACGGCGGGGTTCTTGTCCGACTTGATGCCCAGCCCCTTCATGGCATCCTGGGCGCCTTCTACCAGGGCCTTGATGTCAAAGCCGGCCACGCAGATGGGGAGCAGCCCCACGGGCGTAAGGACGCTGAAACGGCCGCCCACGTTGTCCGGGACCACGAAGGTCTCATAGTTCTCCTGGGTGGAAAGGGTTTTGAGCGCCCCCTTGTGGGCGTCGGTGATGGCTACGATACGGTCCGCTGCTTCCGCTTTTCCGTAGCGGCTCTCGATAAGCTGCTTGACCACGCGGAAGGCCACGGCGGGCTCCGTGGTGGTGCCGGATTTGGAGATGACGATGCAGGCTACGTTGCGCTCTGCGGCGAGGTCCATCAGCTCTGCCAGGTATTCCTCCGAGAGGTTGTTGCCGGCAAAGACTACCTCCGGGGCATCCTTGCGCTTGAGCTGGCGGGCAAAGTTGTGGCTCAGGGCCTCGATGACGCACTTGGCACCCAGGTAGCTGCCGCCGATACCGATGGCAATCACCAGGTCCACGCCTTTCTTGACCCATTTGTCGCGGATGGATTCATACTGGTGGAGCTCACGCTCGGTGATCTGGCGGGGGAGTTTTTTCCAGCCCAGGAAGTCATTCCCGGCGCCGGTCTCGTTTTTGAGCACGTCAAAAGCGTCCAGGGCCTTTGTCACATACTTGGCATAATCGGCTTCTTGAACAAAAGAAGCGCAACCTTTCACATCTACTCGTACCATAAGATATCGTGTTTAATTATTATTTCAACAGTTCCGGGCGCCGTTCCCGGGTTCTTGCGAGCGCTTGCTCGTCCTGCCAGGCGCGCACAAGGCGGGGATTGCCGCTAAGGAGCACATCCGGCACCTTCCATCCGTTGAATTCCGCCGGCCGGGTATAAACGGGAGGGGAGACCAGCCCTTCTTGGAAGGAATCGCTCAGGGCCGATGTCTCGTCCGTCAGGACGCCCGGTACCAGGCGGATGATGCTGTCTGCCAGGAGGGCGGCCGGGATTTCCCCGCCGCTGACAACGTAGTCTCCCACGGAGATCTCTCGGGTTACCAGGTGCTCCCGGATGCGTTCGTCGATGCCCTTGTAGTGGCCGCAGAGGATGATGAGGTTCCCTTTGAGGGAAAGCTCGTTGGCAATGCCCTGGGTGAGGATTTCCCCGTCCGGGGCCATGTAGATGACTTCATCGTAGGGGCGCTGGGCCTGCAAGTGACGGATACAGTTGTAAACGGGCTCTACCATCATCACCATGCCGGGGTCCCCGCCGTAGGAGTAGTCGTCCACGGTCTGGCGCGAGCCCAGGCCGTAGCGGCGAAGGTCGTGCACCTGAATCTGCACCAGGCCTTTTTTGACGGCCCTCCCGGGAATGGAATGGCTCAGGGGGCTTTCCAGCAGCTCGGGAACAACGCTGATGATGTCTATTCTTAGCATAACAGAGAATTAGCTCTGCAAAAATAACGTTTTTTCGCGGAATATTCTTATATTTGTGGGTTAATGTTTAACCTTATTTGTTTTACTCATGAGTGAAGAATTGAAGCCTGTGGTGAGCGAAGAGCCCGCAGATGTAGCCAAAGTGGAACAGGAGACCCCGGTCAACTACGCAGAGAAAACCTTAGCACAGCTGTCGGAGCTGTTCCAAAGCCTGTCGGAAAGTGTAGACCGCATGAAGCGGTCCAAAGAGGCGGAAGCCATCAAATCCGCCTTTTATAAACGGCTTTCCCGCGAGAAAGCCGAAGCCGGCGAAGACGCCACCGTGGAAGAACCGGACGAGAACACTATCGCGGAAGAATCCACCGTTCCCCTCCAGAGCGGTCCTGTAAGCCCCTTTGCCGCCATCGAGGCCGGCTTCAAGTCCCTTTATATGGACTACAAGAAGGAAAGGGCGGAGTACAACCGTGAGCAGGATGCCCAGCGGGAAGAAAACCTCGCTGCCAAGCAAGCCATCATCGAGGAGCTCAAGGCCCTGGTAGAGGATCCCGGGGACATGAAGGACGCCTTCCCCAAGTTCCGGGACATCCAGAACCGCTGGCGGGAGGTAGGCCCCGTTCCCCAGCAAAGTTTCCGGGATGTGAACGACACCTACCAGCTCCATGTCACCAAGTTCTATGACCTGGTGGATATCAACCGGGAGCTCAGGGACCTGGACTTCAAGAAAAACCTGGAAGCCAAAACCGCCTACTGCGAGCAGGCAGAAGCCCTTGCCGCCGATCAGGACGTAGTGGAATCCTTCAAGGAGCTCCAGAAGCTCCATGAGCAGTGGAAAGACCTGGGCCCCGTGGCCAAGGAGTTCCGGGATGCCATCTGGGAGCGTTTCCGCGCCGCCACCTCCGTCATCAACAAGCGTTACCAGGCCCATTTCGAAGGCCTGAAGGCCCAGCAGGTAGAGAACCTGGCCGCCAAGACGGCTCTCTGCGAGCAAGTGGAAGAAATTGCCAAGAAAGAAATCACCTCCTCCACCCAGTGGAACACCCTCAGCAAGGAAATCGAGGAAATCCAGGCCAAGTGGCGCACCATCGGCTTTGCCACGCGCAAGGAAAACCAGAAGGTCTATGACCGTTTCCGCGCCGCCTGTGACGTCTTCTTTGAGCGCAAACGTGCCTCGTTCACGGAGTTCAAGGACTCCATGAACGAGAACCTGGCCAAAAAGATGGCCATCATCGAAGAGGCGGAGTCCCTCAAGGAAAGCACGGACTGGAAGGCCACCGGAGAGCGTCTCATAGAGCTCCAGAAGCAGTGGAAGGAGATTGGCGCCGTGCCGCGCAAGAAGAGCGAACAGATCTGGAAGCGCTTCCGCGCCGCCTGTGATGCTTTCTTCACCGCCCGCGACAGCCGCCCCGCCGGCCCCGGCAATCTCTCCGGCAACCTCGCTGCCAAGAAGGCCCTCATCGAGGAAATCAAGGCCTATACCCCGGATCCGGAGAAGGACGAGGAAGCCCGCAAGGACTTCGCTGAGCGCTTCAGCGCCATCGGCTTTGTCCCGTTCAAGGAAAAGGATGCCGTGCAGGCTGCTTACAGGGAGGCCATGGAAGAGAAATTCCCCGGCTTCGGCGCCCGTGGCCGCCGCGAACCCGCCCGCAGGGAAGGTGCCCGTCGCCCGCTCACGGAGGCAGACCGTCTCAAGGAGCAGTTCAACCAGCTTCAGCAGGAAATCCAGACCTATGAAAACAATATCGGCTTCTTTGGCCTTTCCAAGGGAGCGGAAAAACTCAAGGCCCAGATGCAGGAGCGCATTGACGCCGCCAAGGCCCGCTTGGAGCAGCTGAAAGCCCAGATCCGCGCCAAGGAAGAGGAGAAAGCCCAGGAGTAACGCTATGGACAAGAAATCAATTATCGGCTTTGTCCTGATTTTCCTGATCATGATCGGGTTCTTCGGGTACAACAACCGTCAGCTTAAAAAACAGCAGGAGTATCAGGCCCACCTGGATTCCATCGCCGCCGCAGAGGCTTATGCCCAGTGGCAGCAGGACAGCATCTGGCGTGCCCAGAATCCGGAGGCTGCCGCAGCACTGGAGGAAGCCCTCACCGCAGCGGAAACATCGGCCCCTGTGATGCCCGTCTATTCGGATTCACTGCTTAACAGCGCGGCCAGCGCAGAGGCTCAGTTGGTTACGCTGGAAAATGAGAAACTGGAGGTGGTCTTTACCACGCGTGGCGGCCAGCCCTACTCGGTAAAGGTGAAGGACTACCTTACCTACGGCAAGGAGCCCGTCTATCTGCTGCAGCCGGAAAAATCCCAGCTGGGATTCGTGGTCTATGCCCCTACGGCCATAGACACGCGCAAATTCACCTTCCAGTACCTCTCGGAAGCTTCCACGGACAGCACGGTGGTGATGCGCCTGCCTTTAGGGGACGGCGGTTACATCGAGCAGTGCTATACCCTGGAAAAGGACGCTTACTCGCTCCGTGAAACGGTATCCTTCGTGGGCATGGGCGCGCTCATTCCCCGCAACGTTGGCAGCATCGACGTTGACTTTGACGCCCTTATCCCGCGCATGGAGAAGGGCTACAAGAACGAGACCCAGTATTCCCGGCTCAACTACTATTTCCCCGACGACAACAAGCCCGCCAATATCGGCAACGGCCGCTCCGGAGAAAAGCGCTTCAACAACAATATCGAGTGGTTCGCTTTCCAGCAGCAGTTTTTCAGTGCCATCATGCGGGCTCCGCGCAACTTCAGCTACGGGGAGTTCAACCTGGCCTTCCTGCCCAAAGGGGACACTGACCTCATGCACTGCAGCGCCAAAATGCGCGCCGACATCACCCCCGGCGCAGAGCGCATAGACATCCCCTTCGAGTTTTACTTCGGCCCCAATAATTACCGCGGGCTCAAGGCTTATGGCCATTCCTATGAGAAAGTGATTCCGCTGGGCGGCCGTATTATCGGCGTATTTACCAAGTACGTGATTATCCCGCTCTTTGACTGGCTTCACCGCTTTATCTCCAACTTCGGCATCATCATCCTCCTGATGACCATCTTCATCAAGCTGGTGGTGCTTCCGTTCGCGTACAAGAGCCTCTCTTCCAGCGCCAAGATGCAGGCCCTTAAGCCTTACATGGAGAAGATCAACGCCAAGTATCCCAAGCAGGAGGATGCCATGAAAAAGCAGCAGGAAACCATGGCCCTGTACAAGAAGGCCGGCGTTTCGCCCATGGGCGGCTGTCTGCCCATGTTGCTGCAGATGCCCATCCTCTGGGCCATGTTCCGCTTCTTCCCGGCCTCCATCGAACTGCGTCAGCAGCCCTTCCTCTGGGCCGAAGACCTGAGCGCCTACGACGACGTCATCCACTGGGGTACCAGCATCCTGGGCATGGACCACATCTCGCTTTTTGCCCTTCTGATGGCCGTGTCCATGTTCTTCTACTCCAAGTTCACCATGCAAAGCCAAACCGCCGGCAACGACCCCAATGCCAAGATGATGCAGGCCATGAGCCTGTACATGATGCCGGTGATGATGTTCTTCATCTGTAACAACCTTTCCTCCGGTCTTAGCTATTACTACCTCCTCTCCAACCTCATCACCATGGTAGAGACCTGGATCATCCGCAAGTGGGTGGTGAACCCGCAGGAGGTCCTGGACAAGGTGAAGGCAGCGGAGGCCAGCGGCAAGACTCCTCCCAAGAGCAAGTGGCAGCAGCGCCTGGAGCAGGCCCAGAAGATGCAGCGGGAGATGGAAAAACAGAAAGGCAAACGTTAGTGCTTTGTTATGCCCGGCCTTTGACCGGGCATCTCTTTTTACCCAGACAGCTTTGCTATGATCAGTGACAAGCTACAGTCCATCTGGAAGCAACTCCCGCCCGGGGTCTCCCTGGTGGCGGTTTCCAAGTTTCACCCCGTGGAGCGCCTGATGGAGGCCTATGGCGCCGGCCAGCGCATCTTCGGGGAGAACCGTCCGCAGGAGCTTGCTGCCAAGGTCCCGCAGATGCCCTCGGATGTGCAGTGGCATTTTATTGGCCATCTCCAGACCAATAAACTCAAGCTGGTGCTCCCGTATGTGTCTATGGTTCAGTCGGTTGATTCCCTGCGCCTGCTGCAGGCCATCTCCGGATGGGCTGTCCGTAACGGGCGCGATATCGATGTCTTGCTGGAGCTTCACCTGGGGGCAGAGCAGACCAAACAAGGTTTCTCCGAGGAGGAAATCCTCCAGCTGGTTAACCCTTCCTCGCAGCTTCCGGGCATCCGTATCCGCGGGCTTATGGGCATGGCCAGCAATACGGATGACATGGCCGTGGTGGAGGAGGAGTTCTCCCGGATAGAAGCTTTGTTCTGTCGCATCAGGGAAAGCGGCCTTCCGGCTTTTGACCAGCTTTCCATAGGTATGTCAGGAGACTGGCCCGTAGCTATTCGCCACGGTGCCACCATGATAAGAATAGGGACCGATATTTTCGGTCCCCGTGAGTATTAGTTTTCTGCGAGTATCTCCCGGACCAGCGCCGGCTTGTTGGTGGTGATTTGATCCACCCCAAGGGCTATCATCTGCCGGATATCCTCCGGTTCATCCACCGTCCAGACATTGACGCTCATGCCCAGCTTGTGCGCTTCCTGAACCCACTCCGGATGCTCCCGGAAGCGGAAGTAGTGGTAGTCGATGCCGTTGATGCCGTCGGCGTGCACCTCTGCGGGTGTTTTGTCACCTTCCAGGTACTGGACGGTAAAGCCGGGGCATTCCCGGGCAAGTTCCTTGCAGATGAAGTAGCTGAAAGAGATGAAGCACACGCGGTCCGGGTGCAGCATATCTTTTCCCCGGATACTCTCCAGGCAGGTCTTCACTACCAGGGTTTCGCGCTCCTGACCTTCGTGCGGCTTGATTTCTACAACCAGCATGCAGGAAGGGTCTTTCAGGGCCTGATCCAGGTACTCGTCCAGGGTGGGGATGCGCTCTCCGTTGGCCAGGATGACGGTGCGGAGACTATCCAGGGGAGTGGCCTGGACGTCCATCCCTTCCACGTGGCGGTCGTGGTTGACCACAACGGTGCCGTCGGCGGTGAGGTGGACGTCGCACTCGCTGCCCCAGCAGCCGAACTCCTGTGCCATGGCAAGCGATGCAATGGAGTTCTGGGCATTCCCTTCCCAGTGGCCGCGGTGGGCGACAATCTGGGTTTGGGGTGCCTGGGAGCAGGAGAGAAGCAGCAGGCCCAGCAACAGGGCAAAAGCACTGGCACGCATGGCTTTAGAGCATAAGGGCACCCACCAGCCCCAGGATGGCGTAGAATTCCGGGAGAGCGGCGTAGATGAGGGTGTTGGTGAAAACATCGTGGCCCTGGGATACGCCCACGATACCGTTGGCGCAAACCTGGCCCTGACGGATGGCGGAAAGCATGCACACCAGACCTACGCTGGCGCCTATGCCAAAGACCATGGCGCCGTTTTCCGCGGCCTGTCCCATGAGCATGAAGAAGGCCACGAAGCCGTAAATACCCTGTGTGGCAGGGAGTGCGCTGAGCACCATGTAGTTACCGGATGCTTCCGGCTTGCGCTTGAGGGCGCCTTCCGCTGCATTGCCGGCCGTTGTGGTTCCGATGGCGGAACCGATGCCTGCGAGGGCCAGTACCAGGCCCAGGCCCAAATAACCGAGAATTGTAGTAAGCATGATAGTTAAGTATTTATTTGTTATTTACTTAGCGGGTTGTAGTTGCGGCCGGCCGCCTCATAGCCGGAATTCTTGAAGAACTCCAGGAAATTCAGGCGCAGCGGATGCACGAAGGCCCCCAGGGCAGCCATGGCGACATTCAGCGTGTGGCCGATGATGACAATGAGGACGAAGGGAATCCAGAGGTAATACTTGCTTCCGTCTCCCAGTACCATCTGGCCGATATTGTTGAAAGCCATGCCCAGCATGCTGCCGGCAAGGCCCAGGGCGTAAAGGCGCAGGTAACTGAGGACATCTCCCAGCAGGCCGGTGGCCGTGTTGTAGGTCTCCCAGAGGCCGACACCCACGTTGGCCAGCTTATTGCGCTTGAGGTCATTGAATACAAAGATACCCAATGCCGACACCGTACCCAGGGCAATCACTATCCATTTGGTAAGCTCCTTGTCCAGTACGCCTGCCAGTGAGAGGGCTCCCACAGAGGTGCCGCCCACAATCAGGAGCGTCCACCCCCAGCTGCTGAGCGCATTGCCAAGGCCTTTGGTGCGCGTCTGCTCATAGGTTTTCACGCAAAGGGCCAAGCACAGGTGCACAACGCCCACAACAAGGGCAAGGACCATGGTGCCGTCGTAGCCGGCTATCTTGGAGGGCAGGAAAAGCCCCTTGATGGGCTGGAAGATGCTCCAGGTGGCAATGTCCAGGGAGAAGAACGTGTGGAAAAAGAAGCCGATGACCACGGTTCCTATCCCGAGGAGCGTTACCAGCGGGGCCAGGTCCTTGAAACTCTCCACCTTCTTCAGGAGCAGACCTGCGATCACCAGCACCAAGCCGTAACCGCAGTCTCCCATGCAGAACGCGAAGAACAGCAGGAAGAAAATGCTGATGAAAGGGGTGGGGTCGAAGCCGTCGTAGGCGGGGCGGCCGTACATGTCCGTGAGTACCTCGAACTGCCGGATGAACTTGTTGTTCTGCAGGCGGATGGGCGGATTGTCCGCTGCGCGGGCAGCGTCTTTGAAGTAAAAGACGCCGATGGCGTCCAGGGCGGCAGAGACTGCAGCGTCGTTTTCCGTGGGAGCAAAGCCCACCAGGGTGACGATGGTGTTCTCTGCGGCAGGCGCGGCTGCGGCACCGGCCAGATACACGTCCAGCTGGGCGTAAGCCTCCCGCCGGAGCTGTTCCAGCTGAGGTATCTGTTGTTTCAGGGCGGCCAGTTCTCCCTGGATTTTCTTCAGGCGGCTTTCCTCTAGCAGGAGTTCTGCTGCTGTTTCCCTCCAGTTTGTTCCGGGGGCGGGAACCTGTCCGGGAAGCGGGTCTTCTCCGGCCACCACAAAGTAGATGCCTTCCTTCCTGCGGGCCACTACGCTGAGCGCATAATCCTGCTCCCAGCTTTCCTGGAACATTTTCTCGCTCAGTTTATGGAAATGGATGGGAACGCCTGCCTCCGAGAGTTCCTGCAGGATGCCCTGGTCAAAGCTGCCCCAGATTTTATGCTCTTCGGCGCTTTTGCGAAGGCTTTTTACCTTGTTTTCAGTCTCTGCGTGCATCATGAGCGTTCCGCCGGCTGTCCGCACCAGATCCTCCGAGCCTTCGCCTTCGTAGGGAAGAGGCTGGGTTCCGGCGGGAAGCTGTACGCGGCGAAGCCCCTGCAGCAGCCCGTCCAGCAGTTCAATCTCTCCGGAGAGCATGCGGGAGTTCTCGTCCACGGGCTTGACGCTGCGGCTTATATCCACCAGGCCCAGCTGCTGGATACTGTCCAGCAGGGCGTGGTGGTCTCCGTTAAGCAGGATAAAGGAGTATTTGGTCATGGGAGTAATCATAGCTCTGAGCCCTCCTCCTGCTCTGCGGCATGCCGGTTCTTCACTATCTTGGAAGAGGCTTTGGAGAGGTTTTCCTCGTCTTCCATATAGCGTTTGATTTTTCTTATAGCTTCCTGATAACCAGGTATTTGCACTTTCTCGTACAGGTTTACCTTCTGGGTGGTTTTCTTTCGCTGGTAATCCAGGATGCGGGCTTTTTCCTTATAGACCTCCGACTCGATGCCCAGGCGGCTGAGCTCCTTGAGGATGGCCACGCCGTCTGCGTACCAGGCCGGTTTGGTGAAAGCGTTGAAAGGTTTCAGCTCATAGTGGATTTCCCCCAGCGCCGGGGTTTTGACGCCGGCCACCTTCTTGGTGTACAGCTCCACGTCCGTGATGGCAATGAGGCCGGGTTCGAACTCGTTCCAGAGGGCGGCCAGGTAGTCGTAGCGCTGGTGGGCATGTTCCAGTTCCTGGATCAAACGCTCGCTGTCCGTCTTGGCCTTGCGCACTTCCAGCCGCAGGGCGCTCTCCTTGTTCTGCAGGGTAGGGAGGGCGCGCTGCCGGACTTTGAGCTGCTTGCCAATCTCCGTCAGCGAGGTTTTGTTGTATTGGAACTTGATA
>CADAJF010000025.1:0-13737 GCA_902788175.1 uncultured Bacteroidia bacterium
TCCGGATTCACGGTGCGGATTTTCTCGAACAGGGGTTCTCCAATTGCCTGGGAGGTCTTGTAGTTCTCTTTCTTGAAGCCGTAGGTTCCGGCAATGCCGCAACAGGCCGAGTCCAGCAGCGTAAATTCCACGCCGGGAATCATTCTGAGCAGTTTTTCGGAGAAGACACCCCAGCCCAGTTTCTCCATGTGACAGGGCGTGTGATAGGCTATCTTCCTGTGGAAATCCTTGCGGAAAGCGAGGGTTGCACCTTGTTCCAGCTTCTCGTAGATGAAGCGGGTGGCCAGCAGAACGGAGTCCCGGACAGCAGCATTGTCCACGCCCAGCAGTTGAGGATACTCGTCCCGGAGGGTAAGGGCACAAGTGGAGGAGGTTGCGATAATCTTGAGCCCTTTCTCCACGGCCTTTCCCAGGACGGCCACGTTGTGGGTGGCATGTGCGGTGGCCTCTTTGGTCATTTTGTTGGTGATGAGGGCTATGCCGCAGCATTTCTCCTTCTCCAGCAATTGGACGCCTACGCCCAGGGCATTCAGTACCTTTACCAGGTCCTTTCCCAGCTGCGGATAATTGTAGTTGACATAGCAGCCATGGAAATAAGCGACTTGCTGGGGGAAGGATGCCTGCTCTTTGGCACGGCGTTTAAGCCATCTTTCAAAGCTGCGGCCGCTGTATTTAGGGAAAGTGCGGTGCTTGTCCACGGCAAGGAAAGCGTCCATGGCCGTTTTGGTAATGCCCAGCCCGGTGGCCAGATTGGCAATGGGCGCCACAGGCCGTACCACCTTTCCCATGAAGTCCGTAGAGGCCAGGATACGGTCCCGCAGCTTGACGGGGGAGTGGTCATACCTGAGACGGGCGCTTTGGATGAGGTCGGCCACTTTTACTCCGGACGGGCAGGCTACCTCGCAGCGCTTGCAATTGAGGCAATACTTGAGGGCATTGTCAAAAAAGGCGGGGTCTTTCAGGCGGAGCCTCTCTCCGTCCGGGCCGGCCTGCTTGGGGCCGGGATAAAGGGGATTCACTTCCAGTACGGGGCAGTACACCGTACACACCGTACATTTGGTACATTCCTCAAAATTGTGAGGACTCTCCGTATATTCTTGGTACTTCATGCTTCAAGGATGGAGTCTGCGGCTTTGAGGGCGCTTCTAAGGCACATGCCTGCCCCCATCCCCAATTCCGGATGCGTCGCACCCAGGATGGAACCGGCGGCATACAGGTTGGACAGGGGAGTATGATCTTTCAGAACCTTCAAGTGGGCGTCTGTACAGACACCAAAGCCTAAATAGGGCTGTTTCTCTGCAAAGGAAGGGTTATACCAGTCGCTTCTTTCCGGAGGGAAGGAGACATCTGCCCCGAAAATGGGCTCGTACACCTTTTCCGGTGTGGATGCCAGCCCTTTGGAGAAGAAGGACCCCGTGCAGAGGATGAAGTTATCGGCCTCCAGGTAGTGCTGCCCCAGATTCTTGGTCACTACGCTGTGGACCACACCCTCATGCAGGTGGGCCTGAACCACTTCGTCGCCCATCAGGTAGGTTCCTCCCAAAACCTCGTACCGGCGTTTAAGGAGCTGCAGCGTACGGATTCCGGGAACAGAAGGAGGAAGGGTGCCGACAAAAACCACCTGTGCAGGAAGGCTTTGCCGGATGCGTCCGGGAATGGACCCGTCTTCCAGGCCGAAAACCTGAGGAAGGATGACGGTGTCGTCGTCTTTGAGAAGAAGACGCACTTCCTGGACCACCTTTTCCCAGTTGCGGTCCAGCGTGCGCGCCAGTTGAACGGAGCGCATCTCTCCGGGAGCATTGATGCCCATATCCGAAAGGTTCAGGAAACGGATGCGACAGCTCATGTCCGCTTCTTCCAGCCCTTGCGAGAGGAAAGAGGAGAAGAAATCATGATAGCCCACGATGTTCACTAGGAGAAGCTTGTTTCCAAACTTTTCCTTGGGGAACAGGCTGATGTCCTCCAGCGAAAGGGCCGACGGGCGGAAAGTCCCCAGCGGCATCAGGCGCACCCCTTCCTGGTAATGCAGGCGGATGCCGGACTCGGAGAAGAGCTCCGTAATATCGCGGGAGGGCTCTCCGATGGACTCGAAGCTGCCTGAGAAAAAGTGCAGGGCATTCTGTCCTGAACTGACAATAGCCGTTTCTTTTCCGGCCTTTTGCAGGCGGATACCGGCCACCAGTCCGGTCAGGCCACCGCCGATTACAACCGTATCAAATCTCATAGGCCCAACACATTTTTATAGACCCATTGGGTGTATTCCGCTTCCCGGAGGGTATCTCCCCAGCCGATAGGGAAGTTCCCCTTCCAGCGCTCCTGCAGGAAGTCTTCAAGGTCTTTCCGTTCCCGCTGGACAGAGCCGTGCGCCTTGGCCAGCAGGCCGGCGGCACGGCAGGCGCAGAATTCTCCCTGACAGGTGCCCATGCCCACGCGGGTGCGGCGCCTAAGGTCCGTAAGTGAGTTCACTTCAAGGCGGTCGATGGCTGCGTTCACTTCCCCTACGCTCACTTCCTCACATTCGCAGACCAGGGCTTCATCGCGCCGGTCTTCGCTGCGGATCCTTGAGACGCGGCTGCCCATGCGGGAAGCAGCCGCCTTCTGGCTGGTGGAAGGGTTTTCCCATATCTTTTTTGCCACCTCCTCATAGGACCCATCTTCCGAGCCCGGGAGGGCTTTGACGGCCGTTTCGCAGGCCTTGTCCACGCCCAGTTTGCGGCATACCATGTCCGTGGCCATCTCTGCCATCAGGCGATAGGTGGTGAGTTTTCCGCCGGAGATGGTGACAAAGCCCTTGATGCCGTCCCTGAGCTCATGGTCCAGGCAGACGATTCCGCGGGAAATGTTTCTCCCGGAAGGGTCGTTGTCTTCACTCACCAGCGGACGGACGCCTGCATAGGCCCTGAGGATACGGGTAGAAAGGAGACCGGGAGCCAGTTTGGCGCCCTCAGTAATCAGGAGGTTCACTTCGTCCGGTGTTACCGCCACATTCAGGCATTCCTCCAGTGGGATGCGCGAAGAAGTGGTGCCGATAATGCAGACAGTATCTCCGGGCACCAGAATATCTGCGTTGGCCGGTTTGCGGCAGCGGTTGATGACCATATTGTTCACCCGGTGGGCGAAGATGAGGAGGGCCCCCTTGGCGGGGAACATGGTGAGGCGCGTGCCCGCCATGTTGCAGATCTGTTCTCCCCAGACTCCGCTGGCGTTTACGATGACAGGAGCATAGAAGTCGCTTTCTTCCATGGTAATCAGGTTCCGTGTACGGATACCCTTGACTTCGTTTCCTTCTTTGATAATCCCGCTTACTTCCGTGTGCAGGCGCAGCTGGCTTCCGTGGAGTTTGGCGTCCAGCATGTTGGCGGCGCACAGACGGAAAGGATCCACGCTGGCATCCGGCACACGGACGGCCCCGATAATCTCCGGATTCACAGAAGGCTCCAGCCTGCGGGCCAGGTCCGGGTCTATGATTTCAGCCGATATCCCCGAGGCACGGCAGGCTTCCACCAGCGTGGCCTGGTAGCCCAGGTCATCTTCCGGAAGGGTGACAAAAAGGCCATCGGCGGAATCTATACAGTGCGATGCTATCTTCTTGAGTATCAGGTTTTCCCGTATGCATTCCGCTCCTGATTCGGCGTCGTTCACTGCATAGCGCGCCCCTGAATGCAAGAGCCCGTGGTTGCGGCCGGTAGCGCCCGTAGCGATGTCCGAGCGCTCTACCAGCAGGGTGCGAAGCCCGCGCATGGCGCAGTCCCGCTGTGTGCCGGCACCCGTGATGCCGCCACCGATGATAATGACGTCAAACTCGTTGGGAGCCATAAGCTTACTCTACTGCAGCGCGGGCCATGGCATCCTTGAAATACTTCTGGTGCACGAATACATCTTCCTTGTAAGGATTGATGCGGCGCTTGCGGGACAGATAGATGATATAGCCAAGGGCAAGGATATTGGTTACCAGTGCCAGGGCGCTGATAAACAGCATCATGGAAGGATTGGCGGCTACTACGGAAGGATCCACCGTGGTGCCTACGACGGCAGCTTCCCCGCCGGCCACCTCATAGAGTTTCTCGATGGTAGCCACGCCCTCCGGGTACTGGACGGGAAGGGTGGCCCAGGAGAACCACTGCCTGCCGTCCTTGAAGGTTTCCTGGAAGAGAGGGAATACCTGCGCGAACATGCACCAGATGGCCAGGGTGTTGGCGCGGTTCTGGATCCAGCCGCCGCGGTTCCACAGGATGGCGGCCACAGTGGGGGCCAGGAGCAGCGCTACGCCGCAGTACCAGCTGTGCGTGGGCAGGCAGTTGTAGGTGTAGGCAAAGTTCCAGATGTCATAGATAACAATATAGACCCAGGTCATGTCGGCCCAGATCATGTCCTTCTTGTCCTTGGAAGGGTAGATGCTCCACCAGGCGGTCATGCAGAAGATATTGACAAGACCGGCGATGCCGTTCATCACGTTGTGCCAGCCGCCGTACTGCCATACGCCCTCCGAGGTGAGCCACCACTTGTTCCAGCCCATGGCGGCGCTCTCGAAGTCCGAGACGCAGGCGATGAGGATGTTGATGGCCACAATCACAAAGGGGAAGGGCTTGAACCAGTGCTTGGCGCCGATACCCCATTTGTACTTGATCATCATGAAGCCGATACACCCGGCAGTGGCCGCATACAGCTTGGCATAGTGGAACCAGCCCTGCATGTAGATGTGGGTCTGGTTTTCCAGTGCCCACTGGGCGCCGCTGCGTACGCCCAGCCAGATGGCCAGGAAGTAGGCGGTAAGGGCTACGGGGACAACGAGGAAGGTGATAATGCCGCCCAGCTTGGTGCGGCGGGCAAATTCATTGAGCAGAATCAGGGCCAGAAGGACCACAATCATCATTCCCCACTGGGAGAGGGAATGGGCTCCGTACACTTGGAAAAACATAGTTGGTATTAGTTAGCGGTTAATTCAGGTTCTTTCACATAGGCGTAAACGGCCCAGACAAGGGTGATGACAATACTCATGGGCAAGCCTACGCTTAGCATTTCGCGGAGCATCACCTGCGCCCCGCCGCTTTGTCCCAAGGCGGTGAAGAAGGGGAATCTCCAGCTGAGCTCCCCATTCAGGATGTGATCTACGATAAGCATGACGCTGCCGCCCCAGAGCATGAGTTCCAGGGAGGCCAGGTGACGGCTCACGAAACCGTCTTTCCTGCCCCATTTACGCAGGGCGCTGGTGGCTATCGCCTGAACCAGCGGTACAACAAAACAAGCCATAATTACACTTCTATTTCTTTGATTTCTATTTCATTACCACATTTCAGGACGGTATCTTTGCTACCGCAGTGCGGGCATTGGATGCCATGCTGCACGGTAGGGTACTGGGCACCGCATGCGTTGCAGGTGGTGAGGGCGGGAAGCAGGTTGCAACGCAGCTCACAGCCGCGTAGCAGATCCTCTTTGTCCGCGGCCCATCTCCAGCAGTCCGTGAGGTATTCGGGCACCACGGTAGATACTTCGCCGATATTCATGACCACGGTCTTTACGTGCTCTACACCATGCTCCCGGGCCGCCTCCTTGACGTCCCTGATAATGTAGAATACGATGCCTAGTTCGTGCATAAATACCTGCCTACACGGACAAAAACCTTGTGGGGTAGAAAAAGTTTTGGTCCGTCAATGGCTATTTCTTTTTATGGAACAAAATCTTTCCCGTCCGTTTGATCATGTACGGCAAGATGCCGGAGAATTTGTCTTCCGAGGTGCGCATGACGCTGGCCTCGGGGTGTTCGCGGCGGAGGTGGATGGCGTCGAAGCCGCATTTGGTGGTGCAGATGCCGCAGCCTATGCAGCGGTTCTCGTCCACGATGGAAGCGCCGCAGCCCAGGCAGCGGGCGGTTTCGCGGCGTACCTGTTCTTCCGTCAGCGTGCCCTGGTACTCCGTGAATTTGTCCTTGACCGGCACTACGCCAGGATCCTGGCGGGAGCTGTTGTCGTACTGCTCCACCACAATGTCCTCTTTGTCCAGCTCGAAGAAGTCCCGGCGGTTGCGGCCGATGGTCATATGACCGCCCTGCACATAGCGGTGCAGGCTTTCCGCGGCCTCCTTGCCGGCGGCAATGGCGTCGATGGCGAACTTGGGGCCGGTAAAGACGTCGCCGCCTACAAAGATATCCGGCTCTGCCGTCTGGTAGGTGAGCGGGTCTGCGACGGGATAAACCCCGCGGACAAATGCTACCTGCGTATCTTTGAGCAGGTCCTTGAGCACTACAGTCTGGCCGATAGCGAAGATGACGGCATCCGCCTCCAGGGTAAGGAGCTCTGACTCGTCGTACTGCGGAGCAAACTTGCCCTCTGCGTCATAAACGGCGGTGCAACGCTTGAAGACGATGCCCGTAACCTTATCGCTGCCAAGCACTTCCTTGGGACCCCAGCCAGGGTTCAGGAGCACGCCGTCTTCCAGGGCTTCCTGGCGCTCTTCGAGCGAGGCGGGCATGATGTCTTCCGTCTCCAGCGAAAGCATGCTTACCTGCGAGGCGCCGCTTCTGAGGGCTACGCGTGCCGCGTCTATGGCCACGTTGCCGCCGCCCACAACCACCACCTTGCCGCTTACGGGAATGTCCCCGCAGCAGGCCTTGTGCAGGAAATCGATGGCGGTAGTGGCGCCTTCAAGGGTTTCCCCGGGAATGCCGGGCAGCTTGCCGCCCTGGCAGCCGATGGCCACGTAGAAGGCCTTGAAGCCTTGCTCACGCAGCTGCGGGAGGGTGACATCTACGCCAACTTCCACCCCCGTGCGGACCTCTACGCCTATTTCCTTCATGATGTCAATCTCCGCCTTGATCACCTCCTTGTCCAGTTTGTAGGAGGGGATGCCGTAGCGGAGCATGCCGCCGGGTTCCTGGTTTTTCTCGAAGACGGTGGGCCGGTAGCCCATGGTGGCCAGGTAGTTGGCGCAGCTGAGCCCGGCAGGGCCGCCGCCGATGATGGCGATCTTCTCCTCCCAGCGTTCCTGTACATTGGAGCAGATGTTGACCTCCGGTACAAAGCGGGTCTGGGCTTTGAGGTCAAGATCCGCCAGGAACTTCTTGACGGCGTCTATGGCTATGGGCTGGTCAATGCTGCCGCGGGTGCAGGCATCTTCGCAGCGGCGGTTGCAGACGCGGCCGCAAACGGCGGGGAAGGGATTCTCCCGCTTGATCAGTTCCAGTGCTTCCGTATATTTCCCCTGGGCGGCCTTTTTCAGGTAACCCTGGACGGCGATATGGGCGGGACAGGCAGTCTTGCAAGGGGAGGTGCCCGTAGGATAGCAGTTGATGCGGTTGCGGTCGCGGTAATCCTCGTTCCATTTGTGTTTCCCCCAGGCCGATGCATCCGGCAGTTCCTGCTTGGGATAGGTTTGCTCCCCGTGCCCCGTACAGAGCTTCTGGCCCAGTTTGACGGCCCCGGCGGGGCAGTACTCCACGCATCGGCCGCAGGCGACGCAGTTCTCTTTTTCCACCTTGGCTACATAGGCGCTGCGGGAAAGGTTGGGCGTATTGAAGAGCTGGCTGGTGCGCAGTGCGTTGCAAATCTTGACGTTGCAGTTGCAGATGGCGAAAATCTTTCCTTCACCGTCAATATTGGTGACCTGGTGCACGAAACCGTGGTCCTCCGCCTTTTGGAGAATGGCCATGGCCTCTTCATAGGTGATGTAATGGCCGCGGCCGGTCTCTGCGCAGTAGTCCGCCATGTCTCCCACGCCGATACACCAGTCACGGTAGTCGTCGGCGCAGCCTTCGTCCATCTTCTTGCGGCCGTACCGGCAGGAGCAGATACCCACGCCCAGGTGCCCTTCGTAGCGTTTGAGCCAGTAGCTCAGGTGCTCGATGTCCATGGTCTGGTTCTCCATGCTGATGGCCTTTTCCACGGGAATCACGTGCATGCCTATCCCGCTGCCGCCCATGGGAATCATGGGGGTAATCTTTTCCAGCGGCAGGAAGGTCATGCGTTCGAAGAACATGGCCAGCTCCGGGTGGCGGTCCATCAGGTCCGTGTTCATGTTGGTGTACTCGGCACTGCCGGGAACAAACATGGGTACCCAATAGATGCGGTCCTTGCGCTCATAGGTGGTACCGGGGACGGGACCGTCCTTGGTGTACTTGTCCCCGTAGTCGTATTCCACCATGCCGAAGTAAGCCAGCTTGTCCAGCAGCGCATCGAAGGTCTCTTCCGTAGAGGCGTAGTGCTTCTGGCGGTTCATCTGGTGAAGCTGCTCATAGCTGTGGCGCTTGCGGACTTTGAAGAAATTGCCGGGGAGCATGTCCAGCAGCAGGTCCAGCGAAGCTTCGCGGGTGATGGGGTCCATCTCGTCTTCGAAGATGCAGGCAAGGCCCCAGTATTCCGGGGCTTCTGTTGTCATCTTGATTTTTCCGGGAACCCTGTCCGTGACGTGGCGGACAAATTTCAGGAGTTTAGGATTGGGGTTTTTGTCTCCCTTGTGCTTGGGGACAAATTTGGTGGACATTTCAGGCATATCAGTTTTTCCACTTGGTTACTTCTTCCAGGAGCCATTGGGCAAAGGCGTCCACGCCTTCGCCGGTTTTGGCGCAGATGGGGATGACCCGCGCCTTGGGGTTGCGCAGGTGAATGTATTCCCGGCACTTTTCCAGGTCAAAATCAAAATAGGGGAGTACATCCGTCTTGTTGATGAGCACCAGGTCGCAGACCTGGAACATAAGGGGGTATTTGAGCGGCTTGTCATGGCCTTCCGGGACGGAGAGGATCATGGCGTTGCAGCAGGCGCCGGTGTCAAATTCTGCGGGGCACACCAGGTTGCCCACGTTCTCAAGGATTACAAGGTCCAGGCCATCCAGGGGCACATTGTCCAGGCCCTGGCGGGTCATTTCCGCGTCCAGGTGGCACATGCCGCCGGTGTGCAGCTGAATGGAAGCAACGCCGGTGGCCTCCTTGATTTTGAGCGCATCTACGTCCGAGTCTATGTCCGCCTCCATGACGGCAATGCGCAGCTTGTCCTTCAACAGGCCGATGGTCCTGACAAGGGTGGTGGTTTTACCGCTGCCCGGAGAGGACATCAGGTTAAGGAGGAAGACCCCTTTGGCCTTGAGTTCACCGCGCAGGGAATCTGCGTCTATCTCGTTGCTCTCAAAGATGCTTTTTTTGATTTCAATGACTTTTACGGAATCCATACTGCAAAGTGCTTACCTTACAAATTTCGTAAAAAAATTTCTTTATAAAAAGGATTTGAGGGCAATTTCACTTATCTTTGTAGAAGAAAGTTTTGTTATGAGCCAGTTCAGTGAACCAGTAGAGAAACTGTTCCAGGAGTCCAAGGGATATCTGGACCAGCAGTTGGAAAGCGCCAAGCTGCGCACGGTGAAGGGTTTATCCCAGGGAACATCGGCCCTGGGGCGCCTCCTGCTGTTTTTTACCATTGCAGGTAATTTGCTGTTAATCCTCTCCTTCGCGCTGGTGCTGTGGCTGGGAGAGGCAATGGGAAGTTACGCCCTGGCCGGTTTTCTGGTGGCAGGTGCGCTGCTCCTGCTGCTGGTGGTGGCCTATCTGCTGCGTGAAAAGCTTTTCCGCAATTCCTTCGTTTCCCTGTACACGGACGTGCTGATGCCCGGCAAGCCGCAGAATTCCCTGGAGGATCTGGACCAGGCCATCGAAAAGGCGGAGAGTAATTTGAAAGCGCAGGAAACCAGCGTCAAAAGCCAGTTTGCCCTGGTGCAGGATTACTATACGCCCACCCACATGCTCAACCGGGGCCTCCGCCTTCTGGGTGGCGCTGCTGCACCCAAGAAAAATACCGGCAGCCGTTTCCGTTTGGGAGAGGTACTGCCGGTAGTGATAGGTCTTTTGAGGCTACGTAAAAGAAAGCGTTAGCCAAGCAGCGCAGCGGCCTTTTCCACGTCTTCTTCCGCTACTACCAGTGAAATACTGAGTTCCTCTCCGCCTTGCGCAGAGGCGATGATATTGATGCCTGCAGCCCCCAGCTTGCCGAATACAGAAGCGGAGGTGCCGGGCAGGTTGCGCATGCGGCTGCCGAAGACGGTGACAATCCCCACGGCCTGGTTCAGGACCACGACATCGTCCAGGGGAAGGAGGGGATTGGCCTGGAAGAGGCTGCGGATGGCCTCCAGTGCCTGCTCTTTGTCCTGGCTTCTGACGGCGAAGCTGATACTGTACTCTGAGGAAGTCTGGGCAATAAAGCGGACGTTCACCCCGTGCGAAGCCAGGCTGGAGAAGATGGAGCCGGACATGCCCACGCGGCCCAGCAGGCCGGTGCCATATACCGTAATGAGGTTCAGGTCTTTGTCCTGCAGGACAGCCGTGCGGTGCACCGATCCCGTGGAAATGAGCGTGCCCTCGAAAGCTTCGTCGCCGATATCCTTGACCAGGATGGGAACCCCGGCGTTTTTGGCCGGCCAGATGGCCGATGCGCAGAAGGGCGCATGGGAACTGGAGCAGAAGTGGGCTGCTTCGTCGTAGGTCATGGCGCTGAGGCCTTCCACGCCCTGGGACTCGATGTGGAACTCGATGCTTTCTGCCCCCAGGACGGCGGCGATGAGCGAAGCCATCAGGTGTGATCCGTCCTTGCCGATTCGCACGACATAGCCCGAATCCAGCATGCCGTAGCCGCCGGCGATGACTACCGGACCATGGGGTACCTGGCAGCGGGCCAGGATATTGGCCCGGGAGGCAGCCCAGTCAAAGAACTGGTTGCCGTGGGCGTCCTGGCGGCAGACCATGAGCTGGGTGCCGTCCAGAAGGGTGCCGCCGGTCAGGTTATGGACGGCCTCCGCGCAAAGGCGCGAGCACTTGGCCATGACATAGTCCTCTATGGCAACAGCATGTGTCTGGACATACATGGCTTCCCGGAGGTAGAGCCCCAGCGACTCTACGGTGCTTTCTACCTGGCGGTGGAAAGCCGTGTTTTCCGACAGGGAGATGAAATGCTCCCGGATGGCGGCGAGGATGTCCTCTGCGCGTTTTTTCTCCACCACGGTCTGGCGTACGGCCTCATGGAAAAGGCTTTCTATCTTTTTGCCGGGACGGATCACCGCTATGGTGCCGCTCTCGCAGAGGGAAACAATTCTGGGCAGGGAGCGCTGCTTGAGTACAAAAGACTTGACTATCATGGCATCACGTTTTAATCTCTACAAATTTACTAAAAATCTGGCCGAAGAACAAAAGAAAACTTGCAAAGTCGCTACTTTTGGACTATATTTGCATCCCGGTTACATCTAATCGGGATTTTTCATGTCTATCCATTGCGCATGCGCGAACCTCCGGGAGGTGGCTTCGCACCAGCAAACGAAGATTTACCAGCTTCCCTCCGACAAGCTGCAGAACCGCTATTTCGTTCTCACCGGGCCAGGGTCAAGGGAACTTCTGGGCTCACCGGAAGTGATTGGCTTCCCTTGTTACACCGCCCTTCTTGCTGATACTGTCGCCGCTTTCCGTTACCTTCTCAATTCCGGTTTAAGCGGCGATTTTGATATCCTGACCATCCTTCGCGGCGGGCTAAACTATCCTTTGGAAGAAGCCTGCGCCCAAGTGGGTGCCCGCGTGCGGGACATCCACTTTGTCTCCTGCGAGCGGGTCATCCGTGACCACGTCATTACGGGCCTTGAAATCAAGTACAACAAGCTGCGCCCCACTCCGGACCGCGTGCTTTGTATCGGGGACATCCTGGCTTCCGGTGCTACCATCCGGGAGTGCCTGGAGCACCTGCTGAAAGTATTTAAGGAGCAGGGAGGCAGCCTTCGGCGGATAGTCTTTTTCACCATCGGCGGCACCCGGTCCATTGAGATGATGGAGGAGATGACTCCGCAGATACAGGCCCTTTTCCCGGGCTTCGAAGGTTTTGACTGCTTCTTCTACGAGGGCGTTTTTACAGTGTATGATGGTCCCGGCGCAAGCGGCATCAATGTCCGCGACATCGACTTTGGCTGGAAGGGCGGCGCAGTGGCCCCCGAATTCCGCCAGTGGGTGATGGAGCATCCCGACGCCCTGCTGGAAAAATGCATCATCTACGACGGCGGTGCCCGCCGCTTCGAGATTCCCCTTCACCTGGACGAGGTCTCGGAATACTGGGAGGGCATACTGGAGCGCGCCCACCTCATAGACCCCGTGGCCTTTGTAGGGGAAAAACTGGGTTATCCCGCCCCGCTGGATTACCAGAACTGGCGCAGCGTCACCCTGGTCCCGGAGGGCTGGGAAGCTCTTTGGGAGAAAGAGCAGGCCGTCCTTCGAGGCGCTTCCTCCCTGGATCTTGCGGCTATCGCCCGCCGGCGCCTGCAGTCCATCGACGCAATCAGAAAACTTTATATCTAATAGTATGAGCAAAAGACCTGTTGATGTGGATTACACCACCGGAGCGGTAGATTCGGCCGGACGCAAATCTACCCTGAGCATGTTTATGGTGATGCTGGGCTTCACCTTCTTCTCCGCCAGTATGTGGGTGGGCCAGCAGTTGGCCGCCGGACTGGATTTCAGCGGTTTCGTATGGGCGCTTCTCCTGGGCGGTGCCATCCTGGCAGCCTATACGGGTGCACTGGGTTATATCGGCGCAAAGAGCGGCCTGTCCCTGGACATGCTTTCCCGCAGAAGCTTCGGGAGCATGGGCAGTTACCTTCCCAGCGCCATGATCAGTTTCACCCAGATTGGCTGGTTCGGGGTGGGGCTGGCCATGTTTGCCATTCCTGTGGCCAAGGAACTCCTGGGCCTGGAGGTCACCCCGGACCACATGCCCTGGCAGGGTTACCTGCTGGTGGCCATTGCCGGCATCCTCATGACGGCCAGCGCTTTCTACGGTATCAAAAGCCTCACAGTCATCAGTTACATCGCTGTTCCCGCGGTGGCCATCCTGGGTACCGTGGCCATGATCCTGGCCATCCGGAAGGGCGATATGGGCCTGGTGGCACAGTTCTCCCAGGGGACCAAGGACCTGGGCATCATTGCCGGTGCAGGCCTGGTTGTGGGCAGTTTCGTCTCCGGCGGTACCGCCACCCCCAACTTCACCCGTTTTGCCAGGAGCGGCAAGGTGGGCCTTCTGACCACCATCGTGGCCTTCTTTATCGGCAACAGCCTCATGTTCCTGTTCGGTGCCGTTTCCAGTATTTATGTGGGTGGGAATGACATTTTCGAGGTCATGCTCAACCTGAACCTCTTCTACCTGGCCGTATTGGTGCTGGGCCTTAATATCTGGACCACCAACGACAACGCCCTCTATACCGCCGGTCTGGGCCTGTCCAACATCACCGGACAGTCCAAGAAACTGATGGTGTTCATCTCCGGTCTTATCGGCACGGTGGCAGCCGTATGGCTGTACTGGAATTTCTGCGACTGGCTGAACATCCTCAACTGCACGCTTCCTCCAGTGGGTATTATCCTTATTATCAGCTATTTCATGAATAAGGATACCTTCGTGGACGCTCCGCTCAAGACGGTTAACTGGTGGGCTGTAATGGGCGTCGTGGCCGGTGCAGTAGTGGCCAACCTGGTCAAATGGGGCTTCCCGGCCATCAACGGCATGGCTGTAGCCGCGCTGTTCTACCTGATAGGCGTTCTCCTTCGAAAGAAATAAGAAAAACCGGGGTTCGCCCCGGTTTTCTTTTTATTTCAGGATCCCTTCTTCGCGGAAGACTTTGGTGAGGGCCTCTACTGCGCGGTCCACTTGCTCACGCGTGTGGGTGGCCATCAGGGAGAAGCGGATGAGGGTGTCCTGCGGGGCGCAGGCCGGCGGAATCACAGAATTGATGAA
>CADAJF010000025.1:13744-44083 GCA_902788175.1 uncultured Bacteroidia bacterium
ATACGCCCTCGTCGAAGGCACGTTTGGTAACCATGAACGTCTTTTCCAGGTCCCGCACATAGAGGGGGATGATGGGGCTTTCCGTCTCTCCGATCTCGAAGCCGGCCTCCTTGAAACGCCTGAGAGCATAATTGGTTACTTCCCACAAGTGGGTGATGCGCTCCGGCTCTTGCTGGATGATGCGGAGGGCTTCCAGGGCACTTGCCGTAGCGGCGGGCGTATCCGACGCCTGGAAAATGTAGGTGCGGGCGGTGTGCCTCAGATAATTGATGATGACGCTGTCGGCGGCAATGAAACCGCCAATGGCGGCCAGGCTCTTGGAGAAGGTGCCCATGATAAGGTCCACCTCCGAGGTAAGGTGGAAGTGGTTGCAGACGCCGCGTCCCTGCTTGCCGAAAACCCCGATTCCGTGGGCCTCGTCCACCATGATATAGACATTCTCGAACTTGTGCTTGAGCTCTACAATCTCCGGAAGTTTGGCAAGGTCGCCTTCCATCGAGAAAACGCCGTCCACGATGATCAGTTTGACAGCGCTTTTGGGGCAGCGGCGAAGGCACCTTTCCAGGTCCTTCATGTCGTTGTGCTTGTAGTGCAGGCTCTTGGCAAAGGAGAGGCGGCGTCCGTCCACGATGGAGGCGTGGTCACGGTCGTCGCAGATGATAAAGTCGTCCTTGGTCAGGAGCTGGGGGATGACACCGCTGTTAACCGTGAAACCGGTAGAGAAAACCAGGGCCTCGTCTTTGCCCACAAAAGCGGCCAGTTCCTTTTCCAGCTGGACATGCAGGTCCAGCGTACCGTTCAGAAAACGGGAACCGGCGCAGCCGGAACCATATTTTTCCAACGCCTCCACGCCGGCGCGGATCACTCTTTCGTCACCGGTGAGACCGGTATAGGCGTTGGAGCCGAACATGAGGATCCGTTTGCCGTCCATCGTCACTTCTGTTCCCTGTTTGCTGGTAATCTGGCGGAAATAGGGATAGATGCCCTTTTCCATCATTTTCTGGGGAAGGTCGTATTTGGCGAGGCGCGCATGAAGCAGTCCCATACTGGATAGGTTTTTCAGGTTAATTCAGTCACTTTGTGGACGCAAAAATAAGAAAAATTATTTTATCCATCTTAATCTGTGGAAAAATTCGTAACTTTACAACTTGTAAACAAGTTTTCGAGAGACTATGGAAGAGCGCAAACTCAATTTTTTGGAAGAGATTATTGAAAAGGACCTCGCAGAGGGAAAAATGGACTCCATCATCACCCGTTTCCCTCCGGAGCCCAACGGTTACCTGCACCTGGGCCACGCCAAAAGCATTTGCCTGAACTTCGGCCTGGCACTCAAATATGGCGGCAAAACCAACCTCCGCTACGACGACACCAACCCCACCAAGGAAGACACGGAATACGTGGATTCCATCAAGGAAGACATCCAGTGGCTGGGTTTCCAGTGGGACAAAGAACTATATGCCAGCGATTACTTTGACCAGCTCTACGAATGGGCGGAGCAACTGATCCGGCGCGGCCTGGCTTACGTAGATGACCAAACCCAGGAGCAAATCCGCGAAAACCGCGGCACCGTGGAAAAGCCCGGCACCCCCAGTCCCTGGCGGGACCGCAGCCCGGAAGAAAACCTGAAGCTCTTCCGTGAGATGCGCGACGGCAAGTACGCGGAAGGGGAGAAGGTGCTTCGCGCCAAGATAGACATGGCGCATCCCAACATGATGTTCCGGGATCCGCTGCTTTACCGCATCAAGTTTGCCCACCACCACCGTACCGGTGACAAATGGTGCATCTATCCCATGTACGACTACACCCATGGACAGTGTGATTCCATCGAACAAATCACCCATTCCATCTGTACCCTGGAGTTTGACGTACACCGTCCCCTCTATGACTGGTTCATAGAAACGCTGGGCATCTATCCTTCTCACCAGTACGAGTTTGCGCGTCTTAACCTCACCTATACCTTGATGTCCAAGAGAAAGCTGCTGGAGCTGGTCCAGAAGGGCCTCGTAAGCGGTTGGGACGATCCCCGCATGCCCACCCTCTGCGGTGTTCGCAGAAGGGGATATACCCCGCAGGCGCTGCGCCTTTTCTGTGACAGGATCGGCGTTAGCAAACGGGATCAGCTGATGGATATCCAGCTGCTGGAATGGTGCGTGCGCCAGGACCTCAATGAGCGCAGCAACCGCTATATGGTGGTCCAGGACCCCGTGAAACTCACCATCACCAACTGGCCGGAAGGCAAGGTGGAATGGTTCGACTGCCCGCTCAATCCCGCAGATCCGGAAGGCGCCAAGCGCAGCGTCCCCTTCACCGGAGAGCTTCTGATTGAGAGGGCGGATTTCATGGAAGAAGCGCCCAAGAAGTTCTTCCGTCTCAAGCCCGGCGGAGAAGTTCGGCTCAAATATACCTATATCGTCCAGTGCAACGAAGTTATCAAGGATGAGAACGGCGAAGTGGTGGAACTTCTCTGCACCTATGACCCTTCACCGGAGTACCGTCCCGTCAAGGGCACCATCCACTGGGTATCGGCCGCTCACGCCAAGGAGCTGGAAGTGCGCAACTATGACCGTCTCTTCACCCTGGCCGATATGTCCCAGGTCCCCGAAGACAAGGACTATAAGGACTTCCTGAATCCGGAATCCTTGCTGGTGGTAAAGGGTTATGCAGAGCCTGCCCTGCTGGAAGATGCCTCCGGCATTGCCGTCCAGTTCGAGCGCACCGGCTACTACGTCAAGGACAGCGACTCCACCCCGGAGCATCCCGTCTTCAACAAGACCACCGCTCTCAAAGACTCCTACAAGCCTGAATAACCCTCCCGTCATATCGGAAAACTCCAGAAGGATCGCACGCAATACGGTCCTTCTGTATTTGAGGATGGGCGTGATGATGCTCATCGGCCTTTTTACCTACCGGATTATCCTGAAGGCCCTGGGGGTCACGGATTACGGCGTTTACAGCGCCGTGGGCGGGGTCGTCACCCTCTTCATGCTGGTGATGAACACCGTGGCGGCCGCCGTCACCCGCTACATCACCGTAGGACTGGGAGAAGGGGATATGGGGCGCCTCAAAAAGATCTTCGGCACCTCCCTTGCCGTGATGGCGGGCTTTTGCCTGCTGGTGGCTCTCCTGACGGAAACTGCGGGCCTGTGGTACCTCCATCACAAGATGGTGATTCCTCCCGGGCGCATGGACGCCGCTGCGGCAGTGCTGCATACGTCGTTGCTGGTACTGGTGCTGAACCTTCTCAGCATCCCTTTTACGGCCGATATCAACGCCCACGAGCACATGGGCGCCTATGCCTGGCTTTCCATCCTGGAGGCTCTCTTGAAACTGCTGGTGGCCGCTGCCGTATGGTTTTCGGGGGCAGATAAACTGGTGGTTTATGCCTGGATGCTGGTGGGGGCCACCCTCCTCTCTCGCGGCGCTTATGCCGTCTATGCCCTCCGGCGTTTCCCGGAGTCCCGCATGCCCTGGAAGGCAGAGCGGATCCTTGTGCGGGAAATGGGCTCTTTTGCCGGCTGGAATTTCCTGGGAAGCGGGGCCTATATGCTCAATACCCAGGGTATCAACCAGCTCATGAACCTTTTCTTTGGCGTAGGGATGAACGCCGCCAGGGGAGTGGCAGACAAAGTGGAGTCCGTTGTGCGGCAATTTGCCACCAACATTGCCCTGGCGCTGAATCCCCAGCTTACCAAA
The DNA here is from genome assembly GCA_902788175.1 of uncultured Bacteroidia bacterium. Classification (GTDB taxonomy): domain Bacteria; phylum Bacteroidota; class Bacteroidia; order Bacteroidales; family UBA932; genus Cryptobacteroides. Next base: position 17,438 of record CADAJF010000025.1, read on the forward strand.
AGCTATGTGAGCGGGAATAAGGCATATGCCTATGAACTCGCCTGCAAAGGCTCCAAATACTATTTTTGGATCCTTTGGATAGTGGCCGTTCCCTTTCTCACGGACGCCGACACCATTCTCCGTCTCTGGATAGGGGAGGTGCCGCCGCAGGCCGCCCTGTTCACCAAATTCACCCTCTACTGCTTCCTGGTGGATTTTACCCCCAGCACCCTCACCATCCTGGAGCAGGCCTATGGCCGCATCAAGGGATACTATCTCCTTACAACCGCCGCTGCCGTGTTGGTCTTTCCCATTACCTGGCTTCTCTACCGCTGCGGGGCACAGGCCTTTGTGGGTTACATAGTGTTCTTTGTCATCTACCTGCTCAAAGGCGCCCTGATGCTCTGGAAGGTAAGCCGCGACACAGGCCTTCCTGTTAAGGATTATCTGCGCAAGGGAGTCTTGCCGGCCGTTCTTCCCGCCGTAGTGGTGCTGCCGCTTGCCGTCATCCTCTCGGAGGTGGTTCCTCCGCATGGGTGGCGCGTTCTCATCTCGGCCGCCATGGGCACGGTGCTCACCGCCCTGACAGTATGGCTGACAGGTCTTACCCCCGGCGAAAAAGAATTCGTGAAAAGCAAACTCAGACGCCCATGAAAACCAAGCTCCTCTACGTCCTGGTAAGCAGCAACGCCGATGTCTATCTGGAACAGGCCTACGTATCGGCCTTGTCGGCCCGGAGGCACAATCCGGATGCCTGCCTATGCCTTTTGACAGACCAGGCCACTGAAGCCTCTTTCGGGAGCAGGGGAGCCCTGGACAAGGAATTCAGGGCCCTTTTCAATGAAGTGGTGGTGGCAGGGTTGGATCCTTCGCTGCCGGCCATGAAGCGTTCACGCATCCTTAAAACCGGCATGCGGGAGTATGTGGAAGGGGATTTCCTTTTCATAGACGCGGATACCGTCATCGCACGTTCCCTGGCCGATATTGATGCCATAGAGGCGCCCCTGGCAGCCTGCCGGGACCTTCACAGCCCCTTTGCTGTCCATCCCCACCGCAGCGCCACCATCAATATCTGCAAGAAACTGGGGTTTGACGCTTGCCAGGTGCAGGAATACTTTAATTCCGGTGTACTGCTGGTAAAGGATACGCCGGCTAACCGTGCCTTTTTCAAAGCCTGGCAGCGCAACTACCTCTCCGGATACGCAAAAGGCGTAAAGCCGGACCAGCCATCCCTTGCACAAACGCTTGCTACAGAGGGTGTTTTCATGGATGTTTTAAAGGACGAGTGGAACTGCGAAGTGCAAAACGGCGTACGCTATCTGGCCGATGCCTACATCCTCCATTACATGGTTACCAATGTGGGGAGCGGGCCGCAGGAGAAGCTCTATCGGCTCAATGACAGGGCCACCCTTCTGGCTCTTCGTGAGGCGGCCTCCCTCACGCCGGAAATCGCAGAATTGCTGAAGAATCCGCTGCACGGCTACTCCCCTGTAACGCAAGTGTTTGCCGGAGAAGACATCTACCTCTTCCGCACGCGTCGTTACCGCTGGCTTAGAAAACACTATGTACAGGGGAAGTGGTCGCTGGGAGAGTTCCTGCTAAAGGTAAAAGACCATCTGCTATGCCAAAAGTAAGCGTCATCATTCCCAGTCATAACCTGGGTAATTACTTGCCGGAAACGCTTCTAAGCGTTCAGAACCAGACTTTTACAGACTGGGAGTGCCTGATTGTAGAGGATGGTTCGCGGGATGGTTCCCTGGCCATCGTGAACCAGTGGTGTAACCTGGATTCCCGCTTCATTCCTATTGTGTTCAAGGAGCCTCGGGGCGTTGCCGCTGCGCGCAATAAGGGCCTGGAACTCGCCCACGGAGAGTACATTCTCCTGCTGGACGCCGATGACCTTATCACCCCCGGCTACATGGCCGCCGCCGTGCAGGCCTTGGATGCAGACCCTTCGCTCACGCTGGTCTATGGCCAGGCAGAGCGCTTTGGCGCCCAGACCAGCTGGGATCTTCCACCCTTTGATATGGGCACTATGCTGGCAAGTAACTGTCTCTATATCAGCTGCTTTTTCAGAAGGGACGCACTTGGGAGCGAAGATGCCCCTCAGGAATCAGCCATAACGGGAACTGCAGCCCGGCCAGGTCATCTGGCCGTGGCCTTTGATCCCGATTTCAAGGCCGGCTACGAGGATTGGGACTTCTGGCTAAGCCTGCTGGAGCGGGAAAAGCATCCCCGGGTGCTTTGTCTTCCGGAGCTGTGCTTCCGCTACCGCACCCGCCGCGGCTCCCGCAACGATGGTGTTACGGATGAAGATTTGAGGCAAATCCGTTACCTGCTTTGGGAAAAGCACAAGGCTTTGTATGCCCAGTACTTCTGCAACCCTTGCCAGACAGTGGAATACCGCCGTCTGGAACGCTCGTTTAGCAAGGCTTCCCGCTGGTCGCTGGCCTGGAAACTCCGTCTTTTGTATCGTAGGCTCTTCAGATGAAACGCGTTCTTGTCATAGTGGTCACTTTCAATGGCCGGCAATGGCTGGAGCGTTGCCTGGGTTCCGTGACCGGAGATGGCCAGACCGGGCATCGCTTGGTGGTGGACTTATATGTTTTCGATAACGATTCCACCGACGGATCGGCGGAGTTTGTAGCGGCCCGTTTCCCGCAGGCCAAACTGGTCCGCAGCGCGGAGAATTCAGGTTTTTCCCAACCTAACAATCTGGGGATGCAGTGGGCAATGGACCACGGCTATGACTTTGTATATCTTCTGAACCAGGATGCCTGGCTGGAAGCCGGTGCACTGGAAAAGCTTGTTGCCGCCGCTTGTGCCCATCCGGACTATGCCGTCCTGAGCCCCCTCCAGATGACAGACGGCTACCAGGGCCTGGACGCCCAGTTCGCCAAATGCTATCGCCCGTGCGCAAAAACGCCCCAAAATGAGCACGCTCCGCTTGCTGTGCCCCGCATCATGGCGGCGCACTGGCTGGTGCCGGTGGCGGCTGTCCGGAGAATCGGCCTGTTTGAGGAGGAACTGTTCCCGCTTTATGGGCAGGACGACGACTGGTGCAAACGGGCGCAATATCATGGCTTGAAGGTGGGGGTTGTGCCTGCGGCCCGGGCCGTGCATGACAGGGCGCAGCGGAAGGAGTCCCTGGAGCGCGTCATCGACCGCAATTATCGCGTGGGTTCACTGGTACGTCTTTGCGATATCACGCGTCCGCTCTGGGAGCGCTTCCTCTTTGTGTGCCTTTTCACCGTGGTGAAGGCCGTAAAATACGGAAGCATCCTGCCTTTCAAGCATTTCCGCTCTCTTTGCAAGATGCTTCCACAAGTTAGAAAGGCCCGCAAGGCCGCTAAACAGGGCGCTTAAATCCGGCCCCGGAATACGCGGTAACCGTACAGGGCTATCACTACGAAGCAAATCATGGGCAGCACAAAGGATACATTCACGGCAGGCATGCCGGCAATGCTTCCCTGGTCAATGAGCATGGCCTGCAGGGGAGGGAGCACCGAGCCCCCAAGGATGGCCATGATAAGGCCGGCAGCTCCAAACTTGGCGTCTTCTCCCAGCCCGTCCAGCGCGATGCCGTAGATGGTGGGAAACATCAGCGACATGCAGGCGCTGACAGCCACCAGGCACCACAGGCCGGCGATTCCCTGCAGGAAAATCACACCCAGCGTAAAAGCAATGCCACCCAGTGCGAAGATATGCAGCATCTTGCCGGGGGATAGCCACTTCATGAGCCAGGTGCAGATAAAACGGCTGCAGCAGAAAATGATCATGGCCGCTATGTTGTAGCGCTGGGAAAGGACTTCCGCGTCAATCTCACTCATTCCCCTTTCCATGAAGATGCGCGTACCGTACTGGATGATGAAAGTCCAGCACATAATCTGCACGCCCACATAGAAGAACTGGGCAATGACGCCCTCCCGGTAGCGTTTTTTGCTTATCAGGTCCCTAAGCGTTTCCCGGATGCTGCCCTTGTTTTCTTCCTTGACATGCGGCATGCGGACCAGCCAGATAAGCAGGAACATGACCACAATCACCAGGCCGATAACCACATAAGGCTTGATGAGTATGCCAAGGTCGCTTTGGCGGATGGCCTCGAATTCCTCGCTGGAAAGGGCGGCTCTCTCTGCCGATGAAAGGGGATTCAGGCGTGCCTGGATAAAATTCATGGCCACAAACATCCCGCAGAGCGAGCCGATGGGATTGAACGACTGTGCAAAGTTGAGCCGGCGGGTGGCCGTTTCCGGCGAGCCCATGGCCAGGATGTAAGGATTGGCGCTGGTTTCCAGGAAACTGAGCCCGCAGGTGAGGATGAAATACGCAATGAGGAAGGGCCAGTAGGCGCCGGTGGAACGCGCTGCAATGAAAAGGAATGCGCCCGCAGCATACAGCCCCAGACCCATCAGGATGCCTTTCTTATAGGTGTAACGCCTGATGAAAAGCGCTGCCGGCAGCGCCATGGCAAAGTAGCCGCCGTAAAACGCCACCTGCGTAAGGGCCCCTTCCGTTACGCTCATGCGGAAAATCTTGGAGAAGGCCTTCACCATGGGGTTGGTTACGTCGTTGGCAAATCCCCACAGCGCAAAGCACGCCGTAATCAGTATAAACGGAATCAAATAATTGACTCCCTGATATTTAAGTATACTTTGTTTATTCATATAACTATGCTTTCAGTTAGCCGGAGCGAAGCGACCCAGGGGGTCTGGGGGATTAGTCCCCCAGATGTGAAACATTTTCGGGCCGCTATTTTTTAAATAGCGGTCCGTAGGCGGCGCAAGCGCGGTAATCCGCTCCTTCCGGGTCCATGCCGAAGGCCCGCCAGGTGGACGGACGGAAGATTTGTTCTTCGGGGACATTGTGCATGCTGACAGGGATGCGGAGCATGGAGCAGAGGGTGATGAGGTCTGCGCCTACATGGCCGTACACGATGGCACCGTGGTTGGCGCCCCAGCAGTTCATGACGCTGTACACGTCCCTGAAAGGCGCTTTGGCGGCGTCCAGGCGCGGGGCGAACCAGGTGGTGGGCCAGCCTTTGTCCGTGCGGTTGTCCAGGATCCTGAACTGGTTATCGCTTACGTCCACGGTCCAGCCTTCCGCCAGCTGGAGCACCGGTCCCAGGTTCTTGACAATATTCATGCGGATCATAGTGCAGGGCATGCCGCCATGGGTGAGGAACTTGGAAGAGAAGCCGCCGCCGCGGAAGTACTCACGGTTGGCCGGTACCCAGACGGTGGCGTCCAGGCAGTCCTGGGCTTCTTTTTCGCTGATTTCCCAGAAAGGTTTCATGGCGGGCTTGCCGTCCGTCCGGCACCGGCCGCTGCCATCCAGCGAGGCTGCACCGGAGTTGATGAGGTGGATGATACCGGCTGCAGCCTGGCCCTTGAGGGGCTCTCCGGTGACGCGCAGCACGGCCTCCGGGCTCCAGTAAGTGCGGACATCGGCGAAAATGGCGGGAGCCTGGGTGACCAGATGGCCCATGAGCATGGCGATGCCGTTGAGGCTGTCGTTCTCCGTTGCCAGGATCAAAGGCCGGCGGATGCCGTTCCAGTCGAAGGAAGAGTTGAGAATGGCCTCCGCGAAGTCTCCGTTGGGGTAGAAATCTGTCCATTGGCGCTGGCCCTGGAAACCGCCCAGAATGGCATTGTGCCCCAGGGCTTCCTCTCCAAAGCCCAGTTCCTTGAGCTTGGGATTGCCTTGCATGAGATCCCGGATGATAAGGGCCATCTTGACCACGAACTCCCAGTCCTTGTCCTTTTCCTCGCGCGTTTTCTTCAGGTCTTCCCGGTTGCAGACATCCTCGTATTCCTTGCAGTTGCGCTTGGCCCAGGCAAGGGCTTTCTCAAACTCCTCATGGTCATAAATGCCCCTGTCCATGCGACGGATAATCTCTACCTCGTCGATGCCTTCGCAGCGCATGCCAAAGTAGTCTTCAAAGAAATCCGGGCTTACGATGGATCCGGCAATGCCCATGCAAACCGCGCCGATGGAAAGATAGGACTTGCCCCGCATGGATGCGGCCGCCAGGGCAGTGCGGGCAAAGCGCAGGAGCTTTTCCTCTACATCGGCGGGAATCTGCTGATTGTCAGCGTCCTGCACATCGTGGCCGTAAATGCCGAAAGCAGGGAGTCCCTTCTGCGCGTGGGCGGCCAGGACGGCGGCCAGGTAAACGGCGCCGGGGCGCTCCGTACCGTTGAAGCCCCACACGGCCTTGATGGTGTGCGGGTCCATGTCCATGGTTTCCGAGCCGTAGCACCAGCAAGGGGTGACGGTGAGGGTGACTGCCACGCCTTCGCGGGCAAACTTCTGCGCACAGGCGGCGGCTTCTGCCACGCGGCCGATGGTACTGTCTGCGATGACGCACTCTACGGGCGTGCCGTCCGGATTGCGGAGCTTGCTGCCCAGCAGGCGGGCGACTGCCTGGGCCATGCCCATGGTCTGGTCTTCCAAGGATTCGCGAACGCCGTTCATGCGTCCGTCAATGGTAGGGCGTATGCCGATTTTAGGGAATTGGTTCATAGATAGCTGCTTGTTCTGGTTTATCAAATGCTGCAATTTACAAAAAAGTTTCTGCATGACAATGCTTTTTGCCCAAAAGCAGCCGAAGAAAAAGGCAAGCTCCCCGCATGTTTGCGCGTGTGGAATAAAATGCCTATATTTGTAAGATTTAAGAAAGAACAGTATATGGCAGTAGCAGATATTCTCAAAAAAATATTCGGTTCCAAGACAGACCGGGACATGAAAGCCATCCGTCCGGTACTGGACCAGATCCTGGCCGTTTACCCGGAAATTGACAAGCTTTCCAACGATGAGCTCCGCGCCCGCAGCCGGGCCCTCCGTGAGCGCATCGCCGCGGTGGAAAAACCCTTCGAAGACCGCATAGCCCAGATCAAGCTGGAGCTGGAACAGGATATCCCCGTGGAGCAGAAAGAAGCCCTGGCAACCGAAAGCGACAAACTGGTGAAAGACGAGGATGAAGCCATCGAAAAAATCCTGAACGAGGTTCTCCCGGAAGCCTTCGCCATCGTCAAGTCCACCGCCCGCCGCTTTGCCCAAAGCGACAGGATAGAAGTCACCGCCACTGAATTCGACAAGCAGCTGGCGGCAGCCGGTAAGGATTTCGTGGAGATCGAAGACGCCAGGGCCATCTGGCACAACCATTGGATGGCCGGCGGCAATGAAATCACTTGGGACATGGTCCACTACGATGTACAGCTTATCGGCGGCATCGTCCTCAACGGCGGCGTAAGGACCAACAAGGAGCAGCGCGGCATGATTGCAGAAATGGCAACCGGTGAGGGCAAGACCCTGGTTGCCACCCTGCCGGTGTTCCTGAACGCCCTGGCCGGAAAAGGCGTGCACCTGGTAACCGTGAACGACTACCTGGCCAAGCGAGACAGCGAGTGGATGGGCCCCCTGTACCAGTTCCACGGCCTCTCCATCGACTGCATTGACAAGCACCAGCCCAACTCGGAGTCCCGCAGAAAGGCCTATGAGTGCGACATCACCTACGGCACCAACAACGAGTTCGGCTTCGACTACCTGCGTGACAACATGTGCTCCCGCATGAGCGACCTCGTGCAGCGCAAGCACCACTACGCCATCGTGGACGAGGTTGACTCCGTCCTCATCGACGACGCCCGTACCCCCCTGATCATCTCCGGCCCCATGGAAAAGGCCGCCGGGGACGAGCAATTCATGGAGTATCGGCCCTATGTGGAGAACCTATATAACAAGCAGCGCACGCTCATCAACCAGACGCTCAATGAGTCCAAGAAGCTCATTGCCGCCGGGAATGAAAAGGATGGTGGCCTGCTGCTGTACCGCTGCTACAAGGGCCTTCCCAAGTACCAGCCCCTGATCAAGTTCCTCTCGGAGCCCGGCATGAAGCAGCTGATGCAGAAAACGGAAGCCTACTACATGCAGGACAACGAAAGAGAAATGCCCACTGTCACGGACGAGCTCTACTTCGTTATCAATGAGGTGCTTAACTCCGTGGACATGACGGACAAGGGCCATGATACCCTGGCCGGCAGCGTCAGTGACCCGGATTTCTTCGTGCTCCCGGACATGGGCAGCGCCATCGCGGAAATCACCAATTCAGACCTTTCACCCGCAGAGAAAGCGGAAAAGAAGGATGCCCTCATGGAGGATTTCTCCCTCAAGAGCGAGCGCGTCCATACCGTTATCCAGCTCCTGAAAGCCTACGCCATGTTCACCAAGGACATCGACTATGTAATCATTGACAACAAGGTGAAGATTGTCGATGAGAGCACCGGCCGTATCATGGAAGGCCGACGCTGGAGCGACGGTCTGCACCAGGCCGTTGAAGCCAAGGAGAACGTGAAGGTGGAAGCCGCCACCCAGACCTTCGCCACCGTCACCCTGCAGAATTACTTCCGCATGTACCACAAGCTGGCGGGTATGACAGGTACCGCCGAAACAGAGGCAGGGGAGTTCTGGGATATCTACAAACTGGACGTGGTGGTGATTCCCACCAACCGCCCGGTTATCCGCGATGACCAGAACGACATCATCTACAAAACCAAGAAGGCCAAGTTCAACGCCGTCATTGACCAGGTGGTGGAACTCTCCAACGCCGGGCGCCCGGTGCTGGTAGGTACCACAGACGTGGAAACCAGTGAGCTCCTGGCCCGCATGATGCGCATGAGGGGCATTACCGCCAACGTGCTCAACGCCAAGGAACACGCCAGGGAAGCCGAAATAGTGGCCCAGGCCGGCCACAAGGGCCGTGTCACCATCGCCACCAACATGGCGGGCCGTGGTACGGATATCAAGCTTTCCCAGGAGGTGAAGGATGCCGGCGGTCTGGCCATTATCGGCACCACCCGCCACGACAGCCGCCGCGTGGACCGTCAACTCCGCGGCCGTGCCGGCCGTCAGGGGGATCCGGGAAGCTCCTGCTTCTATATCTCCCTGGAAGACGACCTCATGCGTAAATTCGGCTCGGAGCGCATTGCCGGCGTGGTGGACAAACTGGGCATGAAAGAGGACGAGGCCCTGGTTTCCGGCATGCTTTCCAAGAGCATCGAGAATGCGCAGAAGAAGGTGGAAGAGAACCATTTCGGCTGGCGTAAACGCACCCTGGAATACGACGACGTGATGAACTACCAGCGCGAAGCCGTCTATTCCCGTCGCCGCAACGCCCTCTCCGGCGAACGCATAGAGATTGACGTCCAGAACATGATGACGGACACCGCCACCATCCTGGCCCAGCAGTCAGAGGGAATGGGCTATGCGGAATTCGAAGAGTATGTGATGAGCCGCCTGTCCATTGACCTGGGTTTTGACGAACCTTTCTTCCTGGGCGCCAAAAAAGAGGAAGTGGCGGAAAGACTTTCGGCGCACATGAAGGAAGTGTACGAGCGCCGCATGAACACCATGGTGGAGAAGGTGAATCCCGTGATCAAGACGGTCTTCGAAAAACAGGGGAGCATGTACGAGAACATTGCCATTCCCATCTCCAACGGCAAGCGCCAGCTCACCCTCTCAGTGAACCTCAAGAAAGCTTATGAAACGGAGAGCCGGGAAATTGCCAAGGCCCTCAGTCGCAATATCCTGCTCTACTACATCGACGACCACTGGAAGCAGCACCTCAGGGACATGGACGATCTTCGCCAAAGTGCCCAGAACGCCGCCTATGAGCAGAAGGACCCGCTGGTGGTGTACAAGCTGGAAAGCTACAACCTCTTTACCCAGATGCTGGAAAAGCTGAATGAAGAGGTACTGGCTTTCCTTCTGCGCGCCTTCATCCCGCTGCGTGACGCCGCCGATGCCCGCGAGGCCCGTCCCGCCACCCAGCCCAAGCGCAATCTCCAGCAGATGCGCACCAACGACCCTTCCCAGCTAACCACCAACGGAGAGCAGCAGAGCCGCATGCCGGTGCGCGTGGAAAAACACGTGGGCCGCAACGATCCCTGCCCCTGCGGCAGCGGCCTCAAGTTCAAGAACTGTCACGGGAAAGGAATGGTATAGAAAATAATAATTCAACAATATTAGCTTATGGACAACATGAATGAAAACGTAGTGAGCCGGATTTCTGCCGGAACCGTGTTCAAAGGGGAGATTTCCTCGCCCGGGGACATCCGCATTGACGGTAATTTCGACGGCCGCCTGGCATCAACCGGCCGCCTGGTAGTGGGCGAGACCGCCCGCGTCAAAGGGGACTTCTATTGCCATGATGTGGATTTCAGCGGCGTCATGGAAAGCGGTGTCCTCTTGGTCAAGGACACCCTCTCTCTCCGCGCCAAGAGCGTTGTCAAGGATGTTGACATCTCTTACGGCCGTCTTCAGGTAGAACTGGACGCCCAGCTGGGAGGTACCTGCCGTGTGCTCGCAGACGGCGAGTTTGACCAGAAAGTGGCTGCTCCCCAGGAAGCCCCCAAGCAGAAGTAATCCACCCCTTCACACACAGTAGCTATGGCAAATATTCATGTCAACGCAGTAAGCTGCATCGCAGCAGGCACCAGATTCGTGGGTGATTACGCTACCCAGGACGATCTCCGTATCGACGGAACCTTCGAAGGAAAACTTTACTGCGGCGGTCTCCTGGAAGTAGGGGAGAGCGGCGTAGTGAAAGGGACCATCGTGGGCAACAACATACAGTTCTCCGGTACCATGTCCGGGGGGTCATTCTATGCCAAGGATACGCTCACGCTCAAGAATGGCTCTAAGGTGGGCGGCGATATCTATTCCTCCCGCCTTCAGATAGACCTGGGCGCCCAGTTTGTCGGTAATTGCAAACTCATGGACGGGGATAAATTCGAGAAAGCTGCAGCTCCGCTGATGAGCATGCTGCAGGCTGTCCCCAAAGTGGAAACGCCCGCAGTAGAGGAAAAGGCTCCTTTCTTCAGCGCAGGCCCCGCCCCGGAGTCCGTGGTGAAAGAGGAAGTTCCTGAGCCCGATGTTCCCGCCGTGGAGCCCCAGGCCGCAGTGGCCCAAGATGAGAAGCCCGCAGCCAAGGGAGAAAAGTCTGCCCTGGATTCCATGGCAGAATCCTGGCTGGGCTGGCAAAAGCGTTCCCGCTAAAGCCCTTCCATTAACCGAAGATCCTTCCCTCGCCGGGAAGGATCTTTTGTATGTGCCCAATGTTGAAAACAATGTTAATAAAAATAAAGGTCAGTTTTGCTTTAAAAAAATTTAATAACTAACTTTGCTTGGTCATATACGGGCCCATTGAGCGATCATTCACTTCACACCTTAATCTTATATGACAAACACGCAGCAAGCTATTCACGATGCCAGAAACCTTGGCAAAGGCCGGATGTTAACCCTCGGTCTCCAGCACATGTTCGCCATGTTCGGGGCCACGGTCCTGGTTCCGGTTATCACCGGTCTTTCCATGAGTGCCACTTTGCTTTTCGCAGGTTTGGGCACTCTTCTTTTTCACCTTCTCACCAAAATGCGGGTACCGGCATTCCTGGGCTCGTCCTTCGCTTTCCTGGGTGGCTACGCTGCCGTAGTCTCCATGGGAGAAACGCACGGACTCAGTGCCGCCGAATCTTTGCCTTATGCCTGCATCGGAGTCTTCTCGGCAGGCATAATTTATTTTATCCTGGCGGGACTCATTGCGGCTTTTGGTGCCAGGAAGGTGATGCGCTTCTTCCCGCCCATCGTAACGGGCCCCATCATCATCGCCATCGGCCTTACACTCAGCGGAAGCGCTATCCAGAACTGCAACAGCAACTGGTGGATAGCCCTGCTGGCCATTGCCATCATCATCGTGGTCAATATCTGGGGCAATGGCATGATCCGGATCATCCCCATCCTGCTGGGCGTGCTGGGCTCTTATATCGTGGCTGCGGCGTTTGGCCTCTGTGACTTTTCCCCTGTGAAGGAGGCTTCCTGGCTTGGCCTTCCTTTCCAGTGGAAAAATACGGCCCTCTCGGTGTTTTCGAATCCCAACTGGGGCCTGGTCCTCAGCGCTATCTTTGCCATCGTGCCCATTTCCCTGGCCACCATGATGGAACATATCGGCGACATGTGCGCCATTTCCTCCACGGTGGGGAAGAATTTCCTGGAGAATCCCGGTCTGCACCGCACCCTGATGGGAGATGGCCTCGCCACCATGCTGGCCTCCCTGTTCGGTGCTCCGGCCAATACCACTTACGGTGAAAACACCGGCGTTCTTAACCTTACCAAGGTCTATGATCCCCGCGTTATCCGTATTGCCGCGGTCTTTGCCATCATCCTCAGCTTCTGCCCCAAATTCAGCGCCCTGATTGCCTGCATGCCCGCTTCCACCATCGGCGGCGTGTCGCTGGTGCTATACGGTATGATCAGTGCCGTGGGTGTACGCAATATCGTGGAGAACCAGGTGGACTTCACCAGGAGCCGCAACGTCATCGTAGCCGCCCTTATCCTGGTGCTGGCCATTGGCATCAAGTACGGTTCCGGTGACGCCATCGACCTGGGCTTCACTTCCCTCAGCGGCCTTGCCGTAGCCGCCCTGGTGGGCGTTATCCTGAATGCCGTCCTGCCGGGAAAAGACTACGAGTTCGGCACCAATCCCCAAGGCGACAAAGCCGTGGACTTCGAGATCAATCCTTCGCTTCGTAAATAACTTATACCCAATATTCTATGTTTAAAAAAGCTATTCTCTCCGTTGCCTTCGCAACCCTTGCCTTCGGCTTTGCCGCCAAGGCCCAGACCAACATCCAGGTATTCTATGATTTCGGCTCGGACCGTAAACATGTAACCACCACCCTCGAGGGTTTCTACAATGACAATTGGGGAAACACCTTCTTCTTCGTTGACCACGATTTCAACCACAAGGGCAACACTCCCGCCGGCACCAAGGCACCCACCGGAACGTATATGGAAATTGCCCGCTGCCTAAACTTCTGGCAAGGCACCAAACTGGGCGGACTGAGCCTTCATCTTGAGTACAACGGCGGTGTATATAAGAATTATCATATCAATCACAGCGTCCTTGCCGGCCTGGACTATTTCCTCCATTCGGCCGATTTCAGCAACACTTTCAATTTCAAGGTCTTGTACAAGAAGATTGCCGGTGCCAAAAGCCAGGTTCCCATGCAGTTCACTTTTGTATGGGGCATGCAGGACCTGTTCGGACTCAAAGGTCTCCGTTTCAGCGGCTTCGCCGATTTCTGGTGGGAAGACCACACGCTATTTACAGACCACAAGGGTCCCATCCTTGGCGGTTTCTCCCATGTCGTCTTCTTGTCCGAACCCCAGATTTGGTATAATGTGGGCCAGCACTTCGGGGTGAACAACTTCAATATCGGCGGCGAGGTGGAGCTCAGCTATGACTTCGGCACTGCCAAGGGTTTCTGGGCACGTCCCTGCATAGGTGCCAAATGGGTTTTCTAAGAAGCTGATCCATGAAACCGACATTTGAAAAACTCTTTGGCTTCGATTCGGCCAAGCACAATGTCCGTACGGAACTGCTGGCGGGCATTACCACCTTCCTTACCATGGCCTATATCCTGGCCGTGAACCCCGCTATCTTCAGCGCCCTTCCCGGCATGCCTTCCGGCAGCGTGTTCACTGCCACGGCCGTAGCCGCCATTATCGGTACGCTGGTGATGGCCTTATATGCCAAGAAGCCTTTCGCACTGGCTCCAGGCATGGGCCTGAACGCTTTCTTCGTGTACACGGTTTGCCTGGGCATGGGCTACAGTTGGCAATTTGCCCTTACGGCGGTGCTCCTGGAAGGTCTCCTGTTCATCGTCCTCACGGTCACCAAGGTGCGCAGTTGGCTCCTGAACGCCATCCCCGGCACCCTGAAAAAGGCCATTGGCGCCGGTATCGGCCTGTTTATCGCTTTTATCGGCATGCAGAACGCCGGCATCATCATCAACAACGACGCCACGCTGGTTGGCCTGGGGAAGATCACCGAGGGCACTGCGCTGCTGGCTATGATCGGCCTCTTCATTACCGCGGGCCTGGTGATGGCCAAGGTGCGCGGCGGCATCCTCTGGGGTATTCTGGCCACCACCCTCCTGGGCCTGCTGTTCAAGGACCCGTCAACCGGAGAGCCCATCACCCGCCTCGGCGGCGTAGTTTCCCTGCCGGACAGCGTGAGTCCCATCTTCTGCAAGTTCGAGTGGGGCCAGGTCCTCACCCTGGACATGCTGGTGGTCGTTTTCACCTTCCTGTTCATTGACATGTTCGACACCATGGGCACCATCATCGGCGTGCACCAGGGTGCCGGGCTCATCCCCGACGACGGCCCCCGCGACAACGTCCCCGACATGGACAAGATGTTCCTGGCCGATTCTATCGGCACCGTTGCAGGTGCCTGCCTGGGTACTTCCACCACCACCACTTATGTGGAAAGCGCCGCCGGCGTGGGAGAGGGAGGACGAACCGGCCTTACGGCCCTTTCCACCGCGCTGTGCTTTGCGCTGGCCCTTTTCCTGAGCCCCATCTTCCTGGCCATTCCCAGCGCCGCCACCGCCCCGGCCCTTATCATCGTGGGCGTGATGATGATGCCTTCCATCAAGCGCATCCACTGGGACGACTATTGCCGGGCCATCCCCGCCTTCCTTACCATCATCATGATGCCTCTGTGCTACAGCATCTCTGACGGTATCCTTATCGGCGTTATCTCTTACGTGCTTTGCCACGCCGTGGCCGGCAAGTTCAAGGAAATCTCCATCACCATGTGGGTACTGGCAGCGCTGTTTATCTGTAAATACATCTTTATTTAGCGTCCTGCGCTCAACAGCTTCCCCGTCCTTTTTTGAGGGCGGGGATTTTTTTTCTCGCTAAAAAAATGTATATTTGACAAAATTTCTTGAACCATGAAACGTTTCTTAAGCCTTGTCGCTGCCGCTATCGTGCTATCGTCCTGCGGGTCCCTGAATCTGGATCCCCAGCGTCTGATGCAAAGCGGCGCCTATGCCATGCAGGCCCTCACCCTCACGGATGCCCAGGTGCGGGAATATGTCCATCAGTATGTTACCCAGATGGACGCCCAGAGTACAGTGCTCCCGGAAAACAACGCCTATACCAAGCGCCTTCGCAAACTCACTGCCGGCCTGGACGGCGTGAACGAGGTACCCCTCAATTTCAAGGTCTATCAGGAAAAGGAAGTGAACGCTTTCGCCTGCGCGGACGGCAGCGTACGCGTGTACACCGGCATCATGGACGCCATGACGGACAATGAACTGCTGGGCGTGATCGGCCATGAGATTGGCCATGTGGCCCTGAACCACACCCGCCGCCAGATGCGCAATGCCATCCTTACCAGCGCCGCGCTGGAGGGCCTGGCTTCCACCAGCACCACCGTAGCCGCCCTTACGGATTCGCAGTTGGGCGCTATCGGCAGTGCCATGCTGGATGCCAAATTCTCCCGCGACCAGGAGAGCGAAGCAGACGACTACGGCTACAACTTCCTGGTAAAAGGCGGCAAGAATCCCTGGGGCATGGTGATGTCCTTCGAGAAATTGCAAAAGCTCTCCAACGGGTCCGGCCAGGGCGGCGGCCTCAGCAACCTTTTCTCTTCCCATCCGGACACCGCCACCCGCATTGCCCGCATGACTCAGCGCTGCAACACAGACGGTTACAAGCGTCCTGCCAAATAGCTTTACTTGACTATGAAAAACTTCATTTTAATTGCAGGCATAGTTGCCCTGCTGGTTTCTGTCTCCCTGGTCGCTCCTTCCTGCGGTTCAGGGGGCCGCAAAGGACCGGATACGCTTAAAGTCAACACTACTTCCATCGGGGCGGCCGTCATTGGCTACAATGGCCCTACCCCCCTTGAGATATCCGTTTCCCAGGGAATAATTACAGGTATCAAAGCGCTTCCTAACCAGGAAACTCCCCGCTATTTGCAGCGTGTACTGGAGAGCGGCCTGCTTGAGCGCCTGGATGGGAAAACCCTGGAAGAGGCCGCCCAGACACAACTGGATGCCGTTACCGGTGCCACCTTCACCTCGGAGGCCATGATCCAGAATATACGCCTTGGCCTTGAACAGGCCGCCCAAGAGCAGCATTAAGACCCCTTCCCAAAGCCTTTTGAGCCCCGCTCCGCAGAAATGCAGCGGGGCTTTTTTGCAAAACTACCCGAAATTCCGTATATTCGCATAAATGTTCTGATTATGAAAAATTTTCCCGTTAAGACTCTGTTTGTGGCCATTGCTGCCCTCGCGCTCTGCGCCGCAGCCTGCTGCCCCAAGGACGCCCCCCGGCAAAGGGCGGGGCACGTTGTAATGATCGGTATTGACGGCTGGGCCGCGGAAGGTGTGCGCCAGGCGCCGGAAGAAGACCTTCCCAACCTTCAATACCTGATGCAGCATGGCGCATGGACCCTCTCGAAACGCTCCGTAATGCCCTCTGCATCGGCCATTAACTGGGCATCCACCTTCAATGGCGTTCCTACGGAGATGCACGGCTTTGACAAGTGGAATTCCACCCACGGCACCATCCCTTCCACCTCAGACAACGGTCACGGGATTCCTCCCACCATTTTCACCCTGGTCCGGGAGCAGCACCCCCAGGCCCTCACCGGTTTGCTCTATGACTGGGACGGCGTTGGCCCCGTGGCAGACACCCTGGCCATGAGCTGGCACCGTTTCGTGAAAACCTATAGCCACACGGATGGGGTCATCTTCTCCCTGTCGGAATACACGGATATCGCCACGGATTACATCAAGCAAAACAAACCGGAATTCTTCTGCCTCTATTACGGTACGCTGGACGAGACCGGTCACAAGTACGGCTGGTATGGCCCGGAGTACATGGAGCACCAGAAACTGCTGGACACGGAGATTGGCCGCGTGATGGACGCTTTGAAAGAGGCTGGTATCTTTGAGGATACCATCCTTATCCTCACCTCGGACCATGGCGGCAACGGGCATGGCCACGGCGGTTTCTCGCTGCTGGAGCTGGAGACTCCTTTCGTGGTTTCCGGCAAGGGAATCAAGCAGGGCTATGAATTCCCGATAACCCTTATGCAGTACGACACTCCTGCTGTTGCGGCAGACGCCCTGGGCATCAGGCTCCCCGCCGAATGGCGCGGCCGTCCATCCCCGGAAATCTATGTGAAGCCTTGAAGAAATACTTTCTTATCTGCCTGGTATTGGCGCTGGCAGCATGCCAGCCTTCCATGGAACTCTATGACCTTCGCTGTGAAGGCCTGGAGGAGCCACTGGGGATAGATTCAGTCCAGCCCCATTTTAGCTGGAAAATCCGCTCCGAAAAGCCTATGGAGCAGGCCGCTTATGAAATAGAAGTGAGTCCTGGGGTCTGGTTTTCCGGCCGGGTGGAATCTTCAGACCAGGTGATGGTCCCTTACAAGGGAGCGCCCCTAATGCCTATGCACCAGTACAAATGGCGCGTAAGGGTGTGGGAGAGCAGCGGAAAGGCCAGCGCCTGGAGTCCCTGGCAGCGTTTTGGAATAGGAGCGCTGGAAGGCCTGCAAGGAGCCTTTATCGGGGCTGTCGCCGGGCAGGGGAGAGCCCCTTTGTTCAGAAAGCGCTTCCAGGCAGAGAGTGCCGGAAAAGCCCTGCTGTATGTGACTTCCCTGGGCTATCACCGGGTGCAGGTAAATGGCAGGGAAATAAGCGGCGCCGTGCTGCAGCCGGCAGTTTCGCAGCTGAATAAGCGCTCACAGATAATTACTTACGAGATTAACTTAAAGAAAGGCAGCAATGAAATCCTGCTGGCTGCCGGCTCCGGCTGGTACAAGTCCACCACCTTCGGGAGCGTCTATGAAGGCCCGCTCGTAAAGGCACAGCTGCTTTCCGGCGGCAAAACCTTGCTGGTAACGGACGAGAGCTGGGAAGGTGCCTGGAGCGGCTACCGGGACCTTGGCACCTGGACTCCGCACCGCTTCGGCGGAGAGGAAATAGTGGCTGCCTTCGAGCCCCAGTGGGGCCCTGTAGAGGTAGTTAAGGTAGAAGGCCTTCTGGAAAGCCAGCAGATGTGCAGCCCTGTCCGCGTCCTGGAAAGCCTGGAGCCTGTTGCCATAGAGGATTTGGGAGAAGGCAGGTGGATGGTAGATTATGGCCGCATAGTGAATGCCATGATGGACCTCCGGCTACCCGGGCAAGCAGCCGGAAAGGCAGTGACGGCCACTTTCAGCGATTACCGCCACCCGGACGGCCAGCTGGAGCAGGCCACCCTGGGGCAGGACCGTTACATCGCATCCGGCGCCCCGGAAGGAGACCGTTTTTGCAACCGTTTCAATCATCACCTGATGCGTTACATGCTGCTGGAAGGCCTTCAGGAGGCCCCCAAGGCTGAGAACCTGAAAGCCCTTCGCATCGGCGATGATCTCCCCTGGACTGGCTGCTTCGATAGTTCAGACCCGGACCTCAATGCCATCTGGCAGTTGGTGGAAATCTCCATGCGCAACCTCACTTTCGGGGGTTATATGGTGGATTGTGCCAGCATCGAGCGGCTGGGTTATGGCGGGGACGGCAATGCATCGGCGCAGTCCCTTCAAAGCGTGGCGGACGCTTCTCCGCTTATCCTGAATTGGCTGCAGGCCTGGGCCGATTCCCAGCAGCCGGACGGCGGCCTCCCCCATACTGCGCCCAACCCCTATACAGCGGGCGGCGGCCCTTACTGGTGCAGTTTCCTGGTGCAAGCGGCCTGGCGCACCTATATGAATACAGCGGATCCACGGCCGCTGGCGCGCTTTTATCCGGCCATGAAACGCTGGCTGGACTACGTGGACGCCTATTCCGTGGACGGCCTCTTAAAAGCTTGGCCCAACGAGCCTTACCGCGGCTGGTACCTGGGAGACTGGGCGGCCCCTAAGGGCGTTGATGTAGCGGATCCCGCCTCCGTGGACCTTGTCGGCAACTGCACCCTTCTGCAGGTGTATGCCTGCCTGCAGAAAATAGCCCGGGTGCTGGGAGAATCGGCCGATGCTGAAGCCTATGCCAGCCGCCATGAGGCCCTGAAGCTGCGCGTGCAGGAGGCTTTCTTCCACGATGGCATTTATGCTTCCGGCAGCCAGATAGACCTGGCTTTCCCGCTCCTTACCGGTGTAGCACCAAAGGAGATGGCCCTCTGCCTGAAAGAACGTACGCAGAGCAAGTATGACGGCCATCTGGCAACGGGTCTGGTGGGCATTGCGGTACTGACGGAATGGGCCACAAAGGCTGGTGAAGCCGACTGGCTTTACAGCCTTCTTAAAAAGCGCGATTACCCCGGCTACCTCTATATGCTGGATAACGGCGCCACAGGCGTCTGGGAAGAATGGGACGGCGGCCGAAGCCATCTGCACAACTGCTATAATGGTATCGGCAGCTGGTTTTTCCAGGCCTTGGGCGGTATCGTGGCCCTGGAGCCCGGCTACCGCCGCGTGCGTATAGATCCGCAGTCTCCTGAGGGTCTGGAATGGGTTAAAGTGACCCAGCCCACCCCCTATGGTCCCATCTGCGTAGAGCGCCGGGGCAACGATATCCAATATTCGGTACCCGTAGGCGTGCGCGTGGAAAAATGATAGAATTTTGGTAATTTTGCAATTATATTAGACTATTCATTATGTTCGATCTTGCTATTTTAGGCGGAGGCCCCGGCGGCTACGTGGCAGCCGGGCGGGCCGGAGCAGCCGGCCTTTCCGTGGTCCTCTTTGAAAAGAGGGAACTGGGTGGTGTATGCCTGAACGAGGGCTGCGTACCCACCAAAACGCTCCTTTACAGCGCAAAAGTGTATGACTATACCCGTCACGCAGACAGGTATGGCGTAAGTGTGGATGCCTCTGCCATTGATTTCGGTGCCATCTTCAAACGCAAGGAGAAGGTGGTGAAAAAGCTGGTGGGCGGTATCAGGCTGCAAATGAAAGGAGCCCAGGTGGAAGTAGTGAAAGGGGAAGCCTTTATCACTGGCCGCGGCGCCGAAGGCTTCAGCATTACCTGCGGTGAAGCTTCCTATAACGCCCGTAACCTTCTCATCTGCACGGGGTCAGAGGCTGCAGTTCCTCCTATCCCCGGCCTCAGGGAAGGCCTTGGCGCTGCCGTTGTCACCAACCGCGAAATCCTTTCCCTCAGCGAGCAACCTCAGGAACTGGTGGTCATCGGTGGCGGCGTGATCGGTATGGAGTTCGCCAGCTTTTTCAACTCTATCGGCACCAAGGTGACGGTAGTGGAGATGCTGCCCAAAATCCTGGGACCCCTGGACGACGAAATATCGGCCATGCTGCAGGCGCAGTATGAGAAAAAGGGCGTGGAATTCCATCTGGGCTGCAAAGTGGTGGCCGTAGAAGGAAACGAGGTTGTCTATGAGGACAAAGAAGGCAATACCTGCCGTGCCCACGGTGACAAAATCCTTGTTTCGGTGGGCCGAAGAGCCAACTTCGAGGGTCTGGGCCTGGAGAATATCGGCGTAGAGCTTGCCCTGAATCCTGCAGGGCGGCCTTACGGCATCAAGGTGGATGAGTACATGCGTACCAATGTGCCCGGTGTATATGCCGCCGGAGACGTGACGGGCTTCAGTATGCTGGCCCATACTGCTTCACGCGAAGGTGAGGTAGCCATAGCCAACATCCTTGGCCAGAAGGACCACATGCGCTACAATGCCATTCCCGGTGTAGTGTACACCAATCCGGAAGTGGCCGGCGTGGGCGTTACGGAGGCAGAGGCTGCACAGAAAGGCCTGGATTATACCGTACTCAAGCTGCCCATGGCCTATTCCGGCCGATTTGTAGCAGAGAATGAACGCGGCGAAGGCATCTGCAAGGTCATTGTGGGCAAGCAGCACCACGAGGTCCTGGGCGTCCACATGCTGGGCAACCCTTGCTCGGAGATGATCCACAGCGCCTGCATCGCCATTGAGCAGGAAATGACCGTAGAGCAGCTTAAGGAAGTGGTTTTCCCGCATCCCACGGTATCCGAAATCCTGAAAGAAACCCTTTTTACGCTCAAATAGGCAGGGGAGTTTAAGCCGTCGTTTTATGTTGGACGTTAATGCACATATCCATACCCCGTACTCGTTCAGTGCCTTTTCTTCAGTAGATCAGGCGCTGGAGCATGCGCAGGAGGAAGGTGTCAGGGTGGTAGGAATCAATGATTTCTACTCCACGGACGGCTATAAGGCCTGGAAGGAAGGCTGCACGGAAAGGCGCCTGTATCCCTTGTTTGGCATAGAACTGATTTCCCTGAATGAGGAGGATCAGGCAGCCGGGCTTCGGGTGAACGACCCTAACAATCCCGGCCGGACATACATCAGCGGCAAAGGCTTGGCGTATCCGGTCAGGCTTTCCGGACCGCCCCTGAAGCAGCTGGAAGCTGTCCGGGCCCACTCCAATGCGCAGGTAGAGATGATGTGCGGCAAGCTGAATGCCTGGCTGCAGGAGCAGGGGAGTCCTATCCGGCTGGATTTCCGGCAAATCAAGGAAACGCTTACCATGGGCCATATCCGTGAGCGGCATCTGGCCAAGGCACTCCGTCTGGCGATGGAGAGATGCCCGGTCGTAGCCGGGCATGGCATCATTCCCGGCCTGAACAGGAATCTGTCGCCTGCCAAGCTGGAAAACGAGCTTCGCAGCAAGCTGCTCAAAGCCGGCGGTCCGGCTTTTGTCCCGGAGAGCCCGGAAGCTTTCCTGCCCATGAAAACCGTGCAGGAAATCATAGAGGCGGCCGGCGGCATCCCTTCCTATCCTTTCCTGGCAGACGACGCCAAAGGTAACTTCACCGACTTCGAAGGAGACCTTATGTGGGCGGCTGATACACTCAAAAAGCGTGGCTTCCGCAGTGTGGAATTCATCACCACCCGCAATACCACGGCCGTTCTGGAGCAGTATGCCGGCTATCTGGAAGACGAAGGCTTCATCGTGTCCTTCGGCTCGGAGCACAATACCCCGGAAATGGAACCTGTGAAGCTGCGCACCCGCGATGCGGCGGAGCTGTCTCCCAGGCTCAAGGCCATTGGCTGGCGCGGTGCTTGCGCCATTGCCGCCCACCAGGCCGGAAAAGATAGCTTGGCGGCAGGTGAAGAGCTGATTATGAGGAGTGTCGGCCTTCCAGGTATTCCAGGATAGCCGGTGCAAGATGTTTTTTTACCTCGGGAAAAGTCGGAAGATGTTTCCCGGGGTACTCTTTTGCACATCCGGGATAGAGCAGGCCAAATTCCTTGCCGCAGCGGATGAGCTCGTCCCCGGTGGCAAAAAGGCCCAGGGGAGAGAAGACCCGGAAGCCGGATGCCTCCAGCTGTTCATATTCCTGGCACAGGGCTTCCGAGATAAGGAAGTGCGTTTTCCCGTCTTTTCGGGGCGAGAGGTATTCTACGGGGCCCATAAATTGCCGCAGAAGCCGCGAGACATGCAGATCCGGGTTGATAACCACCGTCCGTGGAAAACCCAGCTGAAGGGCCAGGAAACCGCCCAAGGAGAGCCCTACAACTGCATCCGGCTGCTCCTGAAGACAAATATCCCGGAGCAGCGACAGTGCCGCTCCGGGATGGATGGGTAAATCAGGGGCGATGACATCGGCCTTCAGGATGATGCGGAGCATGTCGGAAAGCTTGTAGGCGCCCGACGAAGCCAGACCATGAAGAAAGAGGATGCGCACCCCGGCGATTACATTTCGTTGCCTACCTTGCGGGCACGGTTGGGCTTGTCCAGGTTGATGCCATCGGCCTGGGCGATCTCTACCAGGGTATTCCAGCCGGCGGCGAGGTAAACATAGGCCTGGAGTTCCCCGGCATCCGGCACCACGATGGTGGTGAAGGGCGTGGGCTTGGTGTCAATGGCCACAACATGCACGTTGGCACCGCCGAAGACAGCCTTGTACTTTTCGTACTCGCTCTCGATGGGGTTCACCACAAAGACGATATCGCCGTCTTCCATCACTTCCTCGGGGCCGTGCAGGGCATAGGTTCCCTCCAGGAAGTCGCTCTTGCGGCGGGTGATCTCGTTGGTCTTGAGGGTGAGTTCCTCGGTGACGCCGTCATTCATGCCGGCAAAGTAGATGGTGTTGGCCTTGCGCACCCAGTCAATGATTTCTGCGGGGATTTCCATGGTGAGGGCCTTTTCCACTTTCTCTGCCAGGGCAGGAAGTTCCGGGGCAATGTCCTTGCCGGCAAGCTGCCAGATAAGCGTTTCAAACAGCAGCGTCTGCTCTACCACGCTCTTGGTGGCGGCAACGGCGTTTTCCCAGCCGCAGCCCAGCACGTGGGTCTTGCAGCAGACTTCCTCCAGGGGGGTGCCTGCATTGGCGGTTACGCCAAAGAAATGCTGGTGGCCGGCAGCCTTGAGCTTATGGGCCAGCATGAGGGTTTCCTTGGTACGGCCGGAATTGGAATCCAGCAGGACAGTGTAGTTGTCCAGTTTGTATTCGCAGGCCTGGTGCGATCCTTCCGTATGCACCATGGTATCAATGCCAAAGCGGAGGGCCTTGCGGATGGCGTTCTTGGCCGGCATGATGCGGCTGGAACCTTCACCGGAGAAAAGGATGTGTCCGGTTTTGCGGGCCGACTCCAGGATGAAAGCGGCCGCAGAGGGCTGGAATTTGCGGATGACATCCACGGTGTCCATCATTTCACGGCAGAGATAATACTGCGTGTACTTGTTTTCTTTCAGGTTCATAAAATAAAGTGTTTTTAAATAATGGGTTAAGTTATAAAAAAATTGTCTGGTCTGCAAATTCCATCACAGCCTCCCTGTGAGAGATGAATATGAGTGTTTTGCGGCCGTGGTAATGCCGGTGCAGGTTCTGCAGCAGCTGCTGCTCCGTCTCTGCGTCCAGGGCCGATGTGCTCTCGTCCAGGATGAGTACGCCGCCGGGACGAAGGAGGGCCCGCGCGATGGCGATGCGCTGGGCCTGGCCTTCGCTGAGGCCGCTGCCTACCTCGCCGCAGGGGGTATCTAGCCCCTGGGGAAGCTGGTAAACAAAACTGGCTATGGCCGTTTCCAGGACTTCGTTTAAATCCTTCTCGGAGGCGGAAGGGGCGGCCAGCAGCAGGTTGCTGCGGATGGTGCCGCTTAGCAGGGAATTCCCCTGCGGAATATACATGAAATTCTCCCTGAGCGCACTTCCGGACGGATGTCCGCCCACGGTGATGCTGCCTTCCGAGGGTTTCAACAGGCCCAGGATCAGGCGGATAAGGGTGCTCTTTCCTATACCCGTGGGGCCTGCTATGGCGCTCATGCTGCCGGCAGGGAAGTTGCAGGAAAAGTCCTTGATAACAGGCTCCGTAAGGCCGGGATAGCTATAGCTGACATGGGAAACGCATACCTCCGGAGCTCCGGGCAGCGTGATGGCATCTTCCAGGGGCTCCTGCTCCAGCTCCTGCAATTCCATCAGGCGTTCCACCGAAGTGAGTGCCGTAATGAGGGCGGGAATCTGCCGGCCGAATTCCGCTATGGGCCGCTGGACCTGCCCCACCAGCTGGAGGAAGGCCGTCATGGTACCGTAGGTGACGGTGCCGGCGCGGATGCCCAGCACACCCCAGATAAAGGCGGCAGCGTGCCCGGCCTGGAAGCCCAGGAACATAAGGCCACGTGCTACTGCATTGTAATTGAGGCGTTTGCGAACATTGCTCTCTACATCTTCCTGGAGCCAGCCAAACTTTTCCAGCACTCGCTCTACATTGGTAAGGGTGAGCACCAGTACGCGGTGCAGGAGGCTTTCCTGCATGAGCTGCTGCATCTCGCTTTCGCGTGCGCGGATTCTGGTCATCAGCTCCCGCAGCTGGCGGAAGAACATCTTGGAGCCCAGCACCGCAACGCCCATCAGGATCACAAGCACCCACAGCAGATTGGGCGCCAGATACAGAAGGTAGGCCGATGCCGCCAGCAGCTGCATCAGCGTAATGGCCAGTCCGGGAAGCCTTTCACAGATAAGATCCGACACTACGCGGATATCCTCCTCCAGGCGGTTCACGGTGTCGCCGGAAAGGAAACGCTCCCGGCCGTCCCATCGGCTTTTCATTACATGGCCGAAGAGGTTCTTGCGAAGTATATTGGTTGTTTTTACCTGGTTGTAGCTGTCCCACCAACCAGAAAAGAGGAGCGCACCCAGCTGTAGCGCCAGGATGCCCAGAAACAGGCCGATGCCTGTCCGGAGAGGATCCTGGCTTACCCCCGTTGCAATATCGACCAGATGCTTGCTGGCCCAGACAAAGCCCAGGGAAACCGCAATGCGCAGTATGCCGACAAGCATGGTGAGCACCACCCGCCAGCGAACGGGGCGGGAAAATGACCATACGGTCCGGCTGCATTCGGCTAAACTCTTCACGCTGCCACTACGCCTTCCTTGATCCAAATTTCCAGCAGTTTCTCTACATCGGCGGCTGCCACTTCCCGGCTTACCTCATACTTGTCCAGCAGCAGCCGGATCAGGTCCTCTGCGCTGAACTCCTTGCCTTCCACCTCTTTCCAGAGGTAGGCGGCAGAGTCATTCATGGAGAGCATCTTGTTGAAGTTGATCTGTGAAAGGCCTTCGCCCACCACCACATATTCCCCGCAAATGGAGCGCAGGATGAATCCGTCTTTGATTTTCATGGTAATCTTCTGTAAATAGCCAATATATATCTTCTTAAGGGAAGCAGCCTGTTCCAAAGGCGGCCTTTGGCGGGCCGTATGCTTTTCCCGTTGCGTTCTATAGCAACCACCGTGCCCATCACGTCTTCCTGGCGGCAATACTCTTTGCCGCGGATGTTCCCGTCGCCCATCAGGGTTAGCTTATCTCCCTCCTTGCCAATGACACGGTGCAGTATGTAGCGTCCCTGGAAGCGGAAGAGGACGATGTCTCCGACTTCCACGCCGGGCAGCTTGCGCATGCGCACGGCATCTTTCCCGCCCCGGATAAAGGGCAGCATACTGTTGCCCAGCGGCGTAAAGCTTACCTCGTGCCCTTCCTCCATCAGGGAGGCGGCATCTTCCAGCAGCACGGCGTTGGGAACTATACGTTTATCCATGGACAGTCTTGTGACAAAGTTGCGCGGCTTCCTGATCCGGCAGGCAGTCCAGCACATAGCAGGGGAGAACGGCCACCAGGCCGCTCAGGGTGCGGTGCCATCCGTCCGACAGTTCCCGGAAAGGCCGGAAACTGGAGGCCGATACCATCAGGGAGGCATAGGCCTCCACCGGGGGCAGTTTTTCTATCTTGTTGAACGGGGCCTGGCGGATGCGTACTACTGCGCCGGCCGGCACGTCCTTATTCTTGTAGCAGGGAGTTTTTCCGCTCCAGGGAGAGCCATATACCCGGGCCGACCCGTCCGGCATCAGGCGCAGGATGGGATTGTCGTCGTTGAGGAGTTCCGTTCCGGGGATATGCTTGAGCCAGAGGCTGCTGTGGGTGCTTTTTCCCGTTCCGCTGCGTCCCAGGAACAGATAGCCCTTCCCGTCATGCATCACCACGGAAGAGTGCATTTCCAACGCACCTTTATCCGCCGAGGCGAAAGTGAACAGCAGCATGAGCGCGTTGTTGAGGGCAAAGCCGGGGTCTTCCTTGAAAAGCAGCAATTGCCCTTCAGAGAAAGAAGTGTTGGTACGAAGTTCCGCCGCGACGGGCCTTCCGGGCTGGGAACTCATCCGGAAGCGATAGCCGCCGGGGAAAGAGTCGATGGATATTTCAGGGAAGCCGGGGCCATCGTCCGTAATGAAAACGCGCGTGCAGGCAATTTCCTCCATGTCGGGGACAATCTGCAGGCGGAACAAGGGTATTCCTTCTTCCGAGCGGAAAGGCTCCAGGTTCATCATGGGCGGTAGGTTTCCTTCAATGT
>CADAJF010000026.1 GCA_902788175.1 uncultured Bacteroidia bacterium
ATGGAACAGAAACACGCCCTTGGAAGACGTAAATCAGCTGTCGCTCGTGTTTATGTTGTAGCCGGCAGCGGCAACATTGTCATCAATGGCCGCCCCATGGAAGAGTACTTCAAGGAGGGCACCCTCCAGTACATCGTGAACCAGCCCTTCGAGGTCACCGGCACAGCAGGTCAGTTTGACATCAAGGTTACCCTCGTCGGAGGTGGAACCAAAGGTCAGGCAGAGGCCGTTCGTCTTGGCATCTCCCGCGCCCTGTGCGAGGTAGATAAAGAGGCCTACCGTCCCGCCCTCAAGGCCGCCGGCTTCCTCACCCGCGACGCCCGCGAAGTGGAGCGCAAGAAACCCGGTCAGCCTGGCGCACGTCGTCGCTTCCAGTTCAGTAAACGTTAATACTGGTTTTACGTCAGCACGGCCTCTGGTATCATCAAATCCTGAGATCCCGGTGAGGATGAGAATCTTCCCAGGCTACAAAACGGATTGCCGGGCCGCGAAAAAATTTCGAAGACCAGCCTCAGGCTGCTACTTCGGATTGATGAATGAGTTATTAAAAAGAAAAAACCCATGTCAAGAACAAATTTCGAGCAATTGCTTGATGCAGGCGCACACTTCGGCCACCTGGCCCGCAAGTGGAATCCCAAGATGGCTCCGTATATCTTCGTAGAGCGGAACGGCATCCACATCATCGACCTGCACAAAAGTGTCGTCATGATCGACGACGCAGCAGAGGTCCTCAAAGATATGGCCCGCAGCGGCCGCAAGGTCCTCTTCGTTGCCACCAAGAAACAGGCTAAGGACGTCGTGGCAGAGAAAGCCGGCGCCGTCAACATGCCTTTCGTGACCGAGCGTTGGCCGGGTGGTATGCTTACCAACTTCCCCACCATTCGCAAGGCCGTCAAGAAAATGAACACCATCGACAAGATGAAAGAAGATGGCACCTTCGAGAAACTCGCCAAGCGTGAGCGCCTCCAGGTGGAGCGCCAGCGGGCCAAGCTGGAGAAGAACCTCGGTTCCATCCGCGACATGTCCCGTCTGCCCAGCGCCCTCTTCGTCGTAGATATCCAGAAGGAAGCCAACGCCGTCAAGGAGGCTGCCCGCCTGAATATCCCGGTTATCGCAGTGGTTGACACTTGTTGCGATCCCACCCCCATTGATTACGTGATCCCGGCAAACGACGACTCCACCAAGTCCATCGAACTCATCATGGATGTGATGTGCAAGGCCATCAATGAAGGCCTGGAAGAGCGCAAGCTGGAGAAGGAGAAGGACGTGGAAGCCGCTCCCGCCCCCGAGGCAGAGGCCGCTCCCGTGAAGAAGCTCCGCTCCCGCCGCACCAAGGCAGAGGCTGCCCCCGCAGCTGAGGCCCCGGCAGCCGAAGCCCCCGCGGCCGAAGCTCCCGCCGCCGAGGAAACCCCTAAAGCAGAGTAAGTTAACCGTTTAAAGCAAGAAATTATGGCTATCTCCTTAGCAGATATCAAGAAACTCCGCGACATGACCAGCGCCGGTATGATGGACTGCAAGAAGGCCCTCGAAGAGGCCGAAGGCGAGTTCAAGCGTGCCGTCGAAATCCTTCGCGAGAAAGGTAAGTCCACCCTTGCCAAGCGCGGTGACAACGAGACAACCCAGGGTGCTGTCCTCAGCCGCATCGACGGCGGCAAGGCCGTGCTGGTGTGCCTGGGCTGCGAGACTGACTTCGTAGCCGCCACCCCGGACTTCAAGGCCCTCTCCGGCAGCATCGCAGACGCCGCCATCGCCGCTTTCCCCGCAGACGTAGAGGCCCTCAAGGCCGTGAAACTGGCCGATGGCTACACCATCGAGGAAGACATCACCAACCAGGCCGGCAAAACCGGCGAGAAGCACATCCTGGCTTTCTACGCAGCCCTCGAGGCTCCGTTTGTGAGCGAGTATGTACACTTCAACGGCAAGCTGGGCGCCATCGTGGCTTTCAGCAAGGCGGTTCCCGCAGAGATTGCCCGCGGTATCGCCATGCAGGTGGCTTCCATGAACCCCGTGGCCGTGGACGCCGCTTCCGTTCCCGCAGAGGTGATTGAGTCCGAGCGCACCGTCGCCATCCAGAAGACCAAGGACGAGCAAGTGCAGAAGGCCGTTGACAACGCCCTCAAGAAGGCCGGCATCAACCCCGCCCACGTGGACAGCGAGGAGCACATCGAATCCAACACCGCCAAGGGCTGGCTCACTGCAGAGCAGGCCGCCCAGGCCCGTGAGATCATTGCCAAGGTAGGCGAAGAGACCCTCGCCTCCCTGGCCCAGAAGGAGCAGATGATCAACGGTATTGTGAATGGTCGTATCCAGAAGTTCCTGAAGGAGAACACCCTCATGGAGCAGGAGTACCAGCTCTCCGAGGACAAAGCCACTGTCGCCGCCGCCCTCAAGGCCGCAGACGCAGAGGCCAAAGTCGTTGCCTTCAAGCGCTTCTCCCTCTCGGACTAATCCAGTCCGTCTTTTAGCTACACCAGCCGGAGCAACCCGCCCCGGCTGGTTTTATTTTGCGCGTGCCCGTAAGGAGGGGAATGTTAGAAAAAATGTTTATATTTGTAGAAATAGACATGCGTATGAAAAAGTTCATCCTTGGGGCGGTGCTTGTCATTGCCACGGCTTGCGGGGCGGCTACTACGGCGGTGGGTACCACCGCAAACAAACCGCAGGAAGCCTTCCTTACCTTTTCCTCCCAGAGCGCAGAGGGCATAGTGGTCACCATAGACGGTAAAGACTACAACACGGAAACCATCAACGTCCAGACCCTGGGCGCCAAACGGGACCTCAAGGGCCTGGCGGGCAATATTGTGAAGCTGAGCCCCGGCACGCATGAGATTTCCGTCAAGAACCGCAAGGGGGAAAAAGTGTACCAGCAGCGGGTATCCGTTCAGGCCCAGGAGCACAAGGTAATCAAGTTATAAGATGGAAGCCACAAACGTAGGACATATATCGCAGGTGGTAGGGCCGGTGGTGGACGTAAACTTCAACTTGCAGGCCCGCAACGTAGAGATAGAACTGCCCCGCATAGACGACGCCCTGGTGGTGGTTCGCCCGGACGGCAAGCGCGTGGTCCTGGAAGTGCAGCAGCATATAGGGGAAGATACCGTGCGCTGCGTAGCCATGGACTCCACGGACGGCCTCAGCCGCGGTCTCACGGTGGAAAACACCTTCCGCCCCATCTCCATGCCCACCGGCCCGCAAATCCGCGGACGCGTCCTTAACGTCACCGGAGACGCCATAGACGGCATGGGAGAGCTGGAGCGGGTAAACTCCCTCCCCATCCACCGGGATCCTCCCCGCTTCGAGGACCTCACCACCTCACAGGAGGTGCTCTTTACCGGCATCAAGGTCATCGACCTGCTGGAGCCGTACCTGAAGGGCGGTAAGATTGGCCTCTTCGGCGGCGCCGGCGTGGGCAAGACAGTGCTCATCAAGGAGCTCATCAACAACATCGCCAAGGCGCACAACGGTTTTTCCGTCTTTGCCGGCGTGGGCGAACGTACCCGTGAAGGCAACGACCTCCTCCGGGAAATGATAGAATCCAACGTCATCCGCTACGGAGAAGCCTTCAACAAGGCCATGGAGGAGGGCCGATGGGACCTTTCCCTGGTAGATCCCAAGGAACTGCAGAAGAGCCAGGTTTCCATGGT
Source organism: uncultured Bacteroidia bacterium (assembly GCA_902788175.1). GTDB lineage: Bacteria > Bacteroidota > Bacteroidia > Bacteroidales > UBA932 > Cryptobacteroides. The sequence goes on from CADAJF010000026.1 coordinate 3,645, forward strand.
GTTCGGCCAGATGAACGAACCCCCGGGGGCGCGTTCCAGCGTGGCCCTGAGCGGCCTTACCCTGGCAGAAAGTTTCCGCGACAGCGTAGGCGGCAAGGGCCCGCGGGACATCCTCTTCTTTATCGACAACATCTTCCGTTTCACCCAGGCGGGCAGCGAAGTGAGCGCCCTGCTGGGACGTATGCCGTCGGCCGTGGGTTACCAGCCCACCCTGGCCACGGAAATGGGCAAGATGCAGGAGCGCATCACCTCCACCAAGCGCGGTTCCATCACCTCCGTACAGGCGGTCTATGTTCCCGCCGATGACCTTACGGACCCCGCCCCGGCCACCACGTTTGCGCACCTGGACGCCACCACGGTATTAAGCCGCAAGATTACCTCCATGGGTATCTACCCGGCCGTGGACCCGCTGGAAAGCACTTCCCGCATCCTGGATCCCAATATTGTGGGCAAGGCGCACTACCAGACCGCCCAGCGCGTGAAGCAGATTCTCCAGCGCAACCAGGAGCTGCAGGACATCATTGCCATCCTGGGCATGGACGAGCTCTCCGAAGAAGACAAGACCACCGTGAACCGCGCCAGAAGGGTGCAGCGTTTTCTCTCGCAGCCCTTCCTTGTGGCAGAGCAGTTCACGGGCGTTCCCGGCGTGATGGTGGGCATCGACGACACCATCAGGGGATTCAACATGATTATGGACGGAGAGGTGGACCACCTCCCGGAACAAGCCTTCCTGAACGTGGGCACCATTGAGGACGCCATCAAGAAAGGAGAGGCCATCCTGGCGGCCGCAAAATGAGTATCGCCCTCCATATCCTGAGTCCGGAAGGGACATTGGTGCAGACACAAGTGTCGCTGGTGTCGCTGCCGGGGGTGCTGTGCCCGTTCACGGTCCTTCCCGGCCATGCGCCCCTTGTCACCGCCCTGGAAAAAGGCGACATCCGCTACGTGGAAGGCGGCGCGGAGAAGACCCTTCCCATCAAGGAAGGCTTTGTAAAAGTCCAGCCCCATGAAGTCACCGTCTGCGTAGAAGTATGATCCTCGCCTTCCTCATATCCCTCCTGCTTGTCATGCCCGGCATCGGCGTGTCCGTCATGCCCGGCACCGACCAGGCGTCTGAGATTGCCGGTCAAGCCGGCAATGATGGTGGGAGCGGCGAAGAGGTCGATGTGTCGGAGATTATCTTTGAGCATATCGGCGATGAGTATGAGTGGCATATGGCAACGTGGAAGGGAAAGGATATAGCCATTCCGCTGCCTTGCATTGTGATAGAGGACGGAGTGCAGGTGTTTACCCTGCATCATGCCGAAGAACACGGCTACAAGCTCAATGAAAACGGCAAGCTGGTGAATGCCCGGACGGGGAAACGCCCCATAGACCTGTCCATCACCAAAAACGTGGCGGCACTGATGATAAGCAGCCTGCTGCTGCTGGTTGTCGTGCTCATCACAGCCCGCTGGTACAAGCGCCACGATGCCCTGGAGGAAGCCCCCACAGGCCTTGCGGCGGCTGTGGAACCGCTCATCGCGATGGCGCATGAGATGGCGCGGGAGAATATCGGCGAGAAAGACTACCGCAAATTCTCTCCCTACCTTTGCATGGTGTTCCTGTGGATACTTTTTAACAATTTCCTGGGCATTGTGCCTTTCTTCCCGGGCGGGGCCAACCTCACCGGCAACATTGCCATTACGCTGGTGCTGGCGCTGTTCACTTTCTTCACGGTGAACTTCTGCGGCACGCGGCATTACTATAAAGAACTGTTCAACCCGGACGTTCCGGGTTTCCTGAAACCCATCATGCCGATCATCGAGGTCTTCAGTGCCCTCATGAAACCGGTTTCCCTCACCGTGCGTCTGTTTGCCAACATGCTGGCGGGGCATATCATGATCCTGTGCATGGTGTGCACCATTTTCATTGTGGCCAAGTATGGTCCGGCCCTCAGCGGCGGCCTGACGCTGGTGAGTGTCCTCTTCGGGGTGTTCCTGGATGCCCTGGAGTGCCTGGTGGCCTTTATCCAGGCATACGTTTTTACCACCCTGTCCAGCATCTACATAGGCCTGGCCAGGCAACACGAAGAACACTAAATTATTGATATTATGTTACTTACAACCATGATTCTCCAAGCTGCCTCGGGCGTGGCCCTGGGTAAGGCGGGTGCCGCGCTGGCCGCCGCCGTCGCTGCACTGGCAGGTGCTTACGGTATCGCCAAGATTGGCAAGTCCACCATGGAAGCCATTGCGCGTCAGCCGGAAAGTGCCGGTAACCTGCGTACGTCCATGATCATTGCCGCCGGTATGGTGGAAGGCGCCGCACTGTTTGCCATCATCGTTGCCCTGCTGGCCATCCTGAGAGGTTAAGTATGAGTCTTGTAACTCCGGACTTAGGCCTCCTGTTCTGGATGGTCGTTATCTTCGGCACGGTGTTTTTCCTGCTGGCCAAGTTCGGCTTTCCCATCATCACGGACAGCCTGGACAAGCGCAACGCCAAGATTTCCAAGTCGCTGAAGGACGCCGATGAAATCGCCGTCCTCATGTCGGATTGGAAGGTAGAGCACGCGCGCCTGATGGAGGAGGCCCGCCGGGAGCACAGCGCCATCCTGCGCTCGGCCACGGAAACCAAAAGCCGTATCATGGACGAGGCCCGCGCCAAAGCCCGCCTGGAAACGGAAAAGATGGTGGCCGATGCCAAGCGCCAGATAGCCGCAGAGAAGGAAAGCGCCCTGCGCGATGTCCGCAAGGAGATTGCCCTCCTGAGCGTGGAAGTGGCGGAAAAGATTCTTCGCAGCGAACTCTCCGACGAGAGCAGCCAGCGCTCCTTCATTGACAGCCTGGTGGATGAAGCCCATCAAACGCCCCTGCATTCATGAACCGCAGTATCATCATCACCCGCTATGCCAGGGCACTGGTCCGCTATGTCCGGGACACCGGAGAAGGGGACATCGTGTGCTCGGAGGCACAGCAGCTGCTGCGCATTTTCCCTGAGGCGCCGGACCTTCGGCGCATGGTGCGCGCAGCTTCGGACGTGGTGAGTGAACGCGACAAGAAAAAACTGCTGCAGATGGCCCTCGGGAACCGGATGTCACCGGACCTGAGCCGCTTCCTGAGCCTCCTGAACCGCAACGGCCGGATGGAAATGGTGGAGGACATCCTGCGGGATTTCACGCAGATGTACTACCGGAGCATCGGCATCAGGTGGGCCCGTCTTACCTGTGTGAGCGAGCCCTCGGAACGGCTTCTGCAGCGCCTGAAGGCACTGGTCAAGAAAAAAACAGGGGACGACGTCATCATAGAGGTGGACGTGGACCCTTCCCTGATTGGCGGCTTTGTCTTCGACCTGGAAGAATACCTCCTGGATGCCAGCGTCAAACGCCAGCTGGATATTATCCGGGAACAATTCATAGAACGTAACAGAAGAATCATTTAATGGCGACGAATCTCAAACCCTCGGAAGTGAGCGACATCCTGCTGGAACAGCTCCGCGACATGAAAACCGACCTCCAGTTCGAGGAGATCGGCAAGGTGCTGCAGGTCAGTGACGGCGTGGTGCGCATCTATGGCCTGGATAACGCAGAAGCCGGCGAATTGCTGGACTGCGGAGGCGGCGTGATGGCCGTGGCGATGAACTTGGAAACGGACAACGTGGGTGCCGTGCTCATGGGCCATACGGACCAGCTCAAGGAAGGCATGGTGCTGCGCCGGACGCACAGAATTGCCGCTATCGGCGTGAACGACAACCTGCTGGGGCGCGTGATAGACCCGCTGGGGAATCCGCTGGACGGCATGGGCCCCGTTGAAGGCGAGAAACTGGATATGCCGCTGGAGCGCAAGGCGCCGGGCGTCATTTTTCGCCAGCCGGTGACGGAACCCCTGCAGACGGGCCTGAAGGCCATCGACGCCATGATTCCCATCGGCCGCGGCCAGCGTGAGCTCATCATCGGGGACCGCCAGACGGGAAAGACGGCCATCGCCATCGATACCATCATCAACCAGCGCTCCTGCTATGAGGCAGGGGAGCCGGTCTATTGCATTTACGTGGCTATCGGCCAGAAGGGCTCTACGGTGGCCTCTACCGTGAAAACCCTGCGGGAGCACGGAGCCATGGACTATACCGTGGTGGTGGCTGCTACGGCCGCGGACCCTGCTGCCCTGCAGTATTATGCGCCTTTTGCCGGGGCTGCTATCGGCGAGTATTTCCGCGACACCGGCCGCCATGCGCTGGTAGTGTTCGACGACCTTTCCAAGCAGGCCGTGGCTTACCGTGAGGTGTCCCTGATCCTTAGGCGCCCCTCCGGCCGAGAAGCCTATCCCGGAGATATTTTCTACCTGCACAGCCGCCTGTTGGAGCGGGCTGCCCGTATCATCGACCAGCAGGAAGTGGCCGCCGGCATGAACGACCTTCCGCCTGTGCTGAAAGACAAAGTCCGCGGCGGCGGCTCCCTTACGGCCCTGCCCATCATTGAGACGCAGGCGGGAGACGTGTCGGCCTACATCCCCACCAACGTGATTTCCATCACCGACGGCCAGATTTACCTGGAGCAGTCGCTCTTCAACCAGGGTGTGCGGCCCGCTATCAACGTGGGTATCAGCGTGTCCCGCGTGGGTGGCAGCGCGCAGGTCAAGTCCATGAAGAAGGTGGCGGGTACCCTCAAGATAGACCAGGCCCAGTGGACGGAACTGGAGTCCTTCTCCAAGTTCGCCTCGGACGTGGACAAGGTCACGGAACTGGCCCTGGACAAAGGTCGCAAGAACAACCAGCTGCTTATCCAGCCGCAGTACTCGCCCATGCCCATCGGGGAGCAGGTGGCCATCCTCTACTGCGGAACGCACGCGCTCATGAAGGATATTCCGGTAGGGGAGGTGCGCGCCTTCCAGGACATCTTCCTGGACCGCATCCGCGCCGCTCATCAGGCCGATGTCCTGGACCCCCTCGCAGCCGGCCGCCTTACTCCAGAGATAGAGAAAATCCTTACAGAGACCGCTGAATCGGTGATTTTGACCCTGAACTAATGCCTACGCTAAAGGAAACAAAGGGACGGATAGGCTCCGTGCGCAGTACGCTGAAGATCACTTCCGCGATGAAGCTGGTGGCCAGCGCCAAGCTGCGCAAGGCCCAGCTGGCCATCGAAGCCATGCGCCCGTACGAGCGGGAGATGCAGGGCATCCTGGCTGCGCTGGGGATTCCCGGTGGGGCCGGGAATGACGCGAGTGGAACCGGGAATGACGCCGTCATGCCCGACACCGATCGGGCATCTTCCAGGCCGCGGGCCATTGTGGCCGTCTCGTCCAATTCTGCGCTTTGCGGCAGCTTCAATGCCAGCGTGATTGCCAAGGTGCGCAGCGTGCGCCTTCCCGGGGACATCGTTTACTCGCTGGGCCGCAAGATGGCCGATGCCATGCGCCGCGACGGCTTCCCCTCCCCGGAGGATTATTCCGCCATGTCGGAGCGTCCAGCCTACGGCCCCGCCTCGGAGATGGTGGAGCACCTGATTCAGGAGCAGGAGAAAGGCCGTATCTGCGGCGTACTGCTGGTGTATAACCACTTCATTTCCACCGCGCACCAGGAGCCGGTGGTGGAGTGGCTGCTTTCACCGGAGACTCCCGGTCAGGCCGGGAATGACGCGGTCGTCGTGCCCGATGCTGGCCCCGACATGCCCGCCCCCGGTCGGGCATCCCAGGAAGAAGACACCATCTTCGAGCCCGGGCGGAAGGAACTGCTGAAGGTCCTGGTACCCAAGACCGTCAAACTCAAGCTCTACGCGGCGCTGCTGGACAGTGCGGCTTCGGAGCACTCGGCCCGTACCGTTGCCATGCAAACCGCTACGGACAACGCAGAGAACCTCCTGGACGAGCTAACCCTCCAGTATAACAAAGGCCGGCAGCAAAAGATTACCGCAGAGATTCTGGACCTCGCCGGCGGACAGTCAGAAAAATAACCAAATCTATCATGAAGAATTATATCCAAGAGAACAAGGACCGCTTCTTCCAGGAGCTGTTCAGCCTTTTACGCATCCCTTCCGTCAGCGCCAAGCCGGAGCACAAGCAAGACATGTATCGCTGCGCAGAGCGCCTGGTAGAGCTTTTGAAAGAAGCCGGCGCCGACCAGGCCGGTGTCTATGAAACGGCCGGCCATCCGGTGGTTTTCGGCCACAAGGACATTGGCGCTCCGCAGACCGTCCTGGTCTATGGCCACTACGATGTCCAACCCCCGGAGCCGCTGGAAAAATGGCGTACGGATCCTTTTGAGCCCGTTATTGCCAAGGACCCCGCCACCGGGGAGGAGGCTATCTACGCCCGCGGCGCCAACGACGACAAAGGCCAGCTGTTCATGCACATGAAAGCCTTCGAGTTCCTGCTTCGCAGCGGAAAGCTTCGGCACAACGTGAAGTTCATCTTCGAAGGGGAGGAAGAGATTGGCAGCCCTTCGCTGCCCGCCTGGGTCAAGGAGCACAAGAAGCTCTTGAAGTCAGACGTTATCCTGGTCTCCGACACCACCATGATCTCCGACAAAGTGCCTTCCCTGAACTGCGGCATGCGCGGCCTGGCGTACCTGGAGGTGAAGGTGACGGGCCCCAACAAAGACCTGCATTCCGGCCATTACGGCGGTGCCGTGGCCAATCCTATCAACGAGCTTTGCGCCCTCATCGCTTCCCTGCACCATAAAAACGGCCGCGTAGCCATCCCCGGCTTCTACGACGATGTAGTGCGCCTGGGCAAGAAGGACCGCGAGATGCTCAACCGCGCTCCCTTCGACCTCCAGGAGTACAAGGAATTCCTGGATATCGCCGATGTAAAGGGCGAGAAAGGCTACACCACCATCGAGCGCACCGCCATTCGGCCCTGCCTGGACGTCTGCGGCATCTGGGGCGGTTATACGGGCACCGGCGCCAAGACCGTGCTGCCTTCCGTGGCCTATGCCAAGGTGTCCATGCGCCTGGTGCCGTGGCAAAGCTCGGAGAAGATTACCAAGCTGTTCCAGGAGCACCTTCAGCGCATTGCCCCGCCGTACGTGAAGGTGGAGGTGACGCCTTTCGAAGGCGGCGACGGCTTCCTTATCCCCATGAGCTCCCCGGCTTACAAGGCGGCTTCGCGTGCCATGTCCGAGGTTTATGGGAAAGAGCCCGTTCCTGCCCGCGGCGGCGGTTCCATCGCCATCCTGGCGGACATGCAGCGCATCCTGGGTATAGACCCGCTGCTGATGGGATTCGGCCTGGAGCGCGACACCATCCACTCGCCCAACGAGAGCTATCTCCTGCGCCAGCTCTTCGCCGGCATGGAGTCCATTGCCCTTTTCTACCAGTATTATTAAGCAGTTTTTCTCCACTGGCCAGGTTTATGGCCGGCGGAACGATAAAAAATGCAGAAATAATGAAGAAAAATGTTTAGTTTGGCACGGAATTGGAATTATTCAAGCCGAACATAAATATTGATACCTTAAAGCATGAATCCCGCGGCCAATTGTGAAATTCGCCAGCGGGATTTTAGGTTTTTTTTGTAATTTTGCGGGTTGTCGCAGGGTGGGCTTGTGCGTAATTTGAGGAAAGGTTGAATCATCAAGTCCCTCCCCCGAGGGGAGGGGTTTCGGGAGGGGGTAACGTGGGTTGTCGCAGGGTGGGCTTGTGCGTAATTTGAGGAAAGGTTGAATCATATGATTCAGTTGGATTAGTTGAACCAGTCGAATCTTTTAGATTATTATGAATATCAAGGCTATACTTTTCGATATCGGTGGTGTGCTGGTGGAGCTGAACCTGGACAGTTGTATCCGGGCATTTCGGGAAATCCTGGGGTTTGAGCGGATTACGGACCTGCTGGACCCCTCGCACCAGAAGGGGATTTACGGGGAAATGGAAGCCGGACGCCTGAGTGCGCAGCGCTTCCGAGAGCTCATCCTGGCCGAATCCCGCCCCGGCTGCGTGCCTTCAGACGTGGACCGTGCCATGGCCGCCCTGCTGGTGGGTGTCCCCCCGGAGACGGCGCAGCTGGTCAAGGACCTGCAGCAGCGTTATCCGCTGTACCTGCTTTCCAACAACAACCCCATCTCCATGGCCCGCACCTGGGAGCTTTTCCGCGAGTGCGGCATAGACAAGGCCTTCAGCGGGCAGTTCATTTCCTGGGAGATGCAGCTGATGAAGCCATCGGCTGCCTGTTTTGAAGAGGTGGTGCGCCGCATCGGCATCCCTGCCGGGGAGATTCTTTTTATAGACGACAGCGAGGCCAATGTCAGGGCCGCCCGTTCCTGTGGCCTGCAGGCACGATACTATATTCCGGGAACGGAGCTTTCCCTACTCTTAGCAGACCTTTAGCATCATGTCCCTTTACTCTGCTTTTCGTGTGAGCAAGCCGTCGGAGCGGAGAGTGCCGGCGGGGGAGGTGGACGCCACCTATAAGCGCCTTCGCAGCAGGACTTTCTGGGGCGTGACGGTAGCCTATACCCTCTATTACGTCTGCCGCATGACCCTGGGCGTGGTGAAGCAGCCGCTCATTGACGGCGGGGTGCTCACGGCGGGGCAGCTGGGCATGATAGGCTCCGCCTTCTACTTTGTCTATGCGGTAGGCAAGTTCCTCAACGGCTTTATTGCCGATTATTGCAACATCCGCCGCTTCATGGCCGCAGGCATTGCGGTGTCGGCGGTGGTGAATGCGGTACTGGCGGTACTGGGCCTGCTGACGGCCTGGCCCATGCTGGTGCTCATTACCTTTGCCCTGCTGTGGGGCGTGAACGGCTGGGCGCAGTCCATGGGCTCGCCGCCCGGGACCATCAGCCTGTCTCGCTGGTTCCCGCTGGCGCGGCGCGGCACCATGTACAGCATCTTCTCCTCTACACCGCAGCTGGGAAAGGCTGTCTCCATGATCCTGACGGGCTTTATCGTGGCGGCGGCGGGCTGGCAGTGGGGGTTTGCAGCGGCGGCTGTGGCGGGGGTGATCGGCCTGGTGGTTTCGCTGATTTTTATCTCCGATACACCCGAGAGCGAGGGACTTCCTTCCGTGCAGGAACTCTCCGGAGAGGAGGTGCGCTCCATCGATAAACAGCCTACGCGAGAGCTGCAGAAATGGGTTTTCAGGCATCCGGGTATCTGGGTGATAGCCATCTCTACGGCATTCCTTTATATTACGCAGCATGCGGTGAGTGACTGGGGCGTGCTCTTTCTTCAGAAACAGAAATCTTTTTCGTTGGAGCGGGCTACGCAGGTGATTGGGCTGGCCGAGATTTTTGGCGTGGCGGGCAACCTGGCGGCCGGCTGGATGTCGGACGTGCTGTTCCGCGGTAACCGGGTGCGGCCCGTGGTGCTGTCCGGTGTGCTGGCAGTGCTTTCCCTTATGGGCTTCCTGCTGCTGGACGGCGGCTTTGGCGCCAACATGGCCTTTGTGGCGGTGTTCAGCTTTGCTTTCTCCGTGGTGTTCTGCATTGTGGCCGGGCTCATGGCGCTGGATTTCGTGCCCCGCAAGGCCACCGGCGCGGCCCTGGGCATCGTGGGTATCTCCAGCTACGCAGCTGCCGGTGTGCAGTCCGTGGCCAGCGGCTTCCTCATCGACGGCTTTATCACCGGCGGCCGCTACGACTTCGGCCCCGTCTCCATCTTCTGGATCGTGGCCTGCTTCCTGGCCTTCACCCTCCCCGTCCTTGGCTGGAAATACCTTCGCCACTAATCCCTCCCATAAGATGCCCGGTCAAGGTCGGGTACGACGGTCTCTTTCCCACAAGATGCCCGGTCGGAGCCGGGCATGACGGCGTCCTTCCCGGCGTGCCGATGTCATTGCCGACCTGACCGGCAATCTCCCGCCCTCCGCGGGTGCAAAATCGGCCCCCAGTGCCGCCCGACTGCCTCTCCTGCCCGCTCCGGGGGCAAAATCGGCCCCTGATGCCCCCCGACTACCTCTCCTGCCCGCTCCGGGGGCAAAATCGGCCCCTGATGCCCCCGGGGGAGGGTGCGTATGAGGTAATGAGATAATCTATAATGGTGCTGGTTTGGCATTTTAAAGATTTTTTATTACTTTTGAAGGACGTAGTGAGAGAATGAGTAACTACTAATAAACACAAAGCAACATGAGTAAAAAAAACAGTAACGTCCTGGCGATAGGCATCATGTTCTTCCTGTTCATGATGATTTCCTTCGTTACGGGCCTCCAGAACCCCTTTGGCATCATTGTCAAGAACCAGTTCTCCGCCACCAATTTCATGTCGCAGCTGGGTAATGCGGCCAACTTCATCGCCTATGCCTTCATGGGTCTGCCGGCAGGTCTGATCCTGTCCAAGAAGGGCTACAAGTTCACGGCTCTCCTGGCTGTGGCTATCGGCTTTGTGGGCGTGTGCATCACCTTCCTGTCTGGCCGCGCGGAAAGCTTCGGCATTTACCTGCTGGGCGCTTTCATCTCCGGCTTCTCCATGTGCATGCTCAACACCGTGGTGAATCCCATGCTCAACACCCTGGGCGGCGGCGGCAACAGTGGCAACCAGCTCATCCAGTGGGGCGGCTCCTGCAACTCCCTGGCGGCCACCATCTGCCCCGTGTTTGTGGGTTACCTGATCGGTGACGCTGCCAAGGCCCAGATCTCGGATGCCAACCCGGCCCTGTTCATCGCTATGGGTATCTTCGCCCTGGCCTTTGTCATCATCCTCTTCTCTGCCATCCCGGAGCCGGAACTGGAAAATGCTGCCAAGGTTCAGGAGCAGGACACCATGGCCAAGGTAAAAGGCGCCCTGTCCTATCGTCACTTCGTGCTGGGCATCATCGCCATTTTCCTCTATGTGGGTGTGGAAGTGGGCATTCCCAACTTCGTCAATCTGTATATGACTTCCCCTGCTATCGGCATCAGCACCGCCGTGGCCGGAACCATCGTAGGTATGTACTGGTTCCTGATGCTCTGCGGCCGTCTGCTGGGCGCCAGTATCGGCGGAAAGGTTTCCAGCAAAACCATGATGGTGAGCGTGAGCAGTATCGCCATTGTCCTGTTGCTGCTGGGCATGATCCTGGGCAATTCCACCACGGTGCGTTTCCCTGCCATCACCTCCAACCTCAGCTTCTCGCTGGAGCCCATCCCCGTGGGCGTGATGTTCTTTGTCCTCTGCGGCCTTTGCACCTCCGTCATGTGGGGCGCCATCTTCAACCTGGCAGTCGAGGGCCTGGGCAAGTACACCTCCATCGCTTCCGGTATCTTCATGGTGATGGTGATGGGTGGCGGTATCCTCCCGCTCATCCAGGGTGCCGTGGCCGATGCAGCCGACAGCTACCTCCTCAGCTACATTGTTGCCCTGGCCGGTGTCGCCTACATCCTCTTCTTCGCCCTCTTCGGCTCCAAACCTAAAAAAGCGTAAGCAATGGACAAAGATTTTGTAATCGGTATTGATATAGGTGGACAAACCACCAAATGCGGCATCGTAGATGCCCGTGGCACTGTTTTGGCCCAGACGGTTATCCGCTCGGACACCCATACGGACGTTCGGCCCTACATCGCGGAACTGGCAGAGGCTCTCAGCCGCATCATCGCAGAGGCGGGGGTGGAGGGCCGTGTCCGCGGTATCGGCGTGGGTGCCCCCAACGGTAACTACTACACCGGCACCATAGAGAATGCCGTAAACCTGGTCTGGGGCGGGATTAACTCCATCCCCTTTGCCAAGATGCTCAGTGAGCAGATGAACGGCATTCCGGTGTCCCTCACCAACGATGCCAACGCCGCAGCCGTTGGCGAAATGACCTACGGCGCCGCCCGCGGCATGAAGAACTTCATCATGATCACCCTGGGTACCGGCGTGGGTTCCGGCATTGTGATCAACGGTGAGGTGGTGTACGGCCACGATGGCTTTGCCGGCGAACTGGGCCACACCGTGGCAGTTCGCCACAACGGCCGTGCCTGCAACTGCGGCAAAACCGGCTGCCTGGAAACTTACGCCAGCGCCACCGGCGTTGCCCGCACCGCCCGCGAGTGGCTGGAAATGAGCGACGAACCTTCCCAGCTCCGTTCCCTGGACAAGATTACCTCCAAGGACGTGTACGAGGCAGCCAAGGACGGCGACGCCCTGGCCATCAAGATCTTCGAGTTCACCGGCCGCATCCTGGGAGAGAAGTTCGCAGACTTCATCGAGTTCTCCGCCCCGGAGGCCATCGTGCTCTTCGGCGGCCTGGCCCGCGCCAAGGAATTCCTCACGGAGCCCATCCAGAAGGCCATGGACGAAAACGTCCTGCCGCTCTGGAGAGGCAAGGTGAAGCTGGTCTACTCACAACTCAAGGAGTCGGATGCCGCCATTCTGGGTGCATCGGCCCTGGCATGGGAACTGTAATATGAAAAGGCACTTTATATGGGGGGCGCTGGCAGTAGCCGGCGCTCTCTTTGCTTCCTGCGACAGGGGAGTGGAGGCCCAACTGCAGCAGATGACGCTGCAGCAGAAGGTGGGGCAGCTGTTTTACATTCGGCCGGAATCACTGGATACCACCATCCAATATGGCACGTCTGCAGACCTTCCGTCCATTGCGCTGCAGGAGGTGAATGCTTCCATGCGCGCGCTGGCAGAGGCTTATCCCCCCGGCGGCATTGTGCTCTTCGGGCACAACCTGCGGGACAAGGAGCAACTCTCGCGTTTTGTGACGGACCTTCGCGCCCTGCCCGGAGAGCCGCTTCTTTGCGTGGACGAGGAAGGCGGCCGGGTGGCGCGGCTTGCCAATAACGAGGCTTTCGGCCTGCCCCGCTATGAGAGCATGGCGGCCTTCAAAAGCCCGCAGGAGGTGCATGAAGCGGCGTTTACCATAGGCTCCTACCTCTCGCGCTTTGGCTTTGACGTGGACTTTGCGCCCGTGGCGGATGTGAACACCAATCCGGAGAATATTGTGATTGGCAACCGCGCTTTCTCCGACAAGCCGGAAGTGGCGGCGCGCATGGTCAAAAGCTATGTGAAAGGGCTCAGGAAAGCGGGCGTACAGGGCTGCCTGAAGCATTTTCCGGGTCACGGGGACACCAAGGCCGATACCCACTTCGGCTACGCCGTGACCGGTAAAACCTGGGAGGAGATGGCCTCCTGTGAGATGATTCCCTTCAAGGCGGGTATCCGCGCGGGTGCACCCATAGTAATGACGGCGCATATCTCTGCCCCGGCGGTGACAGGCTCGGACGTGCCTTCCACCCTCTCCAGCGTGGTGCTGGAGGAAAAACTCCGCGGGGAGCTGGGCTTCAAGGGGGTCATCATCACCGATGCCATGGAAATGGGCGCCATCACGCGTCAGTATCCCACGGCCGATGCCTGCGTCCTGGCCCTGGAGGCCGGCGTGGATGTGCTGCTGTGCGTGAAAGACTATCCGGCGGCCTTCGAGGCGGTGCTTGCCGCAGTCCAGGAAGGCAGGCTGAGCGAGGAGCGGCTGGACCAGAGCGTGCGGCGCATCCTCCGGCTCAAGCGCAGTGCCCTGGCGGCCAGAAAGTAAAAAATAACCTTTGGTCCAAACGGGCCAAAGGTTATTTCTTAAGTGGGAGAGTCTTACTGAATTTTGCCTTCCTCTGCTGCCTGGACCATCTTCTCGTTGGCGGTGATGTACAGCTCCACGCGGCGGTTCTGGGCGCGGCCTTCCTCGGTAGCGTTGTCGGCGATGGGGAAGTCGAAGGAGAGGCCTTCTGCCAGCATGCGATCGTTCTTGATACCCTTGCCGTTGAGGTACTTGGCAACGGCCTGGGCGCGTTGGGTAGAGACCTTCTTGTTGGCGTCTGCGCTGCCGATATTGTCCGTGTGGCCATATACGTTGATGTTCGTCTCGGGCATGTCGGCCATTTCTGCGGCGAACTTGTCCAGCTGGGCCTTGGCGGCGGGTTTGAGCGTGGACTTGTTAAAGTCAAAGAGGATGCCGTTATCCATGGTGACCTTGATGGCTTCCAGGCCGTTCACGTCCGTAACGGTTTCTACCTGAGCCTCTTCCATAGCGGCTGCCAGCTCTGCAGCCTTCTTGTCCATTTGCTTGCCGATGATAGCGCCACTGCCTGCACCCACAGCCGTACCGATGGCTGCACCGATAGCGGCGGCCTGGCCGTCACCACCCAGCAGATAGCCGATACCTGCACCCAGGGCAGCACCTGCACCGGAACCAATCAGGGAGCCCTTACCCGTGTTGGAGATGCCGCAACCCGCAATCAGCGAGCAGCAGAGAATGATAGACAGAAATTTTTTCATAATTATAAATGATTTTAAAAATGTCCGTTCACAAAAGTACAAAAAATATTCTGAAAAATTTGCAAGTTCAGAAAAAAGACGTACCTTTGTAGTCCCGAACCGGGATAGTTCTTTACAACACTGCGGAAATAGCTCAGTTGGTAGAGCACGACCTTGCCAAGGTCGGGGTCGCGAGTTCGAGTCTCGTTTTCCGCTCCAAAACAAAGCAGCAGCCCTTGTGGTTGCTGCTTTGTTTTGTACGAGACTCGAACGAAGCGACCCCAGTCCCCCAAGGGGACCGCCGCGCAGCGGCGAGGGGGTAACGTGGAATTCGCGAATTTGCCTAACTATAAGTAGATGAGCGTGTTATTTAGGGTCCGAAAAACGAGTTCGAGTCTGACAAGACCCCAACTTTGTGGCCGTTCATGTCGGGTTCGCCAAACTTGCTTCGAAGCCTCTGAGCGGGAACAATAACAGCCATTTTTGTTCCCTGCGAGAAACTCGAGCACGCCGGCGGGAACGTTTTCGAGGTTTTTTGTTCCCAACGAGACACTCGACGAACTGAAACGATTCGAATTTACCGGTCTCTTCCACCATCCCAAATAATCAAGCCGCTCCGCCGTGCCAAGATAGCGGGGCGAGAGCCAGGTTGTCACTTCGGCGGTATCATTGATACTCCAACCCTTTAACGGCAACACCGATGTTGACGGGAATCTTCATCATTTTCCCCATGACGGAATAGCGCTCATAACTGCTCTTGAAATAAAGTGCGGTGGACATGTGAAGAGCCCTGGGGTGACGTTCCGATTCGGGGGTTTCCAAGATTCTGTGGACCGCTTCGTCATCGGTGGCCACAATCTGTATCGCTACGAAGTATTTACCGGGTTCCAGCAGAACGGTCTCCTCTGGATGAACACTGTAATCCTGTCGGGAATCAGATTCGATGATGTTGACATAGATGGGCTTGTGCAGCACATTGATGAAGGTCTCAGAATCACCCTCGATACGGTATACATTGACGGATGCGACGCATCCCGGGATGTGGTTGTCCAGGATCGTGAACTGGATATCTTTTATCAAGAAGGGTTTCCTGACCTTTGCGATACATCCCAGTTCCGCGCCTTTCCCGCCACCGCCGGGACGGTAAAAATCGGCGCCTCCAATCCGTTCATTGATCTTCACACCTGGATGGATGAGGTATTTTTCCTGGGTATTTCCGCCAATGAATACGGCAGGCGGCAATTCCTGCTCATGTAGGACGATGACAACATCGTCCTCATCACCTGTGACGGGATAAGAGGCTGTCTTATACGATACGTGGAAGAACTCGAGCGTATCGGGAGGAGTGGATATTTCAAAATGGCCAGCCACGGAGGAAATGGTCCCTATCTGGCGTTTCGGCACACCGACTTGCACATATTCGACGGCATTGCCTTTTTCATCGATGATTCGTCCTCTGACAGAGACCCGCTCTTGAGCATGGACACAGGCGGGAAGAAAGAGAAATGCCAGTAATAGTTTGGAATTCATGCATTGTACGTTTGGTGCATGGAAAAACACAAAAATAATGCCGACGGGAAGATTAGTATTCCTTCGCCAGCCAAATCCCCAGCAGCCGGTTCGTGACAGAGTAACTGTTCCCGTCCTTCCTGACGATTCCCTTGTCGTGAAGAACCCTCAAGGCGCTTTGCACGGTGCTTGGGCTTTTCATTGAATGTTTCTTGCAGAAGGCTACGGATGTAACCTGCTGCGCCTGTCCATCTTTGGCAATGGCAATCAAAAGTTGCTTTTGCGCTTCCGGATATGAGCTCATCTGCTCTTGGAATGTGCGGGCATATGTCTTGATTACAAAAGTAAGCGCATTGGACGCCATCTGAGCATCGGCCACTTCTCCGGGTTTGGTCCATGCGAACATCTCATTCATCAAGCGCTGCACATACCAGGTGTGACCATCAAAGAGTTCGTACACTTGTTTGAAACTCTCTTCCTGAAGGCTTTTCCCTGCCGCCTCAAAGTGATGTCGGGCAAAAGCCAGATAGTTTTCATACTGAATGGCATCCAGGTACAAGGGAGAGCAACTCATATAAAACGGCTCCGATGGATTGTTGAAAAGTTTTTCCATCATGCGCCTGTCACTGCCGGCAAAGATGAACCAGGTGTGCTTGCATTTCTGGACATAGGTACGCAGCAATTCCAACACGTTATTATCCGGATACTTCGCGATCTGCTGGAACTCATCCATCGACACAAGACAAGGGACCTCGCTGCCTTCCAGGTATTGGAAGATTTCCTTCAGGGAATCGACCGGCTTGACGATTTCTCCGAGCGAGAGATCGAAAACGAACTGGCCGGTTACCGGATCCACCTTGAATCCAGGCCGCAGAGACTTGACGATGCCCAGGAAAGACTCCAATAGCGATTGCCCCTTGCTTTTCAACGGACCGGTGATTTCTTTTGCCAGCAACAGAATCATTTCCGCCAAAGAAGAAGTCGGATACAGGTCGATGGAGAATGTTTTGAAGTTCGACTTCACGAACGCTCTGTTGAACACATGGGCTATGAGTCCGGTCTTCCCCATACGCCGGGACGAAATCAGCACCGTGTTCCGCCCGTTTGCGATATTGCTTTCCAAGGCTTCCGTCTCGGCCTGCCTGTCACAGAAATACTCAGGGCCGTAGTAATCGGCGGTAATGATGAATGGATTCGGCTGCAGCATCGTTTCTCGTTTTGGGCAAAGATAATATTTAGGATTAAATTATGCAAGATTAAATAATCCAAAATTAAATAATCCCGTTCCGGCCATGAACGGGGCTTGTATTTGAAGTCCGCAGAAGTCGTCTTAATAATTAAAGATGGCCGTTCAAGTCGCTTTCCCTATACGTCCTGAAAAGCCACGAAAGTTTCACCTATGTTTCACCTGAGGTCTTTTCGGTTTTCTCTAAATTATCGATTATCAGCGCATTACAAGAAGAAGTTCGAGTCTCGTTTTCCGCTCCAAAAAAAGCTTCGGAAGGGCCTGGGCTTTTTTGGGTTTGTCTTTTTCGTTATATTCGCGGTGCTATGAAGTTGATTCGAAGAAATATGGCTCAGATTATCGCCTTATGTGAAAAACACAAGGTGCTGCAACTATATGTCTTTGGTTCAATTCTTACAGACGAGTTCAAAAAAGACAGCGATGTAGATTTCACGGTCATCTTTGACCGAAACGCATTACCTTTACTGGTCTATGGAGAGAACTATTTTGACTTCAAATTTGCTTTGGAAGACCTTCTGAAACGAGATGTGGACTTAGTTGAATACAACGCAATCAAGAATCCTTATTTCAAGGAAGAACTTGACGAGACCAAACAGCTTATCTATGGACAGGCATCATAAAGCACATCTGTACGATATCAATACGGCAATTGACGAGGTCTATTCATTTTTTGAACAGGTCCCGAAGCGTTTCGAGGATTACCAAAAGAATCTGATGCTCAGACGTGCCATAGAAAGGAATATCAGCATCATTGGAGAAGCTACCAACAAACTTTTGAAAAAGAATCCGGAGATCTCCATTTCGCATTCTAAGGCCATTATAGCCACAAGAAATCGCGTGATTCACGACTATGCCGCCGTGACAGACGATGACATGTGGAAAATCGTCATCAACGACCTCCCCTAAACTAAAAGAAGAAGTAACAGTCCTGCTCGCGGACAATTCTTAAATCACCCTCGGGGTCGCGAGGCACAAGTCTCATTATCCGCGCTGAGAGGCATCCGAAAGGTTTTTATGTCCCAAATATCTTTAAAGAAATTTTGAGCAATCCGGAATAATCGATATATTTGCGGTAGTTATAAAATGATAGTCATTTATGGCAACGGCAATTAAAGCAATACCTACCCTGTACGGGGATGAAGCGAAGAGGTTTGGGGAGGCTGCTCTTCAGGCTGAGTTGAGGTACAATCCGGCTCAGTCGAAGGAACTTTCCGAACGCCGTAAAAATGCTCGTGCTCTGCTGAAAAAGGCCGGATTGATTTCGGTTCTTTAGTCTGGCAGGCGATGGGATTTCCACAAGACAACTGCTTCTTCTGTCCATATACCCCGGAAACAGCTTCCGCATGCGACCAGTTTGCGTGTGGCAGTGATGACACCTCGGCTCCTAAGGTTTCTTGTTGGTACATAACAAAAGTGTGAAGCCTACTTTCGCTTATTGTTAGGAGGCTGTGGTAGAGCCGCGATAGAATAAACTACTGATAACACTCCACACTCGGCATTATATGGGCAACTCACCAGAACGGGGAAGAGCGGCACACTCAATGCACGAGCGGAAAGGCTATCGCAATCCTTCTATCTTGAAATTACCACATTTCCTAACAAGGACAACGAAAACACTTTCGCTTTTGTCTGCCGCCCACGGAGGGCAGCGCTGAAAATATATGGAATATTTTTTGTCAAAGCAACCGGTAATTGAAAACTATGAGTATCTTTGCAAAGATTGGAGGTTGTTTTGACCATGAGTAATTTGACTGTCAGCATTCCTAAACGGGACATGCCTTTTTTCCGGAAACTGTCCAAGAGTATGGGGTGGAAGTATTCGGACGCGGAAAAGTACGATGCAACCGATTGTGATGCGTATCGGGAGGCGATGGGGGACGTGGCGGCAGGACGTGTATACCATGCCGAGAGTGTTGAGGTTATGTTCGCTCAAATCCTCGGCTGATGATGTATTCGATAGACTATACTAATCGCTTCAAGAAGGCAGAAGCGAGGTTTGGATGTAAGCCTCGTTCGCACGGCTATCTCTATTCTTCAAAGGGATGGGAAATTACCCGACTCCTACAAGTCTCATAAGCTTGCCGGCAATCATGCTGGTCAATGGGAGTGCCATATTAAGCCGGACTGGCTGCTCGTATGGGAACAAAACGACACGGAGCTTCGCCTCCTTTTCCTCTACACGGGAAGCCACTCGGATATCTTCAGATAATCTCCCCCTCCCACCCTTAAGCGATAAACAGGCAACTTCACAAACTACTTCGGCACGATCGTCGAGGAAGAGTATTTCACGGACTTTCGAGAATAGCCACGAAAGCGCATCCTCCATACATGCCCGTCGCACAAATAAAGAGGCTTAAGGGGATTTCATGCGCGGAGGTGTATCAGGAACTCGATGAACTTCCGGGCGGCATTTTTATGATAACTGCCTTTGAGATAATGGTAACAGCCGTCCATGCGCCCGTCCGGATGGGCTATGGGAACGGCCTGGAATCCCTGTACCTGATGGATGGCTTCTTCCGAGAGGATGGTCACCAGCGGGCTGCTGCCCACAAGGTCAAGGAGAGTGCTGACACTGTTGACTTCCAAACGGATATCCAGTTTCACGTTCTGCGCGAAGAGGACGTCCTCCAAGGTATCACGCGCCTGAAGCCCCTTTGACGGAAGTGCCAGGGGAAAACGGGAGAGGTCCTGGACAGATACTTCCTTGCCTACGCCTTTCAATTCACCCATGCGGCCGATCAGGCAAAGGCGGCTCTGAAACAACAGATGGGACACGATACGCTCGTCCTCCATCGGCGATTTATAGGTGAGTGCCACATCCAGTTCCCTGTCCAGCAGTTTCTGCCATAGTTCCTCCTGGGAAGTAATGACCAGATTCAGCCTGATGCGCGGATATTTCCTGTAATAGTCCAGGACTGCCTGCTTGAGCAGAGGGCTGAAGGAGTAAGTTGCGCCAACGCTGAGTGTCCCCACTTTCAGGTCTTTGACATCCTTGAGCCGTTCGGCGCCGGCCCTGGCCTCCTCCAGGACCTGGACAGCACAGGGATAGAACTGCTGCCCGTAGTCGCTTAGGCTGACATGTCGCGTATCCCTGGTGAGCAGTTCCACGCCAAGTTCCTCTTCCAGTTTCTGAATCTGTTGGGAGATGGTGCTCTGAGTTATGAACAGGGACCTGGAAGCCTGGGAAAAGCTGCCCAGACGCCCCACTTCCACAAAATACTTCAACTGTCGTAATTCCATAATTAATCGGGGATTAAGCGGCAAATATAGGGATATTTATCGATTTTGCCTATCGAAAATATCGAAATAAACCTTATTTATCAATAAAAACAAATCAAAATATCAATTAACTTTGTGCGCTTTTATTAAATTGAAGATATGAAAATACCAGCCATTGTATGGGGTCTTCTCTCCCTGCTTGCCATTTCCTGTACCCGGGAGCGTGTCAGGGTGAACCGCCTCGTGGAGAATTATGCCCGGGTGACTATTCCCGCACCTGATCTGAGCGGCATTTCCGACAACGGGAAAGAAGTCCTGAAACTGTACCGTATGGCCGCCGACGAGGTGGACAGGATTTACTGGCAGCAGTACTTTGGGAATGCGGAATCCTTCCTGGCCTCCCTCGCCGATCCTTCTGAAAAGCTGTACGCGGAAATCAATTACGGCCCATGGGACCGCATTGACGGGAAGCCCTTCCTGCCGGGATTCGGCCCCAAACCTGCAGGTGCCGGCTTTTATCCGGCAGATATGACTCCGGAGGAGTATCTTTCGTGGAACAACGCGGACAAGAGCAGCCCTTATACGCTTATTCGCCGCTCTGCCGACGGATCCCTCAGGACCGTCTGGTATCACGATGCGTTTGCCCAGTCCATAGGCAGGATAGAGGAGTATCTGACCAGGGCGGCCGATGTCACCATCAAGGAAAGCGTCCGGCACTACCTTCTGAATATGATTGAGGCCCTCAAGACCGACAATTATTATGAAAGCAACAAGGCCTGGCTGGAGATGAACGACAGCAAGATGGACCTGGTTATCGGCCCCATGGAGGCGGTGGACGACGGTCTTTACGGAACGAAGGCTTCTTACGGGGCTTACGTTCTCCTGAAGAACCTCCGGCGCACCGAGATACTCAACGCCCTGTCGGCAAGGATGCCCGAGTATCAGAAAATGCTTCCGGGAGATCCTGCAAATCACGCTTTCGTTCCCCGCGCGGAATCCGACATCTTCTCCTGCAATGTCCTCTATTGCAGCGGCTATCCCAACGCGGGCTTCAAGCTTATCGGCATCAACTTCCCCTACGATGCAAAGGTACAGGCGGAACTGGGTTCCCGTACCATCATCTTCGACAACATCATACGCGAAAAGTTCAATCGCACCGTACATCCCGTAGGAAGCGCTTTGCTCGAGGATGTTTATCAGCCTCATGTAGATGCCAGCGCTTTCTACTGGCTCATAGCATTCCGTGAGATCGCAAAGGGCCTGGGCGTGAAGGAAACGGTCAACGGAATGGGCACTGTGGCCGAAGCGCTGGGAAATGAAGCGCTGGTAGTGGAGAAGGCCAAGTCGAATGTGCTGGGTGCCTGGCTCTGCGCCCAGGAGGCCGAGGCGTACAGTATTCCCGCCCTCTTCCACAAGGAAGATGTGCTGGCCACCTTCGTTACCAATACCCTCCGTTCCACCCGTTTCGGTGCCGCCGATCCTACGGGCATCGCCAATATCGTCGTATATAACTACCTGCTGGAAAGCAAGGCCATCATATGGAATGCATCCGGTCGCTACAGCATCGACTACGACAGGACCTGGCAGGCCCTTGAAACTCTGGGGGCCGAGTTTCTCCGTATGCAGGCTCACGGTGACATAGAAGCCGCCCGGGCTTTTATAACCAGGTACGGTGTGGCCGGTCCCGAAAGCCTGTCCGACAAGAGGCTCCTTGAAAATGCCGGAATACCCGTGGATATCCGCTTTAATTAATCTTACCATGTTCAAGAATTTCTCTGGTTTCAATCTGGTTGAACAGATGCACAAATTGCGTCAGAGCAACAGGTTCAACCCCAATATATTGAAGAAGAAAAGCATCGGACTCATCTTCGTGGCCGCCATCGTCCTGCTCCTTTGGTTCATACCGACGGAGAGTTTCGGAATCGACGGTCTTACCAAGGTGCAGCAGAGAATCATTGCCATCTTCGTCTATGCCACTCTTATGTGGGTGTTCGAACTGGTTCCCGCGTGGGCCACGTCGGTCAGCATTATGGTTCTCCTGCTGCTGTTCGCCTCCGATTCTGGCATCAAGTGGATTTGCAATCCGTCGGCCGTGGGGCAGCTCCTCAGCTTCAAACAGATTATGGCCAGTTTTGCCGATCCGGTGATAATGCTCTTCATAGGCGGTTTCGTACTGGCTATTGCAAGCACCAAGATAGGACTTGACGTACACCTGGCGCGGGTGCTCCTGGCTCCTTTCGGCCGCAAGAGCGAGAATATCCTCCTGGGTTTCATGCTCGTGACCGCCCTGTTCTCCATGTTCATCAGCAACACGGCCACTACGGCCATGATGCTCACCTTCCTTACCCCTGTATTCAAACAGCTTCCGGAGGGCGGCAAGGGGCGCATCGCCATGGCGCTCAGCATCCCTATCGCAGCCAACCTGGGCGGGATGGGAACGCCCATAGGGACTCCGCCCAATACCATCGCCCTCAAGTACCTGAACGACCCGGAAGGTCTCAATCTGGGCATAGGATTCGGCCAGTGGATGATTTTTATGGTGCCGCTTGTTGTGGTCACGATCCTGATTGCCTGGGTGCTTCTGAGAAAGTTCTTTCCCTTCACCCAGAAAACCATCGAACTGAAGATTGACGGCCAGATGAAAAAAGACCGCAAGTCCACCCTTGTCATCGTCACGCTGCTTGTCACCATCCTGCTGTGGATGATGGACGCCTTGACGGGCATCAACACCTATACGGTTGCGCTGATTCCCTTCGCCGTCTTCGCCATGGCCGGAATCATCAGCAAATACGACCTGGAGGAAATCAACTGGTCGGTTATATGGATGGTTGCGGGCGGCTTTGCCCTGGGTTACGCCATGAACGGTTCCGGACTCGCCGCCCTGGTGGTGCGTGCCATTCCTTTCGGAAATTTCTCGCCGATACTCATAGTTATCCTGTCCGGCCTGCTGTGCTACGCTCTGTCCAACCTCATCTCGCACTCGGCCACGGCGGCCCTGCTGATGCCTATCCTGGTAGTGGTGTGCACTGCCATGGGAGACAAACTCGCCGCAGTAGGCGGAACATCCACCGTCCTTATCGGGGTTGCCATCGCCTCCAGCAGCGCCATGATCCTGCCCATTTCCACGCCGCCCAATGCCCTTGCCTACGCCACAAACCTCATCCAGCAGAAGGATATGGCCCGTATGGGCATCATCATGGGCGCCATAAGCGTAGTACTGGGTTACCTGGTGCTGTTCGCAGCAGGCTCATTACACATTATCTGAAGAATAACGTGATTGTTACCGCCTTGGCCTTCTGGACGTTCCCCGCTGCCCTTGGGATTCGGAGGTTTTCACTATCTTTGCAGCATGAAATGCGGCGAGGCAACGGTGGTAAAGAATGCGGGCAGCCATTTTTTGCTGTCCCAGCTTCCGGCGTGGGAACTGTTTCCGGCGGTTCTGCGGGGAAAGGTTAGGCTCAAAGCCAGCGAAATCACCAACCCCGTGGCGGTTGGGGACAGGGTTCTGTTTGAGCGGACGGAAGAAACCGCCGTCATCACCCATATCCTTCCCCGGCGCAATTACGTGATCCGGCGATCCACCAACCTTTCCCGCCAGGCGCACATCATCGCCGCCAACGTGGACAGGGCCTATCTGATTGTTTCCCTGTACTTTCCGGAGGTGAAACTGCCCTTCCTGGACCGTATCCTGGTTACCTGTGAGCTGTATGGCATCCCCGCTGCCATTGTCCTGTCCAAAACGGACATGTACCGAGAAATGGCAGCGGAAGAAATAGCCCGTTTCCGCAGCATCTATGAGGGTGCCGGCTATCCTGTGATTGAAACCTCTGTCAAAACGGGAGAGGGTATAGACCGGATACGGGAAGCCTGCCAGGGCCGCGTGAACCTGTTTTCCGGCGAGTCCGGCGTAGGGAAGAGTTCCCTTATCAAGGCGCTGGACCCTTCGCTGGATCCCAAGATAGGCGCCATTTCCACCGCCCACCTGCAGGGGAAGCACACCACTTCCCTGTACGAGATGTATCCGCTTGCCTCCGGCGGTTATGTGATTGATTCCCCCGGCATCAGGGGATTCGGCCTGGTGGATGTGGAAAAGGAGGAGATTGCCCGCTACTTCCCGGAAATGCTGAAGGTGTCGGCCGGCTGCCGCTTTACTCCCTGCACCCATACGCACGAACCCGGCTGCGCGGTGAAAGAAGCTGTAGAGCAGGGACTGATAGCCCCCGAACGCTACAACTCCTACCTGGGCATGCTGGAAGAAGACAAGAAGTTTCGATGAAACTGTCCCGCGAAATACTGCGCCTGGCGCTCCCTAGCATCTTGGCCAACATCACCGTTCCCCTGGTGGGGATGGTGGACATTGCCGTAGTGGGGCACCTGGGGGCGTCGGAAGCCCTTGGCGGCGCTACGCTGATTGGCGGCATCTCCGTGGGCGCTATGCTCTTTGACCTGCTGTACTGGAACTTCGGCTTTCTGCGCGCAGGAACCGGCGGCCTCACCGCACAGGCCTACGGCGAGTCCCTGAAGGAGACTTCCGGAGCCGTTCTGCCCGACTCTGATC
>CADAJF010000027.1:0-25315 GCA_902788175.1 uncultured Bacteroidia bacterium
TCGATGGCCACGCGGCGCGGAGGAATCTTTCCTTCGGCGTTCTGGAGATCCTTCAGGTACAGCGGATGGGCGGTGCCGAAGGCGTCCACATACACCATGCAGCCGGTTTCACCCTTGGCGAAGAGCTCGTAGGCTCCCATGGCCAGCTCGGAGCAATAGGTGAGGTCGTAGGCGATGGGGTCCTGGCAGCGGACATCGTAGCCTATCTCTACAGGACGGGTCTTGATCTTGAGGCCCACCTTCTTGAACTCTTTCTCGAGGATGTCATTGAAAAGGACTGCCTTGGAAATCTTGCCCAGCTCGGGGTGGCCGTGCTCGTCGTAGGTCATGGAAACGCCGGCATTCTTGATTTCCTGGGGATCCAGATCATGGAAAACGCCTTCTGCCACCACCACGGTTCCGTAGCCGATACCCAGGAGCTTGCGCTTGAGAATGGAGGAAAGCGCCAGTTTCACAATCTTGTCCAGGGTAATCTCCGTCTTGTTGAACATCTCGGGAATGATGGTCATGGGGCAATGGGTGGCCTCGCCGATACCCAGGGCCAGGTGACCGGCGCTGCGTCCCATAGCGCTGATGATGAGCCAGTTGCCGCTGGTGCGGGCATCCTCGTAGACGGTGCGGGCCAGGTGGGCGCCCTCGTCCTTGGCGCTGTTGAAGCCGAAGGTAGGGGTGTTCTGCGGCAGCGGGAGGTCGTTGTCGATGGTCTTGGGAACGTGGATGTTATGGATGGGATACTGCTTGGCTTCCAGGAACTTGGCGATGCGGTTGGCAGTGGATGCGGTATCGTCGCCGCCCACGGTTACCAGGAGCTTGATCTGGTTGTCCTGGAAAAGGCCCAGGTTGAAGTTCTCTTCAAAATCCTTGTCGGTGGGCTTGAAACGGCTCATCTGGAGATAGGAGCCGCCGCGGTTGAAATAGGCGTCGGCCTTGAAGAAATCGATTTCCTCGGTGCGGGGAGAAGGGCTGAAAAGGCCGCTGTAACCGCCGTGAAGGCCGATTACACGGTAGCCGTTGTTCAGGAAGGTTTTGGCCACGGACATAACCACGGTGTTCATGCCCGGAGCCGGGCCACCGCCACAAAGGATGATGATGGAATCTTTCATAAATTGTAAGGACAAAAAACTAACCAAATAAATCATACAAAGATAGTAAATAATCCTGAAGTTTGCCAGATTTTTACACCCTTTATTTGGAGATTCGAGAAAAATTGGTTAGATTCGCACTGTTTTTAACCGCTACGTGTATTGAATAACCATTTTACAAAGCCATTTTATGAAAAGATTTTTTGCTGTTCTCACTATTGCCGCTATCGGCTTTAGCTTCGCCCCCAAGGCAAACGCCATTGAAGACCAATGGGAAAAGGGTACCCTGGTCGTTGGCGCCATGGCAGGCTACTATCCTGGTTTTGGTGCGACCCTTACCGGCGACTATGTGCTCGTTGACACCTGGTGGAAGGGGCATTTCACTGTAGGTGCACAGGTTAACTTCCGTCATTGGAACTACTCTGGAAGCATCAAGTACAACGATCTGGCTGCTGCACCCCGTGCTACTTATGGCCTCAACATCACAGAAAAGTTTGAAGTGCATGCCGGCGCCATGATTGGCTTGGGCTACCGTGCACATACGTATACAGGTTTGGGTACAGAAGAAAAGCACAAGGAAACCAAGCTCGGCCTCTGCTATGGTGGTCTTGCCGGCGTACGTTTCTTCTTCACCGAGAACTTTGGCGTACAAGCAGAATTCAACTACTCCGGCTACGGCCCTTATGCCAATGCCGGTATCGCCTTCAAGTTCTAATTCATAGACTAATCCTTGAAGCAGGAGGTAAACTTTGGGTTTATCTCCTGCTTTTCTTTTGCATTTGTTCCACTTACGCGTTTTTTTCACTATCTTTGTCTAATATGGACTACACACAGGCAAAGCACAGGATAGAGCAGCTCAGGGCCGTTCTCAGGGAGAGTAACCACAAGTATTACGTGGAGAACGCTCCTGTCATGAGCGACTATGAGTACGACCTTCTCATGCATGAACTGGAGGCCCTGGAAGCCCAGTATCCAGAGTATGGGAGTGAGGACTCCCCCACCCGCCGCGTAGGCTCGGACCTGGAAGAAAAACGTGAAGAAGGCAGCGGCTTTGCCAAGTATCCGCACCGCTATCCCATGCTCTCCCTTTCCAACACCTATTCCATCGGAGAGGTGGAAGAATTTGCAGAGCGCGCCGCCAAGGCCCTGGATACGCCCTTCACTTACAGCTGTGAACTCAAGTTTGACGGAACGGCCATCTGCCTTACCTACCGGGACGGTGCCCTCGTGCGGGCCCTCACCCGCGGAGACGGCGTTACAGGGGACGATGTCACGGAAAACGCCCGCCGCATTGGCAATATCCCGCATCGGCTCACCGGAAGCGGCTGGCCGCAGGAGTTTGAGATACGCGGAGAAGTGCTCATGCCCTTCGAATCCTTCGAGAGCCTTAACCACGAAAGAGAAGTCAGCGAAGAGCCGCTATTTGCCAATCCGCGCAATGCAGCCAGCGGGTCGCTCAAGCTGCAGGACAGCGAAGAAGTGGCCCGGCGCGGGCTTATGTGTACGCTCTACCACATTCCTTCTCCTTTGGAAGGCTACCCCACCCATGATGCCCTGCTGGAAGCAGCCAAAAGCTGGGGACTGCCTGTTTCCCAGGAGCGCCGCATCTGCCGCAGCATCCAGGAAATAGAAGATTACATCTCCCAGTGGGACAGCGCCAGAAAGGAACTGCCCTATGCCACGGACGGCGTGGTTATCAAGATCAATGAGATTCCCATCCAGCGGCAGCTGGGTTATACGGCCAAAAGCCCCCGCTGGGCAGTAGCCTACAAATACAAGGCGGAGCAGGCCCTCACGCCCATCCTCTCCATCGATTACCAGGTGGGCCGCACAGGCGCCGTTACGCCCGTTGCCAACCTTGAACCTGTGTTTATCAGCGGCACCATGGTCAAAAGGGCCACGCTGGTAAACGAAGACCAGATTCGCAGCCTGGACATCCACCACGGAGACTGGGTGTACGTAGAAAAAGGCGGGGAAATCATCCCAAAAATTACAGGCGTGGAACTGTCCAAACGCCCGGAGGGAGCTCTCAAGCCCCACTTCCCCACCCAATGCCCGGACTGTGGAAGTGCCCTCGTCAAGCCGGAGGGGGAAGCCCGCTGGTTCTGTCCCAATGGCACGGGCTGTCCCACGCAGCTGAAGGGCCGCATCCTGCATTTTGTCTCCCGCAAGGCCATGAATATCCTGGCAGGGGAAGCCACCATAGAGCAGCTTTACAAGCTTGACCTGGTCCATACTCCCGCTGACCTATACCACCTCCAGATGCCCCAGCTCCTGCAGCTGGAGGGCTGGAAAGAGCGCAGTGCTCGCCGTTTCCTGCAAAGCCTTTCCCAGTCAAAAAGCGTCCCCTTCGAGCGGGTGCTTTTTGCCGTGGGAATCCGCTATGTGGGAGAAAGTACAGCCAGGGACCTTGCGCGCCACTTCGGCAGCCTGGAAGCCCTTCAGGCGGCAACGCGGGAGGAACTTCTTTCCGTGGAGGAAGTTGGAGAGGTCATCGCAGACAGCGTGCTGGCTTTCTTCCAAAAAGAAGAGAACCTGCTGGAGATGAATCGTTTAAAGGAAGCAGGACTGCAGTTTTCGCTGAAGGAATCCCCCGGGCAAGTTTCTGCCGCCCTGGAAGGAAAGACCTTTGTAGTAAGCGGTGTCTTCTCCGTTTCCAGGGACCAGATCAAGGCCCTCATCGAGGCCCATGGAGGTAAAAACAGCTCTTCCGTCAGCGGAAAGACTTCCTACCTTCTGGCCGGCAGCAAGCCCGGCCCGGACAAAGTGAAAAAAGCCGCGGAACTGGGCGTTGAAGTACTGGACGAGGCCAGCTTCCGGGAAATGATTGGGGAAACGCTCCCGGCGGAAGACCTATTCGGAGGGATGCTTCCGGAACCAACCCTGTTCTAAGTAAACAATTGAACTTATGAGCTTTTCTGAGTTTACAGAGAAAGATTACGAGGTAATTGCCCGCGAATACGAGGCTCTTCGCTTGTCGGCCCAAAAACGTTGCGCCAACGAGGAAGAGATGGCCGTGGTGCGCAAGGCTTTCGACTTTGCCAATGAGGCTCACCGCAATGTGCGGCGCCGCAGCGGCGAACCCTATATGCTTCACCCCATTGCCGTGGCACAGATTGTCGTGGACGATATCGGCCTGGGCTACAAGTCCATTTCGGCCGCCCTGCTGCACGACGTGGTGGAAGACACGGATTATACCGTGGAAGACATCCGGGAGGGTTTCGGCGACAAGATTGCCTCGCTGGTGGACGGCCTCACCAAGATCAAGAATGTCCTTGACAACGAGCAGAAAACCCGCGGAACGGACATCTCGCAGCAAAGCCTTCAGGCAGAGAATTTCAAGCGTATCCTGCTCACCCTCAACGACGACGTGCGCGTAGTGCTGATCAAACTGGCAGACCGCCTGCACAATTGCCGCACCATAGAGCACATGCCGGAACACAAGCGGGACAAGATACTCTCGGAAACGATGTTCATCTTCATTCCCCTTGCCCACCGGCTGGGTCTGTACGGCATCAAGAGTGAACTGGAGAACATCTGGCTGCACTACAAGGAACCGGACGCATACTTGGACATCAAGGAACGGATAGAACGCAGTATCCAGGAAAAAGGAGAGGAGATGGCGCGTTTTGTGGTTCCCATCGAGGAGGCGCTGCACAAGGCGGGCTTCAAATTCGAGATCAAAAAGCGCGTCAAAACGCCCTACTCCGTCTGGCGCAAGATGCAGCAGAAGCAGGTATCCTTCGAGGAAGTCTATGACCTCTATGCCATCCGTCTCATCTTTGACGCAGACCAGCACTCCGGAGAGACAGAACGTGACCAGTGCTACCACATCTTCTCTATCATTACTGGCATCTACCGCTATATGCCGGAGCGCCTGCGAGACTGGGTAAAACACCCCAAATCAAACGGTTACGAGGCTCTCCACTGCACCCTGCTAAGCCCTTCCGGCGTGTGGGTGGAAGTGCAGATCCGCACCCGCAGGATGGACGACATCGCAGAAAAGGGCATTGCCGCCCACTGGATATACAAGCGCCACGGTTACCTGGGAGAGGGAGACTATGAGATGGACGCCTGGCTGGAGCGCATCAAGGGTATCCTGGTGAACCCGGATGTAAACGCGCTGGAACTGCTGGACATCATCCACAACGACCTCACCTCTACGGACATTTATGTCTTTACCCCCATGGGCGAGCAGCGCAGCATCCAAAAGGGTGCCACCGCCCTGGACTTCGCCTACCTCATTCACACGGAAGTGGGCAACAAGGCCATTGCCGCCAAGGTGAACCAGCGCCTGGTAACGCTTAGCCACGTCATCGACACCGGCGACAAAGTGGAGATCATCACCGCCGAAGACGCCAAGCCCCAGCACGAATGGCTCCAGTTCCTGACCACCCGCCGGGCCCGGGCCATCGTGATGGATTACTTCAAGTCGGAGCGCAAGCAGACGGTGGATTTTGGCCGAAGCATGCTGGAGGACACCCTCACAGGCCTGGGCTTCGACATCTCCGAGCGCAACCTCCAGCGCCTGGAAGTGACCTATGGCGTCCCTTCGCGCGAGGAACTCTACTACGGGGTGGGAATCGGCGCGCTAAGCATGGAGGGTATCCCCGAAGCCCTGAAACCCAATTCCGGCAAACTGTCCTGGCTTCGCAAGATGCTGCGCCTGGAAAGCAAGCCCCAGGAGCCGGAGAAAGAGCAGGGCGTCACCGTGGGCAGCACGGAGCCCGGCACCACGCATTATGCCATTGCCAGCTGCTGCAATCCCATTCCCGGAGACCCCGTGATTGGTTTCAAGGCCCCGGACGGCTCGGTTACCGTACACAAGAAGACCTGCCCTGTGGCGGAGGGTATTGCCGCCACGCACGGAGACTGGGTGGTGGTTCCCAAATGGCTGGAAAAAGCAGAGGAGACCTCCTTCCTGGTACGGATTTCGCTAAGGGGTATAGACCGCATGGGCATGGTGAACGAGATTTCCAGCTACGTATCCCTGGCCATGGGGGTGAACATGCGCGGCCTTACCCTCACGGCCGACAAAGGCATTTTCGAGGGCTACATAGACCTTTACGTTGCCTCCCGCGACGTCCTGGACAAGATGATCAAGAAGCTTTCCTCCATCGAAGGCATAGAAAAAGTTACGAGAAGCGACCTATGAGACTGAGAAAATTCCTGCCCCTCATTCCGGCGGCACTGATTCTGGGCTCTCTGATGTTCCCTTCCGGATGTGCCAATACCACTACGCCCCCCAGCGGCGGGCCCAAGGATACCATCCCCCCGGTAATCACCAAGATTTCTCCCCTGCCAGGGGCCACCAACGTGAACGTACACAATACCAAAATCCGCTTCACGTTCAACGAATACGTCAAAATCAAGGACGCCAACGGCATCTTTCTGTCCCCGCCCATGGAAAAGCGGCCCAAGGCCGTTATCCGCGGGAAATCCGTTGAAGTCACCTTCGAAAGTGACCTGGACACCAACACCACCTACACGCTGGACCTTACCGGCGCCATAGTGGACAACAATGAGGGCAATCCCTTCCCGGGCTATACGCTGGTATTCTCTACAGGCAGCCGGATAGACTCCCTGTGCATGACAGGCCTGGTGCAGGACTGCAACAGCCTCATGCCCATGAAGGGCGTAACCGTGATGCTGTACAAGGACCACGCGGACTCGGCCGTCTTCCTCCGAAGGCCCGTCGCGGCGGCCAGAACGGACGACTGGGGCTTTTTCAGCATCCGCAACATCCAGGACACCCTGTACCGCGTTTATGCTGTCAAAGACGAGAACAACAACAACCTCTATGACCCCGAGACAGAAAGGGTGGCCTTCCTGGACAGCCTTTTCCGTCCCAACATCATGTACAACGATTCCCTGTACGAGCTCAAGAAGTTTGACATGAAGGACACCGCCCTGTGCATGGCGCGAAAGACGGAAGTGGAGCTGAACCTTTTCCGCGAAAAACCCTCCAAACAGATGATTGTCAAAAAGGAGAGGGTGGGGCTTCGTACCGCCTACCTTACCTTCATGGCCCCGGATGCCGTGATCCATGATATGCGCATCAAGGGTCTTCCGCGCGAGAAACTGATTTCGCAGTTCAACCTGCAGCGGGATTCCCTGGAACTGTGGGTGAACGACCAACGCAAGATGCCGGACACCCTGCACCTGGTGCTCAAATACGACAAAACCGACACTACGGGAAAACTCAGGCCCACGGAAGAGACGGTAAAGCTTGCTATCGGCAAGGAACTGCGCGCAGAGCTGCAGAAACAGCAAAGGACCAGCACCCGCGACCGTAAGCACGAGGACACCATCGCCGTCATGACCACCGTGGCAGATCCTTCAACCTTTGAGCAGTACGGCTACCAGATTGAGTTCCAGTACCCTGTAGTGGAATCGGCCTGGGATTCACTGCGCTTCAGGAGCGTAAACCCGCGCCAGCAGGAATTGCCGGGCAAGGTGAAGGTGGTGCAGGACTCCACCAATCTCCGCAAATACAGTATTTTCCCGGAAGAAAAGCTGCAGATCGGTTTTGACTACTTCCTCAAAATCCCCCACCGGATTTTCCGCGACGTAAACGGTTTCTACAACGACAGCACAGAGCTGAAAGTGACGCTTCCCAACGACGAAAAACTCAGTTCCATCACCCTGGAACTCTCCAGCGTCAAGAACAAGTACATAGTGGACCTCCTGACGGAAAAGCGTGACAAAGTGATCCGTTCCTTCATTGTGAACAGTGATTCTTCGGTGATTTTCCCCTACCTCAAGGAAGGTAATTACTGCATCCGTATCACGGAAGACCTGAACCGTAACAACCTGGTTGACACAGGTATACTGCTGCAGCACAAGCAGCCGGAGAAGGTTCGCTATTTCAAGTTGAACGACCAGATCATGATCCAGGTGCTGGAGCGCTCTGAGATGATTTGGAAAATTGACCTGGAGGAGATGTTCCGATGAAAAAGCTCCTGCTCGCCATTACCCTGCTGCTCTCATCGGCATTGCTTTCCCGGGCCCAGGTGGACCTGGAAAAGGAGTTCTTCTCCCTGCCGGACAGCGTGACCAACGCTTACCTGGACAGCCTCACCATAGAGGTACAGCCCCCCAACAATTATTGGATGGCCGGCGTCTGGGGCGGGGCTTCTCTCCAGTACGGCTTTTTCAATCCTATCCGGCTCTCCACCTTCCAGACACTTTACCCGGTGTACGGCTTCTCCTTTGTACGCTATTACACCATGTTTGGCATGTTCCCCAACATGGGTTTCGAACTGGGCGCGCAGCTCAACTACGAGGGCTACGAGTTCAAGACCAACAAGGAAAGCCGCTACCGTTCCACCGAATCCGGCGCCTATAAAGTGGCCATGAAGGTGCCGGAGGCATTCCTTCTCTCGCATTTCCACATTGATGCCGGAGAGCATTTCAAAGCCATTGCCAAACTGGGCCTTTACGGCGGTTACCGGACGGATATCCGCCGGACGCTGGACGAGTACTACGAAGGCTCCGATTTTGAGCAATACGTGAATCAGTTCCGGGACTACGACCTTCGCTGGAGCTACGGTGTGCAGGGCGGTCTGGGCATGGCCGTGATGCTGAGCCCCTTTGAGCTTCACCTCAATGTGCAGGTGAAATGGGGCTGGGGCTCCTTCTGGAAACCGGATTACGCCAGCCCGTACTACTACCGCTTTGGCTATCCGCTGGACGGAGCGGTCACCCTGGGCCTTTATTACCAGATAACACCCCGCTACGGCCATACCCGCAGCCAGCTCAGAAGCCTGGCCCGGAAGATGGTGCGGGAGCAGCAAGAAAACGGCATGCAATGAAACAAGCCTTGACAACCAGGACGGTCTGCGTAGGCGGATCGGTCCTTATTGGCAGCGGCCACCCCATAGTGGTCCAGACCATGTGTAACACCCGTACCGCAGATGTGGAGTCCACCGTGGCCCAGTGCCGCAGGCTCAGTGATGCTGGGGCACAGTTAATCCGCATTACGGTCCCCTCCCTCTCGGACGTACAGGCCCTGGAGCGCATCCATGCCACGCTTCGCAGCGAGGGCATTCAGGTGCCGCTGGTGGCCGATATCCACTTTTCCGCAGAGATAGCCATGGCTGTAGTGCCCGTGGTGGAGAAAATCCGCATCAACCCCGGCAACTTCCATCCCCGCCATGAGAAAGCCAGGGAGCTGTTCCGGGAACTGCTGGAGCGCTGCAAACGCTACGACAGGGCCATCCGGATTGGCCTGAATCACGGCTCGCTGGGGGCCTATATTGTGGAACGCTACGGAAATACCCCGCAGGCCATGGCCCTGGCTGCCATGGAATGGGTACAGATGTGCCTGGACGCGCAGTTTTATAATGTAGTGGTCTCCCTCAAAGCCTCCAACACCGTGGTGATGGTGCAGGCTTACAGGGAGCTTGCCCGCCTGATGCAGGAAGCCGGCACGGTCTTTCCGCTCCATGTGGGCGTAACCGAAGCCGGCAACGGCGACAGCGGCCGCATCAAGAGCGCCGTGGCCATCTCCACCCTTCTGGCCGAGGGGATTGGCAACACCATCCGCGTTTCCCTCACGGAGGACCCGGCTAATGAGCTGCCGGTGGCGCAGTATCTTGCAGGCCGCTATGGGATGCCCGGTCAAGCCGGGCATGACGAAGGTCTCTCAGAGCATGAGCTTTCCATCCTCAAGGCTGCGTGTGACTGGGGCGCTCCCCTTTTGAACCATGAGGTGGACGATGTCCCCCTGGAGGACGAATACCTGAAAAACGAGCTTCTGCAGGCCTGCCGCCGCAAATTCTACAAACCGGAGTACATTGCCTGCCCGGGCTGCGGACGTACGTTATACAACCTGGAAGAGACCTTCAACCGCGTCAAAGAGGCCACCGGGCATTTCAAGGGCGTGGTGATTGCCGTCATGGGCTGCATAGTGAACGGCCCGGGGGAAATGGCCGATGCCGACTACGGCTACGTAGGAGAAGGCCATGGGCAGGTTACCCTGTACCGCAAAAAAGAACCCGTCCTTCGGCACATACCGGAGGACGAGGCTGTGGAGCAGCTGGTAAAACTGATCGAAGAAGATGCCGGCTTAACCCAGACATGAGGGCAGAACCGCCAGAACGGATTCCACCGCGCGAACTTTATCGCCTACCTTCACTTTTACCTCGGCTTCCAGCGGGACAAAAAGGTCTATGCGGGAGCCGAATTTGATAACGCCGCACTGGTCTCCTCGGTATTCGATTTTTCCCGGCTCTGAGTAGCACACGATCCTGCGGGCGAAGGTTCCGGCTATCTGCTTGAAGAAAACCTCTCCAAACTGGTTCTTGAGGGCCGAGGAAGAATGCTCGTTGAGCTCCGAAGACTTGGGGTGGAAGGCCAGGAAATACTTGCCGGGATGGTACTTGTAATAGGTTACCTGCCCCGTGATGGGCCAGAAGTTGCAATGCACGTCGAAGAAATCCATATAGACGGATATCTGGATGCAGTCGCGCTGCAGGAATTCCTTCTCATAAACCTTGTCCACGATAACGACTTTTCCATCTGCCACGGAAGTGACCAGGCGATCGTTCTCTTCTTCCGGGGTTTGCCGGTCCGGTACGCGGAAAAACCAGGTGATAAAGATCATGAACACCACAAAGAACAGGCAAAGCGGAATACTGATCCAGATGGGCAGAAACCTGGCCACCAGGAAAATAAGCAGTGCGCAGATGCACCAGCAAGTAAGAATGGTTCCGTACGAATCGTTATCTATCTTCGAAAATTTCATATTGGTAGAAAAAGTCAGATGAGTTTAAACAGCAGCAAATACAAAGCACCCGTGGGAATGGCAAAGAGGGCGCTGTCGAAGCGGTCCAGCAGTCCTCCATGGCCTGGCATAATATTACCGGAGTCTTTCACGCCGGTGGCGCGTTTCCAAAGAGACTCGAAAAGGTCTCCGAAAACGCCCGTCACATGCATCAGGGCAGCAACTATGAGGCAGTGATGCATGGGGAAGCCCAAAAGGCCGGTCCAGTGAAGGATGGCACCGGCAAGAAGGGCTGTCAGGAGACCTCCCAGGTAGCCGGCCCAGGATTTATTGGGAGAGATGGAAGGGCACAGTTTGGCCGGCCAGATCTTCTGGCCCAGGAGCATCCCCAGACAGTATGCACCTACATCGGAGGCCCAGATGATGCAGAAGAATGCCACCATTAGCAGACCGCTGTACTCCCCTCCCCGGAAAACCACGGCGTTGGAAAGTGCCAGGGGGAGAGCGATATACACCAGCCCGGCATAGATAAAACCTGTTTTCAGGAAATCCTTGTGGTTTTTCTGGAATATGCTTTGAGTCATGATGGCCAGCAGCGATAAAAGCGCAACCAAAACCACCAATAGCAAACTGCTCTTGGCTGAAAAATAACGGTACGCCCAGATGAAAAGAAGAATACAGGCAGCGATGCCAGCCTCCTGGAGGGTTTTATGGGTGTCTCCCATGGTCATCTGGTAAAATTCCCCCAGCATGACCATAGCGATAAAACCGAACAAGATGAGAAAGGAGAGCTGATTCCAAAGAAGTCCTCCCAGCATGACTGCCAGGAAGACAAGCCCTGATATGCTGCGCTTAACGGTAGTATTCATTAGGCTTCACTTATCGTTTCTTCTTTAGCGGGGACTTCTTCTGTAGCAGGGGCCTCATCTGCCACAGGCTTTACCTTGGGGCCCAGGAGTCTTTCTATGTCCTCTGCAAAAATCACTTCTTTTTCCAGCAGGAGGGCGCCCAACTGCATGAAGGCTTCCTTGTGGTCTTCAATAATCTGGCGGGTGCGGGAGCGGACCTGCTCCACTACGGTCTTCACTTCCTGGTCCATGAGTTCTGCCGTTTTTTCCGAGTAGGGCTTGACCAGGTTGTAACCGCGGGCACCGGAAGAGTCATAGAAACTGAGGGCGCCCACTTTTTCGCTCATGCCGTAATATTGGACCATGGCATAGGCCATGCCGGTCATGCGCTCAAGGTCATTGAGAGCACCTGTAGAAGGCTCCCCGTTGATGACTTCCTCTGCTACGCGGCCGCCCAGGAGCATGCTCATCTGGTCCATCATCACACTGCGGGACCAGTTCTTGCGCTCCTCCGGAAGGCTCCAGGTGAGGCCCAGTGCCTTGCCGCGAGGGATGATGCTGACCTTGAAGACAGGGTCTGCGTAAGGGAGCAGCCAGCCCACCAGCGCATGACCTGCCTCATGATAGGCGGTAGTGCGTTTTTCTGCCGGGGTCATGATGGTGTTGGACTTGCGCTCCAGGCCGCCGATAATGCGGTCCACGGCATCCAGGAAATCCTGCTGCTGCACTTTTTCGTGCTCTCTGCGGGCGGCGGTAAGGGCAGCCTCATTGCAGACATTGGCAATATCCGCACCGGAGAAACCGGGCGTATGCTTGGCCATAAATTCCACGTTGAAATCCTCTGCGAGCTTGATATCCCGCAGATGGACCTTGAAGATTTCCTCGCGTTCCTTCAGCTCCGGAAGCTCTACGTGAATCTGGCGGTCGAAGCGGCCGGCGCGCATGAGGGCGCTGTCCAGGATATCGGCCCGGTTGGTGGCGGCAAGAACGATGACACCGCTGTTGGTGCCGAAGCCGTCCATTTCCGTAAGCAGCTGATTGAGCGTGTTTTCTCTTTCGTCGTTGGAGGAGAAGCCACCGTTTTTGGCACGGGCGCGGCCCACGGCGTCAATCTCGTCGATAAAAACGATGCAGGGGGCCTTTTCCTTGGCCTGGCGGAAGAGATCCCGCACGCGGGAGGCACCTACGCCCACGAACATCTCTACGAAGTCCGAGCCGGAGATGGAGAAGAAGGGGACGTTGGCCTCCCCTGCCACAGCCTTGGCCAGCAGGGTTTTACCCGTTCCGGGAGGACCCACCAGAAGGGCTCCCTTGGGAATCTTGCCGCCCAGGGCCGTATATTTGTTGGGATTCTTGAGGAAATCCACTATTTCCATCACTTCCTCCTTGGCGCCGTACAGGCCGGCAACGTCCTTGAAGGTGACTTTGGTGTCGTCTTTGGCTGCCTCCCGGGGATGGGCCTTTCCGGTGTTGAAAGGATTCATGCTGCCGGGACCGCCCCCGCCAACCCCGCGGTTCATGCCGCGGAACATCAGGAACCAGAACAGCACCAGGATCAGGAGCGGAAGAATCATTTCCAGGACTTCCATCCACATGTGATCCTCGTTCTTGACCACCACCTTGAACTGATCTACGGGGGTAAGCTCAGCGTTCAGGGCCTCGAAAGTGGTTTCCGGGTCAAACTTGGTGGAAACAAGGAAAAACAGGTGCGGAGCCCTGCGGGGAGGTGTACCGCCCGGGAAAAGGCCGGTGTATTTGGAGATTTTTTCCGGCCTGAGCTTGATTTCTCCCTTGAAGTCGTTGCGCACGAAGGTGATTTCCGCTACGTCGCCGCTGCGGATCATTTCCTGCACCTGGGTCCATTCCACTTTTTCCGGAACGGCCGTGCGCTGGTTATTGAACAGCATGTAGCCGATACCCAGGAGAATCAGGATATACAGCCACGAAAAGTTGAAAGCTGTCTGTTTTTTCTTCTCTGCCATCTCTTTTCCGGGTTATTTGGAGGGGGTTTTCAGCTTGCGCTCCTTGTGCTCTTTGCGGGGAACATCGGCCCAGAGGTCCTCCAGGCGGTAGAATTCCCTGTATTCTTTGAGGAAGATGTGCACTACGATGTGGCCATAGTCCTGGATGATCCAGAAGTTGTTGCCCTCCCCTTGCGAACGGAAGAGCTGAAGGCCTTCCTGCTTCATCTTTTCTGCGATATTCTCTGCGATGGCGCCCACCTGGGTAGTGTTGGAGCCGTCACAGACCACGAAAAAGTCCGTGATGGCACCGTCGATGGAGCGCAAATCCAACGAAACTACGTCCTGTCCCTTCTTCTCGTAAATGGCATCGGCCAGAAGCCGAAGTTCATGTGTGATCATGTAATGCTATTTTAGTCTGCAAATATAGTGAAAAAAAAGCCCATTGCAAAATGCAATGGACCTTCTGTCAAACAGATTGAAGCGTTTAACGCATGGCGGCAATGGCAGCTGCGGGATCCGGCGCTTTGAAGACGGCGCTTCCGGCCACCAGGATGCTTGCACCGGCGTTTTTCACTTCATGGGCGTTCTCCGGGCCTATGCCTCCGTCCACCTCGATGGGGACATCCATGCGCCCCAGGCGGTCCAGCCGGTTGCGGACCTCCCGGATACGCTCCAGGGATTCCGGAATGAACTTTTGCCCGCCGAAGCCCGCGAAAACGCTCATCAGCAGCACAAAGTCCACCTTGTCCAGGTAAGGGAAAATGCTTTGGACGGGACAGTCCGGATTGATGACGATACCGGCCTTGACACCCAACTGCTGAATCTGGGCAATGATGGCCTCCGACTCCTCCAGCGCAGCCTCATAGTGGAAGCTGATCAGGCCTGCCCCGGCCTTTGCAAAACGCTCCACGTACTTTTCCGGGTGAACGATCATCAGGTGTACGTCCAGGGGTTTGGCTGCCTGGCGGGCGATGGCTTCCACAACGGGAAAGCCAAAGGAGATATTGGGCACGAAGGTGCCGTCCATGATGTCCAGGTGGAAAAGGTCTGCGTGGCGGTTGACCAGCTCTACGTCCTTTTCCAGATGCAGGAAATCCGCCGACAGCATAGAGGGTGCTATCTGTATCATTGGTAATTGGTTACTATATCGTTCAAGTGTGCTACGAATTTGTCCAGCGAGGCCAGTTCCAGCTTTTCTCCGGGCGCATGTACGCCGCGCAGGGTGGGCCCGAAGGAAATCATGTCCAGGTCCGGGAATTTTTCCAGGAAAAGGCCGCATTCCAGGCCGGCATGGATGGCCTTCACTTCCGGCTCATGGCCGAAGAGCTTGACATAGGACTGGCGGGAGACCTCCAGGATATGGGAGTGGAGGTTGGGCTTCCAGCCCGGGTATTCCCCGCCGTGCTCAACGTCAAAACCGCCCAGGAAGCAGGCTGCCTCCAGTTTTTCCGCGATGGCGCTCAGTTCCGTCCTGACGGAGCTCCGGTGCGAGCAAAGGACGGTGAGGTGGTCTTCCTGCGTATGGACGGCAGCCATATTGGTAGAGGTCTGGACCAGGCCCGGGATGTCCATGGACATGGCCGCCACGCCGTGAGGAATGGCAAGGAGCGTTGCCACGATGGCGGCAGCGTCCCCTTCCTCGATGGGCTGGAGCTTAGACTCCGCCGCGGTTACCGAGGCGGCGGCACCAGGATCGCTGGTGGCGAATTCCCCCTGCAGAATCTGGCTGAAAGCCTGCACATCCTGGGACATGTCGTCTACCTCGTCCGAGGGGACGGCGATGATGGCGCTGGCCTCCCGGCAAATGGCGTTGTGCTTGTTGCCGCCTTCGATGCTGACAAGCTGGTATGCGTACTGCATTTCCGTGTACAGGAAGCGGACCAGCTGCTTAAGGGCGTTCATGCGCTCTTTGTTGATATCGTCTCCGCTGTGGCCGCCCTGGCCGCCGAAAACATTGATTTTGAGAAGCTTGTAACCCTTGCGAAGGGGCTCCCGGCGGAAGTCATAGCGGGCGCGGCTCTCCTTGCCGCCTGCGCAGCCCACGAAGAGCTGGCCTTCGTCCTCTGAGTCCAGGTTGATGAGGGTTTTCCCGGTGAAAAAGCCCGGAGTCAGGGCAAAAGCGCCATCCATGCCCGTTTCTTCCGAGATGGTGAAAAGGCACTCCAGCTTGCCCATGGGAAGCGGGCTGTCCAGCAGGGCCAGGCAGGCGGCGATACCAATACCGTCGTCTGCGCCAAGTGTGGTATTCTTGGCTATCATCCAGCCGTCCTCAATCTCATAAGGGATGGGCTGGGTGCGGAAGTCGAACTCAAAATGGGCGGCTTTCTCGCACACCATGTCCTGATGGGCCTGCAACACCAGCACAGGGACGTTTTCCTTGCCGGGAGAGGCTTCTTTGGTAATGAGCACATTGCCGGTTTTATCCGTTTTGCAGCCCAGGCTGCGGGCGGCGGCAAAAGCCTGCAAGTATTCGGTAATGGGGCCTTCGTGGCCGGACTCACGGGGAATACAGGTAATCTCCTTGAAGAAACTGAGAACAGATGCGGAATCCATAAGTTATTTCGTTTTAATGGTCAAATATAGGGATTTATGCGCTGTTTTCCTATGATTTGTCTTTTTTTGTGCGTAAATTTGCAAGATATGAATCATTTGAACCTGCAACAGGCCAGGGATATCATCTTCCACGGCCAAAAGTTGAACATCGGCCCCGAGGCACTCTCCCGGGTGCAGCACTGTTTCCATTTTCTGGAGCAGTTCCACAAGGATAAAGTTATCTACGGAATCAATACGGGCTTTGGCCCCATGGCCCAATGGCGGGTAAGCGACTCCCACTTGCAAGAACTCCAATACAATATCATCCGCAGCCACTCTACCGGTGCCGGCGATCCCTTGGACGCACAGTGCGTCAAGGCCGCCATGGTGGCCCGTGTGGGCACTTTCCTACAAGGGAAATCCGGTATTCATCCGGAAGTAGTCCAGTTGCTGGCAGAATTCATCAACCGGGATATCATCCCTTTTATTCCCAGGCACGGCAGCGTAGGTGCCAGCGGAGACCTTGTCCAGCTGGCGCACATGGCACTCACGCTTATCGGCGAGGGAAAAGTCCTTTATAAAGGCGAGTGGCGCCCTTCGGCCGAAGTACTGGCGCAGTGCGGGCTGAAGCCCATGCAAATCCATATCCGTGAGGGGTTGTCGGCTGTGAACGGCACTTCCGTGATGACGGGCGTGTCGCTGGTGAACCATTTCCTCGCGGAGCGCCTGCTGGAGCATGCCACCCTTGCCGCCGTCTGGATGAACGAAATTGCCGGCTCCTACGATGATTTCATGGCCCAGCCCCTGAACGAGTGCCGCCGCCAGACAGGGCAGCAGGTGGTATCCCGCCGCCTGCGGGAAATCAGCGCCACTTCCGGCTGTCTGGCCAAACGGGAAATGGACCTTTACAACGGCGACAACCAGGAAACCGTCTTCGAAAAGAAGGTGCAGGCCTATTATTCCCTTCGCTGCACTCCGCAGATCCTGGGGCCCATCCATGACACCATTGTCAGCGCAGGCGCCGTACTTGAAAACGAAATGAACTCTGCCTGCGACAATCCCATCGTGGATCCGGATACGCAGCAAGTTTATCACGGCGGCAATTTCCACGGGGATTACGTGTCGCTGGAAGAAGATAAAGTAAAGATTGCGCTGGTAAGGCTTACCATGCTCACGGAAAGGCAGTTAAACTACCTTTTCCATGACCGCATTAACGGCATCCTCCCTCCCTTCCTGAACAAAGGCGTACTGGGCCTGAACTACGGCATGCAGGCCTGCCAGTTCACCGCCACTTCCACCACCGCGGAAAGCCAGACCCTCGCCATGCCCAACTACGTACATTCCATCCCCAACAACAACGACAACCAGGATATCGTGTCCATGGGCACCAACAGCGCCCTCCTGTGCCGCCAGGTGGTGGACAATGCTTTCCAGGTGATGGCCATCCACTTCATCGCGCTCGCACAGGCCACAGACTGCCTGGGAATACAGGACAAGCTGTGCCAGGCTTCCCGCAAAGCCTACGAAGACATACGGGCCATTCAGCCTGTTATCCTGGAAGATACGCCTTTCTATGAGGAAATTGCCCGGGTGACGGAGTGCCTGAAGCAAAAGGGCTGGGTATAGCGCCTACTCTACGGGCACCACTATCATGTTTTCGATATCGTCCACCCACTGGTGGAAGAGTTTGTCCGTGGCTATGAGGTCCTGGACGGTGCTGCAGGCATACAGCACGGTGGCATGGTCCTTCCCGCCCAATTCTGCGCCGATGGTGCTGAGCGAGCAGTTCTGGATAAGGTTGCGGCACTCGTACATGACGATTTGCCGGGCTTGCACGATATTGCGTTTGCGGGACTTGGAAAGGAGCATGTCGCGGGTGATGTTGAAATACTCGCAGACTGTCTTGACAATGAGGTCTATGCTGATTTCCGATTCTTTTTCGCTGACAATGTGGCTGGTGACGCTCTGGGCCAGGTCCAGGTCTATGTCCCGGTGGCCCAGGGTGGCAAAGGCCACCAGCGAGGTGAGGGTGCCTTCCAGCTCCCGGAAATTGGTTTTTACGCGGGATGCAAGGTAGGAAAGGACTTCCTCGCTGAGGGAGACGCCCTCCCTGAGGGCGCGGGAGCGCAGCATCTCCAGGCGGGTGGAATAGTCCGGCTGGGAAAGCCTTGCCGAGAGGCCCCACTTGAAGCGGGAAAGGAGGCGGCCTTCAAAGTCCTTTAATTCCGAGGGGGCGCGGTCGCTGGTGAAAATCAGCTGTTTACCCTGCTGGTGCAGGTGATTGAACACGTTGAAGAAGGTGTTCTGGGAACCTTGCCCCTGCAAGTCCTGGATATCATCTACGATGAGGACGTCTATGCGCTGGTAGAAAGCAATGAAATCCACTATCCGGTTGCCCTTGTACGCGTTCATGTACTGGGTTTTGAACTCATGACCGGTTACGTACAGAACCTGCAGATCCTGGAAACGCTCCTTGATGCCTATGCCGATAGCCTGGGCGATGTGCGTTTTGCCAAGGCCGGGGCCGCCGAAGAGGAACAGCGGATTGAAGGGGGTTTTGCCGGGAGCCATGGAAATACTTTCCCCGGCGCTGACGCCCAGTTTGTTGCACTCCCCTTCCACCAGGTTGGCAAAGTTGTATGCTGGATTCAGCCTGGGGTTGATCCGGAGGTTTTGCGTTCCGGGGAAAACAAAAGGACTGGGAGAGCCCGAGGGCTGGTGGGTGGGTATAGATACCGGATTGTTGCTGGGGGCAACGCTTTGGC
Organism: uncultured Bacteroidia bacterium; assembly: GCA_902788175.1. Taxonomy (GTDB): domain Bacteria; phylum Bacteroidota; class Bacteroidia; order Bacteroidales; family UBA932; genus Cryptobacteroides. The sequence continues at coordinate 18,919 of CADAJF010000027.1, forward strand.
CGGAAGGAAGCACCATGCCTTCCCTGTTCTGGACCGGCCGCACCAGGTAATAAAGACGTGCATCTGCGCCGATGGCACGGCGGATGGTAGGACCCAGCAGCGAAGCATAGGCTCCGTCTATATAATCGCGGAAAAAATCCGAGGGGACTTCCACCTGCAGGTTGGAGCCTTCCAGCTTGACCGGACGGATGGGTTTGAACCAGGTATTGAACTGCTGCGGATCAATATTCTTTTCTATGATCTGCAGGCAGCTGTTCCAAACCGCGATATGTCTTTCCTGATCCGTCATGCCGGCAAGGGTGAGAAATCTTTGCTACTGTTTTTGCGTTAAACCGAATGCAAAGATGGATGAAAAAAACTTGAAAAAAAACGCAAAAAGCGCTTGCTTTTGAAAATTATTATGCATAGATTTATTAGGCGAGGGCGAAAAATTCGGCATTTAATAAAAGCCTAATTATCAGGCATTTATTTTGAGCACCCTGCGTTTGAAGCGGAGTCAGGGAACAATCTTCTTTTGATAAATTCTAAATAAAGCCGTACCTATTTTATCACCCCTACGCAACACGGAAACGGCAGAAAATCATCGTACCGGAGTGGTTTTGCCTTCTTCTATCCGGACTATGAAATTGTCCGGGAATTTTTTCTGGATACTCTGGTAATTCTTCTTCACTTCTTTCAGGGAGGATGAAACGCCCACCACATACTTGTAGATTTTTCCGCTCTGGACAACTACCGGCTTGTATCCGGCAAAGAAAGTGTCTTCCGGCTCCAGGTACTTGGTGGTGGCCAGCACCTGAACACCATATAATGGTCCTTTGTCGGGGACAGATTCCGCCGACTGTGAAGAAGGCTCGGAGGCTGTTTCCTCTTTGGGGGCGGCAGCGGGTGCCTCAGGGGCGGCGGGCTGCTCTACCTGCATGGAGCCGTCATACACGGACTTGAAGGAGCTGAAGGCGCGGAAAAGATTATCGGCCAGGCCTTCACGGCCTTTTTCGCTGCGCATGGTGGCAAGGTCTTCCGGATTGGTGATGAAGCCCAGCTCTACCAGTACGGAGGGCATGGCAGTTCGCCAGAGCACCCAGAAAGGATCCTGCGAAATACCCCGGCTATGCTTGACAGGGCTTTTTCCCATGGCTTTTTCCACGTGTTCCGCGAAGAGCAGGCTGTTGCCCAGATGGGCGTTCTGCATGAGGCTGAAAATGATGGAGGACTGCGGGTCTGAGGGGTCGAAGCCCTGATAGGTGGCCTGGTAATTGTCTTCCAGCATGATGACGGAGTTTTCCCGCTTTACCAGGTCCAGGTTCTTGGAATAGAGGTCATTCCCCTTTCTGGCCGACTGGCCCAGGCAGTGGATGGAATAGCCGTTGGCGGTGGTCCCCTTCTCCACTGCGTTCACGTGGATGGAGATGAAGAGGTTGGCACCCGCCTTGTTGGCCATTACCGCGCGGTTTTCCAACTCTACGAAAACGTCTTCCGAGCGCGTCATAAGCACTTCTACGTCCGGGAAAGCCGCCTCTATCTTCCGTGCCAGGCGCTTTCCTACATCCAGGGTGATGTCCTTCTCCTGGACTTTTTTGTCCCGGCTTATGCAGCCGGGGTCCTTCCCGCCGTGACCGGGATCGATGACCACGGTCTTGAGCCGCATTTCCGTGCCATGCTTCTGGGCAGGCATGGGGATTGCAAGGAAAAGGGCTGCGCACAAAGCGAGGAGCGGACGGAATAACGGCTTCATAGAAGGCGCGGTTTTGAAAATTGTGGAATTAGTAGTACTTTTGTCACTTATATTGTGTGCACAAATTTAAGAAAATAAACCCAAATGACAAGGAAGTTGTTGCAATATCTGATGCTGGCGGTGCTGCTAATCACCGTTTCTGCACCGGATTTGTGGTCAAGACGCTTCCCTGATACCCTTGTGCGCAGCCTCAAAGATTCACTCCTGATTCCCCGCGCGGACTCCCTTTCCCCCATCATCAGGCCGGACTCGCTGGACATCCCTCCGCGGGACAGCCTTATCCGCCTGCAAAAAGACTCCCTGCAAAGAGCCGATTCAGTGGCAGCCGCCAGAAGGGACTCGCTGGACATGCTGGGAAAGAGCTCCCTGGAAAGGCCGGCGTTCACCACCGCCAAAGACTCCATCATCACGGATTTCAGCGGCGGCAAACGCATGATTTACTACTACGGCGGCGCCACTGTCACCTACCAGAACATGAAGCTCACCGCAGACTATCTGGAGTACGACCTAAAGACCAACACCGTTTATGCCAGCGGCCGCAAGAATTTGGCCACCGGAGAGATGGAAGGCCTGCCGGAAATGACGGATAACGGCCAGTCCTACAAGATGGACGAGCTCTACTACAACTTTGACACGCAAAAGGCCCGCATTACCAACATGGTCACCAAGGAGGCGGACGGCATCCTGCAGGGACAGACCATCAAGATGCAGCCGGACAAGTCCATCAACATGCGGCACGGCGTTTACACCGTCTGCGACCTGGAGCATCCGCACTACTATCTAAGGCTCAGTATGGCCAAAGTCATCACCCAGCCTTCGCAAAAGACGGTTTTCGGCCCCGCATGGCCCGTTTTTGCCGATGTCCCGGTCCCTATCGGCCTTCCCTTCGGCTTCATTCCCAAGAAGCCTTCCAGGGCTACCGGCCTGCTGATGCCCACCTTCGGCGAGGAACAGGCCCGTGGCTTTTTTGCGCGCGACATGGGCATGTACTTCGTAATTGGCGATTACTTTGACCTTTCGCTCACTGGCAGCTACTATACCCTGGGCTCCTGGTCGGTGGATGTAAACTCCCGATACAAAGTCAATTACAAGTTCAACGGCAACCTCTCTTTCACCTTCTCCAATGACCAGGCCGGCGAAAAAGGCAGCACGGACTTCGTGCAGTCGCAGAACTTTGGCGTGCGCTGGTCCCATTCGCAAGACGCCAAGTCCCATCCGGGAACCACTTTCAGCGCGTCCGTGAACTTCTCCAGCCCTTCCAACAACCGCTACAACGCCCGCTCGGTCACCGATGCCCAGCAAAACCAGGTCAATTCCTCCATCTCCTATTCGCACAACTGGAACGGCAAGTTCAACCTGAGCGTAAACGCCCTGCATAACCAGAACTCCAGAGACTCCAGCTACTCGTTCACCCTGCCCAACATCACCTTCAGCGTCACGCGTTTCTATCCGTTCAAGCAGAAAGTACGCGTGGGCAAAGAGAAATTCTATGAGAAGATATCGCTGGGCTACTCCACTTCCTTCCAGAACCGCATCAGCTTCAAACTGAGGGAATTACAGGATTTTGTAATGGATGCCAACGGCAATTACGTTACGGAAACCACGGAAGACGGCAGGACTTACCGGGTGAAGGAGATGGGAGACTCCCTGGGCGTCAAGGCCCTACAGAAGCTCAATAACGGCATGTCCCACAATTTCCAGATAGGCCTGCCCAACTTCACGCTCCTGAAGTACATCAATGTCACGCCCAGCGTCTCTTATGGCATGAACTGGATGTTCAACAAGGGACAGCAGTACCTGGAAAACGAGGTGGACGCCGACGGACTTCCCATCATGGTGACGGACAAGGAGGGACGGGAGGTGATTGCCCAGAAAGTGGTTTCCGATCCGGGTACGGCCTTCAATGGATTCGGCGCCACCCATACCTACTCCGGGAGCATGTCCATGAGTACGCGTATCTACGGGCAGTTCAATTTTGGAAAGCACCGGAAGGTGCAGGCCATCCGGCATGTGATTTCCCCGTCCATGTCCTTGAGTTACAGCCCGGAAAAGGGAACTGCCTTCAACGGCTGGCGCACGCTGGATGCCTATTATGACAAGCGGGGCGGCTTCCACGAGGAAAGCTATTACAACATCTACTCCATCCAGGGCCACCACAATTCCGTCTCGCCTCCCGGCCGCGGAAAGAGCGGAACGGTGAGCCTGTCCATCGGCAATAACCTGGAGGCAAAGGTAAGGGACCTGAAGGATACCACCGGCACCGGCTCCAAGAAAGTGAAACTGCTGGACCAGCTTAGCATAAACACCAGCTACAACCTCCTGGCCGATTCCTTGAGGATGCAAAACGTGGGTATAACTGCCTCTACCAACCTTTTCAACCAGGTGAACCTGAGCGGCAACATGACTTTCAGCCCCTATTCCGTGGGCGAGCGTGGAACCCCCATCAACCGCTATTACATCACCGAAACCGGCAAGCCCCTGCGCCTTACCAACGCTTCCCTGTCCATGTCCTACAGCAAGAGCGGCAAGGGCAGCCTCAATGGCAACGACGGCACCAAAAGCGGCGGTTCCGGCGGAGGCAGCAGCGATTCAAACGCTTACCAGCGCATTTACTACCATCCAATTACCGGAGAATACATTCCGGGCGGCTACGTTTACTATATGAATCCTAATGCCCCCTGGTCGTTCAATGTGAGCTACTCCTTCAACTACACGAAGAGCTACACATACCAGAGCACCACCCGGGAACTCATAGCCAGCAAGAAGTTCACCCAGACCATCAACCTTAGCGGCAATATCAAACTCACGCCCCGCATGAGTATCCAGGCCACCTCCGGTCTGGACATTATGGCCATGCGCATTACTACCACGCAGTTCAGCGCCACTTATGACCTTCACTGTTTCAACATTGCCGTCACCTGGGTGCCCATGGGTACGTACAAGTCCTACAGTTTCCGTATCGCTGCCAATGCATCGGCCCTGGCAGACCTGCTGCGCTACAAAAAGAGCGACAGCTACATGGATAATTTGTTGAAATAGACGGGGCAACCTGTTGGGAATATCGAATTTTTTGCCTATCTTTGCAGTGGCAAACCAATCGGATTGCCTTCTTTTACAGAACAACATATTTCTTTTTTTAATATGCCCTATTCATTATCAGAGCTGAATGCAATGAGTGAGGAACAACTCAGAAGCCTCGCTGATTCACTGAACATCAAAGGAGCCAAGAAAATGGACCTGCCCACCCTGGGCTTCGCCATTCTGGATACCCAGGCAGAGATAGAATCCCGCAAACCCGCGCCGCCCAAGACGGAAAAAAAACGCGGACGGCCGCGTAAGAATGCTGCGCCGGCAGCGGAAAAGCCCCAGCCGGAACCAAAGCCCGCAGAGGAGGCTCCTGCTGCCCCTTCGGCAACGGAAGTTGCGGCAGAAAAGCCCCAGCCTAAAAAGCGCGGCCGCAAGCCCAAGAAAGAGGCGGAAAAAGCCGCAGAACCGGCCCCCGTGGACGGAAAGCAGTTCATCCATGACCTTTTCTCGGACCTGAAGGAAGACGATGCCCAAAAGGAGGAAGCGGAGCAGCAAGCAGCAGCCAAGCCTGCGGAGCAGCAGCCCAAACAGCGCAACAAGAAAAAGCAGCAGCAGGCTGCCCAGCAGGCCTCCCAGCCCGCCCATGAGCAGTCGTCGGCCGCCCCTCAGGTGCAAACGCCGGCCCATCCCCAGCCGCAGCCTCACCAGCGCCCCCAGCGCATAGAGTTCGAGGGCTCCGTAGAAGCTACCGGCGTGCTGGAGATCATGCCGGACGGCTACGGTTTCCTGCGCTCATCGGACTACAATTACCTCAATTCCCCGGACGATATTTACGTTTCCCAGCAGCAAATCAAGCAGAACGCCCTCAAGAACGGAGATACCGTCACCGGCGAAATCCGCCCCCCGCGTGAGGGAGACAAGTATTTCCCGCTGGTAAAGATCAAGTTCATCAACGGCCGCACGCCGGAATTTGTCCGGGACCGTGTCCCCTTCGACTTCCTCACTCCCCTTTTCCCCACGGAGAAATTCAACCTCCTTGGACACGGACATGAGAAAGACCAGAGCATCAGGGTGGTAGATATGTTCACCCCTATCGGCAAGGGCCAGCGCGGCCTGATTGTGGCGCAGCCCAAAACGGGTAAAACCATGCTCCTGAAGGCCATTGCCAATGCCATCGCGGACAATCATCCGGAAGTATATGAGATTGTGCTCTTGATCGATGAGCGCCCGGAAGAAGTGACGGACATGCAGCGCAGCGTTAAGGCAGAGGTGGTAGCTTCTACCTTCGATGAACCCGCAGAACGCCACGTCAAGGTGGCCAATATGGTCCTGGACAAGGCCCGCAGGCTGGTGGAATGCGGCCACGACGTAGTGATTCTCCTGGATTCCATTACCCGCCTTGCACGTGCGTACAATACTGTACAGCCTGCTTCCGGAAAGGTGCTTACTGGCGGCGTAGATGCCAATGCCCTCCAGAAACCCAAGCGCTTCTTCGGCGCTGCGCGTAACATCGAAGGTGGCGGCTCGCTCACCATCTTGGCTACTGCTCTTACGGAAACCGGCTCCAAGATGGACGACGTTATCTTCGAGGAATTCAAGGGTACCGGCAACATGGAGCTCCAGCTGGACCGCAACCTC
>CADAJF010000027.1:25343-27153 GCA_902788175.1 uncultured Bacteroidia bacterium
CATCTTCCCGGCTGTGAACCTGGTGCTTTCCAGCACCCGCCGCGACGCCCTCCTGTACGATCCCTACACCAACAACCGCATCTGGATCCTGCGCAAGCTCCTGGCCGATATGAACCCCGTAGAGGCCATGTCCTGGATGCAGCAGCACATGGACGAGTACAAGACCAACAAGGACCTCATAGACAATATGTCCAAGTTTGGACGCTACGATTAACGTCTTTCCCGGCTTGACCGGGAACCTTTCATGCAGAACAAAGTGAAGAATCTCTATTCAGATACCATCGTTGCTCCGGCCACTATTCCAGGGACCGGAGCAATTTCCATTGTACGCTTAAGCGGGCCAGAGAGCTTTCAGATAGCTGATGCTGTAGTTCAAGTAAAGGATGGAAAGATTTCTGATGCAGATGCTTATACCATTTGTTACGGGAAAGTATTTGCCCATGGAGAACTACTGGATGAAGTCCTGGTATCGGTCTTCAGGGCCCCGCACAGTTATACTGGGGAAGACGCTGTAGAGATTTCAACGCATGCCTCTCCTTTTATTGTTGGAGAGCTGGTAAACCTGCTTCTTGGCGCTGGTGCACGCATGGCAGAACCTGGTGAATATACACGCCGCGCTTTCTTAAACGGGAAGATGGATTTATCGCAGGCAGAAGCCGTTGCAGATGTTATCGCATCTAATACTTCCGCTTCTCACCGCGTGGCCATGAACCAGCTTAAAGGATGCTTTTCCAAAGAGCTGTCCTCCCTGAGGGAACAACTGCTGGAAATGGCCTCCCTGCTGGAACTGGAGCTGGATTTCTCAGAGGAAGATGTAGAGTTTGCACAAAGGGAGCAGCTAAATGGTCTTGTAGAGACTACGCTGCAGCAGGTTCAGCGGCTGGCTGCTTCCTTCCGCCAGGGAAATATGATCAAGAACGGAGTTCCGGTGGCAATCATTGGCCCCGCGAACGCGGGGAAAAGTACGCTGCTGAATGCTCTTCTGGGGGACCAGCGGGCATTGGTCTCCCCTATTGCCGGCACCACCCGGGATACAGTGGAGGAGACACTGAATATTGGTGGCATCCTCTTCCGTTTCATCGACACAGCCGGCATCCGAAAGGCCAGCGACGAGGTAGAAATAATGGGCATCGAGCGTACTTTTCGCAAGTTGTCAGAGGCAGAGATCGTTCTTGCCCTGCTGGATGCCAGCCAAAACGAATTCGACCTTTTGAATAATTTGGAGGAGATCATTCAGCGTGTGGATTTTGACTCCCAGAAGCTGATTATACTGCTCAATAAGGCCGATATTGCCGTGATTGACGCGTGCAACAAAAATGTTATTACAATTAACAACAATGTTTCTTTAGCTGATTATAAGCATAATATTCTTTCAATATCTGCAAAGGAGGAAAAAGGGCTGGAAGAACTGAAGTCCTTACTACTGGAGCTGGAAAGAGACCTCATACCCAATGCAGATTCTACCTTTATAACAAATGCCAGACATCTCGAGGCCTTGCAAAATGCGGCCTCGGCCCTACAGGATGTGCGCACTTCCCTACTCTCCGGCATCCCCACAGACCTAGTAGCGGAAGACCTACGCCAAGCCCTCTCCGCCATCAACTCCATCCTTGGAAAAGACCTTGGCCTGGACCCCGAACTCATCCTCCACACCATCTTCAGCCGCCACTGCATCGGGAAGTGATTCCCGAATAAGTCGGGGATTATCCATCATAAAGAATTCTGTTCACCTGCGTAATAATACAATTAATGTATATCTCAGCAAGTGGATAGAATTGATTCTTTTGCTAACTTTATGATTGTTCGAGAG
>CADAJF010000028.1 GCA_902788175.1 uncultured Bacteroidia bacterium
ATGGAAGTCTCCAGGCATAGCTCTACCTGGGAAAAAACCCGGGGCGATTCATAATTCCCATTTTTCGTCATAACGTGCATTTTTTAGCACGCAAAAGTAAAAAGGCTATCCCGCCAAGCAAAGCAATCGGCTACTATAAACAACACCACACGCCGGAAAAAACCCTACTTCACAAGCCCTTCATTTATTCTACCCCCCCCACTTATAGTGCTGGTTATCAATCTATTAAACAATTTTAAAATCCCTATTTATTTACGGCACCTCCAGCGGTCTCCCCTCCCCACGACGCTACCTCCCCCAGTATCACTGGCGGCATCACTGGCGGCATCGCTGGCGGCGTTTCCCTCAGGGGGCGTGCGCAAATTCGGCCATATTCGTTCACCGCCCAGCACTTTTGCCCAACCCGTGCGCAAATTCGGCCCTATTTGTTCACCGCCCGGCCTTTTTGCCCGGCCCGTGCGCAGAATCGGCCCGTAAGCGTCTCCGCAGTCACTCAGCCTTTCCCGGCGGGCCGGCCGGTCCATTGCCTTTCACCCCGGTGTAGAGCACTATGGCAAGGAGCAACATCAGGCAGGAGAGCCGCCCCGGGAAAAGTTATTCATGGCCGATTGTTAAAAAATTCTGCGCTTTCTTTTTGCACTTGTTGCAAAAAAGAGATAACTTTGCATCCCGAGATGGAACGAACCCTGCTGCTGAAAGGCGCATCCTTGAGCACAGAACGCGGCATCCTCCCGCGAGGCGACATCCTGGTCGCAGACGGCCTCATCCGGGCCGTAGCGGAATCTCTTTCCTGCCCCCCAGACACCCAGGTAATTGACCTTTCCGGCCAAGTGGTCTCCTATGGCTTCGCAGACCTGCACGTCCATTTCCGGGAGCCCGGCGCTCCCCAGAAAGAGACCATCCTTAGCGGCTCGCAGGCAGCGGCCCGCGGCGGCTACACCACCGTCTGCGCCATGCCCAATCTAAGCCCTGCACCCGACACCCCGGAGCACATAGCCCTGGAACAAGCCATCATTGACCAGGATGCCTGCATCCAGGTACTCCCCTATGCCACCATCACCCTGGGCCGGGCTGGAAAGCAAGTGGTTGACATGGAGGCATTGAAGGGACGCTGCGTAGCCTTCTCCGATGACGGAAGCGGAGTCCAGCGGGAAGAAGTGATGCTCCAGGCAATGCACCGCGCCGCTGAACTGGACTGCATCATCGCAGCCCACTGCGAGGACGACACCCTGCTTCACGGCGGCTACATCCACCAGGGCCGCTGGTGCGCCGCACACGGGCACCGGGGCATCTGCTCCCAGAGCGAATGGGGCCAGATTGCACGCGACCTGGAGCTGGCCGCCCGCACGGGTTGCCGTTACCATATCTGCCATGTATCGGCCAAGGAAAGCGTGGCGCTGGTGCGGGAAGCCAAGCGCAGCGGCGTACGTGTAACCTGTGAAACCGCCCCCCATTACCTGACCCTCTGCGAGGATGACCTCCAGGAAGACGGCCGCTTCAAAATGAACCCGCCCCTTCGCTCCAGCGAGGACCGCGACGCACTGCTGGAAGGTCTCCGCGACGGCACCGTTGACGCTATCGCCACGGACCATGCCCCCCACACGGCGGAGGAAAAGTCCCGCGGCCTGGAGAAAAGCGCCATGGGCATAGTGGGCCTGGAAACCGCCTTCCCCGTGCTGTACACACAGCTGGTCAAGGAGGGAAAAATCTCCCTGGAACGGCTGCTGGATGCCCTCTGCACCACGCCGCGCCGCATTTTCCGCCTGGGCGGTGCCCTGCGCGAAGGACAGAAGGCCAACCTTACAGTCCTGGACCTGAATGCCGCTTACACCATAGACAGCCGCCTTTTCCTGTCAAAAGGCCACGCCACCCCCTTTGACGGCATGTCCGTACAAGGAGCAGTACGCATGACCCTGATGGACGGAAAAACAGTTTGGAAAGACCCCGCCTGAAGATGGAAAAAAGAATTTATACCATAAGCGCCAACGAGCCTGCAGTCCCGGGAGTTTACCGCCTGGTCCTTACGGCCGATGGTGCCCCCCAGCAGCGCTCCGGGCAGTTTGTCCAGGTAGCCATTCCCGGCAAATACCTGCGCCGGCCGCTCTCGGTCTCCCTCTCAGAGCCCGGCCGCCTGACGCTCCTGTATAAAGTGGCAGGAGAAGGGACCGCCACCCTGACCACCCTCCGGGAAGGCAGTGAGCTGGAACTTCTCACCGGCCTGGGCCACGGCTTCCACGTAGAGGCTTGCCGCAAAAAGGCCCTCCTGATTGGCGGCGGAATAGGGGTCGCCCCCCTTCACCAGCTGTGCCGGGACCTTAGGGCCGCAGGCCGTGAGGTGGTGGCGCTCCTGGGATTCAACACCGCCCGGGATGTGCTTCTGCATCAAGAGCTCAGTGCCCTTGGCGCAGACGTTCACATAGCCACGCTGGATGGACAGGCCGGCATCAAGGGCCTGGTAACCGATGCACTTGGGCAAGTGGCACCCTCCTTCGATTACTTCTATGTCTGCGGCCCCATGCCCATGATGCGGGCCCTGCATCCCCTGCTGTCCGGCCCCGGCGAGTACTCCCTGGAAGAGCGCATGGGCTGCGGAACCGGCGTCTGCTTTGGCTGCACGGTGCAAACGACAGAAGGACCTCAGCGCATCTGCCACGAAGGCCCCGTTTTCCTTAAAGACCAGCTGCCATGGTAAGAGATACTTCAGTAAACCTCTGCGGCATCCGCCTGCAAAACCCGGTGATTCCCGCCAGCGGAACCTTTGGCCAGGGCTTCGAGATGGCTCGGTGGTATGCGCTTGACAAGCTGGGAGCCATCTGTCTCAAGGGAACCACGCTGGAGCCGCGCTTTGGTAACCCCACGCCCCGCATCGCGGAGTGCACCGGCGGCCTTCTAAACGCCGTGGGCCTGCAGAATCCGGGCATAGACGCCCTGGTAAGCAAGGTGGCACCCCACGTCCGCTCCCTTTGCCGCACGCCCCTGATTGCCAACATCAGCGGCTTTTCCGTAGAAGAATTCGGCATCTGCTGTGAAAAGGCCGATGCCTGCGAGGAGATTGACCTTGTAGAGGTGAACATCTCCTGTCCCAACGTACACAAGGGCGGCATGAGTTTTGGCACGGACCCCGCAGCGGCGGCAGCCGTTACGCGGGCCGCACGAAAAGCCCTGCGAAAAAAGCCCCTCCTCGTAAAGCTTACCCCCCTGGTGACGGACATCACCGCCATAGCCCGCGCCTGCGAAGACGAAGGGGCCGATGCCCTCACCCTTATCAATACCCTGCCGGGCATGCGGATCGATATCCGCCGGAGAAAACCCGTCCTGGCCAACCGCACGGGCGGTTTTTCCGGTCCTGCGCTCCTTCCTGTGGCCCTGCGCCTGGTCAATCTGGCCGCAGCCGCCTGCAAGATTCCCATCGTGGGCTGCGGCGGCGTGGCATCGGCCTCGGACGTCATTGAAATGATGATGGCGGGCGCTACTGCGGTGCAGGTGGGATCGGCTAACCTGCGGGACCCCATGGCTTGTCCCGGCATCATCGACGCCCTCCCCGCCCTCATGGAAGAGCTGGGCATTGAAAAATTGGAAGATATTATCGGCATTATATGAAAGATGTAATCATTGCCTGCGACTTTTCCAGCGCCAGCGAGTGCTACCGGTTCCTGGACCTTTTCCAGGGGCAGGCACGCAAGCCCTTCCTCAAGATAGGGATGGAGCTTTTCTACGCCGAAGGGCCCCAGATGGTGCGGGAGCTCAAACGCCGCGGCCATCGGCTTTTCCTGGACCTGAAGCTGCACGACATTCCCAACACGGTCCGGCGCACCATGCGGGTGCTGTCGGAGCTGGACATTGACCTTTGCAACGTGCATGCGGCCGGCACCGTGGAAATGATGCGCGCGGCTGTGGAAGGTCTTACCCGGCCCGATGGTTCCAGAGCGCTGCTGGTAGCCGTCACGCAGCTCACCTCCACCAGCGAAGAGCGGATGCAGCGGGACTTGTTGGTGAGTGCCAGTATCGGCGAGACCATTGCCCATTATGCCCGGAATGCCCGCGAGGCAGGCCTGGACGGGGTGGTTTGCTCACCGCTGGAAGCATCGCTGGTAAAAGCCGCCTGCGGGAAGGATTTCCTTACCGTCACACCCGGTATCCGCTTTGCCGATTCCTCCACCGACGACCAGGTGCGCATCACCACGCCGGCCCTTGCCCGGGAAAAAGGCTCAGACCTGATTGTAGTAGGGCGGCCCATTACCGCAGCACCGGACCCCTGCGCCGCCTGGATACGCTGCTGCACAGAATTTTGTCCTGAAAACCTATAAAGCCATGAACAGCAAAACCATTGCCTCAGACCTTCTTTCGATTGGTGCCGTTTTTCTTCGGCCCCAGCAGCCCTTCACCTGGGCCAGCGGCATCCACAGCCCCATTTACTGTGACAACCGCCTCGTTCTCTCGGACCCTGAAGTCCGCAACCGCGTAGAGGACGGCCTGGCCCTCCTTATCCAGACTTATTATCCTGAGTGCCAGATGCTGATGGGTACCTCCACCGCCGGTATCGCCCATGCCGCCCTGGCCGCCCAGATCCTGAACCTTCCCATGGGCTATGTCCGCGGAGAAAACAAAGACCACGGCAGGGCCAACCGCATTGAAGGGAAACTGGAGCCGGGCACCCGGACCGTTGTGGTGGAAGACCTCATTTCCACCGCGGGCAGCGCCGTGGAGACCGTCAAAGCCCTTCGCGAAGCCGGCGCAGAGGTGCTGGGCATCGCCAGCATCTTCACCTACGGCATGAAAAGCGGCCTGGACCGCATCCACGCCGCCGGCACCTTCAACCACTCCCTCAGCAACCTGGATGTACTGCTGGAAGTAGCTGTGGAAGAGGAATTTATCGGCCCCGAGTGGAGGGAGCGCATCCTGCGTTTCCGCGACAACCCCTCCGACGAATCCTGGATGAATGAAAACCAATAAACCCTTAAAATATTTTATGAAACACCTCATCGAACCCACCGACCTGACCCGCGCCGAAATCAGCGAAATCATCGCCCTGGCAGACCGTATCATCGAGCACCCCGAGGAGTACTACGAGGCCATGGCCCACAAGAAGCTGGCCACCCTCTTCTACGAGCCCAGCACCCGTACCCGCCTCAGCTTCACCGCCGCCATCAAGGAACTGGGCGGCCAGATGCTCGGTTTCTCGGATGCTGCCAAATCTTCCGTCGCCAAGGGTGAAACCGTTCAGGACACCGTTCGCGTGATGGCCTGCTTCGCCGATATCATCGCCATGCGCCACCCCATCGAAGGTGCGCCGCTGGCCGCTGCAGAGGTATCGCCGGTGCCCATCATCAACGCCGGTGACGGCAGCCACAGCCATCCCACGCAGACCCTGACCGACCTCCTCACCATCCACCGCGAGCTGGGCCACATCGACAACCTGACCTTCGGCTTCTGCGGTGACCTGCGCTTCGGCCGCACCGTGCACTCGCTGATCAAGGCCCTGTCGGCCTACGAGGGTATCAAGGTCTATCTCATTGCCCCTGATGCACTTAAGCTGCCCGAGTACATCCGCCACGATGTTTGCGACCTCAAGGGCATTCCTTATGTGGAGGTGGATTCCATCGAAGAGGCCATGCCGGAACTCGATATCCTGTACATGACCCGCGTGCAGAAAGAGCGTTTCCTGGACGAGGACGAGTTTGACCGCCTGAAGGACAACTTCATCCTCAACGCAGAGAAGATGAAACTGGCCAAGAAGAACATGGCCGTCCTGCATCCGCTGCCGCGCGTGAACGAGATTCTTACAGAGGTGGACGCCGATCCCCGCGCTGCCTACTTCCGCCAGGTGGCCTATGGCAAGTACGTCCGCATGGCCCTGATCAAGAGCCTCATGGACTGGAAGGACGATCCCGCCCATCCGATGCCGGAAAAAGACCACTTCACCGACGACTCCCTGCGCTGCACCAATCCCAAGTGCATCTGCAACAACGAGAGCGTCACGCCTTACTTCAAGCGCACCGGCGAGATTGTCCGCTGCGCTTACTGCGAGACCAAAATCTAAATCTGGGTTTGCCGCTGACGGACTGCTTCGTACAGGAGGATGGCGGCAGAGACGGACACATTGAGGCTGTCCAGCGCTCCCAGCATGGGAATCCGAATATGGGCCGAAGCCACCTGCCGCCACCGCTCGGTGAGGCCGGTGGCTTCGGTGCCCATTACAAGGGCGGTGGGACGGCGCATGTCCGTGTCGTAATAGAGGGAGGAATCCTGCAGCTGGGCCGTAAGAATCTGAATGCCACGCGCTTGCAGGAAGGCGATGGCCTCTTCTGAGGTGCAGGCCACGGTGGGCACGGTGAACACGGCCCCGATGGAAGCCCGTATGAGATTGGGGTTAAAAAGGTCAGTGAGCGGGTCACAGATGAGCACGGCATGGGCCCCGGCGGCATCTGCGCTGCGAAGTACCGCGCCCAGATTCCCCGGCTTCTCCACGCTCTCCAGCACCATGATCAGGGGATTCTCCGGCAGCTGAAGCTCTTCCAGCGTCTGGGCCTTGTACTCCACCTCCGCAATGATCCCCTCCGTCCCCTCTCGGTAAGCCACCTTGCGGTATAGCCGTTCCGGAATCTCGATGACAGATGCCCCTGCGGGCGCATGGTCTGCGACACCGGCAATCTCCGGACAGCGGAAAAGCGTCCGGACGGTGAAACCCTTTTCCAGGCAGTGCTCCAGTTCACGTCGGCCTTCCACCACAAAAAGCCCCTGCTCCCGCCTTGCGCGGGATTTCTCCTGCAGCAGCAGCAAGTTCTTGATCCTGGGGTTCTGGGCCGAGACGATTTCCGTGCGCATAAAGTTTGAATGATTCACCTGGCGCCCAAAGGCGACCGGCCGGAGGCCGCGGGGGATAATAGGGGGCAGAGCCCCCTCAAGTATATAATAAAATTCGTTAGAATTTTTCTGGGCGCATCATGGGGAAGAAAAGGACGTCCTGGATGCTTTCCTGGCCGGTCATGAACATGGTGAGGCGGTCTATGCCGATACCGATTCCGCTGGTGGGCGGCATACCGTATTCCAGGGCGCGGACAAAGTCATAGTCCACGTACATGGCTTCGTCGTCGCCTTTGCTCTTGAGGGCGGCCTGCTCCTCGAAGCGGGCCAGCTGGTCGATGGGATCGTTGAGCTCTGAGTAGGCATTGGCCAGCTCCTTTCCGTTGACAAAAAGTTCGAAGCGCTCCGTGAGGGTGTCGTCGTAGCGGCAGCGCTTGGTAAGGGGCGACATCTCTACGGGATAATCAATGATGAAGGTGGGCTGGATGAGGTTCCTCTCACAGTATTCGCCGAAGATGGCGTCGATGAGTTTACCCGTGCCCATGGTCTTGTCCACCTCTACGTTCAGCTGCTTGCAAACCTGGCGAAGCTGTTCCTCGTCCATGCCCTTGACATCCACGCCGGCGTACTCCTTGATGGCATCCAGGATACGCAGACGGCGGAACGGTCCCTCAAAGGAAATCTCATGTCCGCCGATGGTCTTGCGCACACCGCCGGTGGCTTCGGCCACCCGTTGGAGCATTTTCTCCGTGAATTCCATCATCCAGAGATAGTCCTTGTAAGCGATGTACATCTCCACGCAGGTGAATTCCGGGTTGTGGGTTTTGTCCATGCCCTCGTTGCGGAAGTTCTTGGCAAACTCGTACACGCCGGCAAAGCCGCCCACAATCAGGCGCTTGAGGTAGAGTTCATTGGCGATACGCATGTACATATCCACGTCCAGCGCATTGTGGTGCGTGATGAACGGACGGGCGGTGGCGCCGCCTGGAATAGCTTGAAGGATAGGCGTTTCCACTTCCAGGCAGCCGGCCTCGTTGAAGCATGCACGCATGGTGTTGATAATGAGCGTACGCTTGACGAAGGTCTCTTTCACCTGCGGGTTCACCACCAGGTCCACGTAGCGCTGGCGGTAGCGGAGCTCCGGGTCTTCGAAGCTGTCGTGGACGGTGCCGTCGGCGTCAGTTTTCACGATGGGAAGCACGCGGAGGGACTTGCCCAGCACGGTAAGCTCCTTGGCGTGGACGGACAGCTGGCCCGTCTGCGTAAAGAAGGCAAAGCCCTTGATACCTACAATGTCGCCGATATCCAGGAGTTTCTTGAACACGGTGTTGTAGAGGGTTTTGTCTTCCCCGGGGCAAATCTCGTCCCGCTTGACATAGACCTGGATGCGGCCGGAATGGTCCTGCAGCTCCATGAAGGAGGCGGCGCCCATGATGCGGCGGCTCATGATGCGGCCGGCGATGCACACATCCTGGAAGTTGCCTTCCTCCGGCTTGAAGCCTTCGGTGATTTCCTGTGCGGTGGTATTTACCGGGTATTGAGCTGCCGGGTAGGGGTCTATGCCCAGTTCCCGGAGTTTACCCAAAGATTCCCTGCGTCCGAGCTCCTGCTCGTTAAACTCTGCGTATGCCATAGTTGTATCGTTTGCTTGAAGAGTGCAAAGATACTAAAAAAACGCGAACTTCAGCTTGCCAGGGAAATGGCGCCGAAAACGCCCAGCGAAGCGGCCAGCATGATGGCGCCGGCCAGCAGCACGCCCAGCAGCACGTACAGGACGCTCTTTTTGAAGTCCATGTCCAGGATGCTGGCGGCCAGTGTCCCTGTCCAGGCGCCGGTGCCGGGCAGCGGAATGCCCACAAACAGCAGC
The DNA here is from genome assembly GCA_902788175.1 of uncultured Bacteroidia bacterium. Lineage (GTDB taxonomy): Bacteria > Bacteroidota > Bacteroidia > Bacteroidales > UBA932 > Cryptobacteroides. The sequence continues at coordinate 8,672 of CADAJF010000028.1, forward strand.
AGGGCCCAGTAGAGGCCGCGGCCAGCCTTGGCTTCCAGCTTCTTGCCGCCTTTTTCCCCCTTCTGGAGGCACCAGGAGAAGAAAGCGCCTATCCAGGGCTTGTCCTTACCCCACTCCAGGATGCGCCGGGCAAAAAGGAAAATGAAGGGGACGGGCAGCATGTTACCGAGCACGGAAACAATGATGGAGGGGACAATGGGCAGCCCCATGCCCACGGCATAGGGAATGGCGCCGCGCAGCTCTATCAGGGGCACCATGGAAATGATGAAAACTATCAGGTACTTTTTCATAGTCAGGCGGTTTGATGGGCCGCAATGAGGGCGCGGATCTCTTCTTTTGCCGTGCGCCAGCGGGGAATGTCAATTTTTGTGCCGATTACCTCCACCACCTTGGCGGCGATGATGGAGCCTACCTCCCCGCAAACCTTGAGCGGCATGCCCAGCGAGTGGGCATAGAGGAAACCGGCGGCATAGGTGTCTCCGGCGCCGGTGGCATCTACGGGCTGGGCGGGCCAGGGCTGGATAAAATGGAATTCATCCCCGGATTTGACCATGGAACCCTCCTTGCCCACCTTGACCACGGCTATGCGGCAGTGGCGGGAAAGCTCTTCTATCGCTTCCCGGGGCTCTTTTTTGGTGAAGGCCTTGGCTTCGCTCTCGTTGGCAAAGACTATGTCCACGTAATTCTCTACCAGGTTGTGGAAGAAGGCATTGTTGGACTCCACCACATTGTAGGAGGCCATGTCTATGGAGATGGTGCAGCCGGCGGCTTTGGCAAGGCGGGCGGCCTTGGAAATCAGTTCCTGGTTCTGGACCAGATAGCCTTCTATGTGGAAGTAGTCGTAGCCTTCGAACTGCTCCGGGCTCAGATCTTCCGGGCCCAGCTCCAGGGTGGCGCCCATATAGTCGGCAAAAGTGCGTTCCGCGTTGGCGCCCGTGATGAACACCATGCAGCGGCCGCTGGACTTGGTGCCGTAGAGCATCTGCGCCCTGACGCCGTACTGCTCCATGGTGCTCTTGAAGAGGTTGCCAAGGTCATCGTTGCCTATCTTTCCCAGGAAGCCGGACGTCATGCCGAAGATGGCCGTGCAAGTGATGGTATTGGCCGCACTGCCGCCGGGAACGTACTTGACGCCGTAGTGTTTGAGGGCTTCCCAGATGCGGTCGCCGGTTTCCATGTCCACGTGCTGCATGCTGCCAAGGGGCAGATGGTACTTACGAAGGAGGGCGTCGTCCGGGAGGACCGCCAGGATGTCCGTGAGGGCATTGCCTATGCCAAGGATGGATTTCATAGCCGATAAAGCGTGTGATAACCTGCAAAAATAGTTATTTTTTGCGTATTTTCCATTATCTTTGCCCCGTATGGACAAGAAGAAAAGCAGAAGTTTCCTTCAATACGCCTTCTGGACAGTGGTGGCGCTGGCGCTGGTGGGCCTGTGCCTGCGCAGCATAGACTGGCAGCAGTTTGGCCGGGCGCTCAAGCTGTGCCGATGGACCTATGTCCTCCTGTCCATGGCCCTGGGAATCGTGGTTTTCTATCTTCGCGGCATCCGCTACCGCATGCTCCTGACGCCCTTCGACCCTTCCACTTCGCGGCTCAGCTGCTTCAATGCCTATAATATCGGCAATGCCGTGAACCTGGCCATTCCGCGGGCCGGGGAATTTGCCCGGGTGGGCTATGTGGTGCGGCATTCGGCCCTGGACGGGGAGGGAAAGCGGCTTTTGAGCTACGACAAAGCCCTGGGCGCACTCTTGACAGAGCGGCTCTGGGACGCCATTGTGACGGTGGGCATGGCCGCAGCGTTGCTGGCGGTGATGTGGGACGGTTTTGGCGGGTACTTTCTGGACAGTTTGGAAAGCCTGGAAAGCAGCCACCTGCTATGGGGGGCGCTGGCGGCCTTAGTGCTCCTGGTGGGCGGCGGACTGTACCTGGCCTGGCACTACCGGAACAAAGGCGGCCTGTGGGGAAAAATCTGGGAGTTCCTGGAGGGAATCGTCCGCGGGCTGGGCTCCTTCACCAAAATGAAAAACAGCTGGCTCTTCCTTCTTTATACGGCCCTTATCTGGACACTGTACTGGCTCATGAGCACCTGTATCGTATGGGCGCTGCAGGATATCGAGGCTTTCTCGCAGCTTACCCCGCTCAGCGCCTTTGTCCTGATGATTGCCGGCAGCATCAGCGCGGTGGTGCCGGTGCCCGGGGGGTTCGGCGCTTACCATGGCGCAGTATGCGGCGCGCTCCTGGGTATCTGGGGCATCCCTATAGGGACGGGCATGATTTACGCCACCCTCAACCATGAGTCGCAGGTGCTCTCGCAGGCCATCTGCGGCCTGGCGTCCTACATCCACGAGCATTTTTTCCGCAAATGAGATTCGCACTCATCGGCTATCCGGTGGCCGGCTCGCTGAGTCCGCGCCTTTTTGCCGCCGCTTACGGGGGCCGATACCCCTACGACCTGCTGGAATCCGAAGAATTTGACCAGCTGTGGCAGGCTTTTCTGGAAAGCTACGACGGGATCAACGTTACGGCGCCCTTCAAGCGGGAGGCCTTATCCCGCGTGACGCAGCTGAGTGACTCAGCACGGGAGAGCGGTGCCGTGAACCTGGTGGTAAAAACGCCTTCCGGCCTGCTGGGTCACAATTCAGATGTGGACGGAGTCCTGGGAGCCATCGGGCAGCGCCAATTTGCCGATACCCTGGTAGTGGGGACGGGCGGCGCCGCGCGGGCAGCCATCACCGCGGCCGGGAAGCTTGGCTGCAGGCTCTATGTGACCGGGAGATCGGCCTCCAAGGTGCAGGAGCTGTCGGAGCGCTTCGGCGCGGAAGGTCTTTCCTTTGACCAGGCGGCAGGGCTCAGGCCCGGGCTGGTGATTTATACGCTTCCCGGGCTGGTTTCCGTTCCGGAAGGCCTGAATTTTGCAGCATCCACTGTGCTGGAAGCGGAGTACAGACACCCTTCGCTTGCCGGCATCCCTTGCAAGGAATATCTATCTGGCCATCAATGGCTTATGTGGCAAGCAGCCGCCGGGTACCAAACCCTTACAGGAGAAAAACCAGACATCCAAAACCTTATTAACGCATTAGCATTATGTCACTGAACAAAGTCATGCTCATCGGTAACGTTGGAAAAGACCCGGAAGTACGTTACCTCGAGAACAATCCCCAGAACCCGGGAGGCAATGTAAAAGTCGCATCTTTCCCCCTCGCTACATCGGAACGCTACCGCGACCGCTCCGGCGAACCCAGGGAGAACACCGAATGGCACAATATAGTCGTTTGGCGCAATAACGCAGACGTAGCAGAGAAGTTCGTCCGCAAAGGCACCCAGCTCTTCATCGAGGGCAAGCTCCGCACCCGCTCCTGGACAGACCAGAGCGGCAACAAGCGCTATACCACGGAAGTAGTGGCAGACACCCTCCAGCTGCTGGGCAAGCGCCCGGAAGGCGATGCCCCCGCCGGCCAGGGCGGTTACCAGGGTGGTTACACCCAGCAGGCGCCGGCACAGCAGCCGGCACAGCCGGTATCGGCCCAGCCTGTGAACCCTGCATACCAGGGTCCCCTCCCCGCCGCCCAGGATCCCACCGACGATCTTCCGTTCTAATCCTGCAGGAATACTTTTTGGGCCAGGTCCTTTTGTTATGGGGACCTGGCCCAAAGTTTACGGCAGCAGGGCGGCCAATTGGGAGAGCTGCTCCGCTGTGCTGGCCCAGCTGGTGGCAAAGCGCGTAACGGAGCGCCCGTCCGGGAGCCGTTCCCACACTTCGTAGGCCACCTTGCCCTCCAGGGCTGCTGCGGCCTCCTCCGTCAGGATGATAAACTGCTGATTGGTGGGCGAATCCAGGAAGAGTTCATAGCCTTTTCCCACAAACAGCGCTTTGAGCTGCATGGCCAGGTCTATGGCCCCTTTGGCTATCTTCAGGTACAGACCGTCTGTGAACAGGGTGTCAAACTGGATACCCAGCAGGCGGCCTTTGGCCAGCAGGGCGCCGTGCTGCTTGACCATGGTGAAAAAGTGCTCCGGAGCCTTTCCGGCGGGGAAAACCACGGCTTCTCCGCAAAGGGCACCCACTTTGGTTCCGCCGATGGTAAAGACGTCGCAAAGGCGGGAGAGCTCCTGCAGGGTAAGGTCGCACGCAGGACTCATGAGACCGTAGCCAAGGCGCGCGCCGTCCACAAAAAGCGGCAGGCTGTAGCGCTGGCACACTTCCCTGATGGCCTGAAGCTCCGCCTTGGAATAGAGCGTTCCGTATTCCGTGGGGAAGGAGATGTACACCATGCCGGGGAAGACCATGTGCTCATAGGCGCCATCGGCGTAAAAAGCCTCTAGATAGGCGGCCAATTCTCCGGCGTCCATCTTCCCCTCGTGCTGGGGCAGGGTAAGGACCTTGTGCCCGGTGTATTCCACGGCGCCGGCCTCATGGACGGCGATGTGGCCGGTTTGGGCGGCCACTACGCCTTGGTAATCCCGCAGCATGGTGGCAATGACGGTGGAATTGGTCTGTGTGCCGCCGGTAAGCAGAAAAACTTCTGCTCCGGGGCAGCCCACGGCCTCCCGGATCCGGGCCTTGGCCTGTTCAGTATAGGCATCCGCCCCATAACCGGGCTGCTGGGAGAAATTGGTACGGACCAGGGCATCCAGAATGGCCGGATGCGCACCCTCGTTGTAATCGCAGGTAAAGGAAATCATACGCTCAAAACTAATTCTACGGGGCAATGGTCCGAGCCAAAAACCTTATTGTGAATCTCTGTGGACACGATGGCAGGCTTCAGCGCCTCCGACACCACAAAGTAGTCTATGCGCCAGCCGGCGTTCCGTGCCCGGGCGTTCATGCGGTAGCTCCACCAGGAGTATTTCACCTCCTCAGGATGCTGAAAGCGCCAGGAATCCACAAAGCCGGCCTCGAGAAGCTGGGAGAACTTCCCGCGCTCCTGGTCCGTAAAACCGGCATTCATGTGATTGGTGGAGGGGTTTTTGAGGTCTATCTCCTCATGGGCCACGTTGAGGTCCCCGCAAAAGACCACCGGTTTGGGAAGGGCCACCAGGTACTCCCTGAGGGCATCTTCCCAGCGCATGCGGTAATCCAGGCGGCGCAGCCCGTCCTGCGAGTTGGGGACATAGGCGCACACCAGGAAAAAGCGCTCATACTCCAGAGTGATGAGCCGGCCTTCGTGGTCGTGCTCTTCCACGCCCATGCCATAGCGGACCGAGAGCGGGGTATGCCGGGTATAGACCGCCGTACCGGAATAGCCTTTCTTTTCTGCATAGTTCCAGTAGGACTGGTAGCCCAGAAACTCCAGATCCAACTGACCTGCCTGCATCTTGGTTTCCTGCAGGCAGAAAAAATCCGCTTCCAGTTGTGTGAAGATATCGGCAAAACCCTTGCCTGCCACGGCCCTGAGGCCGTTTACGTTCCAGGAAATGAATTTTAGCTGAGATTCCATGTGACGCCTTCTTTAGTATCTTTGACTGTGATGCCGAAGGAGGCCAGGGTGTCGCGGATGCGGTCGCTTTCTGCCCAGTTCTTTTCCTCGCGGGCTTTGCGGCGGGATTCCAGGACCAGGCTCATGACGCCTTCCAGGGCCTTTTCCGCCTTGCCGGAGGCGCCGGCCTCCTCATCCTTGAGACCCAGGACGCCGCCCACCACGCCTTCGAAGAGCTGTTGAAGGGCGCACTTGTCCGCGGCAGAAAGGTTGCCGCCGTTAATGAGTTTCACCGCATCGAAAAGGTGGGCGATGGCAACGGGAGTGTTGAGGTCATCGCAGAGGGCCTCCTCCACGGCTTCGCGGATGGCTGCCACGGCAGCAGATGTCCGATCGGCGTCGGGCATGACGGCACCGCCATTGCCGGCTTGACCGGCAATCTCCCGCCAGGCCTGCATCAGGCGCTTGTAGCCCTTTTCCGCAGCTTGCAGGGCATCGTTCGAGAAATCCAGCGTGCTGCGGTAATGAGCCTGGAGAATAAAAAAGCGGATGGTCATGGGACTGTAGGGCTGCGACAGTTTGTCATGCTCCCCGCTGAAAAGCTGCGGAAGGGTGATGAAGTTCCCCAGCGACTTGCCCATCTTCTGGCCGCCGATAGTTATCATGTTGTTGTGTATCCAGTAGTGTACGCCCTGCGTGCCGCGGGAGGCCACATTCTGGGCAATCTCGCACTCATGGTGCGGAAACAGCAGGTCCATGCCGCCGCCATGGATGTCAAATTCCTCTCCCAGGTACTTGGCGCCCATCACGGAACATTCCAGGTGCCAGCCGGGGAATCCTTCTCCCCAGGGGGAAGGCCAGCGCATGATATGCTCCGGTTCTGCCTTTTTCCAGAGGGCAAAGTCATAGGGGGCACGCTTGTCCCCCTGGCCGTCCAGGCTGCGGGTGCCTTCCAGCGTAGCCTCCAGCGTGCGGCCGGAGAGTACGCCGTAGTGGTGGTCACTGTTGTATTTTTGCACATCGAAGTACACAGAGCCGTTGCTCTCATAGGCATATCCGGCCGCGAGTATCTTTTTCACGGCTTCAATCTGCTCAATGACGTGGCCGCTGGCGCGGGGCTCTATGGAGGGAGATTCCACGTTTAGGAGGCGCATGGCTTCATGGTAGCGCTCCGTGTAATACTGGACCACTTCCATGGGCTCCAGCTGCTCCAGGCGCGCTTTTTTGGCTATCTTGTCCTCGCCTTCATCGGCGTCCTGCTCCAGGTGGCCCACGTCTGTGATATTGCGCACATAGCGCACTTTATAGCCCAGGTACTTGAGCAGGCGGAACAGGACATCGTAGGTTACTCCGGGGCGGGCATGCCCCAGGTGAGCGTCCCCGTACACGGTGGGACCGCACACGTACATGCCGGCGCGTCCCTCATGGATGGGCTTGAAAAGTTCCTTGCTGCGCGTAAGGGTATTGGTAAGATATAAAGGTCTCATAGAATTACTGGCATCAGAATTGCACAAATATAAGCATTTTTATGTAAATTTGTCCCGTACATCAAGCAAACACACAGCATGAAAGCAAGAAGATTTTTCCTGTTCCTCTTTGCCGCCGGCCTGCTTGCAAGCGGCTGCACCAAAGAGTATTATAACGACACCATTGTACAGGGCCTGGACATGACCCTGATTGATTACACGGTCAAAAGCAACCAATGGAACGAGCGTGACGGATACTTCGAGGCCGTCCTTTCCGTCCCGGGTATTACCAAGGATGTTGTGGAAATGGGAACGGTCACTGTATCCCGCCGCTACAATGACGGCGGAACCGTCTGGACTCCCCTTCCCTCCATGCGCGTGGAAATGGTTACCCTGGACGATGGCAGCGACTTCTACTACACCACCTTCACGGATTTTGAATGGTATGAGGGCGGTATCAGTATCTTCGTTACCACTACGGATCTATACACCGGAGACAATCCCGGAGACATCTCCTTCCGTGTAGGCGTTTTCCTGTAACAGCCTTTACCGCAGTTTCTTGCTCTTGATGTAGTGGGTGTAACCCACCTGAACGGAGAGGAAGTCTACGTCGCGGGTAATGTTGAACTGCGACATGTGGGCATTGTTGGGTCCGCTCTTGGTCTCCTTATGCTGCCTGGTATAGCTGTAGGAGGCCCCCATAATGGGAACGCTGACGGTGAGGGCGCTGTTGTCGCGCAGTCTCAGGCACAGGCCGCCACAGAACTTGAGCCCGGCAGAATAAATGTCCGAGGTACGCATCCTGTCCAGATTGTAATTGCCCATCTTGTCAATGGGACAGGAATTGACTCTGCCATATTTTCCATAGAGGCGGGCTTCCCCAAAAACAGCAAAACTTTGGCTGCCAAAGAATGACAGGTACTTCCTCAGGGCAAGGGAAGTGCCCCAGCTGTTCCTTACCATGTGTCGGCCGGAGATACGCAGGTTGAGCATATCCTTGAGCTCATCTTCCAGTTCCTGGGCGTTTTCCTCGTCTTCGGCAGACGTTCCCACCATCTCGATGAGACCGCTGAAGTCAAAAAGCTCTCCCAAATTAGCGCGCAGGTCCGTATCCACCATATACCCGTCATAGTCCAGGCGCACGCCCAGGGAAAGGTCGTCGGCCACAAAGTAGGAGAAACTGGGCGTAGCCTCATACATGGTCAGTTTTCCGTTGCCGATATTCAGCAGCGACAGGATGGAGTAGCCCTCGCCTGCAGCGTCTCCTCCGGCATTGAAGCTGTGATATCCGCCGGAGATACCCAGCGCATAATGGCCTTTCCCTATAAAAACCGTACGTCCCTTATCAGGATCTGTAAAGCGGTTCAAGGTGTTCTTAATGGGCCCCTGGGCATACAGCGATGCAAAGGCAAAAAGACCGGCTATCGCCAGCGAGGCCGTCTTAAAAAAAAGCTTTCCCATAAATATTCCCATTATCCAAATCCTTTTCTCACACAAAGATAATCATTCTGCCCCAAAGACGGATGCAAAAACGCCTCAGCCTGAGCAAAATACAAAAATCAATCGTTGCAAATTGCAACGATTGATTTTAGGAAGTAGCTGTGAATCAGCGTGTTAGCTTATTGGCTAGAGTTCGTTCATGAGGTCCATGGCTTCGGTGCGGGAGCCGACCACGATGTCCTGGTAGCGGCTGAGACCGGTACCGGCGGGAATGAGGTGGCCGCAGATGACATTCTCCTTGAGGCCTTCCAGATGGTCCACGCGGGCACGGATGGCAGCCTCCGACAGCACCTTGGTGGTTTCCTGGAAGGAAGCGGCGCTGATGAAGGAACCGGTCTTGAGGGCGGCGCGGGTGATACCCTGCAGCACCTGGGAAGCCGTTGCGGGCTTGGCCGGGCGGGCCACCACCAGACGGGAACCCTGGCGCTCCAGCGAAGCGTTTTCGCTGCGCAGGTCACGGGCGCTGATGATGTCGCCTTCCTCGAAGCGGACGCTCTCGCCGGCATCTTCCACATAGAACTTGCCGAAGATGGCATCGTTGCGATCCATGAACTCCCACTTGTCCACCAGTTCCTCCGGGAGGAATTCGGTGTCGCCGGGGTCGCCGATCTGCACCTTGCGCATCATCTGGCGCACGATGATCTCGAAGTGTTTGTCGTTGATCTTTACGCCCTGCAGACGGTACACGGCCTGGATCTCATTGACGATGTACTCCTGTGCCTTCACGGGACCCAGGATATTCAGGATATCGGTGGGCGAAGTGCCGCCGTCACTCAGACGGGTGCCGGCCTTCACGTAGTCGTTTTCCTGGACCAGGATCTGCTTGGTCATGGGAACCTCATAGTGACATTCCTTGCCGCTGCGGTTTTTCACCACAATCTCACGCTTGCCGCGCTTGACCTTGCCCATGAGGACCTCGCCGTTGATTTCGGAGAGGATGGCGGGGTTGGAAGGGGTACGGGCCTCGAAGAGTTCCGTCACGCGAGGCAGACCGCCGGTAATATCGGAAGCCTTGCCGATGGCGCGGGGGATCTTGATGATCACGTCGCCGACCTTCACCTTGTCGCCGTCGTTCATCATGATGTGGGCGCCCACAGGGAGGTTGTACTGCCGGAGGACCACGCCGTCGTCGCCGACGATGAGCATCACGGGGCTCTTGGTCTTGTCGCGGCTCTCGATGATCACCTTGTCCGTATTGGTGGCGAATTCATCGGCGCTCTCCTCGCGGAAGGTGACACCGTCCACCATGTTCTCGAAGCGCACGGTACCGGCCGTTTCCACGATGGTGGTGGCGTTGTAAGCATCCCATTCGCAGATGAGGTCTCCCTTCTTCACCAGGTCTCCGTCCTTGAAGTGGAGCGTGGAGCCGTAAGGGATGTCGTACTGGGAATAGGTCATGCCGGTGCGCTCGTCCTGGATGCGGAGTTCCGCCATGCGGGAAACGACCACCTGCTTGACAGTGCCGTCCTCGCCCACCCTGTCGATGGTGCGGAGTTCCTCGAAGGCAAGCTTACCTTCGTACTTGGACTCAATGGTGTTGTCTGCCACTGAACCGGAGGCGGTACCACCGACGTGGAAGGTACGCAGGGTGAGCTGGGTACCGGGTTCGCCGATGGACTGGGCGGCGATAACGCCCACAACCTCGCCGGTTTCCACCATGCGGGAAGTAGCCAGGTTACGGCCGTAGCACTTGGCGCACACGCCCTTGCGGGATTCGCAGGTAAGGACGCTGCGGATTTCCACCTGCTCGATGGGGAGAGAGTCGATCAGGGCGGCGGTATCCTCGCGGATTTCCTCGCCGGCGGCGATGATGAGCTCTCCGGTGAGCGGGTTGTAGATATCGTGCACGGAGGTGCGGCCCAGGATCCTCTCGCCCAGGGATTCCACTACCTCGTCCTTGTTCTTGATGGCGGTGGCAATCAGGCCGCGCAGGGTACCGCAGTCCTCCTCGGTGATGATGACGTCGTGGGAGACGTCCACCAGGCGGCGGGTGAGGTAACCGGCATCGGCGGTCTTGAGGGCTGTATCGGCCAGACCCTTACGGGCACCGTGGGTGGAGATGAAGTACTCCAGCACGGTCATGCCCTCCTTCAGGTTGGACACGATGGGGTTCTCGATGATCTCTGCGCCGGCAGCGCCGCTCTTCTGGGGTTTGGCCATGAGGCCGCGCATGCCACAGAGCTGCTTGATCTGCTGGGTAGAGCCACGGGCACCGGAATCCAGCATCATGTACACCGGGTTGAAGCCCTGCTGGTCTGCAGAAATCTGCTTCTTCACGATAGCGGTGAGCTGGTTGTCGATGGAGGTCCAGAGGTCGATGACCTTGTTGTAACGCTCGTTGTTGGTGATGAAGCCCATGGCGTAGTTGGCCTTGATGGCTTCCACATCCCCGTAACCCTTCTCGATGAGGGCGGTCTTCTCTTCCGGAATCAGGACGTCTCCCAGGTTGAAGGAGATGCCGGCGCGGAAGGCCTGGTCGTAACCCAGGTTCTTGATATCGTCCAGGAACTGGGCGGTACGGGTGACACCGGTATTCTTGATCACATTGGTGATGACGCTGCGGAGGGCCTTCTTGCCCAGCACCTCGTTCACGTACGGCACCTCATCGGGCATGTACTGGTTCACGATGATGCGACCGGCGGTGGTGCGCACCATCTCCGAGCCCTTGGTAGCGTCGTTCTTGTCCTTGGGAAGGCGCACGTAGATGGGGGCGTGCATGTCCACCTTCTTCTCGTCGAAGGCGATGATCACTTCCTCCGGGCCATAGAACTTGAGGCCGTCGCCCTTGGCGCCGGGACGGTCCTTGGTGATATAGTACAGACCCAGCACCATGTCCTGGGAAGGAACGGTGATAGGGGAACCGTTGGCGGGGTTGAGGATATTGTGCGAGCCCAGCATCAGCAGCTGTGCCTCCATGATGGCGGCATTGCCGAGGGGCAGATGGATGGCCATCTGGTCACCGTCAAAGTCCGCGTTGAAAGCCGTACAGGCCAGCGGGTGCAGTTGGATGGCCTTGCCCTCGATCATGCGGGGCTGGAAGGCCTGGATACCCAGACGGTGCAGAGTAGGTGCACGGTTCAGGAGCACCGGGTGACCCTTCATCACGTTCTCCAGGATGTCCCAGATAACGGGGTCGCGGCGGTCCACAATTTTCTTGGCGCTCTTGACGGTCTTGACGATGCCGCGCTCGATGAGCTTACGAATCACAAACGGCTTGTAAAGCTCTGCAGCCATGAATTTGGGGAGACCGCATTCATGCATGTTCAGCTCCGGACCTACGACGATAACGCTTCGGGCGCTGTAATCCACGCGCTTACCCAGAAGGTTCTGGCGGAAGCGGCCCTGCTTGCCCTTGAGGGAATCCGACAGGGACTTGAGGGCGCGGTTGCTCTCGCTCTTGACGGCCGATGACTTCTTGGAGTTGTCGAAGAGGCTGTCCACGGCTTCCTGGAGCATGCGTTTCTCGTTGCGCAGGATCACCTCCGGGGCCTGGATCTGGATGAGCTTCTTGAGACGGTTGTTGCGGATGATGACGCGCCGATACAGGTCATTGAGGTCACTGGTGGCGAAACGGCCGCCGTCCAGCGGGACCAGCGGGCGCAGGTCCGGCGGGGTGACGGGAATCACCTTCATGATCATCCACTCGGGGCGGTTCACGTCCTTGGACTCCTGGAACCACTTCATGACAGAGAGGCGCTTGAGGAGGTCGGTCTTGCGCTGCTGGGAGCCTTCGGCCCTCATCTGGCGGCGAAGGTCACGGGCAAGTTCGTCCACGTCAATCTCTTTCAAGAGGTCGTAGATGCCCTCGGCGCCCATCTTGGCCACCAGGTTCATCTCCTCTTCCCAGACCTGTCCTTCCTCCGTCTTCTTGCGGCGGATTTCGGCCAGGCGGTCCTGGGCGGTGAAATACTCGTCCTCCGAGAGGAGGTCCATCTTGTGGAGACGGAATTCATCGGCCACTTCTTCGCTGCCCAGCACGCCGGGGTTCACCACTATGTACTTTTCATAGTAGATGACCGACTCCAGGCGCTTGGAAGGGACACCCAGCAGGGCGCTGATCTTGTTGGGGGCGCTCTTGAAGTACCAGATATGGGCTACCGGAACGGTGAGGGTGATGTGACCCATGCGCTCGCGGCGGACCTTTTTCTCCGTCACTTCCACGCCGCAGCGGTCGCACACGATACCGCGGTAGCGGATTCTCTTGTACTTGCCGCAGTAGCACTCGTAGTCCTTGGTGGGGCCGAAAATCTTCTCGCAGAAGAGGCCTTCACGCTCCGGCTTGTAGGTGCGGTAATTCACCGTTTCCGGTTTCAGGACCTCTCCGCAGGAGCGCTCGGTGATGTCTTCCGGGGAAGCGAGGCTGATGGAAATGCGGGAAAAATTGCTCTTTACCTTGTTTTCCTTATTGTTAAAAGCAGGCATATTTGTTCCTTTCTTTTTTGTCCACGATTAGTCCAATGTAACCTTGAGACCCAGGCCGCGAAGCTCATGCAGGAGCACGTTCAGGGACTCGGGGATGCCAGGAGTGGGCATCGGGTCTCCCTTGACGATGGCCTCGTAGGTCTTGGACCGGCCGTTGACATCGTCGGACTTGACGGTAAGAATCTCCTGGAGGGCGTTGGCGGCACCGTATGCCTCGAGGGCCCAGACTTCCATTTCACCGAAACGCTGGCCACCGAACTGCGCCTTACCGCCCAGCGGCTGCTGGGTAATCAGGGAGTACGGGCCAATCGAACGGGCGTGCATCTTGTCGTCCACCATGTGACCCAGCTTGATCATGTAAATCACGCCGACGGTGGCGGGCTGGTCGAACCAGTCGCCGGTTCCGCCGTCGCGCAGGCGGGTCTTGCCGAAGCGGGGCACGCCGGCCTTGTCCGTGTAGGCGCAGATCTCGTCGATGGAGGCACCGTCGAAGATGGGAGTGGAGAACTTCAAGCCCAGCTGACGGCCGGCCCAACCGAGCACTGTCTCGTAGATCTGGCCCAGGTTCATACGGCTGGGCACACCCAGAGGGTTCAGGACGATGTCCACGGGGGTTCCGTCCTCCAGGAACGGCATTTCCTCCCGACGGACAATCTTGGCCACGATACCCTTGTTACCGTGACGGCCGGCCATCTTGTCACCCACGGTGATCTTGCGCTTCTTGGCAATATAGACCTTGGCAATCTGCATGACGCCATTCGGGAGCTCGTCGCCGACCTTGATCTTGTCCAGTTCGCGGCGGGCGCGGGTTTCGGCCTCCTTGTGGGCGATGCAGTAACCTGCAATCAGTTCCCGTACCAGGCTGGCGGTCTTGGCGTCTGCGGTCCACTTGGCGGTGGAGATGTTCTGGTAATCGGCGTCCTTGAGGCCCTGGAGGGTGAACTCCTTGCCTTTGGGGAAGATTTCCACGCCGTAGAGGTCGCTCACGCCGGCGCTCTTCTTGCCGCTGACCAGGCTCCAGAGCTTCTCGATGAAGCCTGCACGCAGTTTCTCGGAGGCTTTTTCAAACTCCTGCTGCTTGATTTCGATGCGGGCTTTCTGCTCTGCTTTGGCGCCACGCTTGCTGCTGTCCTTGGACACCTTGGCGTAGAGGGCGGTCTTGATGACGGTGCCGCTGAGGCTGGGATTGGCCTTCAGGGAGGCGTCCTTCACGTCGCCGGCTTTGTCACCGAAAATGGCCTTCAGAAGCTTCTCTTCCGGGGAAGGATCGCTCTCGCCCTTAGGGGTAATCTTGCCGATCATGATGTCACCGGGCTCGATGTGGGCGCCGATGCGCACGATACCGTCCTTGTCCAGGTCCTTGGTAGCGTCTTCGCTCACGTTGGGGATGTCGGAGGTGAGTTCCTCCATGCCGCGCTTGGTTTCGCGGACCTCCGTGAGGTATTCGTCCACGTGGATGGAAGTGAGGGTGTCCCACTTCACCATTTCCTCGCTCAGGACAATGGCATCTTCGTAGTTGTAACCCTTCCAGGGCATGAAAGCGACCATCAGGTTGCGGCCCAGTGCCAGTTCCCCGTTCTGGGTGGCGTAACCCTCGGTGAGCACCTGGCCACCCTTCACGCGGTCACCCTTGCGGACAAGGGGCTTGAGCATGATGGTGGTACTCTGGTTGGTGCGGCGGTAGATGGGCAGCTTGTAAACGGTCTCTTCCGGCTGGAAGCTCACGAATTTCTCGTCTTCGGTGCGGTCATACTTGATGTGGATCTCGTTGGCGTCCACATAGGTGACGCTACCTTCGCGAAGGGCGATGATCTGGGTGCGGGAGTCGATGCAGACGCGTTCCTCCAGGCCGGTACCCACGATGGGGCTTTCCGGGGTCAGGAGCGGAACGGCCTGACGCATCATGTTGGCACCCATCAGGGCGCGGTGGGCGTCGTCGTGCTCCAGGAAAGGAATAAGGGAGGCAGCCACGGAAGCCATCTGGTTGGGGGCTACGTCCATGTAGTTCACCTCTTCCTTGGTCACCAGCGGGAAGTCCGCCTCCAGGCGGCACTGGATACGCTCGTCCAGGAGCTGGCCGTCATCGGCCATGCCCACGTTGGCGAGGGCCACGTGCTGCTGCTCCTCCTCTTCTGCGCTCATGTACTTCCAGCCCTTGTCGCTCAGGTCCACCTTGCCTTCGTGCACCTCACGGTAAGGGGTCTCGATAAAGCCCAGGCCGTTGATGCGGGCATACACGCAAAGCGAGGAGATAAGGCCGATGTTGGGGCCTTCCGGCGACTCGATGGGGCACAGGCGGCCGTAGTGCGTGTAGTGCACGTCGCGGACCTCGAAGCCGGCCCTGTCGCGGGACAGACCGCCCGGGCCCAGGGCGCTGAGACGGCGCTTGTGGGTAATTTCGGCCAGCGGGTTGGTCTGGTCCATGAACTGGGACAGCTGGCTGGTGCCGAAGAAGGAATTGATGACGGAAGAAAGGGTCTTCGCGTTGATCAGGTCGATGGGATTGAACTGCTCGCTGTCGCGCACGTTCATCCTTTCGCGGATGGTGCGGGCCATGCGGCTCAGGCCCACCGAGAACTGGTTGGCCAACTGCTCGCCCACGGTGCGGACGCGGCGGTTACTGAGGTGGTCGATATCATCTACCGTGGCCCGGCTGTTGATGAGCTGGATCAGGTACTTGATAATCTCCACGATATCGGTGTTGGTGAGGACCCGCACGAGAGGATCAGTGTCCAGGCTCAGTTTCTTGTTCAGGCGGTAGCGGCCAACGCTGCCCAGGTCATAGCGCTTCTCGGAGAAGAAGAGCTTGTCGATGACGTCACGGGCGGTGGTCTCATCCGGCGGTTCGGAGTTGCGGAGCTGCTTGTAGATATAGTTCACAGCCTCGATTTCCGTGTTGGTCGGGTCCTTCTGCAGGGTGTTGTAGATAATGCTGTTCTCGGCGGAGACGGCCTCATCCTTCTGGAGGAGGATGGTCTTCACCTCGGTGTCTGCGATGCGGGCGATGGTGTCCTCATTCAGGACCTCTCCACGCTCCACGATGGGCAGGGTGCGCTCAATGGGGATGACTTCGCCGGTGTCTTCGTCCTCGAAGTCCTCGAACCAGGTTTTGAGCACGTTGGCGGCCAGGAATCGGCCTTCATTCTCACGCAGGACGGCTTCGTCGGCGCTCACTTCGTCGGCCAGGTCAAAGCGGTCCAGGATGTCCTTGTCCGAGCTGTAGCCGATGGCTCTCAGCAAGGTAGTGACAGGCAGCTTCTTCTTGCGGTCGATGTAGGCGTACATCACGTTGTTGATGTCCGTGGCGAACTCGATCCAGGAGCCCTTGAACGGGATGATGCGGGCGCTGTAGAGCTTGGTGCCGTTGGCGTGCATGCTCTGGTCGAAGAAAACGCCCGGGGAGCGGTGAAGCTGCGAAACGATAATTCTCTCGGAGCCGTTGATGATGAACGTACCGGCGGGAGTCATATAGGGGATGTTCCCGAGGTAAACGTCCTGCACGCGGGTGTCAAAGTCCTCGTGCTCCGGGTCCGTGCATGAAAGGCGGAGTTTTGCCTTCAGAGGAACGTTGTAG
>CADAJF010000029.1 GCA_902788175.1 uncultured Bacteroidia bacterium
TACCCAGCGAGAGCCCCACGCCGATAATAGGTCCCATGAGCGGAGAAACCAACATGGCGCCGATAATCACTGCCGTAGAGTTGACATTCAGCCCCACGGATGCAATGACTATGGAAAAGGCCAGAATCCAGACATTGGCCCCGCGGAACCAGATGCCGTTTTTAATCCGTTCGGAGGCTCCATCCAGGTCCAGTTCCTCCGAAAAGTACAAGTATGGACGAATCAGCTTGTTAAACAACTGCCTAAGAAAAGTCATAAGCGCAAATTTTTCGCAATATACGCATTTTCTTTGTATATTTGTGGGAGCCGCATGTGCTAAAACAGAATTAAACCCATCATTATGAACGAAATAGCAAAGGGAATCCTTTATATAGGGGCCGATGACAACCACCTGGATTTATTTGAAAGCCAGTATCTTGTGCCGGAAGGCATGTCCTATAACTCCTATCTGATTAAAGATGAGAAAGTAGCCATCATGGACACGGCAGACCGCCGGGTCTGTGAGCAGTGGCTCCGCAACCTGGAAGAAGCCCTGGAAGGCCGCCAGCCGGATTATATGGTGGTTCACCACATGGAACCGGACCACTCGGCCCTGGTGGGCAAGGTAGTAGAAAAATATCCCGGAATACAGGTGATAGCCAGCGCCAAGGCCATCCAGATGCTGGGGCAGTTCCTCCCCGGAAAAACGCTCCATACCCTGGCCGTCAAGGAAGGGGACAAATTGTCCCTGGGCACACATGAGTTGCAGTTTGTCGCCGCTCCCATGGTACACTGGCCGGAGGTAATGATCAGCTTCGACGCTTCCACCGGCACCCTTTTCAGCGCCGATGCATTCGGCAAATTCGGTTCCCTGTCCCAGTGCGGCTTTTACGGGGAAGAAGACCAGGACTGGGCCTGTGAAGGCCGCCGCTACTATTTCAACATCTGCGGAAAATACGGCCCTCAGGTGCAGGCACTTCTGAAAAAGGTTCCGGCCCAGGGGGTGAAAACCATCGCCCCGCTGCATGGTCCCATCCTCAGAAAGGACCTGTCCTATTACCTGGACCTTTACAACACCTGGAGCAGCTATGGCGTGGAATCTCCCGGCGTTCTGGTAGCCTACGCCTCCATCCACGGCGGCACGGAAGAAGTAGCTTTGAAAATGGCAGAGCTTCTCCGTGATAAAGGCTGTCCCAAGGTAGTGACCTGCGACCTTACCCGCGCAGACCGCGCAGAAGCCATCGAAGATGCATTCCGCTACGGAACCATGCTCCTGGCCGCCTGCTCCTACGATGCAGGCCTCTTCACCCCCGCCTATGACTTCCTGCATTCCCTCCAGATGAAGGGATGGCAAAAACGCCGCGTCGCCCTCATCGAGAACGGCTCCTGGGCTCCCAGCGCCGGCCGCGTAATGAAGGAAATGTTGGGCGGAATGAAGGACATAGAGCAGGTAGGTGAACTGGTCACCATCAAAAGCCGCTACAAAGAGGAAGACCGCAGCGCCCTGGAAGCTCTCGCAGACGCCATACTAAACGCATGATTATCAGAAGTAAAGCACCGCTCCGCCTGGGCCTTGCCGGCGGCGGCAGCGACGTTTCCCCCTATAGTGACCTCTATGGCGGAAACGTGCTCAATGCCACCATCAACCTGGCGGCCTATTGCACCATAGAACCCCTTCCAAGGCCCGTCATGCGGGTCTGCGCGGAAGATGCAGGCATCTGGGAAGAAATTCCCCTTGGAACGGGGCCGGCCACTTCCGGTGCCCTTCTAATTGACGGCGTATATAATCGCATTCTCAGGGATTTTGGCCCGCTGCCTTCTCCGGGCTTTGCCATCACCACCTACAATGACGCTCCCGCAGGGTCGGGCCTGGGCACCTCTTCCACCATGGTTGTATGCATCCTCAAATGCTTCGCAGAGTGGATGGGCATCCCGCTGGGCAACTACGAACTTGCCCGCATGGCCTACGAAATTGAACGGAAGGACCTCCTCCTCTCCGGCGGCAAACAGGACCAGTACGCGGCCGCTTTCGGCGGTTTCAATTTCATGGAATTCCTCCCCAGTGATCTGGTGATTGTAAATCCCCTTCGCGTAAAAGAGTGGATAGTGGAAGAGCTGGAAGCTTCTCTGCTGCTGTATTTTACCGGCCGTAGCCGGGAAGGGGCCGCCATCATCGAAAAGCAACAGGAAGCCACCCGGAAGGGCCGCGGCGAAGCAGTAGAGGCCATGCACCGCATCAAGCAAAGCGCCGTGGACATGAAGCTGACCCTCCTGCAGGGGGACATGCACTCCTTTGCCCACATCCTTGGCGCCGCCTGGGAAGACAAAAAGAAGATGGCCGATACCATCACCAACCCCGTCATCCAGGAGGCCTTTGACGTGGCACTGAAGGCGGGGGCCATCTCCGGAAAAGTTTCCGGTGCCGGCGGGGGAGGCTTCCTCATGCTCATGGTTCCACCGGAGCGCAAGTTTGCCGTCCGGGAGGCTATGCAGGCCCTCCCCGGAAAAGTGGTGCCTTTCCAATTCACCGATAAAGGCGCCGTGGCATGGAAGTTATAATTCTTGCCGGTGGCCTGGGTACCCGGCTCCGCTCTGCCATACAGGACATTCCCAAATGCATGGCTCCGCTCTCCGCAGCAGGGAATGAGCGTCCCTTTCTGGCCTATCTACTGGATTGGCTCATGTTGTATCCCATTGAGCATGTGGTGTTTTCTGTTGGTCACCTAAAGGAGCAGGTGATAGCGTATGTACAAGGCCGGGAATGGCCTTTTGCCTACGATTTTGCCCNNNTGCCGCAGCAAGCAGGTGTTCGTAATTAACGGGGACACTTTCTTCCCGGCAGATCTCAACGCCATGCCTTTTGAGATGCCCGTCACCCTGGCCCTTAAGCCCATGAAGGACTTTGAGCGCTATGGTACCGTTACTGTCCAGCAGGCAGATACCCTTTTGGTCACGGCATTTCATGAGAAAGCGCCCTGTGCCATGGGGCTTATCAACGGTGGGGTTTATGCTATCCGGCGGGATTTGCTGGACCTGTCGCCCTTGCCGGAGCGTTTCTCCTTTGAAAAGGAGGTCCTGGAGCCCAGGGCAGCTTGCGGCCTAATTGGCGGCTGGGTTTCGGATGCTTTTTTCATTGATATCGGCATTCCGGAAGATTACTCCCGGGCGCAGTGGGCCATTCCTGCCTGGAAGGCCGTACAGAAGGCTTCCAGGGCTGTTTTATCCACATCGGCGCATACCCTTTTCCTGGACCGGGACGGGGTGCTTAACAGGCATCTTCCCGGGGATTATGTGAAAAGCTGGGCGCAATGGGAGTGGATGCCCGGTGTACTGGAAGAGCTGCCCAAATGGGCAGGCCAATTTGAGCACATCGTCCTTGTCACCAACCAGCGCGGAGTGGGGAAGGGCCTCATGAGCGACGAAGACCTCTCCCGCATACATGCCCGCATGATGACGGAAATCCTGGATGCCGGCGGCCGGATAGACCTGCTGCTATCCTGTACAGCCGTTTCTGAAGCCGATCTCCGCAGAAAACCCGGTATCGGCATGTTCACCGAGGCAGTCGCCCTGCTCCCGGGAATAGATGCAAAAAGCAGCGTCATGATAGGGGACAGTGCCTCTGACGCTGCATTTGCCAAAAACTGCGGAATGCAGTTTATTCTTCTGAGTCCGGAAGCTGCTTCTTAGGGTTTTTAGGAACGCCCAGCTTGATCAGCTGACGGGCACTGGTAAGGATGGAATTCCCGGATTCTCCAATCTTGGCGCTCACTTTGTCGTACTCTTCCAGCGCGGCATGTAACTTGTCGCCCATGGCAGCATGCGCCTTGGAGAAATCGTACACGCGGTCCACCATGGTCTGGGCGGCCTTGATGATTTTTTCCTGGTTGCGGGCTTGCTCGTAATTGGTCCATGCCAGGCGTATCATGCGCAGGAAGGGCATGAGCGTCTCTTCCGTGGTGATGAGCACCCCTTGCCTGTATGCCTCCGTAAAGATATTGGGCGCCAGGGTTTTGGCCAGCTGCAGGGAACTGTAATTGGGAATGAACATGATCACGTAATCCAGGGTTTTGTAGCCTTCCCGGATATAATCCTGGTAACGCTTGAGCGAAAGGTTCTTGACCTGGGCGCGGATAGCCTGCAAATTGCGCTGGGCAGCGTTTTCCTTCTCAACGGGATTCTCCGTGGAGAACCAGTCCGAGAGGGCCTCCATGGAGGTTTTGGCATCTACAATCACTTCTGTGCGGTCCGGGTAGTGGAGAATGAAGTCCGGGCGCATCTTTTTGCCGCTGTCCTCGTTGTACACCACCGTTCCCAAGGCGTCCCGCAAGGTTTCTTCCCGGTCAAAGTCACGGCCTTCCTCCATGCCTTCATTCAGGAGCATATTGTAAAGGATGACCTCTCCCCAGGTGCCGGCCATCTTGTTCTGGCCTTTCAGGGCCTGGGCCAGGTTGTCTGCCTTGGTGCCGATACTGGCCGTCTGGTCCTTCAGATGCTTTACAGCTTGTTCCATGGCCGTTTTCAGGGAGGCAGTTCCTTCTGCCTGGCTGCGCTTCTGGGCGTCAAAGCTCTCCTGCATGGCCTTGAGGTCCTTACCCAGGGGGCCGGCCAGGTTCCGGAAAGTTTCCTCCGCCTTGGCCGTCAGGGCTTCCTCGCGCTGTTTAAGGAGTTTCTCCGTTTCCTCCGACATCTGGGCGCGGACAGCTTCCAGTTGCTTGGAAAAGGACTCCTGCTGCATCTGCATGGCTTTTTCGTGGGCCTGAGACTCGGTTTCCCGGAGTTCCTTGGCCGCTTTCAAGGCTTCCCGCTCACGGATAAGGCCGTTTTCCAGCTCATTGCAGACTCTCACCTCCCGGGCATGCATGATGAGGTAGGTGATAACGATGGCGACCACCACTACAAAGGCGGCGCCCAAAAGGATATAATGGATTTGCGTCATAGGCTGTTACAGATACTTTTGGCGCAGACGTGGCCCATGCTCCAGGCGGCCTGCAGGTTGAAGCCTCCGGTGATGGCATCTACATCCAGCACTTCGCCTGCAAAATACAGGCCCGGACAGCTTTTGCATTCAAGGGTTGTCAGGTTGATGTTGGACAGCGCCACACCGCCCGCCGTTACAAACTCTTCCCGGAAACGGCTTTTCCCGGAGAGGGGATAGCTGTCTGCCGTTAGCGTTGCCGTAAGGCGGTTCAGTCCCTTGCTTCCCAGCTCTGCCCAGCGGATATCAGGCCTTAGCCCGGCCTTTTCCAGCAAATACTCCCAGAGGCGCCCTTGCAAAACTGGGGTGTTGGAAAGCTGCTTCTGAGGGCTCTCTGCGGCCGTTTCCTGCAAGATTTTACGCACTTGAATCTCTGTCTTGGCCAGCCAGTTCACGCAGAGGGTAGCTTTGTAACCGGCCTCCGCCAGATGCCTGGCTGCATAAGAAGAGAGCTTGAGGGTGGCAGGACCGCTAAGCCCCCAGTCGGTGATAAGCAGCGGCCCTTCGGCCTTAAAAGAAGTTCCCTGCAGGCCGATGACAACGTCCACCACCAGCCCCATCAGGCTTCTTAAACCCGGGCTTGGAACCGTAAAGGTAAAAAGGGAGGGGACAGGCGGCACCATCTCCAGGCCCAGCCCTTCCAGGAAAGGAAGGCCTTTGGCCGCCCCGCCGGTGGTAACTACCACAAAATCAAAGTCTTCGCCGTCCACAAGGAGATGGCCGGTCTCAGCCGGCCATGACGCCCCCGTCGTGCCCGGTTCGACCGGGTATCTCTCAATGCGCCTCACGGGGGTGCGGAGCCTTAGCTCAGCGCCCTTTATGCCTCTTTCCAGGCAGCGGACCACATCCGTGGCATCCTGGCTGCGGGGAAAATAGCAGTGGTCCTGCTGCAACACACAGGGCACGCCTGCGGCCGTAAACCACTGTATGGTATCTTCCTGAGAAAAGGCCTTCAGAGCCCGTTTCATAAGGCGTTCCCCGCGGGGATAAGCCTCTGAAAGCGAGCGAATTCCTGCAAAGTCATTGGTGAGGTTGCAGCGGCCACCGCCCGTTATGGCCACTTTGGCCAGGGGCTTGGCCCCGGCCTCGAAGAGCGTAACGGAAAGCTCCGGAGCCATACGCCTTAACTGCGCAGCGCAAAAGCAGCCCGCAGCACCGGCCCCTATGACCGCCACCCGTTTCATCGGATCTTATAGTTTTTCATCTGCCGGGCCAGTTCCCGGTGGCCGGGACACACCGACTCCAGCAGGGCATGGAATTCCTTGCCATGATTGAGGTACTTCAGGTGACAGAGCTCATGGAGCATCACATAGTCCTGCAACTCCTGCGGCAGGCCCACCAGACGGAGATTCAGGTTGATATTGCCCTTGGAAGAGCAGCTGCCCCAGTTACTTACGTTGTTCTTGATAAAAACCTTGTTGTAAGTAAAACCATGCTGTGCAGCCAACTGGGCCAGGCGCGGCGGAAGCACCTCTTTGGCCTGGGCGCGCAGCTTCTCCACCTGGGCACCGGCAGGGGCCTTGTGGGGCTTGCGCCTTGCGATAAGGGTAAAAAAACGCCCGGTGAAGGGATTGAAGAAGAGCCTGGTCATTCTTCTTCCTCCGGCAGGACAATCTGCTTGTACTGGTTCTTGCGTTTGAGCCAGCGCTCACGGGCATATTGCTGCATGTCGGTGATGGTGTCGTTCTCGTCGATAATCTCCATGCCCAGGATGGTTTCCATGATGTCTTCCAGCGTAATGATGCCCTGGAAGCAGCCATAGTCGTCTATGATGCAGGCAATCTGGTCTTTTGTCTTGAGAAGGCTTTCCCAGATGTCCGAAACGGTGGTTTCCTCATGAAAAGCGGCAATCTTGCGCTTGATGGTGCGAAGGCGCATGTCGAATTTATCTTCCGCCAGATTCTCCAGGACATCGTAGCGGAGGATGTAACCGGTGATGAATTCCGGGGAATCGGCGTACACAGGGATGCGGGAATTGTGGGAAAGCTCCTCCTGCTTGTAGAACTGGCGCAGCGTCATGCTTTCCGGAGCGATGGCAGCCACCACGCGGGGAGTCATGACATCGTAGGCCTTGATGTCGTCCAGCTTGATAATATTCTGGATAACCTTGTTCTCCGAGTTGTCCAGCACGCCTTCTTCCTCGCCGATATTGGCCATGGCGCTCACTTCCTCCCTGGAAATGCCGGTGTCCGGATCTTCGTCCGAGATACTGTCGTGCAGCTTATCAATGACCCAGACAACGGGGTAGAGCACATACACCAGAACCTTCATCACGCGCGCAAGCCACAGAAGGTCTTTCCAATGGGAGGTGCCGATAGTCTTGGGGACAATTTCCGAGAAAATGAGGATGAGGATGGTCATGATGGCACTGATGATGCCGAACCAGTAGTCCCCGCTGAGGAGGGTGGCCTGGTGTCCCACTGCCGCTGCGCCCAGCGTATTGGCAATGGTGTTCAGGGACAGGATGGCAGTGAGGGGACGGTCCGGGTCCTGTTTATACTTCATAAACAGGGCGGCGTTACGGTCTCCCTCGTCCTCCTTCATGGTGATGTAAGAGAGGGGGGTTGACATAAGTACCGACTCCAGCAGGGAGCAAAGGAACGAAATGCCCATTGTCAGGAGAAGGTAAAAAAGAAGCAGCGTCATACTTAACGTTCAAATAACTCACAAATTTACGGTTTTTTTCCTTATCTTTGTGTACGAAAACAGGAATTATGAAAAAATACGCCCTCATAACGCTGCTTTTACTTCTTTTGGCTTTCCCGGCAACCGCAGTGCTGCAGGAGAAATCCCTTGAATCCACCCTCCGCGTCCTGTTGTCGGAACTGAAGGAAACGGTGGCCGCCCTTCAGGGAAGCGACTCCTCCCTCAGTCGCATGAAGCGGCAGCACCAGATGCTGCTGGATCTGGTAGAGCGAAGCAATGAACTCTCCGTGGTCATGTACTCCCAGCCACCGGGCAACACCTTCGAACTTACCTACGCCCTCAACAGCACCACCCGCGAGTACGAGAACTTCAAGAAGCAGAAACTACCATACGACGAGATTATCAACAGCATCCGGGAGAACTGGAGCCGCTACAGCCGCCTTTCACAAGCCCTTGCCAAAATACCCCCGGAAATCTCGGAACTGCATCTTCCCGTGATTACCATAGAGGATACCGATGGCGTTGTCATAGACACGCTCAGGCTTACCATCCCTTTCCACCCTCACCATGGATCCGCAGACCACCCTCCTGAGAGACAGCTGTCTGCTGTTCACGGACCAGCTGGTCAATTACTACTATGACCGCGTACAGGACATCACCCGGGACAATCACTACTACGAGGAAACGGACGCCCTCCTGAAAGAAGCCTACGACTATGCACTTGAGCGCTATCGCGTACTCCAGCGGCAGGTCTTCCTGGAGGGATCGCGTGGCTATCCTTTCGTCCTGAGGCATTTCCCCTTCTTTTACCAAATGGCCTCCCGGGATATGAATACCCGCTACGGAGCCAATGCAGAGGGGGTACAGAGCAGCTGGAAAGGCCCCATCGTCTGGCTTTTCGCTTTTGCCATGCTGGCCATCCTGGTGCTGGCTATCGTGCTGGCCAACCTGCTTGTCAGGCTCACCATCCGCTGGATACCCTGGTTCAAGACAGACTATTTCCAGTCCAACAGGGGGATGTTCATCACCATGGCAGGCACCGTGCTGTTTATCATCTTCTCCTTCAGCGCGTTTGCCGCCTCGGAAGAGACCTTCTTTTCTATGGCCGGACGCATCATGGGAGAATACGCCATCCTCCTCGGTGCTGTATTCCTGTCCGTTTTCATCCGCCTGGAAAAAGAGGCAAGGCATTCTGCCATCTACTGTTATCTGCCAGTTTTTATCCTGGCCTTCCTGGTCTTTTTCTTCCGCATCATCTTTATTCCGGACAGCGCACTCCTGATTGTCTTCCCGCCGCTGGTGCTGCTGTTCACCATCTGGCAAGTCGTTGTCAACATCCGCCGTTCCAGGCCGCTTCCTACGGTGGATAAGCTGCTGCTGTGGGCATCGGCCATTGTGATGGCCTGTACTACTGCCATCAGTTGGGCGGGACTGGTAATGATGTCCCTGCTGGTTCTTATCTGGTGGCTTTTCCAGCTCATCATCCTCCAGATGATCCTGGCGCTGGGCATGCTTATTGACAAGCATTACAAAAAGGGCCTTCCTGCCCGCCAGATGGCCTATCGCAAGAAGCATCCTTACCTTCCGTTATCGGCCCGGGATGGCGCTTTCATAGAGGTCTCATGGGCATATGACCTTGCCAAGACGCTCGTGCTGCCCCTGCTCACGATCTGGTCCATACCTGCGGCCGTGAACTTCGCCTGCAGGGTATTCAACCTCAATAACGTGGCCGGCAATTTCTTCATGCGCCCGCTCATCAACGTAGAGGAGGTCCTGAACCTGTCGCTGTTCAAGCTGGTTATCATATTTAGCCTCTTCTTCTTATTCCGCTTTGTAATTTATGCCATCAAGGCTTTCTACCGTATATGGCGCACCAGGGCTGCACTGGACAAGATGAACGATCCCTCTCTTTTCAAGGAAAGCGACATCAACTTCAATCTGGCCAACAACGTCATTTCCCTGGCGGGTTGGGGTATATTCGTAGTGGTGGCCTTCGCCTTGCTGGATATACCTATGTCGGCCCTTACCATCATCACCACGGGGCTTGCGGCCGGTATCGGCTTTGCCATGAAGGATATCCTGAACAACTTCTTCTACGGCGTACAGCTCATGGGAGGCCGCGTTCGGGTAGGGGACACCATCGAATGCGACGGTATCCGCGGCACGGTGGAAGCGCTCAGTTACCAGAGTACCCAGGTGGCCTCGGAAGACGGTTCCATTATTGCCTTTACCAATTCGGCCCTTTTCAACAAGAACTTCAAGAACCTCACGCGAAACCACCAGTATGAGCTGATCAAGGTGGAAGTAGGCGTCAAATATGGAACGGACGTACAGAAGGCACGCCAGATTATCAAGGAAGCCGTAGAACCGTTGCTGGGCAAGGACAAATACGGCCGGGACCTGGTGGATATGAAGCGGGGCATGAACATCCGCCTGGCCAGCTTCGGAGACAGTTCCGTCAACATCTCCATCTCACTCTTTGCCTCCGTGGAAGTGCATTACTCGCTCCCTGCCCAAATCAAGGAAGCCGTGTATAATGCCTTCAATGACAACGGCATAGAGATTCCCTTCCCGCAAAGAGACGTCTATATCAAGGAGTCTTCGCCCCAGAAGCCTTAGCAACGGCTTCCAGGAGCATCTCTACCAAACGGGGCTTGGCATAGCGGTCAAGCTCCGTTTCCTTTATCCAGAAGTAGCCTTCCGGCAGTGCGGGTCTGGAGTCGCTTTCCCAAAGATAGAAATCGCAGATGAGCGTGCGGTGCGTAAGCTGGTGCTTGACACCCTGCCGGAGAAGCCGGAGCTTTGCTTCCGAAGTATCCGGAACAAACTCATCCATGAGGGGCTCATAGAGGCCTTGCCAGATATCGCCCGGCCCCCGGCGCCGGATGGCGGTATGGCCTTCACAGCGCAGATAGATATAGGAAAAACGCCTTTCCTGCACCTTGACGGGCGCTTTTTTGACAGGCAGCAGCTGTACGCGTCCCGTGCGGTAGGCCTGGCAGGAAGCCTGAAGGGGACAGGTGAGGCAGCCGGGGCGGGCAGGAGTACACTGGAGCGCCCCGAAATCCATCATCCCCTGGTTGAAGGCCGATGCCTCTCCCTCCGGCAGAAGCTGCCCTGCAAGGGTGGTAAACTCCTTTTTGGCCTGCGTGGTACCCACCGGTGTAGCTATCCCGAAATGCCGCGCCAGCACCCTGTAAACATTACCGTCCACTACGGGAGCAGGCAGGTCAAAACAAATGGAGCCGATAGCCGCCGCCGTGTAATCTCCCACGCCTTTAAGCGCCCGGATGCCCTCCAGGGTACGCGGAAAGCCCCCAAGGGCCACAACCTGCTTGGCGGCGGCATGCAGGTTCCGGGCGCGCGAATAATAGCCCAGACCCGCCCAAAGCCGCAGTACCTCGTCTTCGGGGGCGGCTGCAAGCGCTTCCACGCTGGGAAAGGCCTCCATGAATCGCTGCCAGTAGGCTGTACCTTGCGCTACCCGGGTTTGCTGAAGGATAATCTCACTGAGCCACACGGCATAAGGGTCCCTGGTTCTGCGCCAGGGAAGGTCTCTTCCGTACTCTGCAAACCAGTGCAGGATAGCTTGGGAAAAGGGCTTCATCCCAGAAAGCTTTGCAGCCGCTCATACACGCGCTGGACGGGAAAGCCCACCACATTGAAATAGGAGCCCTCTATACGGGTAATGCCCACGTGGCCTATCCACTCCTGGATGGCATAGGCGCCAGCTTTGTCATAGGGCTTGTAAGTATCTACGTAATACGCGATTTCCTCTTCCGTAAGGGCCTTGAAGCACACCTGGGTGGTAACGGAGAAGGTCTCTTCCCGGCGGCAGTCCCGGAGGGTAACCGCCGTGGTCACGTGATGCTCCCTTCCGGAAAGGTCCCGCAGCATGCGGAAGGCATCGGCCCTGTCACGGGGTTTACCCAGGATTTCCCCGGGACGCTGGGCGGTGGAGGGGAGTATGACCATGGTATCCGCGGTAATCAGGATTTCCTTTTCGCGCAGGGGGCGGTGGAAGCCGTGGGATTTACCCAGGGCCATCAGTTCCGGCACCTTGTCAAAGGGCACATCTTCAGAGAAGCTTTCCTGAAAGTTATTACGCGTATCTACTTCAAAATCAATATCCAATCCTTTAAGCAATTCCCTTCTTCTTGGAGAATTGCTGCCCAGGATGATATGCCAGCCGTCCAGCCTCATGCCGCTAGAATGTCTGCTTGTAAACGGCAGGATCAAAGTTCCATTTGCCCTGCTTTTTCAGCGTCTTTTCGATGGCTTCCCTGAGGCAGCCCTTCCCGCCGGGGGCATCGGTGATCCAGTCCGCCGCCTGCTGAACCTCTGCTACGGCATCGGCCGGGCAAACGGCACAGCCGCAGGCTTTCATCACCTCCAGATCCGGGATGTCGTCCCCGAAGTACATCACATCCTCCGGCTGCAAGTTGTAGCGCTTGCAAAAAATGCCGAACTCCTCCATCTTGTCACGGCAGTGCAGGAAGACGTCTTCCGGCTTTACGCCGCTGGCCTTCATCCGGGTGCGGATGGTCTCTGAACTGCCCCCGGTGATAACGGCCACAGGATAGCCGTTCATGGCGGCCATGCGGATGGCAAAACCGTCCTTGGCATCGTACAGGCGCAAAAAATCCCCGGCCGATGAGCAAAGCAGCGTACCGTCCGTGGCCACGCCGTCGATATCGATGGCGAAGGCCTTGATCTTTTTCAGATTCATGCGCTTAGGATTTGGGGCCGCCCATGGGGCCAAAGTCCGCCAGGTTGAAAGTACCGCCTTGTTGGGGACCCTTGTTGCCCAGGTCAATGACGCCAAACTGAGCCTCGAACTTGGAAATATTGTCAAACAGGGCGTTCATCAGGCGCTTGGCATGCTCCGGCGTCATGATGATGCGGTTGCCGATTTCCGGTTTGGCGATGCCGGGCAGGGTAGTGGCAAAGTCAATGATGAACTCACTGCGGGAGTGGGAGATGATGGCCAGATTGGAGTAGGAGCCCCTGGCAACCTCCGGTTTCAGTTCCAATTGTATCTGGCCCTGGGGTTTGGCTTGGTTGTTATCCATGGTTTTTCAGTTCTTTTCTGCAAAATTAACAATTTTTGATTAAATTTGTGAATTGAAAAAGCCCGAAAGTTCAACAGTTTTTTTCATCATATGAAGGAATTAGCAGCAAAGTATAGTGCCTCGCAAGTGGAAGACAAGTGGTATGCCTATTGGCTTGAGCACAAATTTTTCCACAGTGAGCCCAATGAGAAAGAGCCTTACACCATAGTGATTCCTCCGCCCAATGTAACCGGTATCCTTCACATGGGGCACGTCCTCAACAACACCCTCAACGACGTCCTTATCCGCAAGGCCCGCATGGACGGGAAAAACGCCTGCTGGGTGCCCGGAACGGACCATGCTTCCATCGCTACGGAATCCAAGGTGGTTGCCAGGCTTAAGGAGCAGGGGATCCGCAAGGAAGATATCGGCCGGGAAGAATTCCTGCGCCATGCCTGGGAGTGGAAGGAAGAACACGGCGGCATTATCCTGCAGCAGCTGCGCAAGCTGGGCTGCTCCTGTGACTGGGACCGCACCCGCTTTACCATGGAGCCCGCCCTGAGCGATGCCGTCATCAACACCTTCGTCTATTTTTACAAGAAAGGCTGGATCTACAAAGGTGTCCGCATGGTCAACTGGGACCCTGAAGCCCTCACCGCCGTCAGCGACGACGAAGTGATTCACAAGGACACCAAAAGCCACCTCTACCACCTTCGCTACTATATCTCGGACGGTAATGGCCAGCCCACGGACAAATACCTCACCATAGCCACCACGCGCCCGGAAACCATCATGGCCGATACAGCCATCTGCGTGAACCCCGCAGATGAGCGTCACCACTGGCTCCGCGGCAAGAAGGTGCTCATTCCGCTCATCCATAGGGAGATCCCCGTCATCGAGGACGAGTACGTGGAAATGGACTTTGGAACGGGCTGCCTCAAGGTTACCCCCGCGCACGATCTCCACGACTATGAGATTGGCATGCGCCACAACCTGCCCGTAATAGAAATCATCGATGACCACGGCCGCCTGAACCATGAGGCCTGCATCCTAGTGGGAGAAGACCGTTTTGTGGCCCGCAAAAAGATTGTGAAGATGCTTCAGGAGGCCGGCAACCTGGAAAAGACGGAAGACTACAACAGCCCCGTGGGCTACTCGGAGCGCACCAATGCCGTCATCGAACCCAAGTTAAGCGCCCAGTGGTTCCTCAAGATGGAAAGCCTGGCAGGCACCGCCCTTGAAACAGTGGAGAGCGGCCGCACCCGCTTCATCCCCGAGAAATACGTGAATACCTACCGCCACTGGATGGAAAACGCCCGCGACTGGTGCATCTCCCGCCAACTGTGGTGGGGCCAGCGCATCCCTGCCTGGTACCTCCCGGACGGCTCCTTCGTAGTGGAGGCAACAGCGGAAGCAGCCCTTAAGGCTGCACAGGCTATCTGCCCGGATATCAAAGCAGAAGACCTTCGCCAGGACGAGGATGTCCTGGACACCTGGTTCAGTTCCTGGCTCTGGCCCATTTCTGTCTTTGATCCCGATATGCCCGGCCATCCGGAGCACCAGCCCAACAAGGACCTGGCATACTACTATCCCACCAATGACCTGGTAACCGGCCCGGACATCATCTTCTTCTGGGTGGCCCGCATGATCATGGCTGGGGAGGAATTCATGGGCCGCGAACCCTTCTCCAACGTGTACTTCACCGGTATCGTGCGGGACAAACTGGGCCGGAAGATGTCCAAGACGCTGGGCAATTCCCCGGACCCGCTGGACCTGATTAACACCTATGGCGCAGATGCCGTCCGCATTGGCATGCTGCTTTGCTCCAGTGCAGGCAACGACATCTTCTACGACGAAGCCCAGATCAAGCAGGGCGCCGCCTTCTGCAACAAAATCTGGAACAGCTACCGCCTGATAAAAGGCTTCCAGTTGGCCGATATCCCCCAGACCCAGGCCCAGAAACTGGCCATCGAGTGGTTCCGCGCCAAGCTGTCGGAAACTATCGGCCAGGTGGAAGACCATTACAGCAAATTCCGCATTTCGGATGCCCTCATGGCCATTTACAAGCTCTTCTGGGATGACTATTGCTCCTGGTATCTGGAGGCCATCAAGCCTGCCTTCGGCCAGCCCATAGACGCAAACACGCAAGCTGCCACCCTGGAATTCTTTGAGGCCCTGCTAAGGCTCATCCATCCCGTGATGCCCTTCATCACTGAGGAGCTCTGGCAGGATATCGCTCCCCGGAAGGAAGGGGAGACCATCCTCTTCGCCCCCAGCCCCAAAGCAACGGCCTTCGATCCTGCCATCCTGGAGGACTTCACGCTGGCCATGGAGGCCGTCAACGGCGTTCGCGGCATACGCAGCCAGCGCAATATCGGCCCCAAGGAAGCGCTTGGGCTGCATATCCGGGCAGCGTCCTTCCCCTGCATACCGCTCATTGAAAAAATGGCCGGCGTAACGGTCCAGCTCAGCGCAGCCCCCGCCGATGGAAACGGTATAGGATTCATGGTGCGCACCACGGAAATGTCTGTCCCGCTGGAAGGCCTGGTGAATCCGGAAGAGGAACTGGCCAAGGCCCAAAAGGAGCTGGAATACCAGCAAAAGTTCCTCCAGACCACCCGCGCCAAGCTCTCGAACGAACGTTTCGTGAGCAACGCACCCGCCGCTGTCATCGAGAACGAACGTAAGAAAGAGGCAGACTCCCTCTCCAAGATAGAAAGCCTGGAGGCAAAGATTAAACAATTGAAAGAGAGCAAGTAAACCCTTCTTATGGCCGTATTCGAAGCAACCTTTCCCGTCAGGTACTATGAGACCGACCAGATGGCCGTGGTGCACCACTCGAACTACATCCGCTACTTCGAGATTGCCCGCGACGAGATGATGGTCTCCCTGGGCTTTCCCATCGAGCGCTGCGAAAAAGAGCTGGGTGTGCTGGTCCCCATCGTTTCGGTGGAGTGCCATTTCCGCCATCCCGCCCGCATGGGGGATGTCCTCACCGCCACGGCAGAGGTGGACCGAGTACCGCTGGCCAAGATGCTTATCCGCCAGACAGTCCGCAACCAGGACGGGGTTCTTTGCGCGGAAGGGAAGGTGACGCTGGGCTTTCTGGACAAGGAAAGCTTCACTCCCGTCCGCTGCCCGGACCCAATAGCTGCATTGTTTGAAAAATTTATAAATGATTGATATTATGCATATTTATCCGCTCATTTTCATTGGCACTTGGGAAATTGTGCTTATTGTAGCCGTAGTGCTCCTTCTCTTTGGCGGGAAAAAGATTCCCGAGCTCATGAAAGGACTTGGTAAAGGTGTCAAGAGTTTCAAGCAGGGCATGAACGAGGTAGAGAAGGAACTCAAGGACATGGACACGGAAAAGAAAGAAGACCAGCAGTAGTATGGCCGGGAAGGACGGCGAAATGTCCTTCTGGGACCATCTGGAGGCGCTGAGGGGAACCCTGTTCCACTCGGTGGCCGCCGTGGGCATTGCATCCCTCCTTTTCCTCTTTATCCCCAAGGAACTCTTCAAGGCCGTTCTCTGGCCCACGCAGCAGGACTTTATCCTCTACAAGTGGCTGGGGCTTCCCTTCGGGATGTCGCTAGTGAACATCGATGTCTCTGCCCAGTTCTTTGTCCACTTGAAGGTTTCCATCCTGTGCGGCCTTGTAATTGCCTTTCCCTACATCGTTTACGAGATTTGGAAATTCATTTCTCCTGCGCTCTACAAGCATGAAAAGAAGGCCGTTCGCGGCGGCTTTGTGCTTTCTTCTTTCCTGTTTTACCTGGGCGTAGCGGTAGGGTACTTTGTGGTGCTGCCCGTTTGCCTGATGTTCTTTATGAACTACACGGTAAGCGATGAAATAGCCAACACCATCTCGCTGGGCTCCTACATGTCGCTCTTTGTCTCGATGGTCTTCCTGATAGGCCTGCTCTTTGAGTTTCCCACCGTCATCCTGGTACTTTCCAGCATGGGGGTGGTAAGCCGCGACATGCTTAAAAGCTACCGCAAGTACGCCTTTGTGGTGGTGCTGCTGCTTAGCGCGCTCATTACGCCCAGCGACCCTTTCTCCATGTTTGTCCTGGCCGTACCGCTTTACGGTCTGTACGAGTTCTCCATCCTCATCTGCCGTGAAAAGAAAGAAGAGGAAGACGCCGAAATTGAGGAGGAGGAACAGGCATGATCTCCGTCAGCAACGTTACGATCTCGTTTGGCAGTTATAAGCTGCTGGACAGCATCAGTTTCCATATCAGTGATACGGAAAAGATAGGGCTGGTGGGCAAAAACGGGGCGGGGAAGTCCACCCTCATGAAGCTCATCACCGGGGAGCAGGCACCTACCTCCGGCAGCATAGAGAAGCCTTCCGGCATCCGGATAGGTTACCTGCCGCAGATTATGGAGCATCACCGCGGCCGTACAGTCCTTGAAGAAGCCCTGTCCGTGTTCGGGCACATCCATTCCATGGAGGAAGAACTCTCTTCCGTGACGGATAAACTCTCCCAAAGGACGGACTACGAGAGCCCGGAGTACGCCGCCCTCATTGCCCGCCTGAACGAGCTCAACGATGCCCTGACACTGGAATCCGGCCTTTCTCCCCGCGCCCGGGCAGAAAAAGTCCTCTTCGGCCTGGGTTTCAGGCCCGATGAACTGGAGCGCAACACGGAAACCTTCAGCCAAGGCTGGAACATGCGCATTGAGCTGGCCAAAATCCTGCTCTCACAGCCGGATGTCCTCCTCCTGGACGAGCCCACCAACCACCTGGACATCGAGTCCATCGAATGGTTCGAAGACTACCTCAAAGCCTTCCGGGGCGCCGTGATGCTGGTCTCCCATGACCGCCGCTTTCTGGACAGCGTTACTTCTCGCACCGTGGAAATCCTCCTGGGGCGCATCCATGACTACAAAGTCCCTTACAGCCAGTACGTTACCCTTCGCCAGGAAAGGATTTCCCAGCAAACCGCCGCCTACGAGAACCAGCAGCGGATGATAGAAAAGACAGAAGACTTTATCAACCGTTTCCGTTTCAAGCCCACCAAGAGCAACCAGGTGCAGTCCCGCATCAAGGCCCTGGAAAAGCTGGAACGGATAGAGATCGACGAGACAGACAACGCCCGGCTTTCCCTCAAGTTTCCGCCTGCCCAGCGCAGCGGAGACGTGGTTTTCAAGGGAGTGGACCTTACAGTCGGTTATCCGCAGAAAGTGGTTTTCCGGAACGCCCAAATAGAAATCAAGCGCGGGGAGAAAGTGGCGCTGATAGGCCGCAACGGCGAAGGCAAGACCACCCTCATGCGCGTATTGATGGGTGAACTGGATCCCTTTGAAGGGGAAGCCAAAGTGGGACACAACGTCCGGATTGGCTACTTTGCCCAGAACCAGGAAGACATCCTGGACCCTTCAGAGACCGTTTTCGGCACCCTGGACCGCATTGCAGTGGGGGATATCCGCACCCGCCTCAGAGACCTTCTGGGCGCTTTCCTTTTCAAAGGAGAGGACATAGACAAGAAGGTTTCCGTCCTCAGCGGCGGCGAACGAGCCCGCCTGGGCATGGCCAAGCTCATGCTCTCTCCCTACAATGTCCTGGCGCTGGACGAGCCCACCAACCACATGGATATCCGCTCCAAGGATATCCTCAAGCAGGCGCTCCAAAGTTTCGATGGCACGCTCATTGTTGTTTCCCATGACCGGGACTTCCTGGACGGCCTGGCGGACAAACTGTATGAGTTCAAGGACGGCCGTGTATCGGAGCACCTGGGTGGCGTACAGGATTTCCTTAGAAAGCGCAAGCTGGAGAACCTGCAGGAGCTGGAGCGCCGCGCGGCCGATAACGAAGTAAAAACGGAGAAAACAGCCAACAAGGCCGCCCAGGAGCAGTTTAGGCAGCGGAAAGTGCTGGACAAGGAACAGCGCAAGATTCAAAACAGAATCTCTTTCCTGGAGAAGGAGATTGCCCGCCTGGAGGGACGGATAGGGGAGATAGAAGCTACGCTTGCTGCCCCCGCGGAAAAAGATGACATTATGGAGCTCACCCGTGAGTACCTGGAGCTCAAACTGTCCCTGGACGCCCACACAGAGGAATGGACAGCCAGGATGGAAGAATTGGAAAATTGAATCAACAGATAAAGACGTATGAAACCGAGTATGCTTTTCAGGGCCTTGACCCTTGCCGTTTGTGCATTAGCGCTTGCCGTCCAATCGGCCCATGCACAGTATTCCTCCCAGCTGGAGGAAAAGACGATCCCGGTTGGAGATTTCACCTCCATCTCCGTCTCCGATGACTTTGAAGTATCACTGGTAAAAGGCGCCTGCAGCGCCAGGGTGACAGCCGACAAAGAACTTTTTCCCTACGTTCAGGTATATGTGCGCGGTAAAGTGCTCCACATCATCTACGACGAGAAATCCGTCCCCAAGGACATCAAAAAGCTCTTCAAGGGCCGCGGTGCTCCTACTCCGGTTTTCCGTGCGGTGGTAAACATGCCCTCCCTGGGCGGTATCACACTCTCGAACAATGTCACGCTCATGTCCACGGATGAATTCCCCGCTACGGATTTTGATCTGAACCTCAGCGACAAAGCCCAGGTGAAAAACTTGAACCTCAAAACTTCCGGGGCCAACCTGAACATGAAAAAGAACTCCCAGGCCATCCTCAATATCCGGGCAGAAAAACGCCTGGAAATCAACGCGGAAGGCAATGCCAACCTGAAACTTACCGCCGATGCTGCGGAATTCTCACTGGGCGCTGCCGGCTCCTCGGATATGGCCCTTAGCGTAGAAAGCAAGCAGGCTACGCTCAACCTCTCGGGTTCTTCCAACATTACCATGGCTTTGGAAGCGGAACGCACTGTCCTGCAGGCAGGAGGCTCTTCCAAACTTACCCTTACCGGAGAAACCGAACAGCTGTCCATACGCGGCGAAAAAAGCGCTTTAGTAGAGGCTAACGGCTTCTCCGTCAAGAAGGTAGAGGCTTCCATGAGCGGCTCATCGCGCTTAAACGTGAGCGTCTCCGAGCACATTGACGCCACACTGGTAGGCGGCAGTGCGCTCTATTACACCGGAACGCCCAGTATCCAGATAGGCAAGATTATCAAATCTACCCTGGCTCCCTACGGGTCCACGGCAAAGTAAGCACTCTATGTACGATTCTCACGCGGATACGCCCTCCCAGCTGCTCAGACTGCGGGATTTGGGGCTGGATAACACGTATGCCCACGTAGATTTTCCCAAGCTCCGGAAAGGAGGCGTGGACGGCTCTTTCTTTGCGCTATACACCCCCGCAGAAATGCCACCGGATGCCGCTACTGCCTATGCTTTGCGGATGATTGCAGCTGTGTATGATGCGCTGGATGCCCATCCGGAGTATGCCAGGCTCTGCGAAAGCCCTGCGCAGGCCGCTGCCAACAAGGGCAGGGGACTTATCTCCATCTTCCTGGGCATGGAAAACGCTTCGCCCATCCAGGAATCCCTTTCCCTTCTAAGAATGTTTTACAGGCTGGGCGTAAGCTATCTCACCCTTACCCACAACGGAGACAATGCAGTGGCCGACAGCGCCGCTGAAGGCCGCCGGTGGGGTGGCCTGAGCCCTTTCGGGAGAGAAGTGGTAGCTTGTATGAACGAGCTGGGGATGATGGTGGATCTTTCCCACGCCTCTGACAAAACTTTTTGGGACTGCATAGCCCTCTCCAAGGCTCCTGTAATAGTGTCTCATTCCTGTTGCAGGGCTCTTTGCGGCCATAGGCGGAACCTAAGCGATGACATGCTGCAGGCCCTGGGAGAAAAAGACGGCTACGTGGGCATCAACTTTTACCCCGCCTTTTTGTCGGACCGATTTGCCCAAAGCCCGAGGCGGAAAAGGTAGAGGCAGCTTTTATCGCCCAACCCTCCAACTCTGATAAAAGGGAAGCCTGGGAGAAGATGCAGGAGAGGCTCCTTCTCATGTGGCGTCCGGGCGTCAAGGAAATCGCCGACCACATAGACCACGCCGTCAGCCTTGCAGGCATAGAGCATGTGGGAATAGGCACCGATTTTGACGGTATCCTGATCCCGCCCAAAGGGCTGGAAGATATCTCCCGGATGGGTCTTCTTTGGGAAGAACTGGGCCGCCGCGGATACAGCCAATCGCAAATAAAGCGCCTTTCTGGCGGCAATTTGATGGCCGTTTTCAACAGAGTGATAAAATACTCTGAATCAGCCGATTAGAAAGATTCATCTAAAAAAGTAACACAAATGTTATCTATATAAACACATATGTTACTTTTGTTCTATTTCAATACTTTAACTCCTCAAGCAGCACTAAACGCAGAAAATTGAGTGCGGCGGCTGCAAAGCGTTCAATATTGCGTTTTCTGTCACTTTTGTAACAGTAGCTGGCAGTGCGCGTTCCCCTTGGAGTGGCCACGCCAATCCATACAGTTCCCACAGGATTTCGCTCGTCCCCGGAAGGACCGGCCAGACCTGTAGTAGAGACGGCATAGTCACTGCCGGTGAGGCGGCGAACACCTTCCGCCATAGCTGCTGCCACCTCGCTGCTCACAACGCCATGTTCTGCGATGCATGCTGCCGGCACGCCCAATACCTGCTCCTTCACAGAAACTGCATAAGAGGTAACCGATCCCAGGAAATAGGCCGAACTGCCGGGGACGGAAGTTATCAAGTGAGCGATTTCTCCGCCCGTGCAGGATTCTGCGGCAGAGAGCGTCTTTCCAGCCTGTTTCAGAAGGGCGCCCACAGTATCTTCCAGGGTAGAATCTTCTACAGCATATACCAAGGGGCCCAAAAGCTTCCTCAGAGCGCTCAGCTGCTCTTCCATTCTCTTCTCAACATCCTGACTATCACCGCCATACACGGATAATCGCAGACGGATACCTGTCAGGGGATTGGGTAGATAAGCCAGGTGCATGTCTGCCGGAAGGGCATCTTCCCACTCAGCTATGCGCTCTGACAGGGCAGATTCCGCTACGCCAAAGACCATGATACAGCGGTGGGCGATGGGCGCAAGCGACTGATGGACGCTGATATCCCTTATAACGGCCGGAATGGCGCCCACAGCCTCGTGCGGGACACCGGGAAGGGCATAGAGGGTTCCTCCTCCCTGAACGCCGCGAAAAACCATAATAGGGGCCGTTCCCAGGCGGTTTACAATGACTTCTGCCGTATCCGGTACCTGAGCCTGTGCAAGATTGGATGGTAAGACATCAAGACCCCGGCTGGAGAGGATACTGCGCACCATCTCCAACTGTCCGGGATGCTCCACAAGGCCTTTACTGCCGCTTAAGCGACCCAAAACAGCCTTGGTGATATCGTCCTTGGTGGGGCCCAGCCCACCGGTAGTGATGACAATTGCATACCTGGACAGGGCATCCTGAAGCACGGAGGTGATTTCTTCCGGCTTGTCGCCCACCGAAAGCATGCGGGCCACATGGACACCAGCCCCCTCAAGGGCAGTTGCCAAGTGCGCAGAATTGGTGTCAACTACTTGACCTATAAGGATTTCGTCTCCTATAGTAACAATACAGGCTTGGATCATACTGGCTCTGTAGGATTATCATTCTTCAGGTACTTGATCAGGCGGGCAAGGGCCAGCGGCCCCATCTGAGTTTCCGTAATAGGAGCCCCCGCCTGCAGCTCTTCGATAGCCTCTTCCGGGCTTCTGGCCATACCGATCACCGGCATTCTGAACTGACATTCCTGCATGGCCAGGCGCAACTTTCCTACATTGGGGGCAATCAGGCCGTCCAGTCCGGAAAGACGCGCACAGGACACCAGGGAATGGATTTCTTCCGGGGAATCATCCTGCGAAAGACGCAGAAAGATAGGTGTATAGGCCTCATAGCAAAGGCGAAGGGAGACTATCTCATCCAAGAGGGAGGAAATGTCTGCTACTTCACGGGACTGGATGCCTTTTTCTTCGCAGGGATCGATGATAATGAAGTCTGCGAAATCATACACCAGCGAGAAAGTATGGAAAATATCTTCAGAGAGATTGACCGCCAGAAGGGTCCGTTCACGCACTTTCTGCAGCTGGGAAATCCAGTCAAGAATCTCCTTTTGGGGCGGCACAAGGGTAAGAAAACCAGCTTTCAGATATCTTCTGGGGCACTTTTTGGGGTAATCGGCGGGACGAAACACCCCCACAGGATTGGCGAATCTGAGCCCCATCAGCTCCAGGGCCAGCGATTTTTTATTTCTCGCAAAACACATGACAATACCTTCTTATGCCATGCAAAGATACTAATATTTACTCTTTTGAACGAAATTCCTGGTAGGTATTGTCGTCGTAGAAGACCAGGATACGGTCAATTTTTCTGGGTTCTGAGAGGGAAGGTAGGGAAAAAAGCTCCATTTGAGCCATGTCTGCGGCCTGTTCCGGGCTAATTTCCCGGTACATGCGGCCTTTACCCGTCATTAACCAATCCAGGTTCAGGCGGGGGAAGTGGAGAAGGAGACTCTCCAAAAAGTCATAGCCCGGCTTATTGCGGCCGGAAAGAATATGGGAGACACTTCCGCGCGCTACGGAGAGTGTGTCCGCCAACTGCGTTTGCGTAAGGTTTTCCGCCTGCAAAAATTGAGAAAGACGCCGATTCATTTTTCCAAACTTAAGCACTACAAATGTAAAACTATTTTCGGTAAAATACAAACCAAAGGACGAGGGCAGGGGATAGGTATTAGGCATTATTACCATAATTAGATATAAAGCAATTATTTAGTAAAATAATATTAAATAGTTGATTTTTAAAGTGTATATAAATAATTAGCATACTAAAATAAGAATTTTTGATGCCAGATTTTATGAAACAATTCGAATAATCTCTCAACTATCTCCATTTAACTTTAGCTAAAAATAATAAGTGTCTGATTTTAACTCATTTATATCAAACATAAATCGACTGAGTACAAGTGCTAAACAGTTTTAGCAAACCGCTCTCGGCCGGAGCAAGGCACCTCGCTCAATTATACATAAGTGAACAAAAATCGCTTGACATGTATTTCACTTTTGTAACTCAACTGACTACTCTTCTCATCAATTTTTGCGAGATTTGAGTATTTACGATAATTGGTATAACTTTGTCGGAAATATTGAATTCTCATGATACCTGAAATTCACATAGAAGACTACAATTATCCCCTGGACGATGCCAGGATAGCGAAATACCCCCTTGAGCAGCGGGATCAATCCAAACTGCTCATCTATAAGAAAGGTGCCATCAGCGAAACGCTCTTCAGCGATCTTCCTTCTCTGTTGCCGGATAATGCCCTTCTGGTATGCAACGATACCAAAGTGGTTCCTGCCCGCCTGCATTTTCAGCGCCATAGCGGTGCCCATATAGAGATTTTCTGCCTGGAGCCCCTGGACCCGGCAGAATACAACCTCTCGTTTGCCGCTACTGAAACATGCACATGGAAATGCGTGATTGGCAATGCCAAGAAGTGGAAAGATGACACATTGGAGCTTTATTGCCCCGACAAAGAGGCACCTGCCGCTTCACTTGGACTTCAGGCGCGCCTTCTTGGCAGGGACGGGAAAACCGGCAGCGTATGTTTCTCCTGGACGGACGGATCCCCCTTTTCTCGGGTACTGGAAGTAGCCGGTACAGTTCCCATCCCGCCCTATCTGAACCGGGAGTCGGAGCCGCTGGATACGGAGCGCTACCAAACCCTATATGCGCATATAAGAGGCTCTGTAGCAGCCCCTACGGCCGGTCTGCACTTTACCCAAAAGATCCTTGATGCCATCCGTGAACGGGGCATCGGGATGGAAACAGTGTGCCTGCATGTGGGGGCGGGAACCTTCCTTCCCGTCAAATCTTCCCTGGTCAGCGAACATCCCATGCACCGGGAGCCTTTTGTTGTCTCCAGAAAACTCCTTGAGCGCCTACATGAGGGCGGCTCACCTGTAGTTGCCATAGGAACCACCTCTGTACGCACACTGGAATCTCTCTATTATATGGGTGTAAGCTGCCTGGAAAACGGCTGCCCCCAAGACGTGGAGCAGTGGGCTCCCTACATGAGGGAATATCCTTACAGCACCCAGGAAGCGCTGGGTGCACTCATCCATTACCTGGATTCCCACAAGATGGACAGCCTGGTGGCCGGCACACGGATTATCATCGTTCCCGGCTTCCGCTTCCGGATTGTGGAAAGGCTCATTACCAACTTCCACCAGCCAGAAAGCACGCTTATCCTGCTGGTATCGGCCTTTGTGGGAGGGGACTGGCGCAGCATTTACGACTATGCCCTTGAGCACGGTTTCCGTTTCCTCAGCTACGGCGACAGTTCATTATTGGAAAGGGCGTAATTTTGGAATATAATTTGTAGCTTTGCACTGCCAAAAGAGAGCACGTACACTATGGACCTGACCGAATACAGCGATATCGCCCCTTTTACCGATGAAGAAGCATCGGCAGCCTTAACCCGCCTTTCCAATCACCCCAATACCAAGTGGGTCTCCAAGGTGATTTTTCCGGACAAACCGGAAACTTTCCTGCAGGAGCTCCTGAAAAGCATCCATACGGTGGACGAATTCCAGTCCATCGTCATGTCCAAAGCCATTGACTGGGTTATCCAGACCAGCATGAGCCAGTTTACCTATGAGGGCATAGAAAAACTCAAAGCCCTGGACGGCAATTACCTGGCCATGTCCAACCACCGGGACATTATTCTGGACCCGGCCCTCACCCAGTTGGTGCTGGAGCGCAACGGGCTTCCCGGCACGCAGATTTGCGTAGGAGACAACCTTCTCAAAGTCAAGTCGGTAGAGCTTCTTATCCGCTCCAACCGCATGATCAAGGTTATCCGCGGCATATCGGCCCGGGAACTCTATCTTTCTTCGCAGCTGCTTTCCCGCTATATCCGGGAAACCATCACTTCCGGCACAGCGTCGGTGTGGATTGCCCAGCGGCAGGGCCGCACCAAGGACGGCATGGACACCACAGAGCAAGGCCTCCTGAAAATGCTGGACATGAGCGGAACGGGAGATTTTGTCCATAATTTCATGCAGCTGCACCTGGTCCCGCTCAGCATTTCCTATGAGTACGAACCCTGTGACATCCTCAAGGCCCGGGAGCTCCTGATTTCCCGTACCCAGAAATACGTAAAAGGGGAGACCGAAGACCTGCAAAGCATCATGATGGGTATCCGTCAGCCCAAGGGCCAGGTACACCTGAAGGTGGGGGACCCGCTCACGGAAGATGAAATCCGCGAAGCTTCCTTCTGCGACAAGAATGACCGCTACCAGCAAATCCGCCACGCCATGGACCGGCGCATCGTCAGCGGCTACAGGCTCTGGAAAACCAATTACATGGCCCACGACATGGTGACGGAGAGCAAAACTTACGCAGACCGCTATACCATCGAGGACCTGGAGTCCTTCAAATCCTATCTGGCCCAGCGCATGATGATGGTAGAGCCCAACCTGGACCGCGAAGCCCTCATGGACATCCTGCTGCACATTTACAGCAATCCTGTCCTGGCCAAGGAGGAAATGAGCTCCGACACTACTACAGATTAATAATCAGATAGACCATGTATGCAACCCACAGGAGGAGGAAAAACACGCCTTCTGCGCGGTCCAGCAGGCCTTTTTTACCCATATAGCAGCTAAGGAGAAGAGCCACTGCACTGGACAGGAGCGCCGCCAGGTCCACGTAGCTGATCTGGCCAAAGGAGAGGGGGTGGATCAGGGCCGACCCTCCCAGGATGAGCAGGATGTTGAAGACGTTGGAGCCGATGATGTTTCCCAGCGCCAGCTGCCCCTTTTTCTTGACCGCCGCCGCCACGCAAGTGGCCAGTTCCGGCATGGATGTTCCGCCGGCAAGAAGGGTGATGGCGATGAATTTGTCGCTCACGCCTTGCTCACGGGCAATATAAGTAGCGGCATCTACAAAGAGGTTTCCGCCGTATACAAGGGCTGCAAGGCCGCCAGCGATCATGGCAAGGGCCAGGACAGGTTTCAGTTCCTTAACCGGGCCTTCCGAAGAAGCCTCCGTCTCTTTTCCCTTAACGAAGGAAAGCACCATATACAGGAGGAAGAGCGCCACCAGAATACCGCCGTCCAGGCGGCTGAGTCCGTCTTCCGTACCTAAACCGAAGAGCGTATAGCCCAGGCCCAGCACAATAAGAAGGACCGTGACGAGCAGATTGACGGGGATATCCTTACGACGGTTATCGGCCGTGATGGTGATGGGCAGGATGACGGCGGTAAGGCCCAGGATGAGCAGCGTATTGAAAATGTTGGAGCCGACTACATTACCCAACGATATGCTGGAATTGCCCTGCACGGCGCCGATGAAACTGACCACCATCTCCGGGGCCGATGTTCCCATTCCTACGATGGTGAGGCCGATGACAAACTCACTGAGGCCGAAGCGCCTGGCTATTCCCGAGGCTCCTTCCACCAGATAATCAGCGCCGAAGACCACCAGCGCAAGGCCTGCGAGCAAAAAGAAAATTTGCAGCAACATCTCTGATTCTGTCTATATTCCAAAAGCAAAAATAATGATTATTTACGGATTTTTCTTACTTTTGTAGAGTACTAGACCAAAAAAATGCGCTTTCTCTCCCTGCCCGCTGCATTGGGCATTCTGCTGGGCCTCACTTGCCTGGCCTCCTGCCGGATCCGTCCCAAGGATACCCCATGGCAGGAGAGTTCGTTCGTTGTCAACGGACGGGAGGGAGATACGCAGCTCACCCCTTCGGCCGATATCCAGACCCTCCGCTTCTCCCTTTACTGCGAGTTGGACGAATGGACGGTCCGCGAGGAAGGAACTCCGGCGGACTGGGCCCTCCTGAGCAGCCAGAAAAGCCGCGTAGAGCACTATTGGGACATCTCCGTCCAACTCACGGAAAACACCTCCAGCAGCCCCCGCAAGGCCGTTTTTATCTTCTCCTGTGAAGACAAGGAGCGCCGCGTGAGCATAGTCCAGTCCGTGGAAGACCCTATCTTCCGCATACAAACCGTAGGCGCTTACGGCGTTCCCGGCGGCGATGTAGTCTATGATCCGGAGCACTTCCAG
The DNA here is from genome assembly GCA_902788175.1 of uncultured Bacteroidia bacterium. Lineage (GTDB taxonomy): Bacteria > Bacteroidota > Bacteroidia > Bacteroidales > UBA932 > Cryptobacteroides. The sequence continues at coordinate 27,649 of CADAJF010000029.1, forward strand.
ACAGCACGGCTGTACTATGGAGACAAGATGTCTTTCCGTTGGATGGATCTGTCGGGTGCCCGGGTAGCCAGCCTCAGCGGCTTTCCCCGTGCCCTGGAACCCGGGATGCTCTTTACCGTCAGTTACAGTGTAGTGGAAAACGGCTTTACCCGTGCGGGAGCATCCTTCCCTGTACAGGTTATCCGTGTCCGGGAACCGCTGGTATGGATCAAAAAAGACGAGTCCACCTATTTCATCATCCGGCCATGAAGCGGCTTGCGCTCATATCGCTGCTGATTCTTTTGTGCCTTTCCCTGCAGGCACAAAGCCGCCGCGTAAATGCAGAGGGGGCCCCGCACATCCTGACCCTGCTGGTAGAGTTTCGCAATGTCCGATTCAGCGTAGAAGAGCCCAAGGCGCATTTTTCCAAGATGCTGAACGGGAGGGTGAAGGAGTATTACCGGGACAACTCGGGCGAGCGTTTTACCCCCGTCTTTGATGTCGTCGGCCCTGTGCTTTTGGATGCTCCCATGGCCGATTATGGCCGCGACATCATCCTGGCAGGGGAGCGGATCAAGGATTTTGCCCCGGAAATGGCCCTGCTGGACGCCTGCACCCTCCTGGATGAAGAAGTGGACTTTTCCCGCTACGACATTGACGGAGACTCCGTGGCGGACCTTGTGGTAGTCTATTACGCCGGCTATGACCAGGCCGCGGGCGGCCCGGCAGACGCCATCTGGTCCCACCACCAGGATATCCAGTCACTCGATGAGGCGTCTGTCCGGGAAGCGAGTTTTGACGGCACCCGCCTTGGATACTATTTCTGCACTTCAGAGCTTCGGGGAAGCGAAGGGACGGAACCTGTCGGCATTGGCTCCACCATCCATGAGATGGGGCATGCGCTGGGACTTCCGGACTTTTATGACACCAACGCCGGTGTGGACGGCTATGCAGGCGGCCTGTACCAGTTCTCGCCCATGAGCCTTGGCATGTATAACGACGGCGGCCAGACTCCGCCCCGCCCGGGCGCCCTGGAGCGCATCCTGCTGGGATGGATGGAGGAGGAGAGTTTGCTTCCGCTCAAGGAAGGCTGGATGGAACTGGGGCCTGTCCAGGAAGAGACGGCCTACATCAGCCACACAGCTACGGAAGGGGAGTTTTTCCTCTATGAATTCCGCGACGGAACCCTCTGGGACGCTCCCTTACCCGTAGGGCTGGTGGTTTATCACGTGGACCGCTCGGAAACGGAAGTGGGCGGCCTTCCTGCCAGGGATCTCTGGACCAACTGGCGGGAGTACAACAACTTGAACAGCCGCTCGGACCACCCCTGTTACTATGTGGTGCCCCCCATGGCGCCCAAAGACTACAATTACGCGCCGGCCGTCAACCTGGCCACCCTGGTATTCCCGGGCGCAGGACAGGTGCGCTGCCTGGAGCCCAGAGACTGGGAAAACGCTCCCACAGGCATCCAAATCAGCTGTATTGACCTCCAGCAAGGGAAGATTCGTTTCCGTGTCCTGGAGCGGAGCGGAGCCCTTGTGAGCGGCCTGGTAATGGACGCTGCCCATGCTCCGCTGCCAGACGTTTCCTTACGGCTAAGCCAGGAGGGTGAAGTGTTGGCATCAGGGCGTTCTGCGGCAGACGGCAGTTTCCACCTTGCGCTGAAAGAGCACCCAGGGAAGACGCTGGAGCTTAGCGTAGAAAAAAGCGGATTTCGCCCTGTAAATGAGAAGATTACGCTATCTGCAGAGGGGCTTTACTGTGCGTTTTTGCAGCTTTTTGCCCATGAAGAAGCTTCTGTCGAGCAGCTTCGCAAATACAATCCGGCGCAAAGTGCAGGTTATTTCCCTGCCGCCGAACCGTTGTTAGGTGCCGTCCGTTTCACCCCCGAAGACCTGGCACCCTATATCGGGCAGCGCCTGTCGCAGCTTGTGTGCTTCCCCTATGTTTCGCAGCCCGCCCAGGCAGGGCCTATGTATGTAACGGTGGATATCGGCGGGGAACGGGTGCTGAGTCAACTGGTGGAGAATCCCCAGGTAGGGGAGTATCTGCCTGTTATCGTTTCACTTACAGAGGCTGATTTACGTATTCCTGAAGGTGTTGACCTCTACCTGGGATACGGCTTTGAAGGGCAGGGGGGCGGCAATTATCTGGCGGCCGTGTATCCCGGCGGGGAAGGGAACAGTTACTACGCTCCCTTCTGCCTGCAGGCCCAGCAGTGGAAGCCTCTTTTCCTGGAACAGGCCGGCTTTTACATGGACCTGATGCTGGACGCCGTCCTGGAAGAAGTGCCAGCCCAAAACCTCTCCGGTATGGGATACAGTTTCATGGATATCCGGAAAGGTCCTTACAAGGCAGGGGAGCAGCTGGAACTCTCCTTCAAAGTGCCCAATGGTGTGCGGGTGCTCCGCCATACCTGGATCTGGGACGGCTGGGCCGCCGGAACAAGCAGCATCCAGCTGGCTGCCGGAGAGCACAGCCTGGAACTGCGCCTGGAATATGCCGACGGGCGCGTAGAACTGCTGGAACAGGTAATTTCGGTCTATTAGACTTTCCTTTCCAGCGCCACCACGTTTTCTACGTGCATGGTGTGGGGGAACATATCTACTGGCTGCACGGCGGTAATCCTATAGTCCCTGCACAGGATGGAAAGGTCCCTGGCCTGCGAAGCAGGATTGCAGCTCACATAGACCATACGCCGGGGTGCCGCCTCCAGGATAACCCGTGCAACGTCCGGATGGATTCCGGCGCGGGGAGGGTCCAGGATAATCACGTCCGGGCGGCCATGACGGGCTATAAACGCCTCATTCAGCACATCTTTCATGTCTCCGGCAAAGAACTCGCAGTTAGTGATGCCATTGGCCTTTGCGTTGTGGCGGGCGTCCTCAATGGCTTCCGGGACATACTCGATACCCAGCACTTTGGAGGCTTTGCGGCTCACAAACTGTGCAATGGTACCGGTGCCGGTATAGAGGTCATATACCACTTCGCCGCCAGTAAGGGCTGCAAAATCCCTGGCTACGCCATAGAGCCGCTCCGCCTGCAGGGAATTGGTCTGGTAAAAGGACTTGGGGCCGATTTTAAAACGAAGGCCCTCCATTTCCTCATAGATGGCTTCTTCCCCTTTGTAGAGGATGGGGGAGAGGTCTGCGATAGAGTCATTCAGCTTTTCGTTGATTACATACCAGAGGCTGGTAATCTGGGGAAAACGGGCTGCGACAGCATCCAGCAGGGCTTCCCGGCGGGTTTTGTCTTCGTGGGAAAAGCAGACGATCAGCATGACCTCACCTTTTTCCGTAGTGCGGATGAAGATGTTGCGAAAATAGCCGTGATTCTCCCGGATATTGTAGAATTCGTAGCCGTTATCTACGCAGAACTTCTTGATAAAGAGGCGAATAGCATTGGAAGGTTCCGGCTGCAGATGACATTCCCGGATATCCAGCACCTTATCGAAGAACTTGCCCACGTGGAATCCAAGTCCCATTCGGTCAGAGTCAGGAACTTGCTCAGGATCTTCACCCTTTAAAAGCCAGCGCTTTTCAGAAGCACTGAATTCCAATTTGTTACGATAGTACTGAATCCGCTCTGAGGGGAGCGTAGGCCGTATTTCAGGCACCTCCAGATGGCCGATACGCACCAGCTGGTCTTCCACCTGCGTGCGTTTCGCTTCCAGCTGCATCCGGTATGGGAGCGGCTGCCATCGGCAACCGCCACAGGTGCCAAAATGCTCGCAGAAGGGTTCCAGGCGGTCTTTTGAAGGCTGTACCATACGTTTGATAAAGCCTTCCATATAGTTTTTCTTCTTCTTGAATACCTGGATATCCACCACATCGCCGGGAACGGCGAAATCCACAAATACCACCATCCCGTCAACGTGTGCAAGCGCTTTGCCTTCGGCGGCTACACGCTCGATGGTGACAGCTTCCAGCAGCAGGTCAATCTTCTTTCTAGACATACGAATTTCTACTTGATTGCAAAGGTAGGGGAAACTTTAGACATCTACAAGTTAACATAATATAAATTGTGTAACAAACAAGGATAGGGGGTATTCAGCGCCATATTTGGGATTCCCATTTATAATTAGTACCTTTGTCTCATACATGAACCAATTGATTCAATTATGAAAAGACTTTTCGCACTTCTGCTTGCCTCGGCCGTAATGGCAACTGCTTCTGCACAGGACAAACAGATTTTCAACCACCTGTCCGTCGGTGCCACCGTGGGTTTTGACGGCGTGGGCCTGGAACTGGCCGCTCCCGTTACGCCCATCCTGCAGTTGCGGGCCGGCTATTCCATTTTCCTTCCCACAAAACTCACAGTCAGAGAGTTGGACATGCTGCCGGAAACAATCACCATCAACGGCACAAAACGCGAACTCAGGGATGTAGCTCCGGTTACCGCCCATTTCAACTTTGGCGCACCCAAGGTGCTGCTGGACATCTTTCCCGGCCGCAACACTTCTTTTCACTTTACTGTAGGCGCCTATTTTGCCAATCCTAAGCTTGTCAGCGCAGATTTCGACCTCAGCAAAACCCTGCTTCCCAACGAATACGCCAGCACTTATATCGAGCTGCAGGACGGCAACATTGACTCCTGTATTTCTTCGGACAAGAATGGCTTTATTCATGCAGACTATTACGGCAATGCCGTCCGTCCATACCTGGGCCTTGGCTTTGGCCGCGGCGTCAATCTGGACCGCAGAGTAAGCGTCACCTTCGACATGGGGCTCGTTTACTGGGGCACTCCTAAAATCGAGTCTTATGATTACAGCATCTCCGGCTATGCCAAACCAGTCAACCTTAGCAGCAGCCTGATAGATTATGAGGACGAAGGTCTTATAGATGCCATGAGCAAAGTATCCATCCTTCCCGTGCTCAAGCTCAATATCTTTGTCCGCTTATTCTAACCAATTGAATATTTAAATGTTATGGATATGAAAAAGCTTCTTTACCTTGCCGCGTTTGCAGCACTCCTTCTCCCCGTGTCTTGCAAAGACCAGGACGTTCAGGAAAAGACAGTCCTGCCCGCTCCCAAAATGGCGGAGCACGCTAAAAAGCTGATACTCGGACAGAATGACAAATCCGACATTCAGTTTATCGAACTCACAGAGTCCGGCCAATATCTCATCAAGTTCCAGAAGCCGGTCAAAAGCATTGAGGGAGACAATTGCCTCTTCAATTCTTTTTCCCACAGCGGAGACGCTTATGACCTGAATGGATTCGGTTCCATCATGCTCAATGGCAACCAGCTCACTATCAACGAGAGTGGGAAGCCCTCCTTTACCGTTCCCGTAACCATAGAGAACAAACTGCCCCAATCGGATTTTTTCACTACAATCTGCCGTTCCTGGAAGGTTGACATGACGGATATCAGCGTGAAGGTGGGCACTTCTGACGTCGGTATCAGAAAAAGCGGCTGCAACCTCGAAGAGATTACCCAGGATCTGGTCGGTAAAGGGGTCAGCGTAGCTTATACCTTCGCAGGGATGAAGGTGGATCGAATCACTTTCACCTCCTCCAAAACCTTTATGGTAAAGTTTTCCAACGGAATGCATTTTGTTGGGATTTATTCCATCAAGGATGATGGTACCTTCGGCTATGACTTTGACCACGTAGGCAACGACTATTTCAATGCTTCTGCCCACGGAAATATTTCTGATACAGACCCTTATAAGTCTGGTCAAACTGGCAAGATCTGGCTCATCATGAGCGTCAACATGACCAGCGGCGGCCAGTCCCATGCCGGACAACTCAAACTTACGCTCTCCCCTATCCAGTAAGTTAGGTGAGCGCCAGTTCCACCCTTTTAGCACCGCTCCCGGAGCGGATGCGTCCCAAGACGCTGGCCCAGTATGTGGGTCAGCGTCATTTGGTCGGGGATGGTTGTATCCTCAGGAAAATGATAGAGAGCGGCAACCTGAGCTCTTTTATCCTCTGGGGGCCTCCTGGCGTAGGAAAAACCACCCTGGCCCATATAATCGCCCAGACACTGGAACGGGAGTTCTATACCCTCTCGGCCGTAACGGCGGGCGTGAAGGATGTGCGGGAAGTCTTTGAAAAGGCGCGTGGAAATTCGCTCTTTACCCATAAAGGCGCCCCCATTCTTTTTATCGACGAGATTCACCGCTTCAACAAAGCCCAGCAGGATGCCTTGCTGGGGGCCGTGGAAAACGGCACCATCGTCCTGGTGGGCGCCACCACGGAAAACCCTTCCTTCGAGGTCATCACTCCCCTGCTCTCCCGCTGCCAGGTTTTTGTGCTTAAACCTCTGGAAAAGAGTGACTTGCAGCAGCTGCTGGAAAGGGCACTGAAGGAAGATGTCCTTCTCAAGGAAAAAGACATACAAATCCTTGAAAACGAGGCGCTTATGCGCTATAGTGGCGGGGATGCCAGAAAGCTTCTCAACGTACTGGAGCTGGTAGTGGATGCATCGGCCGGCAACTCCCCTATTGTCATTGACAATGCTTCCGTTACGGCGGCCATCCAGGAGAACATGGCCATCTACGACAAAGACGGGGAAATGCACTATGACATTATCTCTGCCTTCATCAAGAGTATCCGCGGCTCGGACCCCAACGCCGCCATTTACTACCTTGCGCGCATGATCGATGGCGGAGAAGATCCGCTGTTTATTGCCAGGCGGCTATGCATCAGCGCTTCAGAAGACATAGGCCTGGCCAATCCCAATGCCCTTCTGCTGGCCAATGCCTGCTTTGAGGTAGTGTCCAAGATTGGCATGCCGGAAGGGCGCATTCCCCTGGCAGAGACTACAGTGTACCTGGCCTCCTCCCCCAAGAGCAACGCCTCCTATAAGGCAATGGAAAACGCCCTGGCCAAAGTCCGTGAAACCGGAAACCTTCCGGTCCCCCTCCCCATCCGCAACGCCCCTACAGCCCTTATGGAGGAGCTGGGCTACAGCGACGGCTACAAATACGCCCACGACTATCCCGGCAATTTTGTGGACATGGAATTCCTCCCGGACGCCCTCAAAGGTACCGTCTTCTACCACCCGCAGTCCAACAAGCACGAAAACGCCCTCCGCGCCTATCTGGAAGCCTGCTGGCCCAAATACTATCAATAAGGGGGCGCTGCCCCCTTAAGACCCCCGCGGCCTTTTCGCCTTTCCAACTTTTGCTGTCGCAAAAGTCACGGCCCGGCCGGGCGCCTGATGGCGCCCAGGTGCTTCGATGGAGCCTTTCCTGCATGAGGGGGCGCTGCCCCCTTAAAAAGGATAACCTACGCCAAAGTGAATGGCGTAATTCCCTCTAAGCCATTCGTTTACGGGAACCCAGCGGTCCCCGGCTGCGCGGGCAGGGTCATGCAGGCGGATACCGGCATCCAGACGCACCAGAAGAAAACTCAGATTGACCCTGAGCCCCAGTCCCCAGTCCAGACCAATGGATTCCGGCAGGGTTTTCAGGGAGAAGTGGCTGCCGTCATCCGTGGACTCTGAATTGATGTCCCAGATATTGCCGGCATCGGCAAATAGGGCACCTTCCAGTTTCCAGGCTATGGGGAAACGGTATTCCAGGTTGGCTTCCAGTTTCATCTCACCTATCTGGCTGGGAATGGCGAAGATGTCCAGGGGCTGCGAGGTGCCGGGACCCAGCGTACGTGCCTGCCAGCCACGCATGGACATGGCGCCGCCGCTGTAAAATTGTTTCTCCACGGGCGGGGTGGTAGAATTCCCGTAACCGTAGCCCACGCCGCCCATCAGGTGAAGGGCCAGGGCATGTTTGTCGTCTGGCCCGAAGCGGAAAACCTTGCCCAGGTTCAGCTCTCCCCTCACATACTGCGCATAAGGGGTTGACCAGATGGTACGTGCCTCATAATCTTCGTCGTAGGGCATGTAGCGGTTGAAAAGGCTTAACAGGTTGCCGGAAACGTCCAGACCGAAACGGATGTAATGGTAGGGTGTAAGAGGTACCGCCGATGCGTCTGTCGTATAATACAGCATACCGCCGACACCCATATCGAAATTGTCTGAATAGGCGAAGAGCAGGAAAGGATTGGAATGGAGCAGCTGGAACCAGAACTCCGGATCCACGTTGAAAAGCCGGGAGACATTGGCCCGGAAAGGAGTAAGCTGGTAGAAAAACTGCTTGCCGATACGTCCGTTGTTCACCAGGGCGGTGGAAATGACGGTACGGCGATACTCCGGACGGTCCTGGTAAAAGAAGGAGAGAGTAAGGTCCGTAGAGGGAATATTGGGGCCCTGGAACAGCCGGTTGGGAAGGAAAAGCAGGTTAGGGAAACGGATGGAGGTATTCAGACCCAGCTCCGTAGAATAGGCATTGTCCCGGATCTTGAACTGGAAATTGCCCTTGAGACCGATATTGAGCTGCTCCCCGCCGCGGAAGATATTCTTGTGGTAATAGTTCAGCTGCGGCGATATACCCAGGAGACCGGTAGAGTTCACAGAGGCTTCCAGATCCGCCTTGAAAGCCTGCAGACGGGAATTGCGCAGGGTGATGGTGCAGTCCACCTCATTGCCGGCAGAGTCCGACGGCTCCATGTTCACGTTCACGCCGGAGAGCATGCCCAGGCTGGAAAAACGGGTGTAGGCGGTGTTGATTTCACGCTCGTCGTAGGGCTGGCCGGGACGGAGCGTATTGAGGTTCTCCAGTACAGAGGGACGTATCCGGAGCCTCTCCGGGTGCGAGATGCTCACTTTCCCCAGGGTGTATTTCTCATGTTCCCGGGCGGTAGAGGGGGCATCTCCCAGGGCGTAGTCCCGGATGAAGACCTTGAGACGGGCCTGAGAGTCGCTTTCAAGAGTATCGGCCTCGAAGGCATAAAAACTTTTGGTAAAGCCGTAATAACCCATATTGCGGAAAGCCTGGGCCGATCTTGCGGCCTCTTCCTCCAGGGCCGACTCCGACAGGTACTGCCCTACCTTCAGGGAGCTGGAAGGGAGGTCCCGGGCAAAATCCTGCGGAAAAGTTCCATACTGGGGGACTTCATAGTCTATGGCGCTGATGCTGAAGCGCTTTCCAAGGGCTACGTAATAGGTGACATAGACCTTGCGGCCCTTCACCTGGACCTGGCTTTCCACCTGCGAGCCGTAATAACCTATGTAGCGGAGATGGTTCTCTATCTGTGTGATGCTCTTGTCCACCTGGGAAGGGTCGTACACGACCGGGGGGACGCCCAGTTTCTGGAGGAAGCGCTGGAAGCCGGTCTTCCCTTCCCCGCCCCAGTTGTAAACGGAGAGCAAGGGATTCACGCCCAGCAGGTAACTGTTGGGTTTCTGGCTTATGTAAGAGCTGAGTTCAGAGGCGGGGAAAGTGCGGTCATCGGCCACCACTTTGTTTTTGCGAAGAAGATATTCCCCGCCGGAGAGGGAGCGCGTGACAGAGCAGCCCCACCCCGCGGCAAAACAAAGAAAAAGAAATATGACTTTCCGCATTTTCATTCTTACAAAAGTAATACTTTTTATTATATTTGCGAGAAAAATAAAACCTATTATCACTCAAACAGAGGCATGAAAAATAAATACATCGACCTGATCGAACAAACCTTCGATTTCCCGCAGGACGAGTTCCTGGTGGTGGACGGCCACCTGATGTTCAACGACATCGACCTCATGGAGATTATCGAAAAATATGGAACGCCGCTGAAAATTAGTTATTTACCAAAGATTTCCTCGCAAATCCAGCGCGCTAAGCGCCTGTTTAAGGTGGCCATGGCAAAGGCCGACTATCAGGGAGAGTATCACTACAGCTATTGCACCAAAAGCTCGCAGTTTGCCTTCGTGGTGCATGAGGCCCTCAAGAACGACATCCATCTGGAGACATCATCGGCCTATGACCTGGACCTGGTGAAGGCCCTGGGGGAAGACGGATCCGTTTCCAAGGAAGACCTGTACATCATCTGCAACGGTTTCAAGCGTCCGCAGTACATCAAGAATATCGCCTCTCTGCGCAAGGAAGGCTGGAAAAACATCATTCCCGTACTGGACAACAAGAACGAGTTCGAAGACCTGGCAGACCTTATCGAAGAGGACACCATGATGGGTATCCGCATTGCCTCGGAAGAAGAACCCAACTTTGATTTCTATACCTCCCGCCTGGGTATCCGCTACTCAGACATTGTCAAGTTCTACAAGGACACGGTGGCCAAGTACCCCAACTTCCACCTCAAGATGCTGCACTTTTTCATAAACACCGGCATCCGGGACACCGCTTACTACTGGAACGAACTTTCCAAGTGCGTCCGCGTTTACTGTGAGCTCAAGGCCATCTGCCCGGAGCTGGACAGCCTGAATATCGGCGGCGGCCTGCCCAACAAGACTTCCCTGGCCCAGGACTTCGACTACGAGTACATGGTGGAAGAGATTATCAACCAGATCAAGGTCACCTGCAATGCCATGGGCGTGGAAGAACCGGACATTTTCACGGAATTCGGCTCCTTCACCGTGGGAGAGAGCGGCGCCACCATCTTCAAGATCCTGGACATCAAGCAGCAGAACGACAGGGAGAAGTGGTACATGATTGACAACAGCTTCATGACCTGCCTCCCGGACACCTGGGGCCTGAACCAGCGCTTTATCCTGCTGCCCATCAACAAGTGGAACGACGAGTACCAGCGCGTGTTCCTGGGCGGACTCACCTGCGACAGCCAGGACTTCTACAATGCAGACTACCATGCCAACGCCATCTTCCTGCCCACCATCCGCAGCCGCCGGGAAAACCTTTATATTGGCTTTTTCCACACGGGCGCATACCAGGAGGCCCTTTCGGGTTTCGGTGGCATCAAGCACTGCCTCATGCCCTCCCCCAAGCATATCCTCATAGACAGGGACAAGGAAGGCAACCTGATCACCAGCGTTTTCTCAGAGGAACAAAGCGCAGAAAGCATGCTCAAGCTGCTGGGTTATAAATGATTACCGCCGCAGAGATTAAATATGTCAAATCACTGTCCCAGAAAAAGTTCCGGGACAGCGAGGGACTCTTTGTGGTAGAGGGGGAGAAAATGGTGGCAGAGGCCTTGGCTTCTGACTTCCAGGTACAGCAGGTTTACCGCAGGGAAGAGATTGGCGAGGCTGCTATGGCCCGTATATCGGGCCTTTCCTCCCCTTCTCCGGCCCTTGCGCTGGTGCGGCGGCCCCAAGACCTTCTGCAGGGCCAGCTGCCCTCTACGGGCCTTTTTCTGGCCCTGGACGGCATCCGGGATCCGGGGAACCTGGGAACCATCCTTCGCGTGGCAGACTGGTTCGGCCTGGACGGGGTATTTGCCTCGCCGGATACTGTGGATATTTTCAACCCCAAAGTGGTGCAGGCCACCATGGGCGCCATTTTTCGCGTGAAGTTCCATTATACGGAGATTCCCGCCTTGTGCAGCCAGGCGCTTTCGCAGGGCGGACAGGTGTACGGCACCTTCCTGGACGGGGAGAACATCTATGGGAAAGCCTTGTCCAACGGTTTGGAGGCCCCTTCGCTGGTAGTAATCGGTAATGAAGCCAACGGTATCTCCGCCCCCGTTGCCGCCTGCGTCAGTGAGCGCCTCTTCATCCCTCCCTTCCCCGCCGGCTCCCCCGGCTCCGAGTCCCTGAACGCCGCCATTGCCACTGCCATCACCGTGGCGGAATTCCGAAGACGCGCCTAGCTATTGGACCTTGGGTAGCCGCAGGGGCAGCGCTCCCGGCAGGATCTTGAGATGGAAATGGGATCCCGGAAGTTGCTCTCCGTCGAGGTAGATGTCGATGAGGTCCTTGCTGCTGATGACCACCTCCCGGGCCTGCCGATAAAGCACCTTGTTCCTTCCCGCGCGGCTGCCGATATGCTGACCGGTTCGGTACAGGGGAAACAGCATCAGAAGGCGCAGAAGGCTCATGGCGCGGAAATAGCACACATCCATCAGGCCGTCATTCACCTTCGCATCCGGCGCACAGATGAATTCTCCCCCCACGCGGCAGCCGTTGGCGACGGTGCAAAGCACCATGGGACCGCGGGCGATACGCTCGCCGTCCACCGTAATCCGGATGCGGTTGAAACGACTGGTAATGAAGGCGTTGATTACGCCGCGCGTGTAGGCCTCGTGGGCCGACTTTCCTTTGGCGACGAGCTCGTTGGCACGGGATGCAACCTTGGAGTTGAAACCGACGTTGCAGACATTCAGACAGTAATTGTCGTTTACCTGGATAATGTCCGTCGGGCTTATGGCACCGTCCAGCATATCCCTGACGCTGCGGAAGCTCCGGTCCGGAAAGTTGATGATGAAGTCTTCCGTGGCACCGGCGAAATAAAGGATGGCCATGCTCTTGTTGCCGCAATCCCGGGCCGCCTGTTCGCCGGACTGGGCGTAACCGACCAGACCCGAGGCCACCCCGTTGATGATACCGTTGCCGCCGCAGGCCACGAAGCAGACCTCTTCCTCCGGATGAAGGTCGCAATAGAGGCGCACGTAGCGCGTCGCATCCCCCTCTCCCAGGGTGGTGTATACCTCGTACAGGTGAGGAATCTGCTTCAACTGCTCGTAGAACTCCCCGTATTGGGCGGCTTTGTCGGCCCGTCCGTTTACAATATAGATGTATCTCATACCTTTAAGCTCATTATCGTGATGTCGTCGCTTTGCGGATGACCTCCCGTGAAGGATTCCACAGAGTGGTAAATGTGTTCCACAATGGCCTGTTCGTCCATATCGGACCCGAAGCGGCCCATTTCCTCCATCAGCCTCTCTTCCCCGTACAGTTCCAGCTTGTCATTCTCCGCTTCCGTCACGCCGTCGGTGTAGGCCACGATGCGCGTTCCCGGCTCCAGGTCAATGGATTCGGCCTCATAGGGGAACTGTTCCATCAGGCCCGCCGCCAGGTTGCTCCTGACCGGGAGGAAACGGGGCGTTCCGTCGGGCGAAATGATGACGGGAGGGTTGTGACCGGCATTGCAATAGTCCATCCGGAGTGTCTTCAGATTGATGCGCGCGACGAAAAGGGTAACGAACATATCGTTGCTGTTGGTATCGGCCACGCTGTTGTTGATACGGCTGACCGAATCGTTCAGCGGCAGGTCCAGGGTGGCCACAAAGTGGAGCATCGCCCGGGTGATGGACATCACCAGCGAGGCCGGAACGCCCTTTCCGCTGACATCGCCGACGGCGAACTGCAGCACGTCTCCCTTGCGCAGGAAGTCGTAGAGGTCTCCGCCCACCTCCTTGGCGGGCTTCAGCATGGCGTGGAGCTGCGGCGGAAAGTTGGTGTTCAGCATCCCCATCTGGATGGTGCGCGCCACATTCAGTTCCGACTCCATCCGCTCATTGTCACTCCTGGTGCTCTTGAGCTGCCCGATATAGTCCGAGATGCTGTTCTGCATATAGACGAAACTGTCCCTGAGGCGCAGCATCTCGTCTTTGCTGGAGATTTCCGGCAGATTGGCCTTGAAATTGCCTTTGGCCATATTCAGGGCCGATACCGACAGCTCCGTGATGGGACGCGTCATCCGGCGGATCTCCTTCCGGCACACGAAATACAGGACGATAAGCCCCAGGATGCCCACCAGCAGCAGACACAGGGCCAGCAGCAGCGGAGATACACCGGCATTTTCATGGGTAATGACATATTCGGAGACAAGGCCGACAACAACAAACGTGGCAAGGAAAACAACGGACACGATGCCGATAATCCTCCAGCTGAGCCTGCTTGAAAATGATCTGTTATTCACTGGGTAACGAATGGTTTTAGTTGTACTTGCAAAAGTACAAAAAAAACGGGACTATCCCCTTCCCTGACACAGAATTTTCTTTTATGCCCGATTACCGGAGAAAGCCAGATATTGCCAGCAGGTCAAATGCGCAATATAATGTACTATTTTCAGCGGAAACATTCATAAAACTACAACTTTCCGCTGAATATAATGATATTTTTGCTATATTTGTAGCGGATTTTTAAAACGGAAAATCAATGATTGTAGGACGTAAAAAAGAGCAAGGTGAATTGCAGGATCTCCTCGAAAAGGAGGAGTCGCAGTTCTGTGCCGTTTATGGCCGCCGCCGCGTAGGCAAAACATACCTCATCCGAGAGACCTTCAACTATCAGTTCTGCTTTCAGCATACCGGAGTAGCCAAAGGAACGCTACACCAGCAACTGACGGCATTCCGCAACTCCTTGATGTCTTCTGGCCTTCCACGGTGCAGTGTCCCCAAAACATGGATTGAGGCCTTTGAACTGTTGAAACAACTAATTAACGATGCTCCGGCAGGGAAAAAAGTAATCTTTATTGACGAACTCCCCTGGATGGATACCCCAAAAAGTAATCTGATTAGCGCACTGGAAAGTTTCTGGAACGGCTGGGCAACGGCTCGCCCCGAGAAAGACATTGTGCTTATCGTGTGCGGCAGCGCCACTTCATGGATTAGCAAGAAACTCCTGAAGAACAAGGGAGGGCTTCGAGGAAGACTGACCCAGCGCATCAAACTTGCCCCATTCACATTACGGGAGTGCGAACTCTTTGCCGAGGGAGCCAATCTTGCCTACGGCAGGAAGGATGTGCTGGAACTGTACATGATTCTCGGCGGCATACCCTACTATTGGAGCTTTCTGAAACGAGGATTGAGTGTGGCGCAGAATGTAGATCAATTGTTCTTCTCGGAAAATTCACAGTTGCGGGATGAATTTGAGGCGCTTTATGCCACACTGTTCAAACGCCCGGAGAACTATCTCAAGGTCATCGAATGCTTGAGCGACGGCAGGCGGTCCGGAATGACAAGGGAGGGAATACTGGCAGCAAGCAAACTCTCGGACGGCGGCACATTCTCCACTGTATTGGAAGAATTGGAAGAATGCGGATTCATACGCCGATTTTCCTCTGCCGATACAGCTGAGTCCAACGCCTTGTACCAGCTAATAGACAATTACACGCTATTCTATTACCGTTGCATCCGAAAAAAAGCTTTCAGCGATGAGCATTATTGGCTGAACACTTTCACATCGTCTTCTCATAACACATGGAAAGGGTATGCTTTTGAGCGCGTATGCCTCCAGCACATTCCGCAGATAAAAACAGCCCTTGGCATATCCGGCGTTCAGACCAACGTATGTTCGTGGTTCATCCGTGGTACAGACCAGCGCCGAGGAGCACAGATTGACTTGGTCATGCAGAGAGCCGATGGCTTTACAGATATCTGTGAGATGAAACACGCTGCAGGCACCTTTTCCATTGACAACGATTATGCCGGCGATTTGCAAAACAAACTCAATGCCTATCAAGCGTTTTCAAAAGATAAGAGAACCCTTCATCTTGTCATGGTTACAACAAACGGAGTTGCTCACAATGCCCACTATAACATGGTGCAGAATGAGATAACGATGGACGATTTGTTTGCGGGGTAACCTTTCCAACAGCCGATGATACATTCCGTGGGTGTCGGAGAACGCGAAGAGATTACGCTATTTTTGCAGCATTATGGGTAAGATTCTGAGCATATTGACCGTTGCGCTGGGGCTTCTTGCCGGCGCGCATAAGATTTCCAGCGTGGAGACCAGCGGCAGCTGGGTATATCTGTATGACGAATCCGGGCATAGGTACAAGACGCTCAGCGCCAGCAGCGTAGGCGTTGTCAAAGGCTACAGTTCCGAGTTCTTCGTGTCGCAGAGCGAAAGTTGGATTTATCTGTACGACAGCGAAGGCCGGCGGTACAAGACCCTCAGCGTTTCCTCCGTCGGCGAAGTCACCGGCGTTTCCGGCGAGACATTCACGTCCAGAAACGGTGCGTGGATTTACACCTGGAACAAGGATGGGAAAAAGGTGAATACCAGGGCGGTAAGGTGAAATACAAAACAATCACGCAATTCCGGACGTTTCAAAGGCCAGGAAGTCCCTTTCGTTTACTTTTACAAAATACTCCGTACGTGATAGGCGGATGCCAAGGTACGCAAGTGCCTCCGGAGGAATGCGGAGCGTGATTTGTGCTTCCGGGCCGAAGTTGGCCACCACGAGCCAGGTGCTGAAACCGTCGCTGCGGAGCCAGGCAAAGTGGCGGTCGGGATCAAAGCCCTTTCCGTCCTGGCAATAGCCCAGGTCGAAGGTTTTCCCCTCGGAAAAGGGAGCAGTCCCGGCCAGGGCAAGCGCCGTCCTGTAACGCTCCTGAACAGCCTTGTCCGGTTTCGACAGTGCTGGAACCCTGCACCAGTCAAAGATGGAGGTACGGCCGTCCAGGCCGCTGAAACCCTCGGCCTGCATTCCTCTCTCCCCCATTTCCTGCCCGAAATAGAGCATGAAGGGAGCGGTGTTCAGAAGGAGCGAAACGCCCAGGGCCGCATAGCCTCCCGCAGCGCTTCCGCAGAAAAAATCCGAAGCGATGCGCTGCTCGTCGTGGTTTTCCAGAAAGTTGAGCATCCGCGGCTGCAAATCCCCCAGAAACTGCCAGTTCCAGGATATTTCCCGGGCCGATGCTCCGGAGCACGTCACCGCCCGCAAGGTATCATACAGGCCCGATTTGTCGTACAGCAAGTCAAATCCGACCTCTTCTACATACAAACGGTATTTTTCCTTTTCATACACTTCGGCAATGAACTGAAGCTGAGGGAATTCCGCCTTTATGCTGCCGATGAGCCACCGCATAAACTGCGGCGGCACCAGCTCCACCATGTCGCAGCGGAAACCGTCCACGCCCTTCCGGGCCCAGAAACGGACAATGTCCAGCATCTTGTCCCAGGTGGCGGTGTGGAAATCGCAGTAGTTGATCTTGACCGTTTCCCACCAGTCGTTCATTCCCGGGGCCGGGGTAAAACAGTTCCCAGAAGCCTTGGCAGGCATTTCCGAATACCCATCACAATCCAAGGGCAGCCGCAGGGGCTCTCCGGGATAGTAGAAAAAATCGTTCTCCGGGGCCCAGTGTACAGCGGTGTTGTCCTCCGCCCCCAGCGTCCCCTCGTATTCCCGGGCCACATGGTTGGGAACAAAGTCGATGAAGACCTTTAGCCCGGCCGCATGCGTGCGTTCCACCAGTTGGCAG
>CADAJF010000030.1 GCA_902788175.1 uncultured Bacteroidia bacterium
AGGTCCCATTCCTCTTCCCACCAACAAGAAAATCTTCACTGTGAACCGCTCCACCTTCGTGAACAAGAAGAGCCGCGAGCAGTTCGAGCTGGACTCCTACGTACGTCTGATTGACATCGACGAGTCCAACGCCAAAACCGTTGACGCCCTCATGAAGCTCGAGCTTCCCTCCGGCGTCGAGGTGGAGATCAAAGTGTGAGCCCAGTGCCCGCCAATAAAAAAAGCAGCCCGGAAAGAGCTGCTTTTTTTGTGGCCCCAGCAGGATTTGAACCTGCGACCCACGGATTATGAGTCCGCTGCTCTAACCGCTGAGCTATGGGGCCTTCTGGGCTGTTCAGAGATGCAAAGGTAGTAAACTTTCGGGAATATTACAAAAACTCTACCGCCCCCTTTGGAGGGAAGATTTGGCAAAGTGCGGGAAAAGTCGTAACTTGGCAGACTGAACATTGATGGAAAAACTAATAACCATTATATAATATGCACGCATTTGTGGCAACGGTGTTGCTTGCGCTTTCACTGTTGCAAATCAGTCCCAGCGTTGTCTGGAAAGCAGCGGTCCAACACAAGGAAGGGGACCGGTATCAACTGGGGGTGAGCGGAGAGGTGGACAAGGAATACTACGTCCACCCCATGAAGGACGAGCATGTGGGCACTTCGCTGGAAGTGACCCCCTCTGGCCGGGTGTTCCTGACAGGTGCTCCCTCGGAAGAATACACTCCCTCCGATTACAAGGGTGAAGAAGTGGTGACAGGGACCTATATCCTCCGTCAGGAACTTCAAATCAACGGTACGGCCCCGGTGACGGTGGAAGGAACGGTAACTTGGAGCGCCTGCAGCGGAGACGCCTGCGGCATGCCGGAGGACTATGCTTTCTCTGTTCCCGTAGAGATTGCCGCTCAGGCCGGCAATGACGCGGCCGGCAGTGACAAGGGCAGTGTCTGGGCCCTGATCCTGGAGGCTGTCCTCTGGGGCTTCCTGATGCTCCTGACCCCCTGCGTTTTCCCCATGGTGCCCATGACGGTGTCGTTCTTCATCAAACAGGAAAGCGGCGGCCGGTTCAAGGCCTTCATGTACGGCCTTTTCATCGTGCTGCTGTACACGGTGCCCATCTGCATCATCATCGGCCTTACCTGGCTGCTGGGTGGCGCAAGTGTTACGGCCGATATCTTCAACTGGCTGTCCACGCACTGGCTTCCGAACATCCTCTTCTTTGTGATTTTCATGGTGTTCGCGGCCTCTTTCTTCGGCGCGTTTGAGATAACCCTCCCCTCCAGCTGGACCACCAAAGCCGATGCAAAAAGCGGCAAGAGCGGCCTCCTGGGCGTGTTCTTCCTGGCCCTGACGTTGGTGCTGGTGAGCTTCAGCTGCACCGGTCCCATCGTGGGCACGGTCCTTATCAAGAGCACCCAGGGCGAGTTCTGGACGCCCATGGTCACCATGCTGGCCTTCAGCATTGCCTTCGCCCTGCCCTTCGCCCTGCTGGCCTTCTTCCCCTCGGTCCTGAAGAAACTCCCCAAGAGCGGCGGCTGGCTCAACAGCGTGAAAGTGGTGCTGGGCTTCATTGAAGTGGCCCTGGGCCTGAAGTTCCTCTCCGTGGCGGACCAGACCTACCACTGGCACCTGCTGGACAGGGAAGTGTACCTGGCCATCTGGATAGTGTGCTTCACCCTGCTGGGCCTGTACCTGCTGGGCAAAATCCGCTTCAAGCACGACTCCCCCCTGGAGTACCTCTCTGTGGGCCGATTAGCGCTGGTGATCATTGACTTTACCTTTGTCCTCTATATGTTGCCCGGCCTGTGGGGCGCCCCCCTCAAGGCTCTCAGCGGCTACCTGCCGCCCATGGACACCCAGGACTTTGTGCTGGGCGGGATACCCGGTCACGCCGGCCATGGCGGAAGCCCCGGCGGGACTTACGCCCTGCCCGGCGCTGAGCAGGCACCCGTTTACGGCTCGGAGGTTCCCCTCGCTTACGGCCTTACCGGCTACAGCAAGCTGGAAGACGGCATTGCCGCCGCCAAGGCCAGCGGCCGCAAAGTCTTTGTGGACATCACCGGCCACGGCTGCGTGAACTGCCGGGAAATGGAAGCCCGCGTCTGGAGCGACCCCCGCGTCCTCCAGCGCCTGCGCGATAACTATGTAATTGTGTCCCTGTACGTGGACGACAAAACCAAACTCCCTGAGGACCAGTGGCTTACCACCGAGAGCGGCAAAGTGCTCAAAGATGTGGGAAGAGTGAACTCCCACTTGGTCCTGAACCGCTTCGGCGTTAATTCCCAACCCAATTACTTTGTCCTGGACGGGGACGGAAACACGCTCAAAGGCCCCCGCGGCTATAACTTGAATACGGACGAATTCGTTCAGTTCCTGGACTAACCCTAAAACCCTAAAACCCTAAAACTCTAAAAGTATGAAAGGCTTCTTATCAGGAAACTTCCGGGTCCTCCTGACAATCCTGCTTTTTCTGCTGCCCCTGCAGGTCTGGGGCCAATCCAAAGGGAGGGGAGTGAATCTGAAACTCACTGTCCTCTCGGACACGGACGGCCAGCCCGTGATTGGAGCAGCATGCCTCCTGACAGACTACGGCATCTACGACATCTCCGACGAGCATGGCGCGGTGCGGCTGGAGAAAGTCCCCGTGGGGAAGGCCACCCTCCTGGTCCAGATCCTGGGCTACGAGGATTTCCAGAAAACCTACAACTTCCAGCGGGACAGCACGTTCACCATCCGTATCCAGGAATCCACCCTGGCGCTGGAAGAGGTGGTGGTGACGGCCAAATCTTCTGCGGCGGGCTCCTCCACCAGCTCCAGCATAGGCCGAATGGCCATCGACCACCTGCAGGCCACCAGTCTCAAGGACATCATGCAGCTGCTTCCCGGCCAGCTGATGAGCTCTTCGGATATGACCTCGGAGGAAAAGCTCACCATCCGTTCGGTGAGCTCGGCATCGGCCAACAACTCCTTCGGTACGTCCATCATGATGGACGGCGTGCCCATGTCGGACAATACCTCCCTCTCGGACAAGGTGAGCGGCTCCAGCGGCGGTACGGGTATCGACCTTCGCCAGATCAGCGCAGACAACATCGAGTCCGTGGAGGTGATCCGCGGCATCCCGTCGGCCGAATACGGAGACCTCACCTCCGGCGCCGTGGTGGTGAACACCAAGGCCGGCTACACGCCCTTCGAGGTGCGCACCAAGGTGAACCCCACCACGCTGAACACCTCCTTCGGCAAGGGCTGGAAGTTCAGCAAGGAGGCCGGCAGCCTGAACGTGAACGCGGACTATGCCCGCGCCTCCGGAGACCCCCGCACCAAGAACCGCTCATTTGACCGCGTGAGCGGCGGCGTCACCTACAGCAATACCATCGGCCGCATCTGGTCCACCACCACCAAGGTGAATGTGAGCAGCATCGTGGACCTTCGCTCCGTAGATCCGGACCTTCTGGCCGAAGGCACCGAGACCAGCCAGAAGCAGTATTCCGTGCGCATGACGCACAACGGCCGCTTCTCCCTGAACAAGAAGTTCTCCCGCTCCCTCACTTATGCGCTGGGCCTTACGCTCTCCAACTCCGAGAGCCGCACCTCCAGCATTGTGACGGCGGGCGGCGGCCTTCCCGTCATCACTTCCCTCACGGACGGTTACTACCAGGTGCCTTACCTCACCTCCTCCTACAGGGCGGGCGGCGGCACCGTCTCCCAGCCGGTCAGCTTCTACTCCAAGGTGGGTAATGTCTTCAACGTGAGCACCGGCAAGCTGAACCAACGCTTCAACATGGGCGCGGAGTACCGCCGGGAGTCCAACAAGGCCCGCGGCTTCTACAACGACGACGACTTCCTGCCCCTCAGGCCCACCAGCAACGGCCGCCCCAGGCCCTACTATGACATACCGGCCCTGAACCAGATCTCGGCCTACCTGGAGGACAACCTTACCTGGAGCATCGCTGAGCACATGGAGTTCAAGCTGCAGGGGGGCGTACGTTTTGACATGCTGCAGCCGGGCCTTCCGGAGCAGGTGTACTCCATCTCCCCGCGTTTCAACGCTTCGCTCAAACTGGCCGAGTGGATAACCCTTCGCGGCGGCTGGGGCCAGAGCAACAAGACGCCCGGCCTGTCTCACCTGTACCCGGAACCCAAGTACACGGACCGCGAGGCAGCCTCTTACCTGCCCTCGGACGTGAGCAAGCAGCTGGTGGTCTATAACACCCGCGTGACGGAGGTGGAGCGCAACAACTCCCTTCGAAACGCCACCAACAGCAAGGCGGAGTTAGGCTTCGACCTCAACTTCTCCAACGGCATGAGCGCCTCCGTGGTGGCCTACCAGGACTACATGAATAACGGTTTCGGCAATTACACGGAGTACAGCATCTATACCTCCAACTACTACACCGCCCAGCGGGGCATCCTGCTGGACAAGGAGGGGAATCCCTACCTGGACTGGAAGAACCCCGCCCGCGTGGATACGGTGTTCACCACCAGCGGCCGCATAGGCAACACGCAGGCCAGCCTGAACAGGGGCGTGGAGTTTGACGTGAACCTGGGCCAGATCAAGCCCATCCGCACCAGCGTCATCCTCAGCGGCGCCTACATGGAGTCCCAGACCTGGAGCACCGGCCCCAACTACTCCAGCCCTTCGGCCATCCCCGCCGATTCCCCCTACGCCCAGGGCGGTGCCAACACCCCTCCCTTCAAGCTCCTGTACCCCAGCGGCGTGTCCCGCGACATCGACCGCCGCTTCAGCGTGAACCTGCGCCTGGTGTGCAACATCCCCCGCATGAAGATGGTCTTTTCCGCTTCCAACCAGGTCATCTTCTACCAGTACAGGCACACCACCAACCTTAAGAGCGATCCCTTCGCCTGGATAGACACGGACCTCTCCTACCACGAGATTACCCAGTCCATGCTGGACACTCCCGGCTACACCATCAAGGGCGTTTTGCTGGAAAAGCAGCGCAAGAACCCCGCGGACAGCAATCCTGTCACCCAGCCGCCCATCTGGCTCATGAACATGCGCCTTACCAAGGACGTGTCCAAGAACTTTGGCTTCTCGTTCTTCGTGAACAACGCCTTCTTCTACATGCCTTACCAGGCCAGCTCCTATTCCGGCACGCTCACGGAGCGCAACACCGGAACCTTCTCGTTCGGCGTAGAAATGTATGTTAAGATTTAGGACCATGAAACGCTTCACAATCAGTATATTCGCAGCTCTGATGCTGCTTTCCTGCCGAAGGGAAGCCCCCAAGGGCACCAGCCCCTTCCTGCTGGAATTCGTGCTTCCGGAGGAGTTCAGCCCCAACGCCTTCTATTCCGGCCAGAAAGTGTACCTGAGCGGAACTGCCAGCTACACCTTCGAGACAGACCTGATGGGCATGGTGTCGGTTCCCACGGTGGTACCCGGCATCTATGACATCACCACCGGCATGGAACTCACCGGAGCCCAGTACAAGGCGCTGGTGGGCAAGCCCGTAGCCATCGAGGACAACGCCCGGGTCAACGTGGGCGTGTCCCTGATGAACCAGAAAATCTTCCAGGGGGAGAATCTTCGCATAGCGCTTACTTCGGCCGTCCTGAAGGACCTTCTCATCTCCAAGATTTACTATTCCGGCACCAAGGACAACATGGACCGGAACTACACCACGGACGCTTACATAGAGATTTTCAACAACTCCGACAAAGTGCAGTACCTGGACGGGAAGTTCCTGGGCCTGGCCGAATCAGTTTCCCCGGCCGCCTATCCCGCCAGCGAGAATCCGGACTCCATCTACCTGCGCCAGGCATGCCGCTTCCCGGGCGGCGGGGAGGACTTTGCCGTCCAGCCGGGAGGGAGCGTGGTAATTGCCGCCAGGAGCGCCCGCAACCATCTGGAAGACGCTTCCACCTCCGTGGACCTTTCCGGAGCAGACTTTGAGGTGAAGCTCATGGACGGCTCCGGCAACCCGGATGTCCCCATGCTTCCGCTCATCGCCAATTCCACCACCATCCCGGTGCTGAACCTCCTGAGCGGCGGCCCCAATGCCGTGGTGATCTTCGAGACCGACGAGGACGTGAGCACCTGGCCCCAGGTGTACCAGCGGGGAAGGACCTCCGGAGAGCTCTTCCTGAGGATGCACAAAAAGTGGGTGACGGACGGGGTGGAATGCCTCAGAAAACCCGCACAGACAGCCCCGGACGTAAATACAAAGCGCCTGCAGGCCGATATTGACGCAGGCTACATAGTGATCAATTCCGTGAACGGATACAACCATGAATCGGTAGAAAGGAAGGTCTCCCGCTCGGAAGGCGGCAGGTACTTCCTGGTGGATACCAACAACTCGTCGGCGGATTTTGTGGTCTGTTCGGACACTACGCCCCGCAAATATGACAAGGAGGGCCTGCAATGAGAAAGATTCTGACACTGACGGCCCTTGTGGCCCTTAGCTTGCCGCTCCTGGCCCAGCAGCGTCCCTCGGATGCCCATCAGCTTACCCTGGAAACCCTTTTCCAGTCCTTCTCCCGCACCAACAACGCCGCCGGCATGGGCCTTTTCCAGCCCGCTCCGGGCAGCAAAACCCAGATCCGGGTGTTTGACAAGGCAGGGGACTACCACCTTGCCCAGCAGGGAGACAGCGAGTACGGATTCAAGTTCTCCACCCTCCGCTACGACACCTTCTCCGACAAGCTGTTCATGCGCGGCTCCTTCTACTATTCCCTGGACCGGGAGAAAAACCGCAAGTGGTCGGATGTTCTGGACCCCTGGTTCTCCATCCCTTATACCTACGGCAGCTCCATCGCCAAGGACTATGACAAGCACGATGCTGCCCTGGCCCTGGACCTGTACACCGCCCCGCTGTGGGATTGGCTCTCCTTCGGCCTCAAGACGGATTACCGCGTGGCCGATGTCTCCGGCATGCGGGACCCCCGTCCCCGTACCGGCCTGCTGGAGCTGCAGCTGGTGCCCTCCGCGCTTGTGACGCTGGGCCACCACCACCTGGGCCTGGACTTCGGCTACGGTTTCGGCAAGGAGAAACTCTCCGGCCTCAGCACCATCCAGTCCTACCCCAACCTGTACTACTACAAGATGAAGGGCCTGGACCATGTGGACGGTGCCATTGCGGCCTACAGCGGCTTCAAACGCCAGTTTGTGGGCAGTCGCCTGCTGGGAGACCTGTCCTATGACTACCGGACAGAAGCCCTGGACGTACTGGTTTCCGGCGGCGTGGAGTACGCCCGGCTGGATGCCTACGGAGACAAGATGCAAAGCCCCGGTTCCTTCAATTACTGGGAGTACAATGCCCAGGCAGAGGCCACCTTCCGCAGCGCCTCCCTGGTTCACAACCTGCGCCTGGAGGGCCGATACAAGGATGCCGGCGCCAATGAACTCCTGCAGGAGCTGGTGAGCGAAAAAGACCCTGCTACCGGGGCCACCACAGAAACCTGGGAAACCCTCTACACCTACCCCAACATCTACATGCTGGGCAAGGTGGACGCCAGCCTCAGTTACAAGCTCTTCGGCGGCTTTAGCGGCCAGGATTACCGCTGGAGCGCCGGCGTGAGTGCCGGCTATAGCGGCTTCAACAAGCAGTACCATCTTCCGTATTCGCAGTTCAAGGCATCGGCCCTGAGTCTGGGCGTAGAAGGCTCTTTCCGCCTTCTGGACACCAGGGGCCACAAGGTGGAACTGTCGGCCGCCGTGAAGGGCTGCAAGCGCGCAGAGCCGCTCCTCAGCCTGGTGGAAGACAACCTCTACGTGGAGGAAGTCCTTCGGCCGGACTGCGTGTACTATTCCAAGAATTATGTGTCGGCGGGCGGCGGCCTTGAGTGGCAGTTCCCCTTCAGCCTGGGGAAGGCCGGCATGGCCAACGGCTATGTGCGCCTGGACGGCTCTTATCTCAAGGCTTTGCCGGAAGGCAGCCTTCGCTATGTTTCCCTGGCAATAGGCCTTTATACCTTCTAAGCGTATGAAAAGATTATCCTGCATATTACTGACGGGCCTTCTGCTCTTTTCCTGCAAAGAGGCCCAGGATACGCGCTTCTTCGCTCCGGAACTGGAGTTCGAGGCAGCCAGCTACAGCGTAACCTCCGACGGCGGCGGGGCCGATGTCTCCATCCTCCTCTCCCACCCGGCCCCGGTGGCCTTCCAGATAGGGCTCAACTTTGGCGGCTCGCTGCAGGAAGGCGTGCACTTTACGGTGCCTTCCCATAGCCTGAACGTGCCCCAAGGCGCCTCCCAGGCCGGTTTCCACATAGACCTGATAGACGACGAAATCTGGGACGAGGAAAGCTGGATAGACGTGGCCCTTTCCCCGGGCTCGCGCTACACGGTGAACCCTCAGGGCAAGTGCATGGCCCGCGTCCAGGTGAAAAAGACCCTGGTACTGCCGGTGCTGACGCTTACGCTGGAGGAAGGCAGCCTGGAGATGAACCCCTTCCTGCCGGAGCCCCTGCTTTTGCGCATCTCCACGCCCCGCGGTCCCAAGACAGACCTGGACATAGAGCTTAGCCTGGCAGATTTGGTTGCCGGGAAGGACTACCTGGTGGAGCAGGAGCCGCGCTCGCAGCTAAGGCTTCCTGCAGGCGCCACCTCGCTGGTATTCCGCCTGGACATCCTCCGGAAAGACCTCTCCGGCTATGACAAGACCGTCCCCGTCTCCATGGTTCCCGTTGCCGGGAAATACGGCGTAGCCACAGAGGGCGGCAGCGTGGACCTTCACCTGAGTGACCCTCTGGTAGATTTCAAATCCCTTTGGCGCACGCCGGCCCAGGTGGGCGAAGGCTACCAGGTGCGCCAGGCCATCAAGAATGCCGCCGGCGAGTGGAACGGCAACGTCGCCGCCAACGTGAAGCTGTCGGCCGAAGGTTCCAATTACCTCAGGAACCTCCGGAATATGAGCAGTGCCACCTTCGGCTGCATGTCCAACGAGGTGGGCCTGCACATCCTGCGCCTGGCAGAGTTCTTTCCCAACCTGCGGAAAACCAGCGGCGACGCTATAGTGGATTACGGCAACAGCAGCAACACCCGCGGCTTTTCGCCGGTAGATTCCCTCTTCCGCTTTGTGTTGGATCCAGGTTCCACCACCCAGGGCCGGCTATTGCTGGGAAGCCCCCGTACCTTCACGGCCTTCACCGGCAATTACACCGCCTGGCACAATGGCTGGAAAGACGACTCCAAGGCAACGGACGGCAACATCTTCGCTTCCGTCAGCCCCATCATCACAGGCCGCATAGATGTGACGCTGGAAAGGCTGGAAG
The DNA here is from genome assembly GCA_902788175.1 of uncultured Bacteroidia bacterium. Classification (GTDB taxonomy): domain Bacteria; phylum Bacteroidota; class Bacteroidia; order Bacteroidales; family UBA932; genus Cryptobacteroides. The sequence continues at coordinate 9,223 of CADAJF010000030.1, forward strand.
GCCGTTTTGACCTTTCCGACTCCAGCAATACCCTGCTCTTTACCGCCTGGTTCTCCTGCTCTCATCCGGAGTTCATGAAGGATGTGAATTTTGAGAATCTGGCCGCAGTGAAGGAAGGGGAGCTCTGGAAGGTGGAATACAAACTCTGGCCCCGTTAAGCGTTGAAAAGGGCTTCTGTCATAGCGCTGCTGCTTTTTCCGCTGCTTCTGCAGGGGCAAGTGCTGCTGCACATTCCGGCCGACAGATTGGACGCCCCCGTCCTTCTTGGCTCCCGTATTGTGGATGTAAGCCAGTCCTGGGGCAAGGTTTTCGCCCCCGGGCAACGCAATCCCTTTCCCCAGCTGATGCATTTTTGCCTGGACTCGGCCGGCCGTGTGGCCCTCGTTCCGGAGGAACTCCGCTCCCTTCGCGAAGAAGGCAGGGGCAGGGGCCGAGGGAAAAGGCTGGAGCATGTTCATCCGTTGCATTTTCCCGTTGTGGAAAGGGCCGCCGACGGCTCCCTGACGCTAGATGCGGGGGAGTATCTCTCCTCCTATCCACTTTCGGTCTCGGCCATCCCGCCCAAGATGCTGGAAAAGGAAGTGCAGTTGAGCGGAGAGTTTCTTTCTGTAAGCGAAACGCCTGAATACCTGCAAGTTACAGCGAAGTACACTTACGCATCCGGCCTGGAGGTGACGGCGGCCGTCTTTTTTCTTTTCCTGCCGCGGGAGCCCATGCCCGGAAAAAGGGTGACGGGGTATAACAGCGCCCAGCAGCGCGGCCACAGGCGGGACGCCCCCTCCCAGCGCTGGGACCTTTCGCGCCGGGACTCGATAGTTTTCTATGTGGACAAAGCCTTCCCCAAGGCCTGGTTCCCGTACATCAAAGAGGGTGTGGAGGACTGGAACCGGGCGTTCGAGGCCGCAGGAATGGGGAAGGTGCTCAGCGCGCTCCCGGAGCCGGACGGCCTGGACCGCCATTCTCCCCTTGTGAATATGGTGCGCTACATGGACGTGGAGGAGGCTAATGCCAAAGGCGACGTCCTGTGCGATCCCCGCAGCGGCGAAATCCTCCAGGGAGACATCCTGTGGTGGAAGAATGTGGTGTCCCTCAATATGCTCTGGCGCTATGCCCAGACCGGCGCGGCAGACCCTGTGGCCAGGCAGCCGGAATACCCGCTGGAGGTCCTGGGCCCCATGATCCGCTATGCCGTCTGCCATGAGATGGGCCACGTCCTGGGCCTGGGGCACAATATGGGCGCCTCCTGGTCCTATCCCACGGACTCCCTTCGCAGCCCTTCCTTTACCCGGAAATACGGGACCACGGCCTCGGTGATGGATTATGCGCGCTACAACCACCTGGCTACGGCCGCCGATGTCCAGGCCGGCGTCAACCTCCTTCCGCCCCGCCTGGGTCCCTATGACTATTACGCCATTGCCTGCGGCTATGGGGCCGATGTCCCGGAGCCGGGGGAGTACTGCTACTACGCCCCGCCGGTAAGCGCCGCCATCTCGCCGGATCCGTCGGCCCAGGCCGAGACACTGGGCAGTGACCTGCTGGCCTCATCGGCCGCCGGACTCAGGAACTGCTGCGCACTTTTGGAGCTGGACGGTCTGGATAATGAGCGATTAAAATTTCTTAAAAAGCAATATTATCGCTATATTTGGCTGTCGCTGTCTAATTTTGGAGGCAGCGTACAGGGGGTGCCGGTGCCCTGGGAAACCTACGAAAAGACCTTCTCGTTTGTGCAGAAAGGGCTTTTGGAGGTGCCGGCGGCCTTGAAAGACCGGAAGCAGGAGCAGCGCATCCTGGAAGAACTGTGTGGGAATTTCCTCCCGGAAAGGGTATATAGGGCACTGGGGGAAAAAGCCTTCAGGCGCTACGAAAAGAAGGTGAACAAACTGAAAAAGAAATACAATCAATCGGTTGAATTATGAAAAAGCTTTTAACTGCCCTCGCGGCCCTGGCGGCCGCCGCACTCCTTTTCTCCTGCGAAAAGGAAAAAGTGATTGAACTGAGCGTATCGCCCGTTGCCGTGAACTTCAATGTGGAAGGCGGCAACCAGGCCGTTACGGTAAGCTGCAACGACAACTGGACCGCCACTGCAGCGGCAGACTGGATTACCCTCTCCCCCTCTGCCGGGGAAGGCAATGGCAGCCTGGGCATCAGTGTCGCAGACAACACCTCTTTCGATGCCCGTGAAAGCAGCGTGACGGTGAAGGCCGGTAACCTCACCCAAACCGTGAAGGTGGGCCAGCTGGGCCTGGCCCCGGACATGAAGGTGGCTCCGGAAACCATTGACGCCGCTCCCGCCGGAGAGTCTGTAACGGTAAGCATCACCGCCAATGTGGACTGGCAGGTCTCCATCCCCGAATCCATCACCTGGATTACCGCAGACGTTACTTCCGGCAGCAAAGATGGCACTGTGAACCTTACCATTGCCCCCAACGCATCGCTGGAGACCAGGAGCGCCGCCGTCGCCATTAACGGCGCCATGAACCTGAGCAAGTCCATCACCATTACCCAGGGCAAGACCACCGATCCCCGCCAGACGGACTCCCTGGCCCTGGTGAAACTCTTCAACGCAGCAGACGGAGAGAACTGGACCAAGGATAAATGGGACCTCACCGCTTCCATGGACAACTGGAAGGGTATCAAGCTGGAGAATGGCCGTGTCATCGAACTTAAACTCACCGTTTCCGGCGTGGTGGCCTCCGAATGGACCCTCCCGGAGGAAATCGGCCACCTGACAGAGCTCAAGGATTTCCGTATCAACAGCAACAAGGTTACCGGCAATATCCCGGAGGCCCTTTACAGCCTCACCAAGCTGGAGAACCTCTATCTCCAGAACAACAACATCACCGGCTCCCTGTCGGATAAACTGGGTCAGCTCAAGGAGCTCAAGCAGTTGTACATTGACCGCAATGCCAACATGACCGGCGGCATCCCCGCCCAGATTGGCCAGCTCACCAAGCTGGAGAGAATCAACATCTCCCAGTCCGGTATCGGCGGCAGTGTTCCTGCAGAAATAGGCCAGTGTGTAGCCCTGCTGCAGTTCATGGCCTTCAAGACCAACCTTACCGGAGCGCTTCCGGATGTGTGGGATCTCCCGCAGCTGCAAACCGTGATGATGCACACCAATCCCGGCCTCACCGGCGAGCTCCCGGCCTCCCTGGGTAAGCTCAAGCCCCTTGCCTCCGGCACAGCTCCCAGCATCCAGCTCTATGGCTGTAACTTTACCGGCAATATCCCCGAAAGCTTTGCCACCCTCCCGGATGCCACCAAGCAGGTGCACATCTATGAGAACAAGATGTCCGGCGAGGTTCCGGCTACTGTGGTCGCCCATCCCAACTTCGAAAGCTGGAGAATCAATCCCCAGCAGGAGGGTTATGGCCTCACGGTCACGCCTCCGCTCACGCCCCGCCAGCTGGACTCCCTGGTCCTGGTGAAGATTTATGAAATCACGGACGGCGCCACCTGGAAGGAATCCCGCAGATGGGATCTTTCCAAGCCCCTGAACGACTGGCCGGGCATCAAGCTTAACGATGAGGGCCGTGTTACAGAGCTCAACCTCACCAACGGAACTGTCACTGGCAAGGATTGGGAGATTCCCGAGGTGCTTGCAGAACTGACGGAACTCACCTCTTTCCAGGCTATCGGCAGCCGTCTGACAGGCCAGATTCCCGAGTTCCTGTACAACATGACCAAACTTACCAATATCAGGCTCAATACCAATCCCAACCTGGCTGGCACCCTTTCCACCAAGCTGGGTCAGCTGACGGAACTGACAGACCTGTACATCAACGGAACGGGCATTTCCGGTCCGCTGCCCGCCACCATCGGCAATCTTAAGAATCTCAAGAATATCAATATCGCCCAGACCAAGATTGGCGGTGCCATTCCGCAGGAACTTACCGGCTGCACCTCGCTGGCCAACTTCATGGCCTATGACTGCCAGCTCAGCGGAGAGGTTCCGGATTTCTGGGACAAGTTTGACAATATCGGCATCATTCAGCTTTATAACAACCCTGGTTTGACGGGGTCGCTTCCCGCCTCTTGCGGAAGGGCAAGCACTACAGCCAAAACCTACAGCCTGCGTTTCGACGGCTGTAACTTTACGGGCAACATTCCGGAGTCCTATGCTACCCTCCCGTCCCAGTGCAAGCAGTTCTATGTCAAGAACAACAAGCTTAGCGGCGTAGTTCCCGCTGGTGTCCAGGCCCATGCCAACTGGGGCAACTGGAAAGCCGCCGACAACATCCTGCCTCAGCAGGAAGGCTACGGTCTCACCCTCGAATAATCATCTTCCCTTTACCCCCGGTCGCTAGCTGGCCGGGGGTATATTATTCCCTCTATGCGTTACCCCGAGATCATCGAACTCCTCAAGCGGGAGGTGAAACCAGCCTTGGGCTGTACGGAGCCCATCGCCGTGGCGCTGGCGGTTGCCAAAGCCACCGAAATCATTTGTGACAACTGCCCCTGCTGCCCGGATTGGCGCCTGCAGGCAGATTTTCGCCTGGACATTGCCGTGAGCGGCAACATCCTTAAAAACGGCATGGGCGTAGGCATCCCGGGCACCGGCATGGTGGGCCTTCCGGTAGCGGCAGCCCTGGGTGCCGTGTGCGGGGACTCGTCCCAAGGGCTGGAGGTGCTCAAAGGGCTCACGCCCGCCGCCGTAGAGCGCGCCAAAGCCCTGGTAGCCGGAGGGAAAGTACACATTTCAGTGGCCGATACAGAGCACCTGCTCTACGTCAAGGCCACGGTCAGCGTGGAAGGCGGCACGGTGGCCAGCGCAGAGGTGGACCCCCATGCCTATGCAGTCATTGAGGACGACCACGACCGCATAGTGGAAACCAGCTTCGCAAACCGCATCCTCATGAGCTCGGAGTCGGCTGCAGCGGTCCAGGAGCACTGCGAGCCGGAGTATGACCTCACGGTCCGGGACATCTATGACTTTGCCTGCACGGCTGCCTGGGAGGATATCTCCTTCATCCTGGGAGACCGGGAGCTGAACCTGGCCCTGGCCTACGAAGGCCTTCGCGGGGACTATGGACTCCAGGTAGGAAAAGCCATCCGTGAGAACCAGAAAGAGGTTTTCGGCGACGATTTCCTTAGCTTTGCCATGGGCATGACGGCCGCAGCGTCGGATGCCCGCATGGCCGGCTGCACCCTGCCCGCCATGTCCAACAGCGGCAGCGGCAACCAGGGCATCACCGTAAGCATGCCCGTCATTGCCTACGCCCTCAAATACAAAGTGGAGGACGAGCCCCTGGCCCGGGCGCTGATCCTGAGCAACCTGGTGGCCATCCATATCAAGCACTACCTGGGCAAACTGAGCGCCCTCTGCGGCTGTGTGGTGGCCTCTACCGGCAGCGCCTGCGGCATGGTTTACCTGCAGGGAGGCGGCTATGAGGCCGTTTGCGCCGCCATCAAGAACATGGCCGGCAACATCACCGGCATGGTGTGCGACGGCGCCAAGGTGGGCTGCGCCATGAAGGTGGCTTCCGGCGTGTCCTGCTCCGTGCAAAGTGCCGTCCTGGCCCTGCGGGGCACCTGCATCCCCTCCACGGACGGCATCATCGAAGACGACGTGGAAAAGACCATCCGCAATATCGGCACCCTGGGAAGTGCCGGCATGAAACTGACGGACCAGATGATCCTGGATATAATGCTGCGTAAATAATTGCTTATGAGAAAGATAGTTTTCACGCTCTGTGCGGCGCTGCTGCTTCTTACGGCTTGCAAGGGCAGGCAAGCCGCTCCCGTTACCGAGTCGCCCGAGGCCAAGGCCGCCCGTATGGAATGGTTCTCCCAGGCCAAACTGGGCATCTTCATCCACTGGGGTATCTATTCCCGCGGGGACTGGTCGGAGAGCTGGGCTTTCCACAACGGCCGCGTGAGCATGGAAGACTATTTTGCCCAGGAGGCGGATTTTACGGCATCGGCCTATGACCCGGCGGAGTGGGTGCGGCTCATCCGCGAAAGCGGGGCGCGCTATACCGTCATCACTTCCAAGCACCACGACGGTTTTGCCCTCTGGGACACCCGGGCGGGCGATGTGAGTGCTGTAAAGTCATCGGCCGCAGGGCGCGATGTGCTCACGCCTTTTGTGGAGGAGGTACGCCGCCAGGGCGGGCTCAGGCTGGGCCTGTATTATTCTTTAATAGACTGGCCGCGGGAAGACTATCCCAACGTGTTCCGGGCGGGTCCTCCGCGCTACGACATCCACAAGGAACCGGCCCGCTGGCAGCATTTCCTGGACTTCAACAGCGCGCAGCTGCGGGAGCTCTGCGAGGCCTACAACCCGGACCTGCTGTGGTTTGACGGCGACTGGGAGTTCTCCTCCGAGGAGTGGGACGCCCCGGGCATAGTCCGGCTCCTGAGGGAATACAATCCGGACGTGATTGTGAACTCCCGCATAGCCGGGCAGGGGGACTACGATACCCCGGAGCTGGGCGTGCCGGTAGTCAAGCCTCAGGCCCGCTGGTGGGAAACCTGCATGACCATCAACGACTCCTGGGGCTTCCGCAAGGATGACGTGGATTTCAAATCCCCGGACACCATCCTCCGCATGCTGGTAGACTGCATGAGCATGGGCGGCAACCTGCTGCTGGACATAGGCCCCCGGGCCGACGGTACCATCCCCGAAGAGGAGGTGGCCATGCTGCGCCTTCTGGGCCGATGGATTTCCCGTCACGAGGAGGCCGTCTATCCCACGCGCGCCGGCATTCCCGCCGGGCACGTGCAGGCCTATACCACCCTCAACCAGGCGGGCGACATCCTCTACCTCTACTTCCCCTACGTTCCCAACGAGTCGCTGGAAATCAAGGGCTTGAAGTCCAAGGTAAAGCGTGTTCGCGTAGTGGGAAGCGGGCAGGAACTCACCTGGAAACTGTATAACGACATTGACTGGAGCGCCACCCCCGGCGTCTATTACATCCAGGTGCCCCCGGAGGTGCTGGACCCGCACATGACCGTACTGGCCGTGGAACTGGACGGCCCCGCCACCCTCTACGAAGGCTCCGGCCAGGTAATCAGCTTCAACGAATAAAGGCTTTATTTGCGTTTTCCATTTCGTATTTGTATATTTACCCAATCGGACACAAAACATTTTGAGTATGAAAAAGATACTGCTTACCGTAGCCGCCTTTGCCATGATTTGTGGCACGGCTCAAGCCCAGAGTTTTCTGGAGAGAATGAAAGAACGCGCCAAGGAAACTGTGGAGCGGAATGTGGGTGAAAAAGTGGAGAAGGGAGTAAATGACCTGCTGGACGGCAAAAAGTCCAAGAAGGACAAAAAGAAGGGAGACAAGGATGAACCGGAGGCCCGCACCGCCAGCTGGACCTGCGAAGAATGCGGGGCCGAAGGCAACACTGGCAACTTCTGCAACGAGTGCGGCGCCAAGCGCCCCGGAGGTGAGGCCAAGCCCAAGCCCGGCGCCAAGCCCGAACCCAAAAAGCAGGCAGAGAGCGCCTATGCCAAGAGTGACTTTGTCCCCGGAGACGAGATTATCTTCGAAGACACCTTCGAGAGTGAGCAGCTGGGAGAATTCCCCTCCCGCTGGGACCTTCTGGACGGTTACGCCGAGGTAGGTTCCGTCGACGGCCGCAAAGTGATTGCCTTCACGGATGACGGGTACGGAGAGCTTCAGCCCCTGATGAAGGACCAGCAACACTTCCTGCCGGATGTGTTCACGCTGGAATTTGACGTTTACCTGGAAACCGGAGAAGGGGAAGGCTTCAACGACAGTTCCCTGGAACTTGTTTTCGGGAACCCGGACCTTCCCAACTGGAACGGAAGGGTAATCTGGACAGACCTGTGGTTCCGCGCAACGGACGGCGGCGCCACCCTGCACTGGACGGCCCAGAAGCCCAACGGCGGAGATGATATCAACGGAGAAAAGGACCTGTATCTGGGAGCGCCCGGCACCCCGCTGAAGGACAATGCCTGGAATCACTTTGCCTTCTCTTTCAACAAGCGTGCGTTCAAGGGTTATGTGAACGGAATGCGGGTGATCAATATTCCCAACGCCAAGGTTCCTTCTCACTTCTGGTTCATCCACCAGGGTAATTATAAGTATGGCAGCATCTCCAATGTCCGCCTCGCCAAGGGCGCCGTTCCGCTCTATGACCGCCTGGCCAGCGACGGCAAGATTATCACCTACGCCATTACCTTCGAAACCGGAAAGGCAGACCTGAAGCCCGAATCCATGGTAGAAATCAACCGCATCGCCAAGCTGATGCAGGAGAATCCCGCCCTGGAATTCGAGGTGCAGGGCCACTGCGACGCCACCGGCTCCGACAAGGTGAATGACCCGTTGAGCCAGAAGCGCGCAGAAGCTATCGTAGCCGCCCTTGTGGAGCAGGGCATTGCCCAGGCCCGCCTCACACCCGTGGGTAAGGGCTCGCACGTTCCCATTGCCTCCAACAGCACCGACGAAGGCCGCGCCAAGAACCGCCGCGTAGAGTTTGTGAAAAAGTAGCACGCCATGAAAAGACTGAGTATCCTGCTTGCCGCGCTGGCGCTCACCTGTGCCCCGCTGCAGGCCCAGAGTTTTCTGGAAAAGATGAAGCAGAAGGCCACGGAGGCCGTCAGCGGTATTGGTGAAAAGGTGCAGGACATCCTGCCCGAAGGGGTGAAGGACAAGGACGGGGAAGCCCCCTCCGCCGTCACCGGCGAGCAGGCGTTCCCGCCCCGCCGGGCCAGCACCTTCGGCTGGGACGGTCCGGTTACGCCTTCATCGGCCAAATTCCCCATTCCCCTGATGAACGAGTTTCCGGCGGTGCCGTCGGCCGCAGAGCTCGCCAGCCCTACGGAGGCCAACCAGATTGCCTATTACAAAGCCATCAAGGCGGTCACCCTCCGGGCCGAGGAACTGAACGAAAACACCACCTGCGAGGACGAGGAGACGCTCCTGTGGCGCGAAAAGAGCAACAAGATCCTCAAGGACCTCTTCGGCCTTACGGACCAGGAGGTTCAGATGCTTCAGGATGAGAACCTTCCGGAGGCAGACAGGAAGCGCCTGGAGGAGAAGATTTCCAAAGCCGTCCTGGGAGACGTGAATGTGGAAGACCTCGAAAAGCGGGCGGCCAAGTATGAGAATATGTCGGACGAAGAGCTGGCCGCCGCCATGCAGCGCGGAGAGTTCAACGACATTATGAGCATGGCGGGGAACGCGCAGAAAATGGCGTCCAAAATGGCCCCCGTCATGGAAATGCAGCAAAAGCTGGTCAAGTATTATACGGAGGCCAGCCGCCTTCTCACCGTCCCGGACGGCAATGTGGACGCGCGCTTCTCGGCCTCGGACCGCAAGAAACTGCTGGAGCTGAAGGAAAAGATTTACGCCACCGAAGACCCTTCTGTCTATAACCCGCTCTACCTGCAGGCGCTGGAGCTTATCCGCACCTACCGCGAGCGTGCAGCCAAAGTCTGGGCGGCAGATGTGCAGAAGCGTTTTGACTCATTGAAGGAGAACCTGTCGGAACTGATTAAGCTCAACCGGCAGGCCATTGCCGACGAGCTGATTCCCGAGTGCGCGCTGTGGCGCATGCCGCTGAATGTGGTTATCTCTGGTGGAGATATCCTGGAAGAAGCCTACAGCGAGTTCCCTTCCAACTACCCGCCCATGTATGATCGCGAGGTAGTGCGGGAGCTCAGCCTTTCGAAGGTGCCGGGCGGCGGACAGGCGTGGTTCCCGGAGTTTTCCGTTTTCGGCGCAGCCCATTTTGACGACATTGCGGCCGGAAAGTACGTATTTGCTTCCAACAGCGCCGGTGAGGTGTACCAGTTCAGCGGTGGAAGCTGGACCAAGCTTTCCGACAAGCGCATCAAGGAGCTGAGCGAAATGAAAAAGGGCGCTGCGGCCAGCGGTGGTCGCTGGACTTCCCGCGACGGAAAGCGCACCGTAACCTTCAACGGCGAAGGCGGGTACATTGCACTGCCGGAAGGTGATGAAATCTTCCAGCCGCACGCCTGGAAGGCCACTACCGACAAGATTCAGTGGCTGGACGCCGTCACCACCGAAGACGGCAAGTACCAACTCATCCTTTGCACCTACAAGCTTTAATACTGGCTTTGACAACGCTGGCAGCGTTCCCTGCGGGGGATGCTGCCAGTATTGATTCTGCCACCCGCGCGGCGTGGCACGACACCTGGCGCTCGCTGGACGTGGACCCTCTGGTGGCAGAGTCGGTGGTATGGCCGGAGCTGGAGCGCTACTCCCGCCTGCAGGATTATATGGAAACCGGCGCCAATTACGGCGCGTACGTAACCAGCGGCGGGGGGGCGGACTTTTCCATCGGCCTTTTCCAGATGAAGCCCTCCTTTGTGGAGGCCCTTGAAAAAGCCTGGATGCGCAGCGGCCTGGCCCGGCAGTACGAGCTGTGGTTTGACACCGATAATACCGCTACGGCGCGCCGGGTGCGCATTTCGCGCCTGCAGAAGGAGGAGTGGCAGGTAATTTACGCGGGGGTGTTCCTGCGGCTGCTTTATCTCTCTTACGGCTCTTACAACAAAAAGGGGGAGTGGACGCAGGAGGGGTTGGAAACCCTGCCGCTGGAGGAGCAGGTACGCCTTGCCGCCACCGCCTACAACCGCGGCTGCGTCTGGGCAGCCCCAGGCTACGGAGACCTTGACTCCCTCCGCGCCCACGTTGACGAAAAGCACTTCCACTACGCCATCATCCCCTCCCGCCGCACCCGCCGCTACTCCTACGCCACCCTCGCCCTCAAACATTACAGGAGAATTGTCTGTCTTTCCCCTCCCGGGCTTAGCAGGGATTGAAAGTGGCGCGAATAGAAACGATAATCCCATCATCATCCACGGTGAAGTAGGTGATGGTGTCGGAGGGGTGTTTCAGATGATTGAAATACACAACGTTTCCGTCCATCGTGACAATGATGTCCTGGCTTACGGGTTCCGGCTGCGGCTGCCCAACCCGTAAGCCTTTTTTGAACCATTCTTTGGCTACGCACAGGCGGGGGCTTACCAGCTCTATCTCTAAGAGTTCCCCATCCCAAAAATCCATGACGTCTCCCCCTTCCAAAATGACGCGGAGGTGGAATAGCTCCGTGCACTCGCCCCAGTACTCCTGATATTCAGTCACTGTCCCGAAAGTCCGTTTAATGATTTTCAGGGCATTCTCCCGGGCCTTTTTGCTCATGGGGAGAATCTCTTGCCCCTTTTCATAGCTGATCCCCGTATCGAAAAGTTTCTCACCGTACTTGACCTGGCCGATACTGAAAGAGCATTCCTGCGCCTGCAGGCTTTGTGCCGCAAGCCCTAAAAAGAGGGAAAGGAGGAAAGTGAGCGGATGTTTCATGCGAAGAGTTCCAGAATTTGGACAAACATACAAAAAAATTGCGGATTTTTGTGTATGTTTGTAAAACTATGGCTAAATTATTGTACACGATGGGCGAGGTAGCGAAGGAACTGGGGGAGAACCCCTCGGCGGTTCGCTACTGGAGCAATTATTTCGAGACTTTCATCCGCCCGCAGCGCAATGCAAAGGGCAACCGGCTGTTTCATCCGGAAGACATTGAAACCCTTAAGCAGGTCCAGTTCCTGCTAAAAAACCAGGGACTTACGCTGGAAGGCGCCCGGCAGCGCCTCACGGAGGACCGCCGCAGCGTGGACCTTCGGGTAAAGGCCCTGGGCAAACTGAAGGATATCCGGGAACAGCTGGTACAGGTTAGGAAAACGCTATGAGAATCAAGGATATTACCTCTGCTCTGGAGGCTTTCGCCCCGCTCCGCCTCCAGGAAGAATGGGACAACAGCGGCCTGATTATCGGCTGCGGCGAAGATGAGGCCACGGGCGTCATGCTGGGTTTCGACTGCACGCCGGAGCTCATCGACGAGGCAGCGGACAAAGGCTGCAACCTGGTGGTCACCCACCATCCGCTCATCTACAAAGGTGTCCGCCGCATCAGTTCCAAGGAACCTGTAGGGGCTGCCATCGTGCGTGCCATCCAGCGCGGCGTGGCGGTGTATGCCGCCCATACCACCGCAGACAAAGTGCTGCCCGGGGTAAGCGGCGCCATGGCCCGGAAACTGGACCTGCAGGACATCCAGGTGCTCTCCCAGGAGGAAGACGGCAGTGTCGGCTTCGGCTGTATCGGCAACCTTCCCGTCCCGATGACCGGCCAGGAGGCGCTGGCCTATGTGAAGGAGAAATTCGGCGTTTCCGTTATCCGCAGCACCCGCCCCCTGGAAACGCCCATCCGGCGGGTGGCCGTCATGGGCGGCAGCGGCGGTTCGTATTCCATGCTGGCCATGGACAAGGGCGCCCAGCTGTACATCACCGCAGACGTCACCTACCACTATTTCTTTGTGCCGGAGGGCTTCATGCTCATGGATATCGGCCATTTTGAGAGCGAAGTGGAGATTGTAGATATATTATTAGCTCAGATAAGAAAAAATTTTCCTAACTTTGCAAGCTACAAAAGTGCCGTGCTGGACAGGAGCAA
>CADAJF010000031.1 GCA_902788175.1 uncultured Bacteroidia bacterium
CCCTCGACTTGCATGTGTTAAGCCTGCCGCTAGCGTTCATCCTGAGCCAGGATCAAACTCTTCATTGTATATTCAAAATTAAATGACTAGCCTGTCCCGGCGCTTAGTTCCTAATAAGAAACTGACGCTCGTTTAAAATTTGCTTGCTTGTACTTTTAGTCTTTCAGTATTGTCAATGAGCCGTAAAAAATCCCGTTCTGGTTAAACGGGACTGCAAAGGTACAAACTTTTTTACAACCGCCAAATTTTTTCTTCTCTTTTTTCAAAAAAAAGATGCCCGACCGGAGCCGGGCACCCGCAGAAAGCATCAGAGATTCACCACCGGACGCAGTACAAAGCGGAATTCTCGCTCGCCGGCGGGGATGCGGTACTTCTCCAGCGGCAGCTGGCCCCAGGAGTTGATACCGCCCACCCCCATCTGAACAGCGTCCACATGTACGTAAGTATTGGAGCCGGGCTTGAGTTCCAGCGAATGGCGCGCCACGCCGTACTGCCCGTTATGGTTGTGCTTGCCCACATTCCCTTCCGCAGCGGCAACATCCAGATCCTCAATGCTATAGGGGATGGCCGATGCAGAGAAATCCAGCGGGGAAAGCACCTCCAGGCCATTTCCTCCCTCATCCAGGATGCGGAAGAAGCGCAGGCCGGTATGGGTTCCGGATTCCTGCGTGCGCACATAGCCATAGTGGTACTGCTCCGAGACGCTCTGCTTGTATCGGCCCAAAAGGGCGGAACTGCGGCGGTCTATGTAATTCTCCCACGGACCCAGGCCGAAGAAATCCAGCCGGTCGAAGGAGGAAGGCATGGCGAAGGCCATCCCGAAGCGGAAGAGGTCCGGTGCCTCGGAGAGCCCGCCGGCATCCGTCATCCTTTCCACTACGCTCAGGCTGCCATCTGCGCTGATGCGGTAGAAGACGGACACGCCGGCTTTCCCGCCGATGGGCGCGTACTCCACCTCCACCAGGCAGGCATCATCCTGAGGCGTGACGGCAAAAGAGGCTACTTCGAAGACCGGATTGCGCCAGAGGCCCTGGCGGAACTGCAGGCCGGCGCCCAGGTCGTTTTCAATGACGGCGCGGTTGAAGCAGGGCATGAGCGGTTGCGTGAGCAACTCCTTGCGTTCCAGGGTGTAGGAGCTAAGGGCGCCGCTGGTTTTGTCGAAGCTGGCGGTCCAGAGGGCCGTGCGCTCCCCTGTCGTACCGGGAGCGGAAAGCGTGCCGCTGAGAACCAGCGTGCGGGCGCTGTCGTAAATGCCCACCCGGCCGCCTTCGCACTCCAGCAGCAGCGGACGGACGTCCCGCAGGATAATCTGGTCATAGGCCAGCTCCGAGCCTGCCGGCTGCAGCGGCCAGGCCTTCTTGAGGACATAGCGGACGGTGAGGGCCAGCGTTCCCTCCAAGCCTTCCAGCAAGCCGGTTCCCAGATTCAGCTCTATGGTTTCCTGCGGCCCGGCCGGCAGATCTTCCACCACACCGGAGCGGACGGGAAGGCCGTCGGCCTCTATGGTCCAGAGCAGGCGTACATCTTTCAAATCCTTGAAGAAGAATTCGTTATGCACTTTCAGCGCCTCCGGGGTACCGGAAGTGAGGATGTTCCGGTACTGGTAGCGCACCTCATAAGCGTGTGGATGGAAGCTGCGGTCCGCAGCTATGATGCCGTTGCAGTTGAAGGAGCCGTCCGAGGGGTCCTTAGGGTCATAATCTCCGCCGAAGGCAAAGAACTTGCCGTTCCAGAGAGCCTGGTCCTGGAAATCCCAGATAAAGCCGCCCTGGTATGCGGGGTACTTGCGCACCAGGTCCCAGTACTCCTTGAAAGCCCCCATGGAGTTGCCCATGGCGTGGGCGTATTCGCACTGGATGAGCGGGCGCTCCGGAGCCGAGGCAAGATACTGCTCGCAGCGGTCCGGCGTCCAGTACATGGGGCAGACAATGTCCGAGAAGTCATAAGGGCCCAGGATGCCGTTTTCGTACTGCACCGGGCGGCTGGCATCATAGGCCTTGACCCAGTCGTAGCAGTCGCGGAAATTGGGGCCGTTTCCGGCCTCGTTGCCCAGGCTCCAGGTAACCACCGAGGGGTGGTTGATATCCCGCTGCACCAAGCGGCTAGTACGGGCGATATGGGCTGCGCGGTACTGCGGATCCTGCGCCAGGGTAATGCCGTCCTGGTAACCCATGCCGTGGGATTCTACGTTGGCCTCGTCCACTACATACAGCCCGTAGCGGTCACAAAGGGTGAGCCAGAGAGGGTCGTCCGGGTAATGACAGGTGCGCACAGCGTTGATGTTCAGCTCTTTCATGATACGGATATCACGAATCATGTCTTCTTCCGACACTACGTAGCCCTTGGTGGGATGCATCTCATGCCTGTCGGTGCCTTTGATAAGGACCGGCTTTCCGTTCACCAGGAACTGGGCGCCCCTCACCTCCACGGTACGGAAGCCCACGTCGAAAGAAGCGCTTTCCACCACGGCACCGGCAGCGTTGCGGGCGCTGGCCTTCAGGCTATAGAGATAGGGGATTTCTGCGCTCCAGGGCTGTACACCGGCGATTTTTGTCACCGCCTGCGCCTTCCCTTTTTTAGCGGGGGCCGACCAAGAGGCCACCTGTTTTCCATCGGCGTCAAAAAGCTGGAACTGCAGCGAGGAGATACCGGAGGTAACCTCTGCCCGAAGGTCCAGGCTGCCATCCGCGGCGGCGAAGATGTGCAGGTTCTCCAGCCGATTCTTTTCGCGCGTATAGATATAGACGCCGCGGGCGATACCGCTCATGCGCCAGAAGTCCTGGTCCTCGAGGTAGGTGCCGTCGCACCAGCGGAAAATTTCCAGGGCTATGACATTCTGCCCCGGACGCACGGCCTTGGTGATGTCAAAACGGGCCTCCAGCTTGCTGTCTTCGCTGTAGCCTATCATTTTTCCGTTCACCCACACACGCACGTTGGAAGTAGCGCTGCCGATACAAAGATACACGGGCTTCCCCGCCCAGGAAGGGTCCAGGTCGAAGACGCGGCGGTACTGCCCTACGTGGTTGCCCTCTGCGGGAGGGAAGGGAGGGGTGTTGGGATGCAGCTTTTGCCAGGGATAGCCCACGTTCACATAGACGGGATTGCCATAGCCGTTGAGCTCCCACATGCCGGGGACGGGCATCTCTGCCCAGCCGGCATCGTTGTACTGGATGGCCTCGAAGCCCTTGAGACGCCTCTCCACTGTTTCGCTCCAATGGAAGCGCCAGCGGCCGTTGAGCGAGAGGGTTTGCTGCTGGTCCGTGACAAAGCTGGCGCGCATGGGAAGGCGGTTTTCTTCAAAGACTTCCGGGTTTTGCCAGGCTTCCAGTTTGCGGGCCTGCAGGGAGGTCAGGGCCAATATGGCAAGGGTGAAGGCTAAGAGTTTTTTCATGACAATTCGCATATTTTGACAAATATAGCAAAAAAGGGGGGCTTCGTCAAGGCGGATTTTTGTACCTTTGCAGGCAGGTATGGAAAAAAGAGTCCCTCTTTGGCAGATATTTGCCGTTTTCGCTAAAATCGGCGCCTTTACCATCGGCGGCGGTTATGCGATGATACCGCTTATTCAGGCCGAACTTTCCCGCCGGGGCTGGCTCCCGGAGGAGGAATTGCCGGACATTGTGGCGCTTTCGCAAAGTGCTCCCGGGGTGATGGCCGTGAACATTTCCATTTTTGCCGGGCATCGGCTGCGCGGGGTCAAGGGAAGCCTGGTGGCCACGCTGGGCAGCATCCTGCCTTCTTTCCTGATTATCCTGGCCATCGCGCTGTTCTTCACGGCTTTCCGGGACAATCCGTGGGTGGAGCGCTCGTTCAAGGGGATTCGGCCCGTGGTGGTGGCCCTGATTGCCGTGCCCATGGTCAAGATGGCCCGCAGCGCCTGCAAAAGCTGGTGGGCCTGGCTGCTGGCCATTGTAACGCTGCTGCTGGTGGCTTTTCTGGAGGTCTCCCCCATCTACATCCTTCTCTGCGTCCTGGTACTGGGATTTGGAATCACCTATATCAACGAGGGGAAAAACAAGCGCACGGGAGGAACTGAGTGATGGAGATTCTGGCACTTCTGGGGCAGCTGGCCTGGACTTTCTTTATCATCGGCGCCTTTACTTTTGGCGGGGGTTATGCCATGCTTTCCCTTATCCAGAACCAGGTAGTGGTGGTGCATCCCTGGATTTCCGAGGCCGCTTTTACGGACATTGTGGCCGTTTCGCAGATGACACCGGGGCCGGTGGGTATCAACAGCGCCACCTATGTGGGCTACAATGTGCTGCACGCCGCCACCGGAAGCCAGTTGCTTGGCATCCTGGGCTCCATCACGGCTACGCTGGCCCTTATGCTGCCGTCTCTGATTATTATGCTCCTGATGGTGCGCTTTTACCTGAAGGTGAGGCGCAGCCGGCTGTACAAGGGCACTATGGACTGGGTGAAGCCCTGCGTGGTGGGGCTTATCGGCGCTGCGGCTGTCATCCTTATTTTCCGCACCAGCTGGAGCGGCTGCGTCCCCTCCGTCCAGGTGGTGGCCGATAATTTCCCCGACTGGAAAAGCTGGTGCCTGCTGGCCGGCGCTTTCGCTGCCGCTTATTGGGGCAAGGTGAACCCCATCTGGCTCATCCTCTCCGCCGCCGCCCTGGGCCTGGTGCTGTATTGACACTTCCCGCGAAGTTGCGGTTTTTTTCAGGCCCAGTCTGTTTAAAGAGCATTTTTTTTAGTATCTTCGCACAAATCATGAACTTTATGAAACGCATTCTCCTTTTTTGGGCCGCGGCGCTACTTCTGGCAGCTTGTTCCAAGCCCCAGCCGCAGGCCTTCCATGTGATTCCCATGCCGGATCAGGTTACCGTAAATGAAGGCGTGTTCCCCGTCGCCGGTGCCCTGGTCTCCTACGACGATCAGCTGGACTCTCTCTCCGCCAAGGCGGTGGGCCGCTTCTGCGAACTCCTGCAAAGCGCTACCGGAAAGCCCTGTAACGGGAAAAACGGCAAGACCATCCGCTTCGGCTTCAACCCCAACCTGGCGGCGGAACAGTATTCTATAGAGGTACGCCCGGAGGAAGTAGAGGTGGAGGCATCGGCCCTCAATGGCTTTGTCTATGCCATTGAAACGCTGAAACAGATGCTGCCCCCGGCCATTTACGGCGGTAAGCCTGCCAAAGCCGATTGGGTGCTCCCCTGCGTCAGCATCCTGGACCAGCCGCGCTTCAGCTACCGTGGCATGCACCTGGATCCCTGCCGTCATTTCTGGACCATCGAGGAAACCAAGCGCTACCTGGATGTCATGACCGCCTATAAACTTAACCGTTTCCACTGGCACCTCACCGAGGACCAGGGCTGGCGCATGGAAATCAAGAAATACCCCCGTCTCACAGAGGTGGGCGCCTGGCGCAACGGAACCGTCATCAAGAAGGAGTGGGGCTCCAACGACGGTATCCGCTACGGCGGCTTCTATACCCAGGATCAGATGAAGGAAATTGTGGCCTATGCAGCAGAGCGCGGCATCACCGTGATTCCGGAACTGGATCTTCCCGGCCACATGGTGGCGGCCCTCACCGCTTATCCGGAGCTGGGCTGCACCGGCGGTCCCTATGAGGTCTGGACCCGCTGGGGCGTAGCCAAGGACATCCTCTGCGCCGGCAACGAGCAGGTGTACACCTTCCTGGAGGACGTCCTGACGGAGATGATGGAGATTTTCCCGTCGGAGTATATCCATATCGGCGGAGACGAGTGCTTTGGCGGTGACGCAGAGCCTGACCGCCCGGACCCGTGGGACATCTGCCCCAAGTGCGCAGCCCGCATGAAGGCCCTGGGCATCAAGAAAGGTCCCCAGGCCAAGCACTACCTCCAGAACTACGTCACCGCCCGCGTGCAGGAATTCCTGAACAGTCACGGGCGCAAGATTATCGGCTGGGATGAAATCCTGGAAGGAGACCTTGCCGAAGGCGCCACCGTCATGTCCTGGCGCGGCGTGCAAGGCGGTATCGCTGCCGCTTCCAAGGGCTTCGATGCCATCATGACCCCCAATGGTTTCCTCTACTTCGACTACTACCAGAGCCAGGAGCGGGACAAGGAACCCTTTGGTATAGGCGGCTATCTCCCGCTGGAGAAAGTGTATGGCTATGAACCGTTTGACGGTATTTCCGCAGGCGCAGAAGACCACATCCTGGGTGTCCAGGCCAACCTCTGGACAGAGTATATCGCCACGCCGGAACACCTGGAGTACATGCTCCTGCCCCGCATGTGCGCCCTCTCGGAGATCCAGTGGTGCGAAGCAGAGAAAAAAGACTTCGCCCGCTTCGACGCCTCCCTGGACCACACCTTCGCCATCCTGGATGCCATGGGTATGCAGTACTCGCTGGACTGCCGCGGCAAGATTGGCCTGGAGCGCCAGCCCGCCCGCAACGCGGAAGAGCTGGAGGCCTATCTGGCCAAGAAAGACTGGGGGTGGTAGTGTCCTTGCCTCCATTGTTTCAGCTGCGGTGCGCAAAAATGGTCGTTTTTGTTCACCGCAGCTTCTTTTTCGGCCAGCGGTGAACGAAAAAGGGGTGTTTTTGAGCACCAAGCCGCCCAAAATGCCTTCCGGTGAACGGAAAAGGCCATTTTTGCGCACGGAAAGACAGGAGGCCGCACGGGGCAGGCGGGATCAGGCGGTGGGGAGCGGCCGGCGGCGAAGCAGGACCCAGCTGGCGGCGGCGTAAAGGCCGATCAGTAGCGTGCTGGCGGCTAGGCGGAGCCAGAGGGTATCGGCCCAGCTGAAACAGAGGCGGATACCGGCGTAGAAAATACCCATCAGTAGAAAATACAGCAGGATCCTGTGCCACTTGTAGGGAATGGGATAGTACTTCGAGCCCAGCCAGGCGCTAAGGACAAACATCACCAGGTAGCTGGCCAGGTGTCCATAGGCCGATGCCCAGTAAGAGTAGCGCGGCATAAACAGCACGTTCACCACCGCCGTCACCAAAAGGCCGGCCAGGGTGATCCAGATGGCCATTTTTGTTTTGCCGGAGAGCTTGTACCACATGGACACGTTGAAGAGCATGCCCAGCAGCATGTAGCTCAGGAGCATGATGGGAACCACGCCTATCCCTACCCGGAAATCCCGTCCCAGGAAGAGGGAAATGACATCGATGTAACCTATCACCCCCAGGAAAACCAGGCCGCAGAAAGCGGTGAAATATTCCATCACCACGGCGTAGAGTTCCTTGGAGTTTTTGTCTGCCGCGCGCTGGAAGAAGAAGGGCTCTGCCGCATAGCGGAACATCTGGATAAAGAGGTTCATGATGACCGCCAGCTTGACGGCCGCCTGGTACACGCCCAGGGATGCCCGCCAGGCTTCTGAGGAGGTGTCGAAGTAACGGAAGAGGATACGGTCCAGGAAGTCGTTGGCAACGCCGGGAAGCGCCGCCACCATCAAGGGCAGCGAGTACAGCAGCATCTGCCGCACCACGCTCCCGTCCCACACCAGCCTAAGTCGAACGATATCCGGAACAAACAGCGCCAGGCACACCAAGCAGCTGATGAGGATGGCCAGGATGGGGTAGGTAAAGTCCGGCTGGGCGGGATAGACAAAAAATAGAACCAGGTTGGCGCCGGTTTCGGTGAGGATTTTCACCGTCTTGAGGATGGCGAACTTGACGGCCTTGTGCTCCTGCCGAAGCTTGGCAAAAAGGATGGCCGTAATGCTGTCACTGAAGAGGATGGCGGCCACATAGATAATGAGCGAGCGGTATCCCTGATAACCCAGCGCGGCCGAGATGGATTCTGAAAAAGCCACCATGAAGGCCAGGAAAGCCAGGTTGAGGCCGAAAACGGCCAGCAGCGCGCCGGAATAGACCTTGCGGGGAGAAGCCCCTTCCTTGTTGGCAAAGCGGAAACAGCCGGTTTCCAGGCCCAGCACCAGCACCACCTGCAGGATGGCTATGTAGGCCATAAACTCGGTGACTACGCCGTACTGCTCCTGGGTGAGCATGCGCGTGTAAATGGGTACAAAAAGGAAGTTGAGCACCCGCGCCAGAATGGAGCTGAAACCGTAAACGGCGGTTTCCCCTGCCAATTGTTTTAAAGGATTTTTGGCCATATCAACGCAAAATTAACTATTTTTGCGGAAAGTTTTTGTTTTTTTATGAAAAGGTACATTTACTTAGTTCTGGCACTGGCCATCCTCTCCGGCTGCAAATCCCGCGGCAACAAAACGCAGGAACAGGACGCCGATTCCCTTCAGGTGGACATGATAACCCCCACGGACACCCTGGCCGCCATCAAGGCCGCCAAAACCCTCCCGGAAGAGCCCGTATTCGATATTGTCACCACCATGGGCACCATCCGCGTCAAGCTGTACAAGGATACGCCCCTTCACCGGGACAACTTTGCCAAGCTGGCCCTGTCCGGCTACTATGACAATGTGCTTTTCCACCGCGTCATCGACGGCTTCATGATTCAGGGCGGAGACCCTTTCACCCGCGATACCACCTTCGTGGAACGCTATGGGGAAGGCGGTCCCGGCTACACCATCCCGGCAGAGATGACGGACCAGTCCGGGGAACCTCTTCATCGGCACAAGAAAGGGGCGCTGGCCGCTGCCCGCCTGGGCAATATGGCCAATCCCTTCAAGGCGTCTTCCGGCTCGCAGTTCTACCTGGTCCAGAACGCGGAAAACTGCATGCACCTGGACGGCGAGTACACCGTTTTCGGGGAAACCGTTGCCGGCCTCAACGTCATTGACCGGATTGCATCCGTCAACACAGACCGCAGGGACCGTCCCGTGGCCGATGTACGCATCCTTTCCGTCCGTCCCAACGAAGAGCTCAACGGCATGGCGCGTGAGAAAGAGTTTGGCACGGAATTGGCAGAATAAATAAACGAATAGTTTTTTAATAGGTTAAGTTTTTAGGTTAGAAAGAAGAAAGGTCCTTGCCGGGAGGCACGGACCTTTCTGATTGAGAAAAACCGCTTTATATGAACATCCAATTAGAAAGACAGGAAGTTCCGGTGCTTCTTCTCACCGGGTATCTGGGAAGCGGGAAGACCACGCTCCTGAACCGCATCCTCACCAATCGCAAAGGCATCCGTTTCGCCGTAATAGTGAACGATATAGGAGAGGTGAATATTGACCAGACCCTTATCGAGAAGGGCGGTATCGTGGGCTCCACGGACGAGAGCCTTGTAGCCCTGCAGAACGGCTGCATCTGCTGCACCCTGAAGATGGACCTGGTGGCCCAGCTGGAGGAGCTTACATCGGCCCGGCGGTTTGACTATATTGTCATTGAGGCCAGCGGGATCTGCGAGCCGGCGCCTATTGCGCAGACTATCAGCAGTATGCCGGCGCTTGCCCCTGTCCGGGGTTCCCGCCCTTATGTGGACTGCATCGTCACCGTGGTGGACGCCCTGCGCATGAAGGATGAGTTCGATGGCGGCAGTGCGCTGGAGAAGGAAGATATCGGCGAGGAAGATCTGGAGCGCCTGGTTATCGAGCAAATCGAGTTTTGCAATATCGTGCTGCTGAACAAGGCGGCCGATGTGAGCCCGGAGCAGCTGCGAAAGCTAAGGGCGATTGTCCAGGGTATCAATCCGGGCGCCAAGGTGCTGGAGTGCAACTACGGGGACGTGGACCTGGACGAGATGATTTATACGGGCATGTTCGACTTTGAGGAAGTGGCCACGTCGGCCGCATGGATTGCCGCCATCGAGGGTGAGGAGCATGAACATGAGCATGGACACGGGCACGAGCATGGGCATGATCACGAGCATGAGCATGGGGAGGGCGAAGCGCTGGAATACGGGATTGACACCTATGTCTATACCCGCCGCAAGGCCCTGGACCTTAATAAGTTCGACCATATGGTAGCTACCCGCTGGCCTGCCGGTATCATCCGCTCCAAGGGAATCTGCTACTTCTTGGATGAGCGGGACAAGTGCTATCTCTTCGAGCAGGCAGGCAGGCAGAAAAGCATCCGGGAGGCTGGCCTCTGGTATGCCACCATGCCCGAGGATGAGCTCGCCGCCATGATGGAGCGGGACAGCAAGTTGCGCCAGGACTGGGACCCGGAGTACGGCGACCGCATGCAGAAGATCGTGTTTATCGGCCAGCACCTGGACAAAACCGCTCTGGAAGAGCTCATGGACAGCTGCCTGGAGGACTAATCTTTTTTTTGCAATACCGGAAAAAGTTTCTAACTTTGCAGTCCCGTTTTTGGGACTTAGCCCGGAGAGATGCTCGAGTGGCTTAAGAGGCACGCCTGGAAAGCGTGTATACTCCAAAAGGGTATCCCGAGTTCGAATCTCGGTCTCTCCGCAAACCAAGGAATGGCATCGCAGCGTAGCTGCGGTGCTTTTTTGTTGTCTGGGGCGTTGAGAGCTTGCTCTCATAAGCACCAGGCGACAAAAAAGCACGGAGGGAACGTAGTGACCGGATGCCATTCCCGGTTTAAGCGCCCCCGCGGGAGCGCAAGAGATGCCGCGCAGCGGAATCTCGGTCTCTAGCCTCCAAACAACTGGCAGACAGTTGATTAGCGAAATTCCACATTTTCCGGAAAAATTCTTCCACAATCGTCGGTTTTTTATCTCCACATATTCCGGAAAAATTTTTCCACATTCGTCGGTTTTTGCTATATTTGCAATCAAATGAACGAGAATAAAACATACAAACCCAGAATCGCCGACACCGTCCTGGCCCGCAAGCTGGCCGGCAAAGGAGCCGTTCTCATAGAAGGCCCCAAATGGTGCGGCAAGACAAC
The DNA here is from genome assembly GCA_902788175.1 of uncultured Bacteroidia bacterium. Taxonomy (GTDB): domain Bacteria; phylum Bacteroidota; class Bacteroidia; order Bacteroidales; family UBA932; genus Cryptobacteroides. Next base: position 10,721 of record CADAJF010000031.1, read on the forward strand.
AACAGCAGAGCAGCAGGCCAAGAGTGTCATCTATATGGATGACCCAGCCAACGTCAAAGAAAACCTTCTCAAGGCGGAGTTAGCCCCGCAGGAACTCCTTCAGGGAGATACTCCGCGCCTGCTTGACGAATGGCAAATCGCGCCCCAGCTCTGGGACACCATCCGTTTCGAGGCCGATCACCGAAAAGGAAACGGCCACTTCATCCTCACGGGCTCTTCAGTCCCTGTCGATGAAGCCCAGGAAGACGACGAGGACAAGGAAGAAAGCAAGAAAATACGTCATTCCGGCACCGGCCGATTCGGCTGGGTAAGGATGCGTCCCATGGCCCTTTACGAATCAGGCGAATCCAACGGTGCCGTCAGCTTGAAGGAACTCTTCAGCGCTCCGGAGAAAATCTACGCCAAGAGCCCGCTTTCCCGGGAAGACCTGGCCTTCGTACTCTGCCGTGGCGGTTGGCCGGGAGCGCTTGATCTGGACAAAGACATTGCCCTGGACCAAGCCTTCGATTACGTAGAATCCGTTGCCAAGAAAGATATGAACCGCGTGGTGGACAAAGTCCGCCGTAACCCGGAGCGTGTCCGCCAGCTCATGCGTTCCTACGCTCGCAACGTGGCCTCCCAGGCACCTTATGAGACCATTGCTGCCGATATGCAGGCCAATGAACCCAAGGGAATGGATGCCGAAACCGTATCTGCCTATATCGAAGCTCTGCGCAAACTCTTCGTCATCGAAGAATCCAAGGCCTGGAACCCCAACCTCCGTTCAAAAACTGCAATCCGCACCACCAATACCAGGTACTATTCAGATCCGTCCATTGGCACTGCCAGCCTGGGAATCGGCCCGGGAGACCTACTCTCAGACTTCAATACTTTCGGCCTCCACTTCGAAGGAATGGCAGTTCGTGACCTCAGGACCTATGCTTCCGCGCAGCTTGGCGAGGTCTTCCACTACCGTGATTCAGAAGGTCTGGAATGCGACGCCATCGTGCATTTGCGTGATGGCAGCTACGGGCTCATCGAAATTAAGATTGGTGGAGAGAGCCTGATCAATGACGGCGCCGAAGCCCTGATAAAACTTCGTGACAAGATTGACACCACCAAGATGCAGAAACCCTCCTTCCTGATGGTGCTCATCGGCATCGGTGAGATTGCCTACCGCCGCGCCGATGGCGTGTACGTGGTCCCGCTTGGTTGCTTGAAAGATTAAGCTGTGAACTTGCCCTCATCCCCGGCCCGTCCGGGGATTTTTATATCTTCTGTATATACTTCTTATCGTACTTCTTGATATACTCCTGTAGCTTCTTCCCCTCCACAACCCAGCTTCCGGTCGAAACCTGGCGCACGGTCAGCGCCTTTTCCAACACCTCCGGTGGCTGGATACTCTGCGGCGTAGCTCAGCACGGAAAGAAATTCGAGATTGAAGGCATAGAAAATGGCGAGAAGATTGAAAACGACTTCCTCACCACTATCCGCAACAAAGACAAATTCAACCACGTCCTCCACTGTGAGCCAAAGAAATACAACGTGGACGGCAAGCTGGTCCTGGCTTTCTATATCCCTTCCTCCGAGCTCAAGCCCATCTGGTTCAACACCCCCAAGAACACCTTCATCCGTAGCGGTTCCGGTGACCAGCAGGCCAATGATCTGGAAATATCCGCCATCTACAGGGACCAGGCCTTCGGCAGCCAGTCAGAGAAAGCCATCGAAGAAACCAGCTTCGAAGACATTAATCCAAGTTCCTTCGCATCCTACCGCAAGCGCGTCAGGGAAGAGAACCCCGGTTTCTTCGCCAACGACTACGACGATGAAACCTTCTGCCGAGTTACCGGCATCACCAAGAAAGGCCTACTCACATACGGCGGCCTACTCATGTTCGGCCGTTTCGACAAAGTCCGCGAACACTGTCCCAACTTCTGGGTAGATTACCTGGAGATTCCCGGCATATCCTATAGCGACCCCGCCGTCCGCTATAGCGGCTACCTGGGCATCCTCCCGTACGTGCTTTCCAACGCGGGAACCCTTCTTTCGGAACAAGAGTACGAGGCCTTGACCGCAACCCTCTCTGATAAGGTGAAGACGGATTACACGGAGGCCCGGGAGTACTGGCAGGGGAAGCGCGTCGGCTGGATAGATAAGCTCCAGATGTGGTTTTACAATCTCTATCTGAAGTCCAACGGCGTCTCCGACGGCGTGAAAGACTATTCCGGGGTCGTTAGTATGATTATGACGATGGATGCAAACAAGAGACTCATCAAGATATAAAAAGAGTATTCCCAGTGAAGCCTCGCATGGAGGTAATGTAGGCTATCATGCTTATTGAATCCTCTTCTCGATATGACTAAGCTAATCTGCGTTCTTTCTTGATTTCCTCATAGGCTTCCTGGACCTGGCGGAACTTCTCCTCGGCGGCTTTTTGCACGTCCGGCCCCAGAGTGGCCACCTTGTCGGGGTGGTTCTTCATGGCCATCTTACGGTAGGCGGTGCGCACTTCATCGTCCGTGGCACTGGGAGATATCCCGAGGACGGAGTAGGCGGCACTTACATCCTTGTAGAACATGGAGATAACCGAATTGATATCCGTATTGCTCAGGCTGATAGTGCTTCCGATGGCCTCCAGGACAGACTTTTCCCGCTTGTGGAATTCTCTGTCTGCCATGGCAATCTGGACCAGGTAGTGGAAGAGCTGGAGCCGTTGGGAATAGTTCATGTGGCGGGCAATCTGGGGGCCGACTTCGTAGATGTTCACGTCCTGCCGGGTGAACTGCTCCAGCATACGCATGGCTTCGGGAACGGCAGCATCTCCGAAATTCTTCCTTACGAAATCTTTCACATAATCCAGTTCGGACTGGAGCGTCCGTCCGTCCGCCTTGATGACGGCGGCGGAGAGAACCAGAAGGCTTACGAGGAAACTGTTACGCTGCTCTGCAGCGGTGTACCCCCGGGTGCCTGCTCGCTGTCGTGCCCGTGAATAGGTTTGCTGCGAGGCTGAATCGCCCCCTGGCAGCTGGTGTGACATCTCTATGTAGCCGTCAATGGCCGAACCTGCCAGGAACCCTAGCAGAGCGCCGATAGGCCCCCATGTGACCCATCCCAGGAATCCGGCTATCCATCTTACTGAACCCATTTCTTTTTCGTTTCCTTATCTCCAGCAAAAGTCAGTCCTAAACAGAAAAACTGACAATCTGTCTGACTGTTGCCAAATAGCGTATTAGGGCGGGGTCGAAGGATGAGGAGAACGGCGAAAAGTTGCAAAAACGCCTTGTTTTTTCGAGCAAAAAGTTGCAAAAACACCTTGTTTTTCCGGGCAAAAAGTTGTAATTTTGCACCTGTAAGAATAGCGTAATATGCTGAATAGAAAGATTTTTAGCCGGCTGGAAACCTGGTATCAAGGAGATAGAAAGAAAGCGCCCCTTCTGGATGGCGCAAGACAGGTTGGTAAAACCACCACAATACGCGAATTTGCCAAGCGGCACTATAAGCATTTCGTAGAGATCAATTTCGTTAAACGTAAGAGCGCAAAAAAAGCATTTGATGGAGACCTTGATACCCATACTATCATCATGAACCTTTCCGCCATGGGATACGGGCCCTTTGTCAAAGGAGAAACGCTTGTTTTCTTTGACGAGATTCAAGATTGTCCCGGTGCCCGCACCGCCATAAAGTTCTTGATGGAGGACCATGAATATGACTTCATCGAGTCTGGTTCCCTGTTAGGGATTAATTACAAGGGCGGTGATGACGAAGATGCAGAGCTCGCGCAAGAAAACGAAAACACAGAGGAAATCGTAGCCTCATATCCGGTAGGATTTGAGGAGAGAATCAACGTGTACCCGCTGGACTTTGAGGAGTTTCTCTGGGCTGTGGGGATTTCCCCCGAGGTAATTGAACTGCTGAAACAGTGCTATACGAAAAAGGAAGCGGTGCCCCAACTCATACACGAACAGATGATGAAATACTTCCGGCAATACCTCGTGGTGGGAGGAATGCCGGAGGCGGTGCAGAAATTCGTCTCGCAAGAAGACTTCCAGAAAGTGGTTAGTGTTCAAAAAAGCATTGTAGACAGCTACCGTGACGATATTGCCAAATATGCCAAGAAAGATAAGGTCCTTGTAAAGCGGGTGTTTGATGCAATCCCGTCTCAACTTGCAAAAAAAGACAAGCGCTTTGTGCTTGCCGATATTGAAAAAGGCGCATCACGCCGCAAATACGCCGACCCTACTCAATGGCTGATAGACGCAGGTGATGCCTATTATTCTTTCAACACTACAGAATTCAAGCTTCCGTTCAGTACAACAGAAAACCGTAAACTCTACAAGTTATTCCTTGTGGACACTGGATTGCTCGCCTGCATGAGCCTTCCAAAGATGCAATTCCAAGTCATGAATGGGGATATCCATATTAACGAAGGTGCCCTGACAGAGAATTTCATCGCCGGCGAACTGGTCAAGAAAGGAAACAGCCTCCACTATTATGACAGACAGAGCAAGCAGGAGCTGGATTTCATCTACAAAGATGGCCACGGAATTGCCGTCCTCGAATGTAAATCCGGCGAAGACCCTAAAGATCACAAATCGCTCGATGCCATTCTCCGCGCCGCCGCCATCAAGATCTCCCGTGCAATGGTCTTTTGCCGGGAAAACATAATGACCGAGGGACCCATCACGTATTATCCGTTATACATGGCTATGTTCCTTTAGGATAAACGCCTATGAAGAAAGTCTGCCGGTTCCATCCTTGTGATACCTGGTCCCTTTTTCAAATCCATTATGGTGGAAATCCAAGTTACCATCTACACTGTCAGCCTAATGGGATCCGATATTTAGAAAAATATGCATATATTTGCAGATGTGAATAGGCGTAACCATATCATCCAGAATTCCAAGGATAAATTGGATGGATTGAACCAGGAAATCTGGGACAATGGTTTTACCACAAATACATTAAGCCGTTTATCGGCAATTGCAAAGGAGGTATACAATGGCACCACGGTATTTGAACGAATTCCACAAGCGCAACAGCCAGGCTTGTCAAAGGGCTCTGCGCTCCTCTGCGCGGCGGCCATTATCTGTAGAGGATGTCCTGGAACAGAGTCGGAAGCAAGGGAGATCTACCGCACGGACGATCTCATCGGCGAAGGACGCGTTCGGGAAGCGCTCGTAGAAGAATGGGCCCGCATCGTAGTAGGCTTGTAAGAAAGTTCATAACGCTGAAGCATTATAACGTCCTTCGCCTCGCGCTTGACAGGATAATCATTCATAATGCAATCTTCCCAAATGCCTATATGAAGGTAATAGGCTTTGGAAAGGACGTGGATAGTCAATTTGGTGTTTTGATAGAACAGCCATACATTGAAGGAATCAAAGTCTCCGAAGAGGAACGTGCAGTATTCATGCACAAACTTGGTTTTGAAGACGCCGGCGAAGACTTTGGTATGCGCCTCAACTACAAAACACAGAATCTTTACATTGGAGACCTCAACGAGTACAATGTTTTAAAGCATGACAATGGGGCAATCTTTGTGTTTGACTGTGACTGCCGATTGAATGTTCCTACCCTGGGTTGTGGAGGAACATGGAAAATACAACCGCCTGCGGTGAAATTTTAAGATTTACCCGCAAATTACCCGCAAGTAAGACATAAATAATAGCGTAGAACCATCTAGAATAGACTTTTTGAGACGCCTGGAAAGCGTGTATACTCCAAAAGGGTATCCCGAGTTCGAATCTCGGCCTCTCCGCAAAAATGCCTTCTACAGTAGTGTAGGAGGCATTTTTCGCGTTTACAGAAGCACCGGAGTGGGGCGGCAAACGCGTTTGGGGGCCGATGGAAAGATACAGGCAACAGCCTGTCCGTCTTTGCAAAAACGCCTTAAAATGCTTGGACGGGAAGCTGTCGCCTGTTTGTCGGGGGCCGGGCTACTGGCTCTGCTGCACGGTCCAGCCGGTGGGGATGCCGCTGCTGCCGGAGGGCCAGGTGACACCGGACTTTTTGACGAAGGTGCCACTTGAGGGGACACCGCTCAGCCAGTCGTCGGTGTAGCCGGCTCCGGGGTTGGTTGCCAGGCAGGTGACGTTGCCAAGCAAGGTGCAGTCACGGAACATGAAGGCGTAGCACCCGGAAACCAGCGTGGCGGCTTTCAGCTCCGGGGCGCTTGCCAGCGCTTTGCAGTTGTCGAACATATTCATGTAGCAGCCATCCGCAAGGTTGGTGGCGGGAAGCTCCGGGGCGTCTTGCAGCCGGATGCATCGGCTGAACATGCCGCTGTAGCAGAATGCGGCCAACTTGGTGGCAGGAAGCACCGGGGGCTTCCTGAGCTGGTTACAACCGCTGAACATGTTGGCATAGCACTCACTTCCCAGGGTGGTGGCTGGAAGCTCCGGGGCGAAGCGTATTCCCGTACAGCCGGAGAACATGTCCTGGAAGGCCCTTTCGCCCACCTTGTCGGCTCCCATGGTAAAATAAAGATGCTCGTTGATGCGCAGATTCACATTTCCCGCAAAGAGGCCGCTGAAGGCATGGGCCTCCAGGGAGGTCACGTTGGGGAAGTTGCCGCGGCTCACCAGCGAACGGATGTCGCCATAGACGTAGTGCGGAGCCGTGCCGCTGATGGTGGTGTTCAAATATTCCATGCCGCTGCCGCTGTACACGGGATTGTCGCCCCAGAAGCGCACCTTGTCGCCTTTGCTGACGGGGATACTGATGAAGTTCAGGCTACTGGTAATACCCATTGCCATGGAGGGATCTTTGCTATAGGTGATAGAAAGCCCCTGAGGGTTGTTGATGTTGATGGTGCCGTCCTCTATCGCTTCAATGATAAGCGGGTCTTTGTCATAAGTCCATCCTTTAGGAATGCCGTCTTCGCCTATCGGCCAGGATGCTCTCGGGTCCTTGATGAAAACGCCGGTAGCAGGGACGCCTTTCACCCATTTGTTCGGTGCTCCTCCTAAAACTCGTTCGTAGCTAAAACCATTAACCCATACGGTGTCTATGACAACAGTATATAAATTGTTTCTGGCATAACAGGTTATCTGTTCCAGGCTACGGCAGTACGCAAACATCTGATTATAGGCCCAGCTCGCCGGGGTTTCGTCCGGCAGAACGGGAGAAGCCTTCAAAGATACGCAGCTATAAAACATGTCACGATAGCAAAAAGAAACCGTTTTGGCGGGAAGCATGGATGGTCCTTTTTTCAACGCTATACAGGAGTCGAACATCATTCCGTAAGGAGCTTCGTTATGAATCTCCGTGTATGATCCGCTGAATGATGTTGCCGGAAGTTCCGGAGCGGTTTCCAGGGAGGTGCAGTAAGAAAACATCTGATAATAAGAGGCTTTACCTACCGTGAGCGCCGGAAGCGCAAGGGTTTTGACCGGATGGTTGTGAAGGGTGTTGTTGCTATTTTTATTATCGCTGCCTCGGAATAGTCCCAAAAAAGCTCTGTCGCTCACCGCTTGTATGGAGGGGTGCTGCTGGGGCTTGGCATACGTAGATATACTGATCAGGCTCATTACGTTGCCGTACATATAATGGCGGGCGCTGCAGCGGATATTCGTGTAATTTTCAGTACTCGTCGCATAGGTGCTGCTGGTCCCGCCCAGTATCACCCGCTGCCCGGCCGCGACCGGAATCTCGATGGGGTTGGCATCGCTGGACTGGGCATTCTGGCCATAAAATTCTTCCCCCTGGGCATTCCACCTGATTAGCCTGCCCAACGGATTGGAAATGGTAATGACGCCGTCTTCCAGCGCCTCGATGGTAAGGGGTGTGGCAATGGGGTCGTATTTTGCAAGTCCCACAGTCGCTTTGTAGTACTTGCCGGCCTGCAGGGCCGCCTTCTTGGTACCTTCGTAAATGTCTCCGCTTAGGGTTTCGGCCAGGAAGGTATAGACAATCTTCTCGCCGCCGGAGTCAATCCTGGGAAGGGCCACATGGAACTCCATGGCCGGGTTGGCAGGAATTACGGTGACGGGGTCCATCCGGCCGGGAGCCAGGATGGTGAGCTGCCTGATAGCCCCGGGAGTCCCGCTGCTATAGCGGAATATGAACTTGGTAATGCTCTGCTGGCTTTCGAAGG
>CADAJF010000032.1 GCA_902788175.1 uncultured Bacteroidia bacterium
GGCGGTATGAACGTCATGCTGCAGGTCCAGCTCGAAGACCTGGTGAAAGCCCTCTCCGGTAACAGCGCAGACCCTGACTTCGTGGCTGCCCTCTCCAAGGCCAAGGAAAACAACGTGAACTCCAGCCAGGATTTCATCGGCCTGTTCCAGGATGCCTGGAACCAGGTGGCTCCCCAGCGCCGTATGGCAGAGATTTTTGCCACTTATGAGCTCCGCGACAAGATTTCCAACGACGCCACCAACGCCCAGGTAATCGACGTTATCCGCAGCGAGGCCAAGAGCGCCGTTGACAACTCCTTCAACGTGCTCCGCAACCGTATCGACCGCTTCGGCGTCACCCAGCCCAATATCCAGCAGGTGGGTTCCTCCGGCAAGATCCTCATCGAACTGCCGGGCGTGAAAGACCCCGAGCGCGTACGCAAGCTCCTGCAGGGTACCGCCTCCCTGGAATTCTGGCCCACCTATCAGGGCAACGAGGTTGACCTCTATGCCGTGGACGCCCGCGTAAGCGAGATTCTCCGCAACCTGGGTGACAGCACCGCAGTGGCCAATCCGCTCTTCCAGGTGCTCTCCCCCTCCGGCTGGAACAACGCCTGCCTAGGTTTTGCCCAGGGCGTGGACACCGTGAAGGTGAACCAGTACCTGGCTATGGCCTCGGATGTCCTTCCCGCCGGTTTCCGCGGTCTGTGGTCCGTCAAGCCCACGGAGTTTGTCAAGGGCAGCAACCTCTATGAACTGGTTGCCATCAAGGCTAACTCCCGTGACGGCAAGGCCCCGCTGGACGGCGGCGTAGTCACCGACGCCCGCGTGGACTTCAACGCTGCCCAGCAGGGCGGCAACGGCGCCCCTTCCGTGAACATGACCATGAACGCGGAAGGCGCCTCCATCTGGGCCCGCCTCACCAAGGACAATATCGGCAAGCAGGTTGCCATTGTGCTGGACGGCCTGGTATATTCCTATCCTACTGTAAATACGGAGATTACCGGCGGTTCTTCCGTCATCACCGGTAACTTCGACGTCCAGGAGGCAGAGGACCTTGCCAACGTGCTCAAGTCCGGTAAGCTCCCCGCCCCTGCCACCATCATCCAGGAGCAGGTTGTGGGTCCTTCCCTGGGTTCGGCCTCCATCCGTGCCGGTCTCATCTCCTTCCTCATCGCCTTCTGCCTGGTGCTCATCTATATGGTATTCTTCTACCAGGGCGCCGGTATCATCGCCGATATCGCACTGCTGTGCAACGTGCTGCTGCTCTTCGGCGTGCTGGTCAGCTTCGGCGCCGTCCTTACCCTGCCCGGTATCGCCGGTCTGGTGCTAACCCTGGGTATGGCAGTGGACGCCAACGTGATCATCTATGAGCGCATCAAGGAAGAACTGGCCGCAGGCAAGGGCTTCTCGCTGGCCGTCCACGACGGTTACAAGAACGCCTACAGCGCCATCATCGACGGTCAGCTCACCACCCTCATCACCGGTATCATCCTCTATGTGTTTGGTTCCGGTCCTGTGCAGGGCTTTGCCACCACGCTCATCATCGGTATCATCACCTCGGTACTTACCTCCATCTTCATCACCCGCATCATCTTCGATGACCGCATCTCCCGGGGCAAGACCGTGGCCATGTCCAACAAGCTCACGCAGAACATCCTCAAGAACACCAAGATTGACTTTATCGGCTTCAAGAAGTGGTCCTACATCATTTCCGGTGCACTCATTGTGATCTCCATCGCCTCCATCGCCCTCAAGGGCTTCAGCTATGGCGTAGATTTCACCGGCGGCCGCACCTATGTCGTCCGCTTCGACAAGAGCGTCACCGCAGAGGAAGTCCGCGCCTCCGTGGAAGCCACCTTCGCAGAAGCTGCCCGCAATGCCGGCATTGACCAGTATTCCGTGGAAGTGAAGCAGTTCGGTGGTGACGCCCAGATGAAGGTGACCACCCAGTACAAGAACGACCAGGAAAGCACCGCCGTTGACGCCGAGATCGAAGGCCTGCTGTACAACGCCCTCAAGGGCTTCTACGCAGAGGATATCGCACTGGCCAACTTCACCTCTACCCTGGAGAACCCCAACGGTATCATCTCCTCGGACAAGGTAGGTCCCACCATCGCCCGCGACATCACCCGCAGCGCCTTCATTGCCGTGTTCCTGGCCCTGCTGGCCATCTTCGCCTACATCGCCTTCCGCTTCAAGGGCTGGACCTGGGGTCTGGGCGGCGTGGTCTCCCTGGCTCACACGGCCCTCATCGTGATTGGCTTCTTCTCCCTGTTCAACGGTATCCTTCCGTTCAACCTGGATGTGGACCAGACGTTTATCGCCGCTATCCTCACCATCATCGGTTACGCCATCAACGATAACGTGGTTATCTTCGACCGTATCCGTGAACAGAGGGGCCTGCACCCGAAGGAAGATTTCCGTACCACGGTGAACACCGCGCTCAACGCCACCCTCACCCGTACCCTCAACACTTCGGTGTCCACGCTGCTCCCGATGCTCACCATCGCCATCTTCGGCGGCGAGAGCATCCGCGGTCTGGCCGTGGCCCTGTGCCTGGGTGTGGTGATCGGCACCTACGCTTCCATCATGATCGGTACCCCCATCATGTACGATGCCACCATGCGCGCCGCTGACAAAAAGGACAGCAAGAAGTAAGTCTGCCTGTCCCCATAAAGAAACCGCGACCCTCCCCCGGGCCGCGGTTTTTTTCCGGCCATGCCCGATGCCACGGACGCGATGTACACCTTCCCGGACCTGAGCACAATTGGCGAGAACTATTGGTCCGTCACCAATGCTTCCGACCTTTACGTGGACCTAGGCCTTAGCGTAAAATGGGCCAAGTATAACGTGGGCGCCGACAACGAGACTGACTACGGCGACTACTTTGCCTGGGGCGAGCTTCAGCCCAAAAACTATTACAACCGCGATTTTAGCACTTACCTCTGGGGCGTCCCCGGCGATTTCATCAAGTACATCGGATACACCGGCAGCGACTACACTGTCCTTCAGAAGGAGGACGACGCGGCCTACGCTGACCTTGGCGGCAAGTTCCGCATGCCTACGAGGGCGGAGATAAAAGAACTTCTGGCAACAAAGGACAATAGGACGGATTATACCTGGGTCAAGTGTGACGGAGAGTTCGAGAAATATCAAGACTCGACCGTAAAAGGCTGGAAGGTCATCAAGAATGTGAGTGGAGCCACCATTTTCTTTCCTTGCGCTGGTGGAATGGCCGATTTCAGGCTTGTTTCTGCGGGTTCCATAGGCAAATACTGGTCTTCTTCCCTCTATGTGGACGCACCGTACTGTGCGTGGGGCGTCGACTTCTATTCCCAAGAACAGATTGGGGAGTGCGATGAGAGTGGCGCCGAGCGTTGCATCGGTCGGTCTGTCCGTCCCGTCTCAGACTAGACGGACATCCCCCGGCAGGGGTTAGTTCAATGAGACAAGGGCGGGATTGCTGATTTCAGGCGACCGAATCTTTCTTTTTCGGCTATTCGCAAGAATGGGTTGGTATTTTCAATTAAAACACATATCTTTGCACTAATACTATAGTATTACTTTTATGGAGGAGTTATATCACGGCTCAAGCCAGATTATCCGAAAGCCAACTTTTGGGAAGGGAAACCCGGAGAACGACTATGGGCTGGGTTTTTATTGCACGCACGAACCGGAACTTGCGATGGAGTGGGCCTGCGCCACAGATAACGACGGATTCGCAAACGGATACCAGTTCGAGACGGAGGGGCTGACCTGCCTCCATCTCAACGCGGAAGGATACCACATCCTGAACTGGCTCGCCATCCTGCTGGAGAACAGGAGGTTCGACCTTTCATCCCATGTTTCGGTGAGAGCCCGTCAGTATATCCTGGACACATTCCTGCCAGATTACAGGGATTACGACTTGATGGTAGGATACCGGGCCGACGATTCCTATTTCTCATTCTCCAGGGCTTTCCTCACCAATGGAATCACGCTGGAACAACTGCGTCGGGCGATGCGGGGGGAACAGGTCGTACTGCGCTCCCCCGCGGCCTTCGATGCCCTCTCTTTTGTAAAGGCCATCCCGGTTGATGCTTCCATCTATCATGTCCGGAGACTGTCTCGGGACAGGGGTGCACGGGAAGACTACAAGAAAATGCTGACCGAGATGCCGACTGGCAATGAGATATATGTTTCGACCATCATCAACGAAAAATGGAGCAATGATGACCCGCGCCTATGACATAGCATACCTGGACGACGCGATGACCTCCCTGGGGGCCATGCTTGACTATGCCGTCAACTCCTGCGGCGAGGACCTCGACCTGTTCTACGCACGTTTCCTCGGAAGCGGGATCGCGGAGACCTTCTCCCGGGCCAACCCCAAATATCTCGGAGGCATGTCCGGAATCGAGCTGGCTTCTATGGTTGCCGCCCGGACCGGCGAACCGCTGCCCAGGAAAGACGGACTCATCGACATCGGAAGTCCAGAATTCTGGACAGGATGGGCACTGGCATACCTGTCCTGGTATCTGAACGTGGACTTGAGAACGCTCCAATCCAGGGGCCTGACGGTGGCGTCCCTTCACGAACGATATTCAGTCTTGCACGAGGCGGACCTTTCGAAATCTGTACAGTTCGCAAGAAAACGGCTCGGAGAAACCTCCGGAGGACAGGTTCTCAAACTGGCCCGCAAGAACGCCCGGCTGACACAAAGGCAACTGTCCGACATCGCGGGAATTCCACTCACGGTCATCCGCTCCTACGAACAGGACAAGCGGTCATTGAAAAACGCTGAGACGGAAAACTCACGGCGCATCTGTCAGACATTAGGATGTCGAATTGAAGACCTCATGCCGATTTAACTCTCCGGACGGCCCGATTCCAAACTCAAGTTGCGGATAGCGGTTTTTTTCAGCCTTTTCGCTGCACCTCGTACTTCTCTATGCCCAGGCGCCTGAGATCCTGGAGGAATTCCGATGTCACGGATACCTGGAACTTCTTGGAATAAAAGAGGATACGGTAGTGTGTCTGCTGAGGATCCTGCAGATGGACGGTGAGGGGAATACTTCCTTTGTGCGTGCGAAGCAGCTTCACCAGGTCCTTGCGGAAACCGGGCGAGAGCATAGGGGTGCTGATGTCCAGGCAAATGCCGGTGAGAAGGCTCTCCGAAACATTTCCCAGCAGCGTAACACTCTTGACCCGGAAGGTGTAGGGGGCCGATTTTCCCTGTGCTCGCTCCTCCGGCTTCACGAAATACTTCTCCTCCGCGGCACCTTCCAGGTAAAGGGCTGCCTTGGGCTGCATATAGGACATGAAGGCCTCGTGCTCCTTCCCGAAAAGGGCCAGCTCGTAGGAGCCGCTATAATCTTCCAGGACGGTGCGGGAATAAGGCTTTCCGCTCTTGGTGGTGAGGAGTTTATAGTCCGTTACCATGCCGGCCACACAGACCTTGGCGGCCTGCTTGTTATTCTCGCATTCAGAGACAAAATTGCCCAGGCCCGCCAGCTGGCAGCTGGTAAAGTGCTCCATCTCGAAGGCATAACGGTCCAGCGGGTGGGAGCTCAGGTACATGCCCACCAGTTCCTTCTCCCGCTGCAGCACCTCCAGGATGTCCATATCGCCCTCGAATTCCGGCAGGGGAGGCCTTTCCGGCTTCATTTCCTCCATGTCTCCAAAGAGGGAAGCCCCGGCCGACATCGTATCCTGCCCGTACAGTTCCCCGTAACGGGTAATGAGGTCTATGAACAGTTCCCCGCCCCGCGCAGGCTGGAAGTACATGCTGCGCTTGTGGCCAAAGCTGTCCAGCGCGCCGGAATTGACCAGGCTCTCGAAGCTTTTGCGGTTCACGCTGCCGGCCATGCGCTCTACAAAGTCGTAAACGTCTTTGAACCAGCCGTTTTCCTTGCGTTCCCGGAGAATGGCCTCCACCACGTTGGCGCCAAAACCCTTGATGGACCCCAGTGCAAAACGCACATTTCCCTCCTTGTTCACGGTAAAGTGGTCCGAACTCTCGTTGACATCCGGGCTAAGGACCTTGATACCGTGTCCCTTGCAGTCGTCCATGATCTTGGAGATTTCTTCCAGGCTCTTGGCGCAGTTGAGGCAGGAAGCGAAAAACTCCGAAGGGTAGTGGCACTTGAGCCAGCCGGTCTGGTAGCTTACCCAGGCATAGCAGGTGGAGTGGGATTTGTTGAAGGCATACTGGGCAAATTTCTCCCAGTCTTTCCAGATTTTGTCCAGCACTTTTTCCGGGTGCCCGTTGGCCATGCCGCCCTCCATGAATTTCCCCCTGAGGGACAGGAGGTCTTCCAGGATTTTCTTGCCCATGGCCTTGCGCAGTTTATCCGCCTCGCCTTTTGTGAAGCCGGCCAGTTTCTGGGACAGCAGCATCACCTGCTCCTGGTAAACGGTGATTCCGTAGGTGTCCTGCAGGTATTCCTGCATCTGAGGGAGGTCGTATTCGATGGCCTGTTCCCCCTGCTTGCGGGCCACGAAGTCCGGGATATAGTCCATCGGCCCGGGCCTGTAGAGGGCATTCATGGCTATAAGGTCCTCGAAGCGCTCCGGCCTTAGCTTTTGCAGCCAGCTTTTCATGCCCTCGGATTCGAACTGGAACACGGAGGTGGTGTCCCCGCGGCCGTAAAGCTCCAGGGTGGGTTTGTCGTCGATGGGAATGGCCTCTATGTCAATGTCTATCCCGTGGTGCTCCTTGATAAGGTCCAGGCAGTTGTGGATGATCTGGAGCGTGATAAGGCCCAGGAAATCCATCTTGAGCATGCCCACATCCTCGATGTAATGGCCGTCGTACTGCGAGGTGCGGACATCCTCCCCGGTATCCTTGTCCCTGGACAGGCAGATGGGGAGATAGTCCGTAAGGTCTCCCCGGCCGATGATAGTGGCGCAGGCGTGCATCCCCACCTGCCGGACGCAGCCTTCCAGGGCCTGCGCGTACTGAAGTACCTCCCGGTTGAGCTGAGGGCCGTTTTCCAACTCGTTTTTGAGCTCCGGGACCAGACGGTAACAGTTCTTGAGGGTGATTTTTACGTCTTTGCCTTTCTCGTCCTGCAGGCGGTCCGGGACCATCTTGGTGAGGCGGTTGCTCTCGTCCAGGCTCATGCGGCTTATGCGCGCGACATCCTTGATGGCGCTTTTGGCCGCCATGGTGCCGAAGGTAATCACGCGGGAGACATGGCTTTCGCCGTACTTCTGCTCCACGTAGCGGTGCGCCTTGGTCAGGTCCTCGAAGTCAACGTCTATATCCGGCATGCTGATACGGTCCGGGTTCAGGAAACGCTCGAACAGCAGCTGGTATTTGATGGGGTCCAGGTTGGTGATCCAGAGGCAGTAGGCCACCACCGAACCGGCGGCGCTGCCACGCCCGGGGCCCACCAGCGAGCCCATGGCGCGGGAAGCGGCAATGTAGTCCTGCACAATGAGGAAATAGTCCGGGAAGCCCATGCGGGAGATGGTCTTGAGCTCAAAGTCAATCCTTTCCTGCTGCTCCGGGGTAAGCACCTCCCCGTAGCGCTTCCGGGCGCCTTCATAGGTGAGGTGGCAAAGGTAGGCCACCGAGTGGCAGAAGCCGTCCCCGCGGTAGGTGCCGTGCTTGTCGCAGCGGCCGGCGTCAATCACCTCTTTGTAGGTTTCCAGGTGTGCGTCAATATCGGCCATAAAGGCCTGGTCTATCTCGAAAACGGGGAGGACAGGGTCCCTGTCAATGGAATAGCTTTCCACTTTAGAGGCCACTTCCAGCGTGTTTTCCAGCGCTTCCGGATGGTCCGGGAACAGCGAGAGCATCTCTTCCTCGCTCTTGAGATATTCCTGCTGGGTGTAACGCAGGCGGTCAGGGTCGTCGATGTAAGCGTTGGTGGTAAGGCAGATGAGGCGGTCATGGGCGGGGCCGTCCTCCTTGCGCACAAAGTGGGCATCGTTGGTGGCAAGCACCTTCACGCCGTACTGCCGGGCCAGGCGGAAAATCTCCTCCGTATAGAAGCACTGCTTCCGGTACAGCTCATTGTCCAGGCCGGGCACTTGGGTGGGGTGCTTCATCACCTCCAGGTAGTAATCCTCCCCGAACACGCGCTTGTGCCAGAGAATGGCCTCCTCCACCGCTTTTTCGTCCCGGGCCATGATGGCGCGCGGCACTTCCCCCGCCATGCAGGCCGACGAGCAGATGAGCCCCTCCTTGTAACGCTCAATAATCTCATGCGTCACGCGCGGCTTGTCATAGTACTTACCCTCGATGTGGCCGATGGAAACTATCTTGGAGAGGTTCCGGTAACCCTCCGGGTTTTTGGCCAGGAGAATCAGGTGGTAATAGCCCCTGTGCTCGTTGTCCTTGAGCTTGTGGTCATAGTGCCGCGTCACGTACACCTCGCAGCCCACGATGGGTTTCACCTCCGGAAACTTCCTGGCGGTTTTGAGGAACTCCTTAACGCCGTACATGTTGCCGTGATCCGTGATGGCAAGAGCCGGCATACCCAGTTCCTGGGCCCGTGCAAAAAGGTTTTTTATGGACGACTGCCCATCCAGGATAGAGTACTGGGTATGGACGTGAAGATGCACAAAACTCATAGAAACAAAGATACGAAAAACTTGCTCCCCGTGCAATTATTTTCTCACACTTTCCGGCCCGGGCCATACCCCCTGCAATCTTGCGCGGGAAAATGGCCGAAAACTCGCGCAAAACTGTTGGTCCGTGCAATCTTGCGCGGAAAAACGGCCGTTTTCACGACAAAGACCGTAAGCGGGGCGGGGGTTAGAGGGTGATGTCCTTGTATTTTCGGGAAATGGGCAGCTGGGTTTCGCCTACGTAGAGGATGTCCACGTCTATTCCGCTTACGGCCGAGCGGTTGACAAGATAGGCCCTGTGGATTCGTATGAACTGGGAACCCAGGATGGCCTCCCAGCGTGAAATGGGAGTCTTGTTTTTGAAGCGCCGGTTCCCGCTGGCCACCACCGTGGTAATGGAATCGTTGGATTCTACGTAAAGGATTTCCTCCACGGGAAGGGTTACGGGTTTTCTTTCGGATGTGAAGGTTATCGGCCCGGGGGAGTGAGGGAACCGCTTGTCCAGCCAGCGTTCAAACAGGTAACTGCCTCCGGAAAGCAGCGTAAGGATGATGGCTATGAAGATGGGATTGGTCAGGATTTCGGGAATGGCTGCCCCCTCATCGAAAAGCCGGGCCGGATTCTCCCAAATGCGGGAAATGTAGGCGTGGGCCATCAGGAAGAACAGAATTTCGGCCACCAGGATGCCCAGGACGATGAAAATGATGTCTTTAATGGCGGTGCCGCGGCTTTTGAAACTCACCTTGGGGAAGAAATACTTAGCCGCCAGTGCGCCGGGGAGAAAGAGGGTGCCTATGAAAACGGCTTCCGGAAAGCTGTAACCAAGGCTGGTAAGGACCACCGCCACCAAAAGGACGGAAACCATCCAAAAAGATATGAGCAGAAACCGTTTCATTCACACTGTAAAATTAGCAAAAAAACTCCGCTTCCCCTTGCTGTAAGCATAAAAAAGGGGATTTAACTTGCCTGTGTGGGGATTCGGCTTTTGGAAAAGCCGCCGCTCTCCTATCTTTGCCACCACAAACCCTTTAATTCTTTGCGTTATGTTCCGTTTATTTATGGAAGGCGGACCCGCCTTTATGTCTGTTCTCACGGTTCTTCTTGTAGGCATTTTCTTTGCCGCCTGGAAGGCTCCCCGCTGGGTGAAGGAGATTGGCCTGTTTGCCGCCGTGTTTGGCTCGCTGGCCATGCTGCTTGGACTCCATCAGATGTTTTCCGTACTGCAGGAACTCTCCCGGGGACAGGAGGTCAACGGTCTTTTTGACCTCATTTCCCCCGGTGTCCTCTTCGGCGGGCTCAAGGTAACCATGATTCCGCTTATTTACGGATTCATCATTTACCTTATTTCCCTGGTGGTGAGGGTTATCCAGAAACCTCGTCTGTAGAGAACTTCCACCCGCCCCCGGACCGGGGGTGGGTGGAAAGCCTCAAAATGAATGATGCAGCCTACGGCGTAATGGTCCAGCCTGTAGGTACGCCATATACTCCCTGTGGCCAGACAATGCCGCTGGCGCGGGTGAAGGTGCCCGTGGCGGCCGTGCGCATGTAGGCCGCAGGGTCGTTACTGCCGCTTTCCATCTCCAGCATGGGGGCGGTATTGTTCCTCAGGCCCAGGCGTTTACTGCGAAGGATGGAGAAAACCGAGGCTGCGTCCGTCGAGCCAATCACCGAGCCGAAGAGCAGACTTTCCAGCCACTCCCATTTTAATACAAAGTAGCAGAACACACCTGTAAGTCCGGCCGTAAAGGCCACGCCCAGCGTGGCCAGCAGCACCGACTCGCGGACAACGGGCTTCACCGCCTCCCAACGCGTGCCGAAACCGCCGTAGAACATAATGAAAATGAGTGCCACGGTACAGGTCTCCTTGGCCATGTCATAATTGTCGAAGCGGATTGGCCAGAGTCCGTTGTTTGCGAACAGCATACCCAGCAGCATAAACGCCAGCAGGGCGGGCATGCCCATCCGGGAAGACAGGCTGTTGAGCCAGATACTCGTCAGGATGACGACGGCTATGAGAATAAGAAAAATTCGGTCACAGATAAGTGTTTTTTCCTTCTTTCATGGGAAAACTTGCGTTAAAAAAAGGCTGCCGGATGAAGTAAAAAACAGACCGAAGTCCGAAAAACAACAAACAATCCTTATGCCGGCAGCCTTACTTTCTGTGGGGGCATCGGCGGCACGCTAAAGGGCGCGGCCGGTGCCATATCCCCTGTCGGGGGCCCTGCAAAGCCCATGATCGGTTTAACATAGCAAACAACCGCACCCGAAGGCACGGTATCCTGTTCCCGATCATGTAAAAATTCTTTTGCAGGTTTCGACAGGATGATGCAGGATACGGTATTTCCTCCTGCAAAGATAATGATTTCCCGGTGAATTCTGCAAGCCCCCGGCCGATTTTCCCGCATGCGCACAAAAAAAACCGGCCCTTGCCTGGGGCCGGAATCAACGATGTGCAGCTGGGTGCTTACTTACTGAGCTTGAAGCCAATGCGGTAATTGTCGTAGCCTTCCGCCAGCTTGGCGATACCGGAGACCTCCGAAGAGGACTGCCCTGCCATGGAAGCGAGCTTTTTGATGAAGGCCATGGCTTTGTCTGCGGTGAAGAGCATGCGGGCGCCGGAAAGGGAGGATTCCAGCGTACCGGTCATGCTCAGGAACTGCATGGACTTGCCGAAGGTGAGGTTGACGGTGCGTTCCCCACTACCCACCTTGTAGGTGCCGGGGATGCTGAGGGAGCCCACCTGCACCGTGAAGCTGTTGTCGGCGGCATTGAAGGTGAATTTCATGGCACCGGGACGCACGCCCACCTTGGAAAGGTATTCATCGGCCTTGGTTTCGATGCCGGAGGTGACGGCGGTACCGGCCAGGTTGGTGAGGATGCCGCCCTCAGTGCTGGTAGCAGACACGGCCACGCCGTTATAATTGTAATTGCCGTCCAGCGTTACCGGCTGCGTATAGACGGTGCCGGCAATAGAAGAGAGCACATTGCCGATAGTGTTGCCGGCTTTGCCGCCCAGCAGGTCTCCCAGGCCGCTCTGAGCCCAGGAAGTAGCGGAAACAGCCACACAAAGGGCCACGATGGAAATAAGTCTTTTCATGGTATTGCTATTGTTAATCATTATTATCTGTCCAGCCTTGGGCTTTGACGGGGAATTCCACCCCCTCCGGTGTAACCAAAACCGTGCCAACCTCCGGTTGTGCCAGGTGGCCGATTACATCGAAGCCCGGGAATTCCCGGCGGAATTTTTCCAGGTGGAGGATGGGGACCACCAGCAGCAGGCGGTTGTCGTCTCCGCCGTTCATGGCCGCCGACAAAGGGTCCAGGTCCAGCTGCTTGCCCAGCTGGAAGCTGTTGCCCTCGAAGGGAATCTTCTCTGCATAGACCTTGGCGCCCAGGCCGCTTTCGCGCGAGAGGCGCTTGAGGGCGTCCGAGAGGCCCCTGGTGACAAAATAGGCGTAAGGCGGGTAGATTTCTGCATCCTCCAGGCGCTGCACCGTGGAGGCGTCCAGTTCCGGGCGCAAATAACTGCCCACCAGCATCTTGTACTGGGTCATATCCGGCTGGGTGCCCTGCTTTTGGAACTCCTCCAGGCCCTTTTCCAGCACCTGCAGCCCAAGATAGGCCGCGCCCAGGCTGCCGGAAATGCACAGCAGGTCCTTCGATTTGGCCGCCAGGCGGCGCTTGTCCGTCAGGAGGGGGCACTCCCCTGTTGCCGCCAGCGACACGTACAGGCCGTTGCCGGAAGGCTGCAGGTCCAGGTTCACGGCCTCAAAGCCGTGCTCCTTGGCCGCCACCGTTATGCCCATCCACAGCTCCTTCACCTGCGGGAAATCCAGCTTGGCCGATACCCCCAGCACCACATTCAGCAGCTTAGGGTGCGCAAGGGCAGCGTAGAGCTCCCCTACCACGCCCACTACACACTTGTAACCCAAGTGTTTAAGGGGGAAATAGACCAGGTTGAAGTCTATCCCTTCCAGGTACATGCGGGCCGCTGTGCTCACCTTGCCGCCCTTGGAGGAGGTATAGCTGAGCCCGGCCACCGGAGAATATGCAGAGAGGCGATAGAGCTGGTCTATCGCCTCTACTTTTCCTATTTCAGAAAAACTTTCTGCCATTATTGCGAAGAAGCGTTATACTTCTGCAAAGATAAGAAAATTTCCGATTAGCGGAGCTGGAAGATTACGGGGAAGGTGTAGGTCACCTTTACGGCGCGGTCACGCTGACGGCCGGGCTTCCACTTGGGGGAGCTGGACACCACGCGCACGGCTTCCTTGTCCAGGGACTCGTCCACGCCACGGAGCACCTTCACATTGGTTACGCGGCCGTCTGCCTCTACGGTGAACTGGAGGGTTACGCGGCCCTGAACGCCGTTCTCCTTGGCAATTTCCGGGTAGTTGAGGCGGGAGTTCACCCACTTGGAGAACTCGTTGGCGTCTCCGCCGTTGAAAGAAGGCTTCTGCTCTACCAGCTGGAAAGGAATGGCTTCCTCTTCCACCTCTTCTTCCTCAACCACGGCCTCTTTATAGTCCTGGATTTCCACGGCCTGGTTGTTGTCTTCCAGGTTCATGAAAAGGTCGTCGTCCAGTTTGATGTCATCGTCCACAATATCAATCTGGTCGCTGAGAACAGGGATGGACGGGGCCTCCGGCGGGGGCGGGGGAAGTTCGTTCTGGATGGCAATCATCTCTTCTTCCACCAGCACCTGGGTGGTGTCTTCGAGAGCGGCCACCTGGGCGTCTTTGGAGGAGTAGTTGAAGGCTCCGTAAACAATGCCCAGAGCAATGACAAGACCGGCTTCCGTCATGAGCAGGCGCTTGTTCTCAAGGCTGGCTTTGGGGGATTTCTTTACTTCCATGGTATGAAATTTTTAATGGTTTTTCTCTGGTGCAAAGATAAATCAAGTTTTGGGCCTTACAAAATAATTGGCCGTAAAGATTCTCGCATTTGCGCTCCTGTAATTAATTCAAAATCAGACGCTTATGAGGGCGCTTGTAAGAAAAAATCTCGCAAGAGCGAGACGGCGTGTCGAAAACCATTAAAATTTTGTCGTTTTCCACCAAACGCAAAAATCAGCGCTCCAGGCACTGCAGGAAGTGGTTTTTATCCTCCGCGTCGGATTTTCGTATCCTTTCCTTAAGGCGGTAAAGGCGGTTATAGACGTAAGGCTTGTCCTTTTCCAGCAGGGTAGAGATGGTGGTGGAAGAGAAGCCGGAGGCGGCGAAAAGATACAGCTGGAAATCCTCTTCTTTCCACAGGGGATAGGCGGCCCGGAGGCGGCTCATGACGCGGTCCGTGCGGCTGTCCAGCGACTGCTCCAGCGAGCGGCGAAGAGGGGACGTCGTGCTGCGCAACCCTTCCACTACAGTGCGCACTTCCTTGAGGATTTTGGGCTGCAGGTTCTCCGTCCCTTCATAGACGTAGTACTGCTCACAGAGCCTGTCAAGCATATCTATAGGGCCCGCCTTTTTCCCCTCCTTGGAGGTGAGGGAACCCAGGCGGGCCTGGAGGTCTTCGGCGATGGACATGATGCGCTCGTTTTCCTCGCGCTCCTGGAGCAGCTGCTTTTCCAGCTGCGCCTTCCTGGCCCAGAAATACAAGACCAGGGTGGCCAGAATGGCCGTAATCAGGAGCGCAAGGTTGCCGTCCATGAGATACTACAGATTACGCAGCAGATTGGTAAGGGAGACCTTCTTTTCGATCAGATCCCGCAGCTGCTCTATCTTCACGCGTTCCTGGGACATGGTGTCGCGCTCGCGGACGGTCACGCAGCCATCATTGACTGTTTCGTGGTCAATAGTGACGCAGAAAGGCGTTCCAATGGCATCCTGGCGGCGGTAACGCTTGCCAATGGAGTCTTTTTCGTCGTACTGGTAGGAGAAGTCGTATTTGAGAAGATCCACCACCTTCTGGGCAATCTCCGGGAGACCGTCCTTCTTGACCAGCGGCATCACGGCCACCTTGATGGGGGCAATGGGCGCCGGAATACGCATTACAACGCGCTCTTCCCCGTTTTCTAGCTTTTCTGCGCAGTAGGAATGCGCCAGAACGGCCAGGCACATGCGATCTACGCCGATGGAGGTTTCCACCACATAAGGCGTATAGGAGGTGTTCTCTTCGGGGTCAAAGTATTCTATCTTCTTGCCAGAGAACTTCTGGTGGTTGCCCAGGTCAAAGTTGGTGCGGCTGTGGATGCCTTCCAGTTCCTTGAAGCCGAAGGGGAAGTTGAACTCGATGTCGGTGGCGGCATTGGCATAGTGGGCCAGTTTCTCATGGTCGTGGAAACGGTAATTCTCGGCCCCCATTCCCAGGTTGACGTGCCATTTCATGCGGGCTTCCTTCCATTTTTTGAACCAGTCCAGCTCGGTGCCTGGCTTGATGAAGAACTGCATTTCCATCTGCTCGAACTCCCGCATGCGGAAGATGAACTGGCGGGCCACAATCTCGTTGCGGAAGGCCTTGCCAATCTGCGCAATGCCGAAGGGAATCTTCATGCGCCCGGTCTTTTGGACATTGAGGTAGTTCACGAAGATGCCCTGGGCGGTTTCCGGCCTCAGGTAAATGGTATTGGCGCCTTCTGCCACGGAACCCATGGAGGTGGAGAACATCAGGTTAAACTGACGAACCTCTGTCCAGTTGCAGGTGCCGGAGATGGGGCAAACTATCCCACAATCGATAATTATTTGCCGATATTCAGCAAAATCCGAAGTTTGCTCTGCTTTCAGGAAGCGCTCATGCACCTGATCCCATTTGGCTTTTTCGCGCAGCACATTGGGGTTGGTGGCACGGAACTGGGCCTCGTCGAAGGCATCGCCAAAGCGCTTGCGGCCCTTGGCCACTTCCTTTTCAATCTTCTCCTCTATCTTGCCCAGATAATCCTCGATGAGGACATCGGCACGATACCTTTTCTTGGAGTCTTTGTTGTCTATGAGGGGGTCGTTGAAGGCGCCTACGTGGCCCGAGGCCTCCCAGATACGGGGGTGCATGAAGATGGCCGAGTCAATGCCCACGATATTCTCGTTGAGCCTTGTCATGGCCTCCCACCAGTAAGTCTTGATGTTGTTTTTGAGCTGTACGCCCATCTGGCCGTAGTCGTAAACGGCCGCCAAACCGTCGTAAATCTCGCTGGAAGGGAAAATAAAGCCATATTCCTTACAATGGGCTACCAGTACCTTAAAAAGTTCATCCTGTGTCATAATCTTACTTGTCTTATCCTGCAAAGTTAATCATTTTTTTCACAGGAAAGTGCAGCTAGAGAGACTTACTCGCCTAAAGTAGGAAGTGACGGCTCTTCATCCAAATTCAAACTATGCAGCTATGACGCCCTTGAAAATATAATGTGAGGATAGCAATTTGGAATGTCAATTCTTGACGGGGCGAAGCTGAAATCCCAAAAAGCGCTTCACCCATTCCTTTGTAATTTTCGAGAGGCCATCGCAGTCAATCCTTAAGGTAAGAGCATAACCTGGGTATACAGTGGTGGAACTGCAAGTTCCATAAGGCCAAAACGGCTCCTGATCTCCTGCTTCCAGGTAAAAAGGCGTAGATGTCCAATAGTAACCGACGACATCTGCAAAATCAAGCACCCCCTGGTTATAATAGCCCTGAGCCGAAAGATATAACGAAATGCCATTTACCTTGCTGGTGAAGAGCCTGCCGCCCATGGCCGGGCGGGCATTCGACCAGCCTTCCACCCAGGTGTTGGATGTATTGGAACTGCTGACAAGCGCC
>CADAJF010000033.1 GCA_902788175.1 uncultured Bacteroidia bacterium
ATCACCTGCGGCGAAGGCGGGGCCATCACCACCAACAGCGAGCAGCTTTACAAGAAACTGGTCCTGGCGCATGTCCACGGGATTACCCACGATGAATCCCTGATGGAAGACGCCCCGCATGAGGGTATCTGGTACTATGAGCAGATTGCCCTGGGCTTCAACTACCGCATGACAGATTTCCAGGCGGCGCTGCTCCTTAGCCAACTGGGCAAGCTGGAACAGTTCAAAGCCCGCAGGCAAGCCATTGTGAAGCGCTACAATGAGGCTTTCCGGGAGGTTCCCGGCATCATCATCCAGAAGGAGATACCCCAGTCCGATACTTGCCGCCATCTTTACGTCATCCGGCTTGACTTGGAAAGGCTCAGCTGCACCCGCCGCCAGTTCTTCGATGCCATGAGCGCGGAAAACGTGCAGTGCCAGATTCACTATGTCCCGGTTTACTGGTTCCCCTTTTATCGGCGCATGGGCTACGAAAAAGGCCTTTGCCCGGTAGCTGAGCAGGTTTACAAGGGAATCCTGAGCATTCCGCTGTATCCCATGATGACCGACGAAGACGTGGCCGATGTCATCCATGCCGTCAAAAAGATTGCCGCCCATTATTCCCATGAAAGTTAAGTTCCTCTCCGAATTGTCCGGGGCCGATCAGGCCCGCTTCAGGGAGTCGGAACTGTACCGGATTTCCCATGCCGGTTATAGGCACTGTGAAGTGCATCTGGAGTATTACCAGGAGTATTTCGGCCCGTCCTGGGAGGACGTGTCCATGGTGGCTTTCGACGATAATTGTTTCGCCATCGTGGTGTACATGTTCCTGGGGAATGGGGAACTGTCCTTTTTCGGCGCTCCGCTTTCGGTGTATTCAGACCCGGCCGTTCCGGTAAAAGAGATGAATTACGCCTTCCAGGAGCTGTTTGTGAAGATAGAGCAGCTGGGGGCCCGGCGAATTCGCTTTTTCGAGCATCCGGCCTTCCTCATGAAATACTATGAGCATGAAGGCTTCAGCGCCTCCATCCTTTTCGAAACGGCCATTGACCTGTCCCGTTCGGAAGAAGATATCTTCATGTGCGTTCGCAAAAGCTACAAGTCCCTCATCAACTGGGGAAAGAAAAACCTGGATATCAAGGTTTATGACGCTTCCAACATGCAGGACAGCGTGATGGAGGACTTCGAGAACTTCCATGTGGCCGTTGCGCAGCGGCGTACCCGCTCCCACCAGAGCTGGATGCTGCAGTCCAAGGCCGTGAAAGAGGGTATGGGCTTTGTGGTGATGGGCTACCTGGACGGGGAGCTGGTCACTGCAACACTTATTCTTAACGGCCTCTCGGAGTGCTATTACGGCGTATGCGTGAACAGGCGGGACTTGATGGCCCGGAAGCTTCCCATCGGCCATTACGGCCTGTACCTGTCCATCCTGCTGGCCAAGGAGAAAGGCTTGAAACTCTTCCACTTCGGAGACGTCACGGACAACCCGGACCCGAAGGTGAACGCCATTGTCAAATACAAGCGGGGATTCAGTAACCAGCTCCTTCCCCGCAATTTCTTTGAAGTGAATCTGTAATGGGAAAGCTGGTCCTGGGAACGGTGCAGTTTGGTCTGCAGTATGGTGTGAATTCGGCGGGAAGACCCTCCGAAGACACCGTGCGGGACATCCTGTCGGCTGCCTGGGCGGGGGGAATCGACACGCTGGACACTTCCAGCGCCTACGGCAACGCAGAGGAAGTGCTGGGCCGCTGTGTCACCCAGCCTTTCAAACAGGTCTCCAAGTACCCTAAAGGGGATATCCCTGTGCGGGAGTGCTTCGAAGGCAGCTTGTGCCGGCTGGGCACGGACAGGCTCTACGGCTACCTGCTGCATCATTTTGAGCTGTACCGCGCCCATCCGGACATCTGGGAGGACTTTCTGGCCCTCAAGGATGCGGGGAAGGTGCAGAAAATAGGTTTTTCGCTCTATGATTCGTCGGAGCTGGAGCTGATTCTGGAAAACGGTGTCCCCTTCGACCTGCTTCAGTTTCCCTTCAATTTCTTCGACCGCAAGTTCCAGCCTTATATGGAGCAGCTGCATCGTCGGGGAGTGGAAATCCATGTGCGCAGCACCTTCCTGCAGGGGCTCTTTTTCAAAGACCGCAGCATGCTGCCGGAGAAGCTGCAGCCGCTGCGGAAGTACCTGCTGGAACTGGACGCCTATGCCCGCGAGAGCGGTCTGGGCGTGGGCGAAATCGCCCTCAATTACAATCTGCAGCATCCCTTCATCGACGGCGTCCTCATTGGCGTGGACAACTTGGAGCAGTTGCAGGTCAATCTCCGCTCCGTGCGGTCAGAGCCCATTCAGTTGGATATCCACGTTCTGGAGCAGGAACTCTTAAACCCCGTAAACTGGAACTGACATGAAAGTGATAGCCATTACCCAGGCACGCTACGGGTCCACCCGTTTGCCTGCTAAGATACTGAAGGAAGTGGACGGCCGGACCCTCCTGGAGATTCATCTTCGGCGCATCCTTCAGGCAAGGACCATAGACTCCCTGAAGATTGCCACCACCGATGAAGAAGGCTCCCGTTTCATTGTGGCCGTGGCAGACCTTCTGGGTGTGGGCTATCACAAGGGCTCGGTGGAGGATGTCCTGTCCCGCTTTTATGACACCGCCGCACCGGAGAAACCGGATTATGTGGTCCGCCTTACCTCCGACTGCCCCCTGATAGACCCTTCCGTCATTGACGAGGTAGTTACTTTCGCCGTGGAGCACGCCTATGATTACGTGAGAACGGACCCCAAGTCCTTCCCGGACGGCCTGGACACGGAGGTAATCAGGTTTCAGGCCCTGGAGCGGGCCTGGAGGGAGGCCCGTCTCAGCTCTGAGCGGGAGCATGTGACGCCTTACATCTGGAAGAACGGATCGGCCGAGGGCGGAACCCTCTTCCGCTCTTTCAAACTGCCCAACAGGCAAGGGGAGTACGATGCCAACGTGTACCGAATCACGATCGACGAGCCGGAGGATTTCGAGGTGCTGAAAGCGCTCATCGGGGCTCTGGGCACTGACCGCCCCTGGAAAGACTACATAGACTATCTGGGAGAACACCCGGAAATCAAGTCCATGAACAGCCGCTTCGGCTACAACGAGGGCTATGACAAGTCCCTCCGTAATGACAAGATTCTCAATAGTTGAAAAAGTATATGGGAAAAGGACAGGAGCTTTACGAGAAAGCCAAAACAATGATTCCCGGAGGGACCTCCCTCCTTTCAAAACGCCCCGAGCAACTGCTGCCCGGAAACTGGCCAGCCTATTACAGCAAGTCCAAAGGCTGCCGTGTGTGGGACCTGGACGGCCGCGAGTACATTGACTGCGGCCTCATGGGTGTGGGCACCAATACCCTGGGCTATGCCCGCGATGAAGTGGACGAGGCAGTGATGAAGGTAGTGAGGGACGGCAACCTCACCACGCTCAATTGCCCCGAGGAAGTGTATCTGGCCGAACGCCTGCTTCGGATGAACCCCTGGGCGGGCGGCGTGCGCTACACCCGCGGTGGCGGCGAAGCCAACTCGATGTGCGTCCGCATTGCCCGCGCCTTCACCGGTAAGGACAAAGTGGCCATCTGCGGCTATCACGGCTGGCACGACTGGTACGTCTCCGTGAACCTGGGAGAAAGCGACGCCCTGGCCGGGCATTTGCTTCCCGGCAT
Source organism: uncultured Bacteroidia bacterium (assembly GCA_902788175.1). Classification (GTDB taxonomy): domain Bacteria; phylum Bacteroidota; class Bacteroidia; order Bacteroidales; family UBA932; genus Cryptobacteroides. Next base: position 3,672 of record CADAJF010000033.1, read on the forward strand.
CCCCACGGCCGGCGTTCCCCGTGGTCTGCGCGGCAGCTCCATCCCTTTCCATTACAACGATTTCCAGGAAATTGAGGACATCATCCGCCATACCCCGGACCTGGCGGCCGTGAAGATGGAGGTCTGCCGCAACTTCGGCCCCGCCGAAGGCTATCTGGAGCACATCCGGAGCCTGTGCGATGCTTATGGCGTGGTGCTCATCTTCGACGAGTGCACCAGCGGTTTCCGGGAGACCTTCGGCGGCCTGCACAAAAAGTATGGCGTGTACCCGGACATGACCATTTATTCCAAGACCATGGGCAACGGTTATGTCATTGCCGCCGTGCTGGGCCGCAAGGATATCATGGACGCTGCCCAGGGCTCCTGGATCAGCTCCACCTTCTGGACCGACAGAATCGGCCCCGTTGCTGCCCTGGCCGCCCTGGATGTGATGGAAAAGACCCGTTCCTGGGAGTACATCACCGAAAAAGGCCTGCAGAACAAAGCCCGCTGGCAGGCGCTGGCCGGCAAATACGGCCTTGGGATCAAGCAGTGGGGGATTCCCGCCCTGGCCGGTTATACCTTTGACTCGCCCAACGCGCTTGCCTATAAGACTTATGTCACCCAGGAGATGCTCAAAAAGGGCTATATAGCCGGAACGCTCATGTACACCTGTACTGCGCACACAGATGAAGTGCTGGAGGGTTACTACCAGGCCCTGGATCCCATCTTTGCCGATATCCGCGACTTCGAGGACGGCAAGGACGTGATGAAAGCCCTGGAAGGCCCTGTGTGCCAGGCTGGTTTCCAACGTCTGAATTAGTTCTGCCATGCCCGCCTACCGTTGTCTGAACAAGCAGGAATTCTCCCGGGGTGCCTACAGCCTGGTACCGCTGCGCTATGAGGACCGTTTTGCCATCATGCGCTGGCGCAACCAGCAGATCTACCATCTGCGCCAGAGCAGCCCGCTTACAGAAGAAGACCAGCAGCGTTACTTCGACCAGGTGGTGGCCGGTCTATTTGCGCAGGAGCGCCCTGGCCAGGTCCTCTTCTCCTATCTGGAAAACGGCCGCTGCATCGGTTATGGCGGCCTGGTGCACATCAACTGGACAGACAGGCATGCAGAGGTCTCCTTTGTGATGGAGACGGAGCGGGAGGAAAAAGAATTTGCCCTTCACTGGACGCAATACCTGGAGCTTTTGCGGGAGGTGGCGTTTAGCCAGCTGAAACTGCACAAGCTGTTTACTTATGCCTTCGACCTCCGTCCCCACCTGTATCCGGTGCTGGAGGCCTGCGGCTTTGTGCGTGAGGCCACCCTGAAGGAGCATTGCCTGTTCGAAGGCAGCTACAAAGACGTTGTCATTCATTCCCTTCTGGCGTATGAGTTCGTGAATTTCACGGACTGCACCCGGGAGCAGTCACTGGAAGTGCTATCGCTTCGGAACCAGGAGCCCATCCGCCGCCTCATGGTAAGCACGGAACCCATTTCCGAAGCCGCTCACCTGGCTTTTGTGGAGCGCTTGAAAGGGAACAGGGACCGCCTTTATTACGCCGTGTACAAGGGCGGACAACTCCTGGGGTCCTGGAATCTCACCCGGGAGGAAGACGGCGTCTGGGACCGCGGCCTCATAGCTGCACCTCAATTCCAGGGCAGCGGAGAAACGGCCCGCTGGGACCGTCAGCTGCTGCTTTCCCTGCCGGAGGAAGTGAAGGCTGTGAGCGCCAAAGTGAAGACCGGCAACGGCCGCTCACTGAGCTATCACCGGAAAATGGGCTTCCGGGAGCTTTCCCGCGACGGTGAATATGTTTATCTTATCCTGCCTTTGGAATGAGCAAGACCTTCATAGTAGCCGAGCTCTCGGCCAATCACGGGCACAGGCTGGACCTGGCGCTGGAGTCAGTGCGCGCCGCCAGGGAGGCCGGAGCCGATGCCATCAAAATCCAAACCTACACCCCCGACACCATTACGCTGAACTGCAGCCGGGAGGACTTCCAAGTCAAAGGTACCCTGTGGGACGGCCGTACCCTCTATGACTTGTACAAGGAAGCCTACACCCCTTGGGAATGGCACCAGGCCATCTTCGAGCAGGCCCGCGCCCAAGGACTGGTCTGTTTTTCCACGCCTTTTGACAAAACGGCCGTAGATTTCCTGGAGCGTCTGGACAATCCCATTTACAAGATTGCCAGCTTTGAGATTACGGACATCCCGCTGATTGACTATGCCGCCCGCAAAGGCCGGCCGATGGTGATTTCCACGGGTATCGCCCTGCCGGAAGACATTGAACTGGCCGTGAAAACCTGCCGGGAGGCCGGTAACGGGGACATCACCCTCCTTAAATGTACATCGGCTTATCCCGCCTCCATCGAAGACGCTCATTTGCGCACGATGGTGGATATGAAGGAGCGCTATGGCGTGAAGGTGGGCTTGTCGGACCATACCCTGGGCAGCGACGTGGCTGTGGCGGCCGTTGCCCTGGGAGCAACTATGATTGAGAAGCACTTCATCCTGGACCGCAGTATCGGCGGGCCGGATGCTGCCTTTTCCATGGAAAAGGACCAGTTTGCCGCTATGGCACAGGCCATCCGCAACGTGGAAAAGGCCTTGGGCAGCGTGACCTACCCGTCAGATCCTTCGGCTGTCAAGGGCCGGGAATTCTGCCGTTCCCTCTACATCGCCAAGGACATGAAGGCCGGTGACCGTTTTACGGAAGAGAATGTGCGCAGCGTACGTCCCGGTTTCGGCCTGCCGCCCAAATACCTCCCCGGCATCCTGGGCAAAACTATAGCCTGCGATGCCCGCACGGGAGACCCTCTGACTTTGAATATGATTAACAACTGAATATGAAAGGAATCGTACTTGCCGGCGGCTCCGGCACCCGTCTGTACCCCATTACAAAAGGGGTCTCGAAGCAATTGCTTCCCATTTATGACAAACCCATGGTGTATTATCCCGTGAGCGCCCTTATGCTGGCGGGTATCCGGGACATCCTCATTATCTCCACGCCGCAGGACCTGCCTGGTTTCAAGCGCCTGCTGGGCAGCGGGGAAGACTTTGGCGTACGCTTTTCCTACGCGGAGCAGCCCTCGCCGGACGGCCTGGCACAGGCGTTTATCATCGGTGAAGAGTTTATCGGCAACGACAGTGCCTGCCTGGTGCTGGGAGACAATATCTTCCATGGCGCGGGATTCAGCGCCCTGCTGCAGGAGGCGGTGAAAACGGCCGAGGAACAGGCCAGGGCCACGGTTTTTGGCTATTGGGTAAGTGATCCGGAGCGTTACGGCGTGGCGGAATTCGACAAGGAGGGAAACTGCCTTTCCATTGAGGAAAAGCCCGCACTGCCCAAGAGCAATTATGCCGTAGTGGGCTTGTATTTCTATCCCAACAAAGTGGTGGATGTGGCCAAGCATATCCGTCCTTCGGCCCGCGGGGAGCTGGAAATTACCAGCGTGAACCAGGCTTTCCTGGAGGATGGGGAACTCAAGGTCCAGACCCTGGGCCGCGGCTTTGCGTGGCTGGATACCGGCACGCACGACTCTCTGGCAGAGGCCTCCATCTATATCGAGACCATTGAAAAGCGCCAGGGCCTGAAGGTGGCCTGCCTGGAGGGGATAGGTCTGCAAAAGGGATGGATTACGCCGGAGCAGGTGCGTAAGACCGCCGCGCCCATGGCCAAGAACCCTTACGGGCAGTATCTGCTCAAACTGGCAGAAGAAGTTGAGAAAAACGGTACCTTCGAAGTAGGTTTCTAAGTGTATGCTTAAAGTCATAGAAACAGCCATTCCCGGCGTGGTTATCCTTGAGCCTCAAGTGTTTGGGGACCATCGGGGCTATTTTATGGAAAGCTGGAGCCAGCGGGATTTTGACGCCGCCGTGCGCCCCGTCCGTTTTGTCCAGGACAATGAGAGCAAAAGCCGTTACGGCGTGCTGCGCGGCCTGCATTACCAGAAGGGGCAGTACGCCCAGAGCAAACTGGTGCGCGTAGTGCGTGGCCGGGTGCTGGACGTGGCCGTGGATATCCGGGTGGGATCTCCCACCTTCGGGCAGCACGTGGCCTGTGAGCTCACCGAAGAGAACCATCGGCAGCTCTTTGTCCCGCGCGGTTTTGCGCATGGCTTTTCCGTTCTCAGCGAGGAAGTGGTGTTCCAGTACAAGTGCGACAACCTGTACATGCCTTCGGAGGAAGGCGCCATTGCCTGGAACGACCCTTCCCTTGGCATAGACTGGCGCCTGCCGGATCAGGATGTCCTCCTCTCGGAAAAAGACAGGCACCATCCTCCGCTGGCCCTTGCAGAAGGTCTTTTCGATTACAACACAGATTATTACGCCCTATGAAAATACTTGTAACCGGTGGCTGCGGCCAGCTGGGCATGTGCCTTCGCGGCATCCTTCCCCCCGGAACCCTTTTTGCCGATGTCCTGGAAGCGCCCCACACCCTGCAGCTGGATATCACCAATTTCCAGGCGGTGCGGGAGGTAGTGGCGCGTGAAGGTGTGGACTGCATTGTCAACTGCGCGGCCTATACCAATGTGGAAGCCGCAGAGGACCAGCCGGAGCTGGCAGAGCTATTGAACGCTACGGCGGTGGGATACCTTGCCACAGCCATGCAGGAAGCGGGCGGGCTTCTGCTCCATATTTCCACGGACTATGTCTTTGGAAAAGAGCCTTATAACCAGCCTTGCCGGGAGGAGCAGCAAGGAACGCCCACCGGTGTATATGGCCTTACCAAACTGCTCGGGGAGCAGGCGGTGATTCAGAGCGGTGTGCGCCATGTCATCATCCGCACCAGCTGGCTCTACAGCGAGTATGGCAAGAATTTCGTCAAAACCATGCTGCGGCTCACCGCAGAAAAACCCACCCTCAAGGTAGTCTTCGACCAAGTGGGAACGCCCACGTATGCAGGGGACCTGGCCCGGGCCATAGGCGCTATCCTTGCGCTGGATGCCCCGGAAGAGGGGATTTATCACTTCTCCAACGAGGGTGTATGCTCCTGGTATGACTTTGCCTGCGCCATTGCGGAGCTTTCCGGCAACACCTCCTGCGATATCCAGCCCTGCCACAGTGAGGAATTCCCTTCCCGCGTGAGCCGCCCCGCATATTCCGTGCTGGACAAAAGCAAGATCAAGGAAGTCTTCGGCCTCCGGATTCCTTACTGGAGAGACTCCCTGAGGATGTGCCTGGGCCGCTCGGAATCGTAAGAAAAAGAAAAAATTGTTTCGATCAGTCGTAAAAAACAGCGTCTCATCCACAAAAATCGGGTGAAACCACGTTTTCTTTTTTACGATGCTTGGAAATGAGGGCTCCTATGCCTTAGCTTTGCCTTCGGACATCATTGTTTGGAAACCATGACCCGAAGGAAAAAAACAGGCCGGAGCTCTTCATTATTACCATTTTTATTCTCTGAGCACTTCGCCAGCTGCATCTCTGCGGCATCACTCGCTGTCTTCATACAGTTTCCGGCCTTTTTTTCTTCGTGCTCGCGGGAAATGCCTCCGGCCCAGGAAGAGCCTATTGTCATTGCATGGGGCAGCAAGAGCCCCGCACCTGAAACTGTACATCTATTCTTTTTCGATACGCTGGGTAGCCAGCTGCTGGATGCCTATCAGCAGGTAAATACCATAGAATTATCCTCTTATGGCCTGTCAAGAAGCGGTGTCAAGCGGCTTGTAGCCCTTTCAGACCCGGGTGCGGAAACAAGTTCCTGGAGCCGCATCCGTACTTATGGGGACCTTTGCAAGCACAGTTTTTCCCTGGAGCGGGAATCGGCCTTGTCGCCGCTGCTTTGCGGGGAGGTGCTCCTCGAGGACGGCGCTTCCCGGCGGGCCCAGCTATACCTGCATCCTTTTTTAAGTGCTGTCCGGTTACGTTCCGTCTCCTGTGACTTCAGCGGTATGCCCTACGCGGGAAGTTCCTTTTTCTGCACAAGACTCTTTCTGACTTACGCGGGGGCGGAATGCCTGCCGCTGGGTACGGGAGGCGGACAACCGGTTTCCTGGCTAAATCCGGGCTATCTGGACTCTGCAGCGGTGAGTCGCCTTCCGGAGCCTGGCCTGGTTTGGCAGGAAGGCTTGGGGGAGGTGGGGCGCAGCCGGCTGTACCCCGGCCGTACCTTCTATTGCTATCCTGGCGCGGATACGCACCTTGTGCTGGAAGGGAGCGTTAACGGAATCCTTTGCTACTATCCTATACCTCTTCCGGACTTGGCGCCTAACACCTGTGTGCAGTTGGATGTCAGTTTGTGTCGAATGGGGTCTCCGGACCCGGACACCCCAACGGTGGGCGGCGCCATCGTCCTGGAAGCAAAAGTGCTTCCCTGGGAGGAAAGGGAGTCATACACAGTCACTTATTAGTATGAGGAAAATTGTTCCACTATTTTGTTTATTGTTAGCTGTGGCCGCGTGTACGCGTGGGCGGGAACCTTCGTCACCATCAGCTCTTTCTCTCATCCATCTGTTCGCAGATACCCCGCCCACGCGTGCACTCGACCCTGACGAGAACTGTATCACAGACTACAATCTCCTTATCTTCAACGGGTTCGGCATTCTGGAGGAAAAGGTCTTTGTCTCCAATCGCCAGCTGAAGCTGGAAAACGGGAAAGTGTGTCACCGCACCAGGCTGCTCCAGGACGTGCCTTATACGGTGCTGGCGGCGGCCAATCTGGGCTATGAGCTGCCCTGCCGTACGCTGGAAGAGGCCCTCTCGTACCGCTACCACATGGCCTATCCGGACGAGTTCACGCCAGGTATGCCCATGGCAGCTATTTTGGAGGGAACGGTGACGGGGAAGGAAGGCATCCTGGAAGTGCCCCTGCAGCGCCTGATGGCCAAAATCGAACTCACGCTGGACCGGCGGTCCCTGGACAAGGACGTACGCTTTACCGTCCGGGAAGTCCGGGTGGGCGGCTGCCCTTCCTCCGTGAGGCTGTTTGGCCGGAGCAAAGCCGAGTCGGCCACGGATATTTTTCGGGAAGGTTATCTGAAAGACTGGAGGCAGGTGAGCGCCCTTAACCGTGAGGTAAGCGTGGGAGTGAGCGAACCGCTAAGTGTCTATCTGCTGGAAAACGCCCAGGGAGACTTGCTGGAGCACGTTACAACGCCACAAGGGAAGGTCTTTACGGACTCCCGTTACCAGGAAGTCTGTTCCTATATTGAGATCAAGGCAGAATACCATTCGCCCTCGGCTTCTACCCGTCCCGGCGAGCATCTGGTCTATCGTTTTTACCTGGGAGAAGACCTGAATAATTTCGACGTTTTCCGGAATGTTCACTACCGGGTAACGGTAAGGCCCGAAGGGGACGGCCTGAAGGAAAACAGCTGGCGCGTGGACCAGGGCGGGATGGAAGTCGCAACCCGCTTTGAACTGAAGCCGGCCGCCTACAACGAGTGCGCCTCCGGGGACAGTTTCCGCATCTGGTGCGAAGTGGAACCGCCCGGCACCCCCATGTACATAGAACCGCTCGCTTACGACGACGACCCCCGCGTCCGGGAACTCTACCACTACACCCTGGACCCCGACGGCAACGGCCTCACCATCCACACATGGAAGGGCGGCTCCGCCGTCATCTACTTCAAAGCCGGTCCTCCCGTCAACCGCGACACCCTCGCCATGCTCGTCATCGATCCCTAAGCTCTCATTATGCTGGAGTGCAAAAAAACGGCCCTGGTCTCTCCAGAGCCGATTTTTGTTGATGAGCGGCGGGGATTAGCCGCCGAAGTTGTCGTAGAGGATGCTCTCGGGGGCGACGCCCAGGGAGTCCAGGAGCTCGTTCACGCACTTGACCATCATGGGCGGGCCGCACATGAAGTACTTGATGTCCTCGGGGGCCTCGTGGTCCTTGAGGTAGGTCTCGTACATCACGTTGTGCACGAAGCCGGGGGTGTACTTGACACCGGCTTCATCGGCGGCAGGATCCGGACGGTCCAGGGCCAGGGTGAAGTGGAAATTCGGGAATTCTTTCTCGATTTCCGCGAAGTCTTCCAGGTAGAAGGCTTCCACCAGGGCGCGGGCGCCGTAGAAGAAGCGCACGGGCTTGCCGGTCTTGAGGGTCTTGAACAGGTGCATGATGTGGCTGCGGAGGGGAGCCATACCGGCGCCACCGCCCACGAAGATGTATTCCTGGGTGTCAGGGTCGTCCTTGGGGAGCAGGAACTCTCCGTAAGGGCCGGAAATCATCACCTTGTCACCTTTCTTGCGGGAGAAGACGTAGGTGGAAGCGATGCCCGGAGGAACCCCGGGGACGAACTTGAAGACACCCTTGGGCTGGTTGCGGTCGAACGGGGGCGTGGCGATACGCACGTTCAGCTTGATCACATCCTTCTCTGCGGGATACGAGGCCATGGAATAGGCGCGGATGGTGGGAACCGTATTGCGGTACTTCAGGGAAGTGATGCCGTACTTCTCCCAGTCGCCCATATAGATGTCGGCGACGCCCATGTCGGCGAAGTCCGCCTCGTACTCGGGGATGTCGATCTGGATATATTCACCGCTCTTGAAGTCAATGTGTTCTCCTTCGGGGAGACGGACGGTGAATTCCTTGATGAAGGTGGCCACGTTCTCGTTGGAGATGACCTCGCATTCGAGCTTCTTCACGCTGAGAGCGCTCTCCGGAACGGCAATCTGGATATTGTCCTTCACCTTTACCTGACAGCCCAGACGCCAGCCTTCCTTGATCTGTTTACGGGAGAAGAAGCCCGTTTCCGTGGGAAGGATGGTGCCGCCGCCTTCCAGCACTTGCAGCTTGCACTGGCCGCAGTTGGCCTTGCCGCCGCAGGCGGAGGGGAGGAAGATGCCGTGGTCTGCCAGGGTGTGCATGACGTCGCCGCCGGGGGTTACCTCCAGCTCCTTGGTGCCGCCGTTGATGTTGATCTTGACGGTACCGGAGGGGGTGACGGCGGCCTTGATGACCAGCAGCAGGGCCACCAGGATCAGGGTCACTACTGTAATGACGATGATAGAGAATAGAATTGTATTTCCCATATAGCGTTCCTCCTACAGTGAAATGCCCATGAAGGTCATGAAGGCCAGGCCCATGAGGCCGACGGTGATAAAGGTGATACCCAGGCCCTTGAGGGGATCCGGGACGTGGGAGTAGCTCATCTTCTCGCGGATGGCGGCCAGGGCCACGATGGCCAGGAACCAGCCCAGGCCCGAGCCCAGGGAGTAAACCACGGCCTCTCCGATATTGAGGAAGTCTTTCTGCTGCATGAAGAGACTGCCGCCCAGGATGGCGCAGTTAACGGCAATCAGCGGCAGGAAGATACCCAGCGAGGAGTAGAGCTCCGGTGAGAACTTCTCCACCACCATCTCCACGATTTGCACGATGGCGGCAATGACGGCAATGAAGACGATGAAGCTCAGGAAGCTCAGGTCCACGCCCTGGATAAGGGCATCCGGTGCCAGCACGTAGCGGTTCAGGAGATAGTTGATGGGAAGGGTGACCAGCAGGACGAAGATAACCGCGATGCCGAGGCCTGCAGCTGTCTTCACATTCTTCGATACCGCCAGGAATGAGCACATTCCCAGGAAGTAAGCGAAGATCATGTTGTCCACGAAGATGGACTTTACGAATAAGCTAAGATATTCCATAGGGCGCGATTATTTTTCCTGGAGGTCTTTCTGCACGGCGCGCTGTGCCCATACGATGCATCCCAGCAGGATGAGGGCAAACGGCGGCAGGATCACCAGGTTGTTGGGAACATAGCCGAAGCGGCCAAGGATATCGACGCCGAAAAGGGTTCCGCTGCCCAGGAGCTCGCGGAAGAAGGCGACGACCAGGAGAATGAGGCCGTAACCTGCGCCGTTGGCCACGCCGTCCAGGAAGCTGGGCCAGGGCTTGTTGCCCAGGGCGAAAGCCTCGATGCGGCCCATCACGATGCAGTTGGTGATGATGAGGCCGATATACACGGACAGCTGTTTGTCAATGGCGTAGGTGGCTTCGAAGGATTTGAGAATCTGGTCCACCAGGATCACCATCATGGCTACCACCACCAGCTGGACGATGATGCGCACGCGGCCGGGGATGGTGTTTCTCAGAAGCGAGAGGATGAGGCTGGAGATGCCGCAGACGACAATGACGGAAAGGGTCATGACCAGCGCACCCTTCAGGGTGACGGTTACCGCCAGCGAAGAGCAGATGCCCAGCACCAGGACGGTAATGGGATTCCCCTTGAAAATGGGGTTCAGTATGGTTTCTTTCAGTTTTGCATCCATGGCTTATTCCTCCTCATGCTGATGGTGATGGTGGTGACCTCCTTCTTCGCCGTGCTCCCCGTGGCCGCCATGCTGGTGGCCGTGCTGGCAATTGCCGCAGTGCTCTTTCTTGGGGGCGTTGGCAGTGAAGTATTTGGCGTAGGCAGCCAGCCAGGTGTCGATGGCGGCGTCCAGGCCCTGGGAAGTCATGGTGGCGCCGGTGATGGCGTCAATCTTGTTGTCCGTCACGGACTTGCCGTCGGCATCCTTGGGAGCGCCGCCCTTGACGATGTCAAAGACGTTGGGGGAGCTGAAATCGGCTTTTTCTCCCACGAACTCTGCCTGGAAGGAAGGGTCGTCCTTGATCTTGGAGCCCAGGCCGGCGGTTTCGCTCTCATGGTCGAAGTAGGCGCCGCCGATGGTGGCCTTGTCTGCTTCGAAGGAGATGTAGCCCCAGATGGGACCCCACAGGCCGGCGCCGTAGATGGGAACCACGGTGCGTCCGTTCTTGAAGATGAAAACGGGGATATGGGCATCTCCGGTGGCATTGGCGCCGCCTTTGATGTTGTAGTTCTCCCGCTTGAGCTCCTTGGGACCATAGACCTTGAGGTCTTCGCGGTCTATGGAGAGGGAATCTACCACGTTGCCTTCCCGGTCAATCAGGAAAGCCTGGTCAATCTCCTGGGCGTACTTGTCCAGTTTCTGGTTGTTGCTGAGGAGATCGATCTCTGCCTTGCTGCCGTATTGGGCACTGGTGAGCATCTGGGAGATGGTTTCCGCTTTTTCGTTGGCTTCCTGCCGGGCCTTGAGGCTTTGGGAAACGAAGGCAAGGAGGGCAGCTACCACCACCACGATAGCGGTGGTGTAGATAACGGTATATACATTATTATTGGTATTCATGGCGCAAATCCTCCTTTATGCTTTCATTTTGGCCCTGCGGCCGGTATGGGCAGAAACCACGCAATGGTCGATGAGCGGAGCCATGGTGTTCATGAGCAGGATGGCCAGCATCATGCCTTCCATGTAACCGGGGTTCCACAGGCGTACCACCACGGCCAGGGCACCTACCAGGAAGCCGTAGATCCACTTGCCGGTTTCCGTCTGGGCGGCGGTGACAGGGTCTGTGGCCATGAAGACGGAACCGAAGAGGAAGCCGCCGATCACCAGCTGGTAGTAGCAGGGGAGTTCGGTGGCACCGCCCAGCTGGCCCAGCCAGCCGATGAGAAGGCCGCCTGCGATGCTGGAAACCATGATCTTCCAGGAGGCAACGCCAGTCCAGACCAGGATGAGGGCGCCGATCAGGATGGCCACCACGCTGGTTTCACCGGTACTGCCGGGGATAAAGCCCCAGAACATGTCCATGAAGGAGTACTGTCCCACGGCGCCGGTGGCAGCATCGAAGCCGCCGTCATGGGCGATGGCAAGGGGCGTGGCGGCGCTGATAGCGTCCACCCCGTCCAGGCCTGCCCAGGTTTTGGATACCCAGACGCTGGAGCCGGACATGCTGGAAGGATAGGAGAAGAAGAGGAAGGCACGGGCCACCAGGGCAGGGTTCCAGATGTTCATGCCGGTGCCGCCGAATACTTCCTTGACGAAGATGACGGAGAAGGCCACGGCCAGCGCGAGCATCCACAGGGGGACGTCCACCGGAACGATGAGCGGAATCAGGAAGCCGGTGACGAGGTAACCCTCGTTCACTTCTTCGCCGCGGATTTGGGCGGTGGCAAATTCGATGGCCAGGCCCACGGCATAGGCAACCACGAACAGGGGCAGCATCCGGAGCAGTCCATAGAAGAACATTTGCCAGAAGCCCCATTCGAGGCCGTAGAGGGTGGCCGTCTGCAGGCCCACGTTGTACATGCCGAAGAGGGCCGCGGGAACCAGTGCGAGGACCACCATGATCATTACGCGTTTGAGGTCGATGCCGTCCCTGACGTGTGCGCCTTTGGCCGTTACGGTACCGGGCACGCGGAGGAAGGTGTCAAAAGCATCGATGGAAGAGTGAAGCCAGTACAGCTTGCCGCCTTTTTCAAAAAGGCCAGGTTTTCTTTCGTCTGCCATAGCTTATGCCATTTCTTTGATCATGAGGTCAATACCCTGCTGGATAATGGCCT
>CADAJF010000034.1 GCA_902788175.1 uncultured Bacteroidia bacterium
TATGTCGATGAGGTGATGGATACGTACAGGAAGTACGTGCAGCTGCTCCCCCGCTAGCGCTCCTGATGCGCTTTCTGATACAGTTCCCAGGAATTGAACAGGTTTTGACATACGGCATACAGGCCGCCCGCCACTGAGGTGACCGGGGTAAGATAGTGGTAGCCCAGCCAGATAAGGAAACCCGTGTTTTTCTGGCCCAGGGACTGGCCGGCGGTGATTTTCTGCTCCTTGCCGCTTACCATGTGCCGGCCGGCGTAGAACTGGACAAAACAGCACAGCACCGAAACCACCACGATACCCGCCACCGCACCCCAGCCAAGACGGCTTAAAAGCAGCGCACGCGTAGCCAGCAGCATGGCCAGCGTAAGCCCTACGCCCCAGACATAGAAGGAGTTGCTGCTCCAGCGCATGAGCCGCCGCTGCAGCCGGTGGGTGGTATAGCGGATGAGCCAGGCCGCCAGCCCCGGCAGGATGAGCACCGGGAACACCTTGAGGGCAATATGCCCTACATAGGCCCAGAACCCCATGGTGGCCGATGGATTCACCAGCGGAATTACCAGCGGGATAAGGAAAGTGGCCGCCACATTGATAAGGACCACGTAGGTGACGGTTTCCGAGAGGCGGCCGCCCAACTTGTCTGTAATTACCCCGGCGGCCGATGCAGTGGGGCACACCATGCACAGCATGGCACATTCCAGCAGCATGCGAAGGTTTCCTTGCGTGAAAAAGACCAGGGCGGCCAGCACAAGGAAAGAGAGCACCTGCACGGAGAGCGCCTTCAGGTGCCAGGGCTTCAGCTGAAGGTCATGCGGGGATATCTTCACAAACTGGAAAAAGAGCAGGACGGCAATCACCAGCCGCTGCCCTTCAGAGGCCGCCTTGTGCAGCCAGGGGCCCATCGGATGCAGCGCCGGAAGGAAATGATACGCGATATACAGGCCGATTCCCAGCACTATGGCGCAGGGAAGCATCCACTCTTTAAGAAAACTAAGCAGCCTATTCATGGGCAGGCACCAAAGGGCCGAAGAACTTGTCCACCCAAGGGTCCGTCACCCGCATGCAAAGGCCGGTGAGCAGGGCAAGGATGAGGGTTCCTTCACGAATGACTACCGTTGAGCCGTTCCCGCTCAGGTAGCCGAATACCAGCCAGGCAAAGGCGGCCGTAAGGATAACCAGGAAAACGTCGAAGAGCACTTTGACCGTACTGAAAGCCGTCTTGGTGATTTTACTCAGGACCGCGGGAATCATGTCACCCGCCAGGATCCAGCCATCTCCCAAGACCTCCAGCCTGATTCCCAGCGCCGTAAGGACCACGGCCGCCAGGCTTAGCGCAATTTGTACGGGATAAGTGGTACAGGGGGCATTGATGGCGTCAAAGAGCCAGAGGGCTCCGTCGCACATATAGCCGAAAACAAAGGCGGCCGGAAGCTGCATCAGGTAGCGCAGCTGGAAATCTTTCCGGAGCAGCAGCAGCTGGATGAGGATGAAAACCACGTGCATCATCCAGGTGAAAGTACCCACCGAGATGCCGCTCCAGCGAAGATTCAGAATCACAGGAGGGCAGGACGGCGGAGCGATACCCAGGTTGGACTTGACAGAGATGCCCACACCCAGTGCCACCAGGATCAATCCCAGCGTGGAGATACCGTAGCGAATGAGCACGTTCCTGATTTTCATAAAAAACGCTTTAAATAGCGTACAAATATCCGTATTATTGTGTATTTTTGCAAGATGGAAACCATTATTTACTAACCATATGAAAAAATCATTGATTGTCATGATGTCACTGCTTGCCTTTGCAGCCTGCGCTCCCAAAAACAGCACGCCCGCATTGGATCTGACAGACCTGGATCCCTCCACCAGTCCCAAGGAGAACTTTTACCAATACGCTACCGGCGGCTGGCAGGTCAAGAACCCGCTCCGTCCGGAATTCTCCCGCTACGGCAGCTTCGACGCCATCCGTGAGCGCACCCAGGAAAACCTGAACGCCCTCTTCGAGAGCATGGCCACCCTGGAAGCCAAGCCCGGCACCGTGGACCAGAAAATCTCCGACCTTTACAAGATGGCCATGGACTCCACCACCCGCAATGCCCTGGGTGCCCAGCCCATCCAGCCTTACATTGCCCAAATCCAGGGTGTCAAGACCAAGGATGAACTGGCCCGCCTCCTGGGAGAGATGAACCGCTACGGCGAAGGCGGCTTTTTCAGCATGGGCGTCATGGCAGACCTCGCCAACAGCGACATGCAGGTCCTCTACCTGGGCCAGGGCGGCCTGGGCATGGGAGACCGTGACTACTACCTCCTGGACAAGAACAAGGAGCTCAAGGACGGCTACAAGGCCTTCCTGGTGAAGGCGCTGAACCTCGCCGGTATTGAAAACGCCGAGCAGCTGGCCGCCAAGGACATCGCCGTGGAAGACGCCCTGGCCCAGGCCTCCTGGACCCGCGAGAAAAACCGCGACATGCAGGCCATCTACAACCCTTTCACGGCCAATGAACTCATGGCCCGCTGGCCCGGCCTCAAGGCAGAGGCCATCGCCTCCGCCGCCGGCATCTCCGCCGTTCCGGAAAAGATTGTGGTAGAGCAGCCCTCCTACTTCGATTTCCTGTCCCAGTACATGGAAAAGACGGATCTGGAAACCCTCAAGGCTTACCTCCTGTGCCAGTTTGTGAGCAGCTCCTGCAGCGCCCTCAGCGATGACTTCTACACCGCCAGCTGGGAGTTCTTCTCACACCAGATGGCCGGTGCCAAAGAGCAGCAGCCCCGCTGGAAGCGAGCCATGAGCGTTCCCAACGGCATCTTGGGAGAGGCTGTGGGTGAGATGTACGTAGCCCGCTACTTCCCGGAAAGCTCCAAGCAGAAGATGGTTACCCTGGTGGAGAACCTGCGCACCGCCCTTGGAGAGCACATCGACGCCCTGGAGTGGATGGGCGACAGCACCAAGGTCCGCGCCCGCGAGAAACTGGCCGCCTTCACCGTGAAAATCGGCTATCCGGACAAGTGGAAGGACTACAGCACCCTGGACATCAATCCGGAAAACACCTATTATGAGAACCTTCGCAATGCCAGCGCCTGGTATGTGAAGGACAACATGGACAAGATGGGCAAGCCCACGGACAAGACCGAATGGGGCATGACGCCGCAAACCGTGAACGCCTACTACAACCCCACCACCAACGAGATTTGCTTCCCGGCGGCCATCCTCCAGAAGCCCTTCTTCGATCCTGACGCCGACGATCCCGTGAACTACGGCGGTATCGGCGTGGTGATCGGCCACGAGATGAGCCACGGCTTCGACGACCAGGGCTCCATGTTCGACGCCAACGGCAACATGGTGAACTGGTGGACCGCAGAGGACAAAGCCAAATTCGACGCCCTCGGTGACAAACTGGTTGCCCAGTTCGACGAGGTAGAGATTCTTCCCGGCGTGAAGGCCAACGGCCGCTACACCCTGGGTGAGAATATCGGCGACCACGGCGGTATTTCCATCGCCTACAGCGCCATGGAAAACGCCCTCAAGGCCTCCGGCAAAACCAAACCCATCGACGGCTTCACCCCGGCCCAGCGTTTCTTCCTGAGCTATGCCGCCATCTGGGCCCAGAACATCACCGACCAGGAGAAGGAGCGTCTCACCAACATGGACGTACACTCGCTGGCCGTCAACCGCGTCAATGTATCCGTACGCAACTTCCAGACTTTCTTCGATGCCTTTGACATCCATGAAGGTGACGCGATGTTCCGTCCTGAGGAAGAGCGTGTGCACATTTGGTAGCGGAACGCTTCATATCGCGTAAACTGAAATTCCAGGGAAACGTGGCGGCGGTGGCTATCGCCGTCAGTTTCTTTGTCATCATTGTCGCCGTGGCCGTCAGCTCCGGATTCCGGAAAACCATCCGGGAAGGGGTGGCGGCCACAGTGGGCGACGTCCGCATCTCCCCCTTCCTCACCGGCAGCGCTGAACCGGAGTCCATGCCGATACACCTGCCCTCCGAAGAGGCCATCCGCGCCCTTCCCGCCGTCAAGGAAGTCATTCCCGCCGTGGTGCGCGCCGGGATTGTCAAGCACGGGGACATCGTCCACGGTGTAGTGGTAAAAGGGACCCCCGGCAGTAGCCAGCCCTCCCTGTCCGTCTCCATCCCGCAGCGCCTGTCAGAAATTACCGGGCTGGGGACAGGCGAAGACATCACCATCTACTTTGTGGGGGAAAAGGTGCGTGTAAGAAAATTCCACATTACGGCCATCCACCGGGACATCCTGGAGGTGGACGACAACCTCCTTGTCTATGCCGGCCTGGAAGACATGCAGCGCCTCAACGGCTGGGAAGCGGACCAAGTCTCCTGCCTGGATATCCTTACCCGCGATGACCGCACCCGGGAAACAGCCGCCGTCGTGGGAAACCTTCTCCTCCAAAGCGGCGCCCCGGAAGAGGAGGACCTCTATGTTTCCTCATCGGCCCAGGCCTATCCTCAATTGTTTGACTGGCTTAAACTGCTGGATTTCAACGTGGTAGTTATCCTTATCTTGATGACGGTAGTGGCCGGTTTCAATATGGTGAGCGGCCTGCTCATCATGCTGCTCAGGAATATCTCCACCGTGGGTACGCTCAAAACCCTGGGCATGGACAACCGGGCCATCGGGCGGCTTTTCATGCGGATAGGCGCAGAGGCTGTTCTTAAAGGAATGCTGGCCGGGAACGTCCTGGCGCTGCTTTTCTGCCTTATCCAGGGCACTACGCACCTCATTCCCCTGGACCCCGCCAATTACTTCGTTTCCTGGGTTCCCGTCCACGTGAACCTGTGGTGGGTCCTGCTGGCCGACATAGCCGCTTTCCTGGGCATTCTCGCCCTCCTCTGGTTCCCCTCGCTGGTTGTCGCCACCATCGACCCCGCCAAAACCGTCAAGGCCGATTAGACTCTCTGGGCCAAGTCCCTTTTCGTGCCCGGGACCGCGCCCACGTTTTCGGCCCTGGGCCACCCTGTATGCCCAAAACAACGGGCCAGTTGGGGAACCGTGGTTTTTCGTGTGCGCCAGATATAAGGCAGCAGGCGATACTTCTTCTCTGATGGGAGTGAACCCATCTCCGAGGAGAACCAGCGCCGGGGCGTGTCGCAGAAACTGGCGGGAATCAGGTGATTGTCCCTGTCCAGCAACCAGGGAACATCCTTCAAGCAGTCCCGGGTATGCATGATTGGATACCGCCGCATACATGACAATGAGTACGTTCTTTCGCCTGGAACAGAGGGCCATATACTTGACCATCAGGTCATAATCCTCATCATCCCGGCATATAACGGCCGATTCCAGCCCCTTCATACTCACATGAAAAGGTTGGACATTCCGTAATTCACCGGAAGGGAGCCTTCTTGCAACAATCCTTTTCATAAACGACCGTTCATTCAGTCCCATCCCGGGGCCAGGGAGCAGCGGCGCAGGAGGTCTGTGGTGAGAAAGCCGTCGGACTCCAACACTCCCACGGCAGGAAGCACTTCGGAAAGGGGCTGGCGCAGGCGCACGGCCACCTCTTCCACGCTTATCCCGCGGCATTCCTGCACGGCTAGGCCGACGGCCAGGGGCAGGCTGCCCGCTCCGTACTGCCTTTCCAGGGCAGCGGTCAGTCCCGGCTTCCCGCCGGTGGCCCAGGAACCACCGGCTCCGCGGACAGGAACGCCCAGGCCCAGCCGGGCCGCCAGGTCTTCCGGCGTAGTGATGATCTCCGCCATGTTCTCCCGGATGAGGGAGTTGCAGCCAGCGCTGCGAAGGTCATCGGCCCGGCCGGGGAGGGCATATACGTCGCGTCCGTATTCCGTGGCGTAGCGGGCGGTCATGAGCGAGCCGCCCTTGCTTTTGGACTCCACCACCACCACGGCCAGCGCCAGGCCGGCGATAATCCGGTTGCGCCGGATAAAGTTCAGGGCAACGGGTGCCGTCCGCAGCGGATAGTCCGTCACCAGGGCGCAGCCGGGAGTGCGCACCATCTCCATCGCCAGGCGCTCGTGCTGCCAGGGATAGACCGCATCAATGCCGGTAGCCATTACTCCTATGCTGGGCAAACCCGTATCCAGGGCTGTCCGGTGGGCGATTCCATCGGCCCCGATGGCCAAGCCGCTCACAATGCAGGGTTGCACCCGCGCACGGGAAAGCCCTTCCACCAGCTTCCGGGCCCAGGCCTTCCCGTAGGGGCTCAGGTCGCGCGTTCCCACTACCCCCACGATGGGACGGAGGGAAAAGATTTCGGTGGGTGAGCTGCTGCCGTTCAGGTACAGCCCCAGCGGCGGGTCCGGGCATTCCCGCAAAAGAGGAGGGTAGTCTTCGTCCGTCAGTCCCAGGAAGCGGAAGCCCCCATCGGCCACCCGCCGCAGTTCCTCCCGGGCCCAGTCCAGTGCCGCCGGATTCACCTGCGCGGAAAGCTCCGGATGGGAAGGCGGCTGGGGGGCATCGCCTGCAAACACCGCCAGGGCGCTTCCAGCCTTACGGATCAGCTCCAGTGCCAGGGTGGGATGGTAACCAAAGATTCTGTTCAGCGCGCACAGCGCTATTTGCTCGTCCGAATAATCCATAAAGTACAGGGGCCCTTCCGCCAGTGTCGGGGCCGCCTGCAAGATAGGGCAGAAAACAAAAAAACAACGCAATCGTAAAAAAGAAAGCGTTGTTTCTTAAGAAAAAAGTGTGGTTTCTTACGATTTACACAATGAGCAGGGCATCTCCATAGGGCCCGAAACGGTATTCCTCCTGCAGCGCCTGTTCATAGGCGGCCATCACATGCTTGTATCCGCCGAAGGCTGCCACGCTCATGAGCATGGTGCTTTGGGGCAGGTGGAAGTTGGACACGATGGCATCCGGAACAGAGTACTGGTAAGGGGGGAAGATGAACTTGTTGGTCCAGCCGTCGAAGGTGTTGACTTCGTGCGTGGTGGTGACGTAGGTTTCCAGGCCGCGCATGACGGTGGCACCTACGGCCAGCACCTTCTTGCCGCTGCGTTTTGCCTTATTGATGATGGCGGCGGCATCCTCCGGGATAATCAGGCGCTCGGAGTCCATGCGGTGCTTGGAAAGGTCTTCCACATCCACGGTACGGAAATGGCCGATACCCATGTGCACGGTAATGAAAGCCTTGCCGATATCCTTCAGGATCATGCGGTTGAAAAGCTCCCGGCTAAAATGCAGGCTGGCAGCCGGCGCACTTACGGCACCCTCGTTGGCTGCGAAGATGCTCTGGTAGTTCTCCACATCCTCCGGGGTGGTCTTTTCCTTCACCCATTCCGGGACATAGGGCTCTCCCAGGGCGAAGAGGGCTTCCTTGAAATCCTCATAGGGACCGTCAAAGAGGAAGCGTAGGGTACGGCCGCGGGAAGTGGTGTTGTCAATGACCTCCGCCACCATGGACTCATCCTCTCCGAAGTAGAGTTTGTTGCCGATACGGATTTTGCGCGCAGGGTCCACAATCACGTCCCACAGGCGCTGTTCCTTGTTCAGTTCCCGCAGCAGGAGTACCATGATGTCGGCGCCGGTCTTTTCCTTCTTGCCATACAGGCGGGCGGGGAAAACCTTGGTGTCATTGAGGACAAAGACGTCCCCTTTGCCAAAATAATCGATAATGTCTTTGAAAAGCCGGTGGGTGATTTCACCGCTTTGCCGGTTCAGGACCATCAGGCGAGCCTCGTCCCTCCAGCGGGGAGGTTCCTGGGCGATGCGCTCCTGGGGCAGCTCGAAGTTGAATTGCGAAAGTTTCATGTACTCCGTACGAAAAATAGTGATACTATTTATATACGGATGCTATTGCAAAAAAGTTTCATCATTTCTTTCCCAGGGCTTCCAGGCGGACTTGGGCCGACATCCGGTCCGTCTCGTTTTCCGCGTTGGCCGCCATCAGGGCCAGGTACTTTTTCTCCATCTTGACGTCCTTGCGTGTGCGGGCCATCAGGATGCAGTTCTTGAGGGCCGTCAGGTCCGAGGGGTGCTTCTTGAGCACCTGGTCAAACTGCTTCTGGGCCTTCTTGTAGTCCTTTTTCAGCAGATAGTAGGAGCCGATATTGTCCATGTACAGGGGCTCGTTCTTGCTGTAGCGGAGCAGGTGTTCCGACAGGCTGCGGAAAGCTTCGGTGGAGGTGTCCGAGCCGATACGGAAAAGGTGTACGCAGTAATCCTGCATGAAGGCATTGAACTGTTCCGGGGTGACGTTTTCCAGCTGCTCATGCACCCAGTCGGGTTTGCGGGTAAAGTGGTAGTCCACCAGGGTCTTGAGCTCCTGCAGGGCCATTTCAGGTTCTTCCTTCTCATAGGCCAGCAGGGCATCTATCTTGGAAAAACGCCAGTCCAGCTGGTTCTCCTTGGCCGATATGGCCTTGGTGATGGCCTGCAGGGCGGCACCGAATACTTCGTCGTCGTAGTCAAATACCTGGAAATAATTCACCTTGTTCCCCAGGGAGTCCGTCATGGGCAGCACCGGGGACTGGCCCAGATAGCGGTCCCGGTCCATCTGCTCAATCCTGGCTGTCCGGCAGCGGGAGAAGCAGAAGGAGAAGCGAGCCAGCTGCTGGTTGGTGTCATCGGGCCAGGCTTCGGCCCATTTGTCCAGGAGGGACTCCACGCCCAGGCCGTCGGGGCCTACGCGATCTACCAGGTTGTTGTACCTGCGCAGGAATCCTTCCCTGGAATCGGGTTCCTGGGCGCCCAGCGGCAGCAGGAAGAGAAGGCTGGCAAGGAGGGGGAGGAGAATCTTCTTTTTCATCGGATATCCATTCTAATGCGTTTTGCTTTGGGATAGAGGTTGTTACACCGTTTCCCCAGGTTTTTGGCAGGGCCCAGGGGCAGCCCTTGGTGGCAGATAAGGAGCTCTCCTCGGGGGGCCTGCTCCGGGAGCACCAGGGCATCCCCGTGCAGGTAGCGGAGGGCTGTGAGGCGGTCAGTGTCCCAGCGGGGGAGATTGGCCGGGAAAGCGGCGGGTACGGTGGCCCCAAGGAGGGTAAACAGATTGCCGGGGCGGCAAAGGCCTTCCGGCTCCCCGTTTTTGCGAAGGAGCGCCACATACTGGCCTTCGCCGGGAACAAGCCCGGGAAGCAGCAGGCAGCCGAAGCGGGTGGCCGCTACCGGCAATTCCGGGGTAAGCGGCAGGATCTGTGCCCCCAGCTCCGCAGCGACCCAAGCTACTGTGTCGTCATTCTCCAGGTGGTTGAACGTGCAGGTGGAGTAGATCAGATGGCCGCCGGGCCTTAAAACCGGCCAGATATCCCGCAGGATGCGCCGCGAGCGGGCGGCGCAGAACTGAACCGTCTCCGGGGACCACTCGGCCACGGCCTGGGCGTCCTTGCGGAACATGCCCTCGCCGGAGCAGGGGACATCGGCCAGGATAATGTCGAACAGAGGGGTGCTTCCAAAGGCGGAAGGGTCCCGCGAAACCGTGCCTACACGGCTGTCTCCCCAGGTTTCCACGTTGGAACGAAGGGTGCCCAGGCGGCTTCGCATGACCTCGTTGGCGATGAGCGTAAAATGCTCTCCCAGGCGCTCCCGCAGGGATGCGGCCAGGTCCGTTGTCTTCCCGCCGGGGGCTGCGCAAAGATCCAGCACGGAGGTCCCTTCCTCCAGCGGCAGGCTCCGGAAAATGTGCCCCGCAAACATGGCCGACGAATCCTGCACATAGTACGCCCCTGCATGGAAAAGCGGGTCCAGGGTAAAGACGGGGCGCTGGGGCAGCAGATAGCCGTAAGGGCTCCAGGGAACGGGTTTGGCGTCCGGGAACGGACATTCCTTCAGCTTGGCGGGGTTCAGGCGCACGGAGACGGAAGGATCCTGCTGCAAGGCATCCAGCGCTGCAGCCGCCCGCTCCGGCCCTACAGAGGCC
Source organism: uncultured Bacteroidia bacterium (assembly GCA_902788175.1). Taxonomy (GTDB): domain Bacteria; phylum Bacteroidota; class Bacteroidia; order Bacteroidales; family UBA932; genus Cryptobacteroides. The sequence goes on from CADAJF010000034.1 coordinate 9,839, forward strand.
TCCAGCAGCGAATGAAACCCCTCCGGAAACACTACTTCATCCAGTTAGCCGGGTCAAAGCCTTCCGGCATCTTGCCGTTGGAGGCATCCACCAGGCCGTCCACCACTTTGTCCAGGGCTTCCTTGATCTTGCCGGAAAGGAGCATCTTCATCATCAGGTTCAGGTCTGCCTCTACGTTGATCCAGAAATCCGTCTTGTAGGGATCCTCTGCGGCGGGCTCGAAGTGCACCACTATATGGAAGGCAAAGGGGGCGCCGTAATCCACCAGCTCAATGCGGGAATAGGGCACTCTCTGGTGTACTTTGACGCCGATGTTGAAGCCCTGCACCGTGGCGGTGAGGGTGTCATAGTCGGCCGATATCATATCCCTTTTATCCTCCGGCAGCATGCGCACGAAGTTGCTCAGGTCCGTCATGGACATGTATAATTCGTAGGGTTGACGGGAAACGGTCCCGTGCTTGCTTTCGATTTGCGTCATAATTCGTATCTTTGTGACCTGCAAATATAGCAAAAACCATGCACAAAATATACTTCGAAAAGCGTTGCATCATTATCTGCTCTCCCGCCGATGAAGCTTTGGCAGACCCTAACTCCGTAGAATTCCACGTGGGGGAAATCATCGACATCCACGCGCTGGTGCGCATGTTCGAGGTACAGGACACCCTGTCCCGCATCTACATCCCCACGGAGGATATCGAGCGTACCTATCGGCGCATTTGCACGGAATTCAAGGAGGTCAACGCTGCCGGAGGGCTGGTGAGCAACCGCCGGGGAGACTTCCTCCTGATTTCCAGAAACGGCCTCTGGGACCTTCCTAAGGGCCATCAGGAGCCCGGGGAGGATATTGAAGTATGTGCTATGCGGGAGGTTCAGGAAGAGACCGGCGTGGACCAGCTGGAGCTGCGCCGCCTTATCTGCATCACGGACCACGTGTATTTCCGGCAGGGCCTGTGGCACCTGAAACATACCTGGTGGTACGACATGCTTTACACGGATCCCACCAACCTGACCCCCCAGCGGGAAGAGGATATTTCAAAAGCCGCCTGGGTGGCCAAATCCTCCCTCCCTCCTTTTCTGAAAAACACCTACCCCTCTATTATAGAGGTCTTCCGCGAAGCGCGGATTTAACTCCGGGCCAGGTCCTCTTTTGGGTGGGGTACCTGGCCCGTTGTTTTGGGCATACAGGGTGGTCCAAGGCCGAAAACGTGGGCGCGGTCCCGGGCACAAAAAGGGACATGGCCCAAAAATGAGTATTTTTGCGTATCTTTGCGTTCGTGTTGATAGACACGCATACGCATTTCTACGACGAATGGCTGCTTCCGGATGCGGAGGAAGCCATCCGCCGGGCGCAGGAAGCCGGCGTAGGAAAAATGATCCAGGCCGATGTAGATTCCCGCGAGCGTCCCGCCATATGGGAGATAGGCCGGCGCCATCCCGGCGTGGTTTTCCAGATGCTGGGCCTCTACCCCGGCTCCGTTACCACCGAAAACTGGAAAGACGAGCTGGACCAGGTTTACACCTTGGCGGAACAAACGACTCGGAGCGAAGCGACCCAGGGGGTCTGGGGGATTAGTCCCCCAGTGAGTGAAACGTTTTTTGGAACGAATGCGCCAGCATTCGTGGCTATCGGCGAAATCGGCCTGGATTACCATGAGGGACGGGAGTTCGAGAAGGAGCAGAAGGAGGTGCTTCGGCAGCAGCTGGAGCTGGCGGCCAGGCTGGACCTTCCCATCAATATCCATCTCCGGGATGCCTGGGAGGACCTGTTTGCCATCCTGGAGGACTGCCGCCACCTGCACCTGCGGGGCAACCTGCACTGCTTTACCGCCAGCTATGAGATTTACGAAAGGGCCACGCGCAGCGCCGATCTTTCCGTCGGGATAGGCGGAGTGGTCACTTTCAAGAATTCCCGCCTCGCAGAGGCTGTAGCCCGCATCCCCCTGGAAAAGATCCTGCTGGAAACGGACGCCCCCTACATGGCTCCCACCCCTTACCGCGGGCGGCGGAACGAGAGCGCCTTCCTCCCCCTCATCGCCCGCAAGGTGGCGGAGGTCAAGGGCGTAAGCCTGCAACAAATCGAAGAGACAACTACCCATAACGCTGAAACACTGTTCGGAATATGACCTCAAGCATTCTCATCATCTACACCGGAGGCACCATCGGCATGAAAGAAGACCCGGTGGAAGGAACCCTGAAACCCTTCGACTTCAGCCAGATCATGGAAGAAGTGCCGGAGCTGGGGAAATTCGGCGTGCAGATCCACGCCCATACCTTCGACCCGCTCATCGACTCCTCGGACGTGGAGCCTTCCCTGTGGATTTCCCTCGCCCAGCTCATCCGGGACCGTTATGAGGAGTTCGACGGCTTTGTCATCCTGCACGGCACCGACACCATGGCCTACAGTGCATCGGCCCTGAGCTTCATGCTGGAAGGGCTCACCAAGCCGGTTATTTTCACGGGAAGCCAGCTGCCCATCGGCGTGCCGCGCACGGACGGGAAGGAGAACCTGATCTCGGCCGTGGAAATTGCCGCCGCCAAGGACGCGGAAGGCCATGCCAGGGTGCCGGAAGTGTGCATCTTCTTTGACTCACGCCTTCTTCGCGGCAACCGTTCCACCAAATTCAGCGCAGAGGCCTTCAACGCCTTCGCCTCCCCCAACTGCCCTCCCCTGGCAGAGGCCGGCATCCGCATCCGCTACAACACGGAACTCATCCGCAAGCCTGTTTACTGGGACGCCCAGCTGAGGGTCCAGAGCAAGCTGGACACCCGCGTCTCCATCCTGAAAGTGCATCCGGGCATGACGGCCCAGGTTATGCGCTCGGTGGTGTCGGACCCGCTCACCCGCGCCTGCATCCTGGAAACCTACGGTTCGGGCAACGCCCTGTCCAAACCCTGGTTCCTGGACATCCTCCAGGAAGCGGAACATGAGGGGAAAATACTCCTTAATGTAACTCAGTGCCCTTCCGGAACCGTAAACATGGACCTTTACGCCACAGGGGCCACGCTCAAGCGAGCGGGAGTACTCTCGGGGGCCGATATCACCACAGAAGCAGCCCTGGGAAAACTCTTCAGCCTGATGGGCCGGAGCGACGACAACGCCCGGGTAAAAACCATGCTGGAAAAGAACCTTTGCGGCGAAATAACGAAATAATCTTTGCGAAATTGGATTTTTATTGCTAAATTGCACGACCAAAATATGAAAATAGTTTTTAACTAATTCAACTTAATAATTAACAACTCAAAAACGATTATGAAAAAAATTTTCATGTTTTTGGCAGTCGCCGGTCTTCTGACCTTCACTGCAAACATCGCTTCCGCTCAGGAGGAAGGCGCCCCCGCCGCTCAGGAGCAGGCTGAAGAAGCCGAAGAGGCTATCGATCTTTTCGCCGGTTCCGGTGAAGAAGTTCCGCTCCACCAGGCCCTCAAGACCAAGTTCATCGAAGGTGGTGCAGGCTTCATGTCCCTGATCATCATCTGCCTGATCATCGGTATGGCCCTCGCCATCGAGCGCATCCTTTATCTGGCCTTCTCCAAGACCAACACCACCAAGCTCCTTGACAACGTAGAGGCTGCTCTGGAGAAAGGTGGTATCGAAGAAGCCAAGAAGGTATGCCGTGAAACCCGCGGTCCCGTGGCCAGCATCTTCTACCAGGGTCTCCTCCGCGCAGACCAGGGCGTCGATGTAGTCGAAAAGACCATCGTCTCCTATGGTGGCGTTCAGATGAGCCTCATGGAGAACGGCCTCAGCTGGATCGGCCTGTTCATCTCCATCGCTCCGTCCCTCGGATTCCTCGGTACCGTTATCGGTATGATCCAGGCCTTCGACGCCATCCAGGCTGCCGGTGACATTTCCCCTAACGTCGTGGCCGGCGGTATGAAGGTGGCCCTCATCACCACTGTGGGCGGTCTCATCGTTGCCATGATCCTCCAGGTTTTCTACAACTATATCATTGCCAAGATCGACTCCCTGTCCATCGATATGGAAGACTCTTCCATCCGCTTCGTGGACACCCTGGTCAAATACAACAACAAGAAGTAATCAACCCCTTTAATTCCAGATACAATGGAAAGCCAGAAATACGCTAAATTCACCAAGATTCTGCTCTGGGTCCTCATGATTCTGAGCATCTGCGTGCTGGTCTGGGGTTCTGTAACCGGATTCGAGGCAAAAGACGGTGCCGCCACGAATGTACTCCTCTACTGGGCATACATCGTTCTGGGCATCGCCCTCTTCGCTGTGATTTGCATCGGCCTGTATGTTACGGCCACCACAAATCCCAAGGGCCTCGTCAAGATCGGCATTGCAGTGGTGGGAGCCGCCGTATTGTTCGGCGTTTGCTACCTGCTTGCCTCCGGAGCTCCTGCTATCAATTGCTCCAAGGCCGCCACTGACTCCGAACTTAAGATGACCGACACCATCCTCAACCTTGCCTATCTCGTTGGCGGAGCAGCTATCCTCTCCATCATCGTGGGCGAAGTTATGATGACCATCCGCAACAAAAAGTAAAGGCAACCATGGCAAGAAGAAAATTTGAAGCAATCGGTTCTACGGCTGACATTGCATTCCTGCTCCTGTGCTACTTCCTCATGACAACCACCATGGGGGATCAGTCAGGCTTGAATCGCCGCCTTCCCCCCATCCCGGACGAGAAACAAGCCCAGGATCAGAAGGTTAACCGCCGTAACATCATCATCGTCAGAATCAACTCTGCCGATAAACTGTTTGCCGGTAGCGAAGCCATGGACATCACGTACTTGAAAGACAAAATCAAAGAGTTCCTCACCAACCCCAACAATGACCCCAGCCTCCCCGAAAAAGAGGCCCAGGAAATTGAAGGGAAAACCTACATGGTCTCCAAGGGCGTTATCTCCCTGCAGAATGACCGCGGTACCAGCTACCAGGCCTACATAGCAGTACAGAACGAACTTGTCAAGGCAGTGAACGAACTCCGCGACGACTTCTCCCGGGCCAACTTCGGCAAGAAGTTCTCCCGTCTCAGTGAAGCCGAACAGGAAATTGTGAAAAAGGCCGTGCCGCAGAACATCTCTGAGGCAGAGCCCAAGGATACCGGTAAAAAATAATAGGAGGTAAGTATTATGTCAAAATTTGGAAATTCCAACAATAAGAAGGAAGTCCCGCAGGCATCGTCCAACTCCCTGTCCGATATCGTGTTCATGCTCCTGTTCTTCTTCATGGTAACCACCCAGATGCGCGAAACCGAGCAGAAGGTCAAAGTGACCATCCCGGTAGCATCGGAAGTTGCCAAGCTCGAGAGAAAGGACCTGAGCGCCAATATCAACATCGGTAGCCCTACCCTCCAGTATCAGGCTATGTACGGCACCGATGCCCGTATCCAGCTCAACGACTCTTTCAAGACCACCGCCGATATTCGTGACTTCATCGCCGCAGAACGCGATGCCATGAGTGAAGCAGAGCGGTCCTTCATGACCGTCAACCTTCGCGTGGACCAGGACGTCCGCATGGGTATCGTCTCAGATGTGAAGCAGGAGCTGCGCCGCTGCTCCGCCCTTAAGATTATGTACGCCGCCCGCAAGCCGGCCAATAACTAGGCGCTTCGCACGTCAAGCACATATGAGAAAGCAGCTCCTCGCGGGGCTGCTTTTTTGTTGGGGTCTCCCCCCGTGCAGGGGAGAGGGTTATTCTCTGTGCAAACGTTCCTTCAGCATCTGAGCCTCTTCTTCTGTGAGGAACTTGGAGAAAGAGCGGTAGGTGTTCTCCGGCATGTCGCCCAGCCACAGCAGGACAAAGCCGTCCAGGGCGTTGCAGAAATCCGGATCCACGTTAAAGCAGATAATCTTGGAACCGAAAGAGATGTACTTTCTAAGGAGCACCGGGAGGCGGTATTCCCCGTCCGAGAGGGATACCAGGAGGTGATCCAGGTCATCGATGCTTTTGCAGCCGACCAGCAGATGGTCCGGGTTCACACGCAGGAAATCCGGTTGGAAAGGATGCGTGGGCTGAAGAAGGGACGGGGCCTCCGGCAGCGA
>CADAJF010000035.1 GCA_902788175.1 uncultured Bacteroidia bacterium
TTCGGCTGTTCGCCGATTAAAGTGGCACGCGAGCTGGGTTCAGAACGTCGTGAGACAGTTCGGTCTCTATCTGTTGTGGGCGTTGGAAAACTGCGGAGGTCTGACCTTAGTACGAGAGGACCGGGTCGGACAAACCTCTGGTATACCGGTTGTGGCGCCAGCTGCACCGCCGGGTATCCACGTTTGGTCAGGATAAGCGCTGAAAGCATCTAAGCGCGAAGCCGTCTTCAAGATGAGTTTTCCCTTGAGGGTCGTGGGAGACTACCACGTTGATAGGCAGGATGTGTACGTTCAGTGATGGGCTCAGCAGACCTGTACTAATTGCCCGATAGACTTTCTCTTTCGAGAGATATACGCCGATTGAAGCGCGATCTGTCTTTTTCGAGACTGCTTAGTCTGTTCTCTCAAGTCCTATATTGCCGCGGTTATAGCGGTGAGGAACCACCTCTTCCCATTCCGAACAGAGAAGTTAAGCTCACCATCGCCGATGGTACTGCCCCACCAGGTGGGAGAGTAGTGGGAGAGTAGGTAGCTGCGGTTCTTTGGAATGCCAGACGTCTTTCGACGCCTGGCATTCTTCGTATATGGGCCTGCGGCCCATATACCTGTCTCACCAGCCTGGTCAAAGAACCTGAGTTAAAGGGGGAGTTCTCCCGTTTCCGACTGCTGATCAGCCCTGTTTCTGTGCTTGCCATCGGCCCCGGAATCGTGCGATTTATCCCCTTTTTTCTACTGATTCGGTTGAAACGTGAATATTTTCGGAAATGTTTTTTACGATTGGGAGTTTTCGCCAATTCTTGGCATATATTTGCAGTCATCAAAATTTTTTCGCAGATGACTCCTATCAAGAAGAAAACCATTCAGGACGGCCCGGTAGTAGGGCGGTATGTGAACATTCTGCTGGACCCGTGGTTCAAGCGGACGTTTGGCCATGTGGAGCGGAAACGGCTACTGATTCTGGTGCTCCGTGAGCTGATTCCGGAGCGGGAGATTGAGGACATCATCTTCGCACCGCAGGAGCACGTGAACCCGTTCGAGGGGAAGCGGGACGTGTGTGTAGACGTGGAATGCATCGAGGCGGGGACGGGCGCACGCTTTGTGGTTGAGATGCAGCTGGCCCCCCAGGCGCATTTCGCGGAGCGGGCGCTGTTCAGCTCGACCTTTGCCATCCAGGAGCAGAAGGAGAAGGGGGAACAGGACTATGACTTCCCGTCGGTGTACTTTATCGGGCTGATGGACTTTTCGTTCCATCAGGGTTCGGAGCAGGTGCTGTTCCGGTATCGGCTCAGGGAGGACGTGACTGGGGAGGTGATGTCGGACAGGGTGAACTACCTTTTCCTGGAGTTGCCGAATTGTTCTCGCGCGCTGACGCCGGCGGGCACGACGCTGGACAAGTTCTGCTTCGCGCTTCACAACATGTGGCGCCTGCAGGAAAAACCGGCGGATATGGAGGGCGAGCTGTTCTCTCTCTTGTTTGATTCGGCCGAATTCCGTAACTTAGCGCCCAAGGAGCAAATCAAGTACCGCAACGACATGACAACCGCCAGAGACATAGCCAACCAGATTGACTACGCCCGGAAGAAGGGGATGGAAAAGGGGATGGAGAAGGGGATGGAAAAGGGCCAGCATCTGGCGCTGAAGAAGGTGGCGTGCAATATGCTGAATCGGAATATTCCAGTGGATGAGATTGCGCATATAACCGGCCTTTCGGAGGCGGAAGTGCGGGATCTGCAACGGCCCTAATCCGCCTTATCGGCCGGCCCGGCACATACTAACTTAAGGGGAGTGACCACAGCGACGGAAAGTACCGGGACCTGCAATGCGCCCCCTCAAGCCGGCTGCGAATCGGTCCCGACTTCTGCCGTGCCGTCGTACCGCTGCAGTGGTCCAGCCGGGCCGCCTTGCGCAAAAAAAAACAAATAATGCTTTGAAATACTAGGAAAAAAGTTTTACTTTGTACAAGTAAAGTGATGTGTAAGTTTTGGAGAGCAATAGGGATGGCCCTGCTGGTGTGGGGTTGCGTCCATGATAATCCGGGTGGGGCGTCGCTCCAGCCCGGGGATTTTATACCCTCGTTCTCCGTGCAGATGGAGGATGGCAGCCAGCTTTCTTCCAAGGACCTTTTGGGGCAGCCTTCCTGTATTGTCTTTTTCAACACCACTTGCGGGGACTGCCGCCGTACGCTGCCCCATGTGCAGAAGGTCTATGAGGAGTTTGGGGAGAAGGTGCGCTTTGTGGCCATCTCCAGGGAACAGGCAAAGGCCGATGTCCGCGATTGGTGGGACGCCAACGGCATCACCCTGCCCTTTTCTGCCCAGACAGACCGCAGCGTGTATGAACTTTTTGCCTCCTCCCGCATCCCGCGCATATTTATAGTGGACAGCGAGGGCAGGATCCGGAAGGGCTACGATGACAATCCCTGCCCCGGATATGCTGAATTAAAGTCAGATTTTGCAAGTTTTTAACAACTTTTTTAACCGAATTATTGTCAAAAGGATTAAATAGTAGTAAAAAAAAGCAATTTTTATCCAAAATATTTTTTTTATTTTTGTGTTTTTCTAATTAATATGTATTTTTGCATGCTCCTTTTTATATGAAAAAAGGTGCAGAACATACTGAAAAAGGATGAAGAGGATAAAGACACTGATGGGCATGGCCCTCGTTGCCTTGTCTTTGCTCCTACCCGTACAATCAAATGCGCAGCGGGTGGGCGTGAAGACAAACCTGCTGATTGACGCCACTGCCTCTCCCAACCTGGGCGTAGAGCTGGGGCTGGCCAACAAACTTACGCTGGATGTTTCCGGCAATTTGAATTTATGGGACTGGCCAGGTCTGGACAACATGAAGTGGAAGCACTGGGTGGTGCAGCCGGAGCTGCGCTACTGGACCTGCCAGCGTTTTGCCGGGCATTTCTTTGCCGTACACGGTGTGGTGGGCCAGTTCAATTTTGGCAACTTCCATTTCTTTGGACGTCCCATCCCTGACAACTTCAAGTTCTTCGGGACGGATTTTTCCCTCCTTTCCAAGTACCGCTATGAAGGCTGGGCCTTCGGCGGCGGTCTGGGCTATGGCTATGCCATCCCGCTAAGCAAGCACTGGAATATGGAGTTTGAGCTGGGCGTGGGTGCCATCTATTCCATATCAGACTCCTTCGAATGCGATGTCTGCAACCGTACGGTAGATACAGGTATCAAGAATCTGCGTCCTGCCCTTACCAAGGCTGCATTCAATTTTGTTTACCTCTTTTAACAAGGAACGGATATGAAGAAAACCATCTTACTCAGCATGCTTGCCGTGTCCGTATCCCTGGTATGCGCCCGCGCACAGGAGGTAAAGGACGTGGAACTCAAGCGCCAGGGCGAATGGATGTCCGTGAAAATGAAGATTGACACGGAAAACGCCAAGCCCGGCCACAACGAAACCATAGTGCTTGTCCCGCAGCTGCGTAACGGCCAGAATATGCAGGCCCTGCAGCCGGTGGGCGTGTACAGCCGCAACCAGTGGTACTACTACACCCGCAAAGGGGAAAAGGCCGGCGGAGACAATGAGATTTCCTTCCGCAAGGGGGCACTTCCCGCCACCCTTAACTATGAAACCATGCTTCCTTACCGCACCTGGATGGACGGCTCCAAGCTGTATCTGGTACGAGAGAGCAAGGGCTGCTGCGGCAACCAGAAAGGAAGCGCCTCAGAGCAGTACCTGGCCTTTTTCGAGGACACCCCCGCAGATGTTCAAGTCATCCAGCGCATAGACACCGTCTATATAGAGCGCATTATTGAAAAAGAAAGCCGCACCCGTTCCATCAACGGTCAGGCCTACATAGATTTCCCTGTGGGCCAAACCAGCATCCACCCCACTTACCATTCCAACAAGCAGGAGCTGGACGCCATGCGTTCCACCATCCAAAGCGCCATGGCCAATCCGGAGTGGACCATCAAGAAAATCTGGATCAAAGGCAACGCTTCGCCGGAAGGCCCGTACGAGAACAACGAAAAACTGGCCCAGGGCCGCACAGAGGCCATCAAGGATTACGTAGCCTCCCTCTGCAAGCTGGACCGCGGCATCCTGGAAACAGAATATGAGCCGGAAAACTGGGAAGGCTTCCGCTCCTTCGTAGAGGCTTCCTCCCTTCCCCATAGGGCAGAGATTCTGGAGATCCTGGACGGAGACCGCCAACCGGACGACAAAGAGTGGATGATCAAGTCCCGCTACCCCGCAGACTGGAAAACCCTTCTGGACCAGTGCCTCCCTTACCTCAGAAGAACAGACTATCGTATAGACTACGAAATAAAAGAAAACAATTAACAATTAACCAATAACACATTTAAGTATTATGAAACTCAAGTATTTACTCATCGCAGTCCTTGCCAGTGTAGCACTGGTGGGCTGCCAAAGGGAAAATGGTAACGAGGAGCCTGATGGGAACAAGAACTACATGGGCTTTACCATCGCCATGCCCTCTGCCACCAAAGCCGACAACACTGGAGGTGTTGGTACCTATCAGGTTGGCGAAGATTATGAGAACCAGATCAAGACCATCCACTTCTTCTTCTACCGTAACGGGACATACGTCTCCTGGGGTTATGGAGACATGGCCGGCAAATTCAAAGATACAGCATCCACGGGCAATGTTGAGGAGACTCTGACAAATCCCGACATTGCAAAAGCAGGACAAGGTGTCGTGGTGCTGGAATCCACGATGACCATGCCCAATCAGGTTCTCTGTGTAATCAACTCCAGGGACTTTACCTGGTATCGCAATAAGTCGCTCGCAGACGTGAAGGCTGCCATCCACTCCGGTACGCTTGAGTCCATCACCAAAAATGACACCGGTTCTTACAAGGACTTCCAGGATGGCGCAGACACCGGTAATCCTTTCTTTGTAATGATTACTTCCCCCATGTACGGCGACAACGCCAGCGGTACTAAGGAGATTAAGTATGTGAACGATATCTTTGTAGAGGAGACCGCCCCCGGCTCCGGTATCTTCACTGCCAATTCCTACATCAAGAATACTCCCTCGGAGGCCGAGGCAAAGCCCGTCGAGATTTTTGTCGAGCGTATGGCCGCCCGCTTTGATGTGCCCAATGCATTCAAGGAGTATGATTCTGGTAAAACTCTTACTGATCCTACTAACGGTATTCTTGCCCCCTCCTCCTCCTTCGTTGATAAGGCCAGGTTGGATGCTTCCCTGCTGGACGCTTCCGGTGATCCCCTTTGGGATATTGAGCCTCTCGCCTGGAGCGTAACGGCTGTCAACAAGAAGGCTTACAATCTCAAAAAAATCAATATCGATTGGTTTAGCAAGACCGGAGCCAATCAGCCCTTCAATGGTGGCTGGCTGATGAGCGGTACTACTTTCGAGAATCCGCTTTCTACTGGCGATTTTATGAACACCCGTATCAACTGGGCTGAAGATCCCAACTACAACAATCCTACGGTCGAAAACCGTAACGCTTATCCCCACTCTGCCCGTGAGCTTCTTACTGTGAGCGAGCAGCACTACTGGTCTGCCAATGAGGTAATTGCCAATTACGGTGCTACTGAAAAGACCCTTGGAGACATTCAGCAGCGTTACAGCTATGAGAACACCTTTGGCCAGGACGGTCAGAAGTTCCCTCGTATCAATGGCACGATGGTTCTTCTTTATGCTAAGGTGAAAAAGGCTGGTAAACCCGTTGAAGACCTCTTTGCCTACATGGGCCAGATGCAGACGGAAAAGGAGTACACCGAGCATCTGCTTTCCACTATGGATGCACATGGCTACACCTTCTATATCGATGACGCCGGCACCAAGAAAAAACTCCACGAGAATAGCGACAAAGCGAAATTGAAAGTTGTCAGGGCTACCACTATTAAAGACTACTATTCCAGTAATCCAGCCTCTATGCCGGGTGCCGCGGTTTCTTCTACTTTGCTCGATGCTTATCCCGATATGATTGTTGACCTGAGCGGTACCATGCAGGCAAACAAATTTGAGTCTAACTTTAAACCTGTTCCCAGTCCGTTCCCCACAGCAAACAAAGAGAAAGGTTATGCCGACGGTTATGTAACCCTGGTTCCTGACACTGGCATGCCCGAGCTTTATGTGGAGGATAAGAATACTGCTACCAACCCCGGTTATGATTCTTCCGTTCCGGGCAGTGAATTCCGCACGGCTACGGACGCTGAGAAAGCAGAGGGTTTCCTCAACGGTGTTGTAGAGCCGGCCAATATGTATCGTGACGGTATGATGTACTATGCCATTCCTATCGAGCACTTTGGCAAGGCCAAGACCACCGGAACCACCCCTGAACCTCTTGAGGGTAACTACGGCGTTGTCCGTAATAACCTCTATCAGGTTGCTATCAGTACCTTCAAGACCCTGGGTCACGGTATTGAGGATCCGGATGAGCCCATCGTTCCCGGCGACCGCAAGAAACCTTACTACATCGCTGCCAAGATTAACATCCTGAGTTGGCAGATTGTTACGATGAACAATGTTGAACTTGCGGAGTAATCCCGCGTAATTTTTCATCCCGGAGGGGCTGACCCTCCTCCGGGGTGCCAAGAGAGCGGCCGAACATATCGGCCCCGATAAGATGATATGAAAAGAATCAACACCATAGCCTGGATGGCGGCCTTGCTGCTGGGAGCCTTCTGTTTCAGCGCCTGCGACCGACTCATCTACGATCAGGAAGTTTCCGAAGACTGCACCGTAGCCGTGCGCTTCCGCTTCGACTTCAACCTGAAGTACGCCGACGCCTTTAGGAACGAGGTGCATTCTGTGGCCCTTTACGTCTTTGACAAAAGCGGACGCCTTGTAACCAAGGCCAGCGAGTCAGGCGTTCCGCTCACCCGCGAAGACTACACCCTGGAAATCCCCGGCCTCAAGACCGGCATCTATGACTTGGTGGCCTGGTGCGGCCTGGAAGACAACGACTGCTTCGTAGTCCCCGATGTCACCACCAAGGAAGAACTCATGTGCCGGATCAAGACCAGCGTGCGCACCAAAGCCCAGGAAACCGTTTCCGACAAGTGGCTGGGCGGCCTCTTCTACGGCTACGTGGAAAACGCAGACCTGATAAACCTTCCCCGGGGCTCTGTGAACACCATTGTGATTCCGCTGGTGAAAGACACCAACAGCGTCACTGTGCTCCTGCAGGCCATTACCGACGGCATGGACGACGTGGGTATCCTCACCCCCGAACAGTTCGACTTTGTCATCTACGAGAACAATGCCGTTCTGGGCTGGGACAACAACCTTGCCAACTACAATCCGCTCACCTATCTTCCCTTCAACACCAAGCAGGGTAGCATCACCCTCAACGACGGCACCGAGGTGCTCACCGCCGCCGTCGCGGAATTTGCCGTAGGCCGCCTGGTCAAACGAGTGGAGCACAATCCCCGTCTTGTAATCACCCAGCGATCCAACGGAAAGGTTGTCTTTGACATTCCCCTCATCGACTACTTCCTGATGGTGAAGGCCCACTACGTGCAAAGTATGCCGGACCAAGAATACCTGGATCGGCAGGACGACTATTCCGTAGCCATCTTCCTGGAATACAAGAAGGGCCCCGGCCCGGGTCCCGACCCCGAGGGTTATTACGTGGCCGCCCGCGTGTACATCAACGGCTGGCAGATTGTATTCATGAACCCTGACCTCTATTAAAATAATGACCAAACGCCTGCATATCGCCCTTCTTGCACTGCTGGGACTCTCCGTCCTGGCCGCTTGCCGGCAGGCCAATCCGGAAGACTTTTCCGGAGAGGCGCAGCAGGTGACGGAGGGTCCCGTAAATGTCTCGATGGACCTTTCTGTGAAGGGGTTCGGGGGAGACTACACCCTCACCAAGGGAGATTTCTACGAACCTGGCAATGATTTTGTGGAAGTAAACGACAGTCTTTTCTATGATCATGAAAAGCTGGTCAAGGAAGCCCTGGTGTTTGTTTTTGATGCAAAGGGGGTTTCTAATCCCAAGGATGCCATATTTGAGAAAGCGGTTAACTTAGAATACGCGGACATCCTCCCCAACAACGTTGGAAGAGTAGAGTTCAAATTGGATAAACCTTACGAGTCCATAGCCGTATTGATTCTGGCCAACTATGGGCTTAAGCCTGGAGATGTGTCCGTATCGGCCGGCACAACTCTGGAAAATGTAGTAAAATACCTGTCAGACAAAACGGACGATTCCGGGTCTGTCCATACCATTAAGTCAGACCAGGGCAAGTATCTCACAGAAGGTGTCCCTATGTATGGCTGGAAGCACTTTGGCAGTACCGGCAAGCTCAGATTCTACAGTGGAATGACTACTCCCCTGACAGAATGTGGATTTACCTCTGCTTCTGAATTGGCGCATTACGCCAGCCAGGACACCGGTACCGGTACCGTACGCGAGACAGACCTGGTTCCTATGGAGTTTGCCCTTGCCCGCCTACAGCTTCGCTATAACTATAAGGCCAGGAGCAGTAAAGAATCTATTCAGGCCGACAGCGTAATCATCAATAGCGTCAAGTTGAATGTTTATAAGGAGAAGTTTTACAGACTCCCTTCAGACCTTTTGACCCTGACCCTTCCCCGGACACGTGAAACGTTGCCCAATCCTTATGATGACATTACCACGGATTACGTGAAGAATGGCGATGAAAAGGATTTCGAAACCGGAGATATTACCTTCAAGGAAATTCCTTCCAAAAGCGCCAAATCCAAGGCTTTTGTGGCGTATGTTCCGGAAATCAGCATTAAATCCGTTGTGGATGCGATAAACAATACGGCTTCTTTGCCTGAGGCGGATCGTTTTAAGGAGCCTTCCCTGGTGGTGGAAGTAAAGGTGAAGCCGCGGGAAAGGAAGGATGGTAAATGGATTACCTACACCTACGACAGAAACAAGATTACCGTGGACGACGGAACCAATTCAAAGGAATATACCTACTACGGAGACGAAGGCTGGGTTTCCTGGTTAAAGTTCAAAACCAATCAGGAACGTAAAGACAAAGACAACGCCGATGTGTCTATGGGCACCCGCTTCAGCCTGGTGCGTCACTATTCCTACGAATGGCTGGCAGTAGGAGTTAATGAATGATGAGAAAGATAATCTTCATATCGCTGATAGCTGCGCTTTCCCTGACGGCTTGCGTAAAGGACAGCTATAAGCCGGAGTTCTGCACGGACAATTCGGTTTACCTGGCCTTTGTCCTCAGGGGGGCCGGCCAGACATTGTCCCAGGAAGAGGAAACCAAGGCGCCCGTTACCAAAGCTTCTACAACGGAGGATGCCGTTACCACCCAGAAAGTGGCCGAGCAACTGGTAACCCGGGTAGATCTTTATTTCTATACCGGTGCAGGCAAATACCTGGGGAAGCATACCCAGACCACCTTTACCCAAACCTGGCAGTCAAGCGGCAATGTTTCCAACGAGGTGGGTAAATTTGCTATCAAGCTAGATTATCATCCTTACAGGATGTTGGTCACAGTGAATTCCGTGGCCGCCAATACAGACCTTACGGACCTTTCTCTGGAAGACGCTCGCGCAAAATTGCAGAATTCCATAGACTATGCTACCGACACAGGCGTGACGGTGAAATACAATGACGGCTCTACAGATAAGACTCTGACGGATGTCAAGCCTTTCTATATGAGTTCCTCTACCTATCTGGACAAGAATCAAAAGGTTGTCTGCGATTTACTCATTTATCCCAGTCAGGTGAAGGATAATGAAGCGGACGCCCTCAATACGCCCATTCCGGTTTACCTGGAGCGTCTGGCCGCCAAGGTTACGCTGAAAGTTCCCGAGAAGGCGAAGGAAGAGGGATTTATGGTTCCCATCGTTACCTCCCAGGACACTCTCACCGCCAAGGTGACCATACTGGGCTGGCACGTGAACGCCATCAATCGCGGAAGCTACTATTTCAAGAATGTAGAATCCAGCTGGACCTACAAGTGGCAGAGCAATAGCGTTTATTGGAACAATACGGCCAGGTACCGCAGCTATTGGGCCAAGGACAAAAATTATTTGTCGGGAGAAAACAGCGGCATAGAATTGACGCAGCAGCCAACTTCTCCGCTCACCGACGACAAGTTCCGTTACAGAAAGCCCGGTGAGCTGGATTTTGGGGATACCCGTGTATTGCAGAAGGAAAGCGGTTATTATGTAGGTTACACCTACTGCCTGGAGAATACGGCCGACGCCGGCACCCTCCCGGTGGAAGATTCCCCTTCGTCCACCCTTTATTCCCGCGCCACCCATATCCTGATCCGCGCCAAGCTGTCCTTCAAGGCCGGCGCAGGCGCGAAGAAGGATGACGACGATTTTGGCAGCGCAAAGGACTTTTTCCGCTATAAGGGGATGTTCTTTACCGAGAAAGGGCTCATAAAGGCACTGCGTCGGGATACAGATATCGCCCCCACCATTCCGGACGCCAATCTTAAGTTCGATTCGGCCCAGAGCCAGAGTTACTGCGCAGGTTATGACAAGGGTGAACGTGTGGCAGTCAAAAATGGATCCACTTTCCTGGATATCAAGGATGCTGTCACCGGAGAAAGAATCCGCATCGACGGTTTCAAGGATGGAGAGTTCTATTACAAGATTCCCATCGAGCACATCAACGATGACGTTGTTTCTTCGACGGCTACTCATTATCCCGTCGCCAAGTACGGTGTAGTCCGCAACCATGAATACACGATTACCATCAGCGAGGACCTCAAGGGTATCGGCACCGGTATCTGGGACAAGACCTTGGATATTCGTCCCTTCCGCAAAACCGACGATTACCGTGTGACAGCCTACGTGAGGGTATCCCCCTGGATGCAGTTCGAAACCCGCTTCCTCTTCATCGACCCTTCCGGCCTGCTGGTTACCGACGGACAAAGGGTAATCATGTGGGAAGACGAAGGAGATCCCAATAAGGATGGTGAAGGCGACAACGTCTGGACCGGTAATGGCTGGTACTTCTAATATCCGTTGGTTTTTCCTTTTATCCATCCTGTTTGCGTCTCTTTCCTGTGTCAAGGAGGAGTCGCAGGACCAGCCTGTGGACGGGGACCAGGAGCGCTTCGCGGAGTTCGACCCCGTGGTCCGCTTCGGCCTTGACACCTACATGGGGACCGGGGAGCCTGTTACCAAAACCACCTACGCTGGGGACGACAAAACCATCGTTCTTGACAACGTCCGCTACGAGCGCATCAACTGGAACGGGACGGCGGAGACAAATCCGGATAAGCCTGCCTATCAGGACGTCATTCAAATCATATCCCAGACCAATTTCACGCCAAAGAACGACAAACCGTCCGTGAGCTACAAGGTTGTGGCGATACCTGACTGGACCAACCCCAGCGGCAATAACCGGGAAGACTATGCCGATGCAGAGCCTTTCAGCGGCAGCAATGACGACAATTTTTACTGGTCACGTCCCGCTGGGAGCAAGAACACTGACAAGCATTACTTCTATGCTGTGTATCCTACCTCCGAAAGCGCGGTAAGACCTACGACAAGGGTGACCTTCTCGCTGGACACTACAGATCCGGACAAGGCCAAGCATCTGGCGCATGTTTCGGCCAGCATCAACAAGAAAGAGGGGACGGATCCGGACGAAGCGGATGCGCCCTGCCGCCAGCAGAAGTATCTTGAGGTCAAGAATGAGGGTACAATCTACGAGTACCTTCCGGACATGAAAAACGCGTTCCTGTATGCTGCAGCGGCCATGCCTGGTGCGGACGCGGGCTACAAGAAGGTGCCTCTTCGTTTCAAGCCTCTGTATTCGGCCGTCAAGATTATGGTGTCGGCCGGTGATGAAGGGGCGAAGAAATATCGGCTCAAGCGGGTGGATTTGCGCACGGATTTGCATAACAACGGAAGCAAGGACGGCCGCGCAGACCTCAACCCTGATCAGGGCACGGCCCTCGGCGGCAGCTTTTCCACCTATTTCAAGGCCGATGCCACCAGCGGCACCACCGCCGACTTTGCCAAGATTGATCCGTCGACCGACACGAACACGTCGCTTAGCGACACCCTCAAACGTCTTTTCATCGAAATTAAGCCGGAACACTACAAGGTTTTGGGAGACAATGTCCTGAAATTTACCTTCCTTGTGCTTCCCATCGAGCAGCGGGTGATGACGGTGGAATACACCTTCGAGTACCTGAAGGGCTCGGAGCTGGACCCTTCCGACCCGGAGTACCTGGACCCCGCCGTGGACGCCAACTGGGCCGATCTCAGCAAAATTGTGGAAGTGCACCGCTACCTGAGCCTTCAGCAGAAGACCACCAAGGCGGACAACACCGGTACGCACAACGAGTTTTCCGATAACAACTGGTTCCCGCTGCCTCCTGCCACCAAGCTGTACGTGAAATCCAACGTTCCGGAGATTCAGTATTTCTTCGACGTGGTGGTGCAGGGTAATTTCCCCCGCACGTGGAAAGCCGGGAGCACAAAGCCCGAGCCCAAGACGGGCGAGTCGTTTGCCACTAAGGACTTTTACGAAGCAAAGGACTTCTACTCCGTTATCAGTTACCGGGATTCTGCAGGCGTGCTGCAGCCGATGCGGTGGAAGGTGACGGGATACCGCGAAAATAGTCCTTCAGGTTCTTTTTTTTCCACCCCGCCGTCCTGGCTGCACCTTCGCGGCGACGGTCCCTGGAAAAAAGTTGTCCCGTTTGATGTGGATGATCCGAAGCATCCGGGCTATCCTTACACCGGTACCTCAAGTGACTTCGACCCTTGGGACGTTCCGCAGGGCAAAGGAACAACAACGTTTGACATTTCGACTGCGGTTGAAAAAGATGGGATAGTGATAGGCTACCGGAAGTTGTTCGATCGACCTTCTTATACTTATACCTATTACGATGCCGGTGCGCCGGACAATGATCCTCGGAGACCGGGACGGGGCTGGGTGAACCACGGTTCCTACATCCACAGCACTCCCGACGGAGAGTTCAAGCATCATGAGAACGACGGGGTTGCATTCCCGGATTCTACCGCATGGCTGGGCCAGAAAGATAAAGGCGAGGCCTATGCGTATGACCTTTCCAGTCACGACATTTACGGCAAGCTCACCGCTGCCTTCAATGGAGACCCTAACACTGCCACCACGGCCAACTGCTATGTGGTGAGTGCCCCCGGCTGGTACCGTTTCCCGGCGGTTTACGGTAATGCTTTGAAGAATGGGTCCCCTAACTCCGGTGCTTACACTGGCTTTGGGGACGGAAGCGGAGATGACGGTCTTTTGCGCGGATTTTTAAACCATGAGGCGGAAGAGATCACCTCCCCCTGGATCCCCACCATTGAATTTGTAGATATTGTCTGGGACGACGCCAATTGTATGGTAAGTACGCGTATGGATAGCGGTACGCGTATGGACAGAAAACCCTTCTGCAAGAAAATAGACGGGATTCAGTACATCTATTTCTACGTAGACGACATTGCCCAGGGCAACGCGCTCATTGCAGCAAAGGACGATGCTGGTACCATTATGTGGAGCTGGCACATCTGGGCGGTAACCAACCCCAAGCAGTATCTTGACACAATTACTCTTCAAGCTAATAAGACGACGCTTAATCCATTTGATGTCACTAGTCCCAACCTCCTGTCAACAACTGCTACAGTCACTAGCGATATGATAAAAGAGAATGACCCCAAGCTGAATGGTGTAGCCTTAAGTAGCTATCGGGACCAGAGATTCTGGAAAACGTCAGACTTGGGGCAACACGGGGATGAAAGCGTCCCCGTAGCTCCCCGCTATTGTGACGTGGAGTTCAGCCAGTATTTCAAGGGTAAAGTGGTAACGAAAGTGGTGAGGCGCTTTTTCCAAAGTGGAGTCGAGGATCATTCTTCTGAGTCCCCCGGGTACCAGTGGGGCCGCAAGGATCCTATGCGTCCGGGCCTTGTTAATCTTGTCCCTACTCCGTCGCTAGGCGTAGAGAATACTCATGTGACCATAATGGAGCCTGAAACGTATTACTATAGCGACAATAAAGTTGTCCCTACCGGCAAGCGTTACGACAATCTTTGGAATGCTGGCATTAAGGAGAAAATAGAGAATTCTTACACCGATGGGCGCGATGGTGGCAGCAAGGACCGTGAGGTGGTGAAAACCATCTATGATCCTTCCCCGGTTGGTTTCGTGATGCCCAATATGCTAGCCTTCTCCGGGCTTAATCCTTACGGCCCTATTTCTCAGGTTAAGTTCCCCCGGGCACATTGCGAGGAGATAGCCAAGGAGCCCTTGGTAACATACCCATCACGTTATGTAGAATTCTACACTGATTATGATGCGTCCAAAACGTACTTGCGGAAAAAGGATCCTGACAGAACGATACTATTCCGTTTACAGGGACGAATCAATGGTACTGAGAGCGCTACCGGAGGTCTCCATAACGAGAATGGAGCCTATTATTGGACATCGGAGCCTGCACTATTTGGGACGGGCTCTTTCCACGGCAGGTCATTTACGGTCGATGCCGCCAGTTATTACGATACTAAGAACGCTCGTTATATTACAAATGCATGGAGCGTTTGGCCCGTGGCGGGTGTACCGGAGTATAATAGTCAGCCAAAGTGGCAGCGCACCCACGGCAACCGCGTCCGCCCCATGGTGGAGCAGCCGTAGCCCGTATTCCCTTCCCGCCGTCGCCGAAATTTTTGGCGTGGCTTAATCTGTCGCCAAAAGGACTCGGGGGACAAAAAATAAAAGGTGCGTCCTCGCTTTGGGGCGCAAACGGGAAGGCTACACCGGGATACTCTGGCTCTTGTATCATTTTCTGCTAAATCGTCGAAAAAATTCGGGATTTAGCAGAAAATGTTTAACTTGCAACATCAAAACGATACGCCCAAGTCCAACTTCGTTTCCGCCCTGGAGCATTTCTGGAACAGCTGGTGCAGCGCCCGCAAGGACGTTCTGTTGATTATCTGTGCTTCCGCAACGTCCTGGATCATCAACAAGTTCATCAAGGAGTCCGGCGGTGATCCGGCTTTTTGGAGCCATTCTCTCAATTCGGGTGTTCATCGCGCCTGGTCCGGCCTGGCCTTCGAGCGGGTATGCCTGCAGCACGTGGGACAGATCAAAGCGGCATTGGGCATTGCTGGCGTGATGACTAAACAATGCGCCTGGCGTTCCGATCAGAAGAACCTGGGACCGGGAGAGAGGGGAGCACAAATTGACCTCCTCATCGACCGCAGGGACGACACCATCAACATCTGCGAGATGAAGTGGGCTTCCGAGCCATACGTTATAGACAAGGATTACGATGAG
>CADAJF010000036.1 GCA_902788175.1 uncultured Bacteroidia bacterium
AGGAAAAAGGTAGCCAGCACCAGACGGATCACATTGGCCGACATGGAGCCCAGTCTGTGGCTTGCCTTGTCCGCGAACAAAGCCGTAACGGTCCAGGACAGGGACACAACGAGGGCTATGATTTCTCCTAGGTACTGCATAATGTCTCAAAGGTACAAAGTTTTCGCAGAATTGTATGGACAATAACGCACTTTTGTTAGATGAAAAGGATTCCCCTGGAAGACACACGGGGTGTGATGGCCTGTTTGAAATAAACATTTTTGTAACTTTGTCACCATGAAGAAGATACTTATAGCTATCATGGCCCTTTGCGCCATGGCCTGCTCCGGCAGCAAAACCAGAATTTATGATTTCACGGCCGAATCCAACACGGGCCAGCAAGTGAACTTTGCAGACTTCAAAGGCAAGGTGCTGCTAGTTGTCAATACCGCCTCCAAGTGCGGTTTTACCCCCCAGTACGAAGGACTAGAGGCACTCTACCAGCAGTACCAGGACAAGGGACTGGTTGTAATTGGCTTCCCCTGCGACCAGTTCGGCCACCAGGAGCCCGGCTCCAATGAGGAGATTGCTCAGTTCTGCCAGCTGAACTATGGCGTCACCTTCCCGCTGATGGCCAAGTCCGACGTCAATGGAGAAAACGCCAACGCCATCTTCAAGTGGCTGTACAGCGAAAAACCTTTCGCTGGTTTCGGAGAGGGAGAAACGGCTGCATTCATGGATCAGATGCTCTCGAAAAGGGATGCAGACTATGCCTCCAACCCGGACATCAAATGGAACTTTACCAAGTTCCTGATTAGCCGCAAGGGCCGCGTTGTCGCTCGCTTCGAGCCCGTGGTGGCGCCGGAAGAAATAGCAAGCTTCATCGAGAAAGAACTATAAGCGGGTTCTCAGCTGCCGTCGTGTTTGGATAAGGACGGAAGCGACGATGAGGGCTATGCCCAGCCAGAAAGAGAAATTCACTTCCCGGAGTTCTCCAAAGAGGACAGCCGCAATGGCAATGCTGTAAACGGGTTCCAGGTTGTAGGCAAGGTTTACCGTAAAAGCAGAAAGGGTACGCAGCGCCTGCAGCTGGAAAAGAAACGGAAGGATGGTAAATACAGAGCCCAGAAGCAGGAGCCAGAGGCCGTCCTGCATGCTCAGGGCAATGCTATCGGCCGGAACCCATCTGACATAAAGCGGCATCAGGAGCGAAAGGAAAAGGACGCCGCCAAGCAGTTCGTACAGCAGCATGGTGGCACTGTCCTCCCCCGTCTTTCGCGCCACATTGATGTTCAGTAGCGCAAAAAGGGAATAAAGCCCCGCCGACAAAAGCCCCAGGACTATACCCAGCCGATAACGCACATCCAGGCTGAAGATGAGCAAAACGCCGGTGATAGCGATAAAACTGATAAGCACCTCAATCCAGGAGAGTCTTTTCCGGTTGATGAGCGGATCCAGGATGGTGGTAAAAAAGCACGAAGTGGCGATGCAGGCCACGCCGATAGAGACATTGGAAGCCTGGATACTGGCGTAAAAGGCCACCCAGTGAACGGCAAGGATAGCACCGCATCCGGCAATCATGACAACAGCCTTCCAGCCCGTCCGGTGAAGGCGCTTTGTCAGGGCCAGTACCAGCGCCAGCACCACCACGCTCACCATGACGCGATACCACACCAGCGGAAGGCCACTCAGCGTAATCAGGCGCCCGAAAATGCCCGTCCATCCAGCCAGGAATACGGCCGAATGGAGAAGAAGCATAGGGCGTGTCTCGCTGTTCATTCCTACTGTTTGTCGTGGCGAATATACGCATTTTTAACGAGAAAGCGACAGACTTGCCAGTTTTGCCATTTGCTTGAAAATATGTATATTAGGGCCTGTAATTCTTTCTAACACATTTGAAAGACATGAAATACTTAAAGATTATTCTCAGTGCCTTTTTTGCCATGGTATCTATGACTGGATTTGCACAAGCATCCACGGACGGCAGCCAGGCTGTCCTGGACAACATCCATGCCCGTAAAAGTGTCCGTTCCTACACGGAAGATCCGGTGAGCCCGGAACAAGTGGAAACCCTCCTTAAAGCAGCTATGGCCGCTCCTTCCGGCATGAACCAGCAGCCCTGGCGCTTTGTTGTAGTGAGAGAACAGGCCACCAAAGACAAGCTGGCTTCCGGATTCAACAAAATGATTGCCAAAGCGCCGGTTGTGATTGTCGTCTGCGGAAAGACTACAGGCAAGATCGGCGGCACCAACAGGAACTGGACGGCCGATTGCGCCGCCGCCACAGAGAACCTCCTGCTTGCAGCCGAGGCCCTTGGCCTGGGCGCAGTATGGACCGCCTGCTATCCCTACGAAGACCGGATGAATCCGGCGATCGAAGCGCTGGGTCTTCCGGATGACGTGAGCCCCTATTGTATAGTCCCCGTCGGCCATCCATCCGGCAACGACAAACCCAAAGACAAGTGGAAACCGGAGAATATCCACTACGAAAAATGGTAATAAAAGGCTCGCATCCCTGCGAGCCTTTTACTTGGTTAGTTAGTAGTGTATTCTTACCTCAAAAAAGAAGAAGGTTAATTAGTTGGTTAGAAGATACGTTTCTCTGAATGCAAAGATAAAGAAAGATTTTAGATAAACAAAATTTTCTAACCAATCCTTTGTAAATAAATATTTTTAAAAACTTAGGGCCAGTTTTATCATAAAATTACGTGGAGCCTGGGGATAAACTCCCACCCCCGTATAAACTTGCCCTGTAGAAGGGTCATAGCTCTCCCAGCGCCAACCAGAAGCATAATACAGCCGGTCAAGCAAATTGTTCACATAGGCGCTTACCTCCAGCTGCTTCCCGCCCAGATGGAATACCTGTCCCAGGCTCAAGTTGGCTACCCAGTAAGCGGGCACTGCCAGCTCCTCCCGCATGGAGTTGTCCAGGAACTGCCGCCCCACGTATTTGGCATCCATCGCCAGGGTACTCCCCTTCCACGGACGGAGGGTGACCCTGCCCATCCCGATCAGCGAAGGCGAGAGCAGCATAGTGGTTTTCCCGTAATGGACCTCATGCGTGGCCGAGTAGTCCTCATAGGGAACGTAGGAGGTATAGTCGGCAATCTGATTCAGGGAAAGAGTTGTGTTTCCCTCCAGGCGCAACCAGGGAAGCGCATCCCAGGCAGCAAGCAGCTCAACGCCCCGCCTCCAGGCGCGCGGCACATTTTCCTTGATGGCATAGCCCGAGCTCGAGAGCCTGCCCGTCTCCAGCAGCATATCCCGGTATTCCATCATGTAGAGATTGGCAGAAAGTTCCCACCTGGTATCGGCATACTGGTAACCCGCCTCTACATCCAGCATCTTCTCCGGCCGGATGGGAAGGCCCGTGCCCTTGACGTTTTCCTTGATGTCTCCCCTGCCCGGTTCCCGATGGCCGATGGCAGCGGAGGCATACAACTTATGCGCTCCCCAGGAGCCTGTAACGCCCGCCCGGGGATTGAAAAAGCGCCAGGTTGTCCGGTAATTGAAGCGGTCGGCCTCCTGCGATCCGTACTCTATCCAGTCATCGTCCTCGCCGGTCAAGGTGTAGCCGATGCTGCGGTACTGAAGGTCGGCATAGGCGGTCAGCCATTGCAAAGGATGGTACTCGGCCCGAAGGAACGCGGTGGCTTCCCTTTTCAGGCCTTTGTTCCTGTACCACTCCAGGGCGGAATAGTTGGCCCAGGAAGCGCCCAGGGCCCTTGCCCAGAGTACTTCGCCCCAATGGCCCCCGTTATAATGGCTCCCGCTGAGCCCCAGCGTCACGTCCAGCTGCCGGGAGCGGTAGCGGAGGCTGGAATTGAGCACCCAGTAGTCATTGTCCATCTTCTTGCGGTAGGTCATGTCCGAGCGGGCAGGAGAAATGTCGGAGGGGAAACCATAGTTTCGCAGCTTACGGTTTTTCTTGTAGTACTCGTCGTAACCGTCTCCCCGGGTATAATTGAGGATATTTGCCCAGGAGAAGCCTTCTCCCAGGGAACGGGTATAGCTTAGCTGCAAGTGGTGCTGGGCGTAATTGTCTGTTTGGTTAGGATAATAGCGAATCTGGCCGTTGTCGTCCACATACTCCCCTGCTCCATTGTATCGGCGGTCCTTGGCATACTGCTCCAAGTCAATGCCATCCCAGGTGATACCGCTTTGCTGGGCCCCCAGTAAATACGTCATCCTGAAAGAGTTGGCTCCTTTCAGATAACCCAGCACGGCAAGGAGCGAAGTGGAGCCCACTTGGGCATTGCGGATATACCCCTGCGTAGTACCCAGGTTCCAGGCCAGCTGGAAATAAAACCCGCCGGGCCGCAGGCCGCTGGAGATGGCTGCGTTCATGACTCCCGTCCCGTAAGAGCCGGCGCTCAGGGCCAGGGAGGCACTGGGCTGCGCCTGGACAAAAGCCGTATTCATGTTGATGCTGGCGCCGAAAGCCCCCGCCCCGTTGGCGCTGGTCCCCAGTCCCCGCTGTACCTGCACGCTGGAAATCAGGCTGGTCAGGGCAGGGATATTCACCCAGAAGACCTCCTGCGACTCGCTGTCGTTGAGCGTGATGCCGTTCAGCGTCACGTTAATCTGACTTCCCTTGCTTCCGCGTATGGTCATGGCCGAGTTCCCCAGCCCCGTTCCGCCCTCGTTGTACGTAACCACCGAGGGGAGCAGGTTCAAGGTCATGGGTAGGGAGTTCATGGGATTGGAGGCTTCCAGCTCCGCTTTCCCTACGCTGGTGAAAGTAACGGGAGTTTGTTTGCCGGCCCGGGAGGCCGATACCACTACGGAGTCCAGACGCTCCGTCTTTTCCTGCGCCGCAGCGCATACGGGCAGCACGCACAGTGCCGCGATAATCATTGTTTTTTTCATTTCCTTACGACGGTATCAACCGTATCAAGTTCAAAGGGTGTAATCTCAGAGAGCCCACCCGGGCTCTCACCCCCAAATATTTATTTTTTAATCACTTCAATCTGATACATCCTGGGCCAGTTCTTGCCGGTCAGGAAAATGTTTCCGGAGTCGTCCACGGCTATGCCGTTCAACACATCCGTTTCCCGGGTGCGCAGCCGCTGCGGCAGCAAGCCGCTGCAATCTATCAGGCCCTCCACCTTTCCGCTTTGCGGATTGATGATGGCTATACTTTCCGTAGTATAGACATTGGCCCAGACCTTTCCGTCTATCCACTCCAGCTCGTTCAGGTAACGGAGCGGGCGGCCGTTAAGCGTAACGGACTGCTTGCGAAGCAGTTTCAAGTCCTTGTCCAGGAAATAGAGCGTAGCACTGCCGTCGCTGGCAATCAGCTGCTTCCCGTCCGTGGTAAGGCCCCATCCTTCGCGCGGATAAGCTATCGTGGACTTGTAGTTAAGGGTTGCTGCATCGTAACGGAAAGCCACCTTATTGGTCCAGGTAAGGATGTAAAGGTTTCCGTCCAAGATGGCAGAGCCTTCGCCGAAGTATTTGTTGCTGAGACGTTTAATGGCTACAGGCTCCCCTGTCTGCAAGTCCACGGTACGGATACTGCTTTCCCCGTACTGGCCAGTGGTCTCATAAAGTACCCCGCCATGGAAGAAAAGCCCCTGGGTATAGGCATCCGTACGGTGAGGGTACTCCTTTACCACCTTCAGCCGATACTCCTTCACCTGTCCCTCGGAACAGGCGCAAAGGAGCAGTCCGGTCAGCAGCAGATACAACCTTCTTGTCATAGGATGGGCTTCTTGATTTTACGCACAGGGTCACAGGTGAGGCCGATTCCCAGCTTGTTGAAGGTTTTCCGGTCCACTTCGCTGAGCATCACCGTCGAGTGCATCTGGGCGCCCTCCAGGTTAGGGAGCTGCTCCAGAGCCAGACGGCAGTTCTCGTCCAGGCGGCCCATCATGGAGATGGCTACCAGGACCTCGTCGGTGTGCAGGCGCGGGTTCCCACCGTGCAGGTACTCCACCTTCAGCTTCTGGATGGGCTCTATCATGGTCTGCGGAATAAGCTTGACATTGTGGGCAATGCCGGCCATGTGCTTGATGGCATTCAGCAGCATGGCGGCGCTGGGACCCAGCAGCGAGCTGGTTTCACCTGTGATGATGGTGCCGTCCGCGAGTTCGATGGCTGCCGTAGCCCTCTGCGCCTTTTCCAGGCGTTCACGTGCGGCCACGGTGCTTTTGCGGTCCGCAACGGATATCTTGGCCCGCTTCATCAGGAGGGAAATCTTGTTCACCTCGCCTTCTGTAGCCTTACCGTCGGCAAAATTGCAGAGGGAGGTGAAATAGCGGCGGATAATCTCCTGCAGGGAAGCCTGCTCGCACACTGACTCATCGCTGATACAGGAGCCTATCATGTTCACGCCCATATCCGTGGGCGACTTGTAAGGGGCTACGCCGTAGATGTCCTCGAAAAGGGCATTCATCACCGGGAAAATCTCAATGTCCCGGTTGTAATTGACGGCCGTCTCCCCGTAGGCGTCCAGGTGGAAAGGGTCTATCATGTTCACGTCCTCTAGGTCTGCCGTAGCGGCTTCGTAGGCCATGTTCACAGGATGCGTAAGGGGGAGATTCCATACAGGGAAGGTCTCGAACTTAGCATAGCCGGCCTTGATGCCCCGGCGGTTTTCCTGGTAAAGCTGGCTCAGGCAAACGGCCATTTTTCCGCTGCCGGGGCCGGGGGCTGTCACCACCACCAGGGGCTTGGCAGTGCGGACATAGTCGTTTCGGCCGAACCCGTCCTCTGAGTCAATCAGCGCCACGTTGTGGGGATAGCCCTCGATGGTATAATGGTAATAGACGCTGATTCCCATGTTTTCCAGGCGCTTGCGATAGGCCTCTGCGCTGGCCTGGCCGTTGAAGTGCGTGATTACCACACTGTTCACGCTCAAGTCGCGCGAGAGAAACTCGTCCCGCAGGCGCAGGACGTCCATGTCATAGGTAATGCCAAGGTCTGCCCTGATTTTATTCTTCTCGATATCCAGGGCACTGATGACGATGATAATCTCTGCCTCGTCCTTCAGCTGCATGAGCATCTGGAGCTTACTATCCGGCTCGAAGCCGGGAAGAACGCGGCTTGCGTGGTAGTCGTCGAAGAGTTTGCCGCCAAACTCCATGTACAACTTGTCGCCGAATTCGGCGATGCGTTCCTTGATGCGCTCCGACTGGATTTTCAGGTATTTCTCGTTGTCGAACCCGTATTTCATGCCCTGTAGATCTGTTTGTTAAATACGGGATGCAAATCTACGCTTTTTTTCCGGATATACCAATACCCTGACGCGTCGATTGAGGCCCTATCACCTGTTTTTGGTATCGATACAGATGGTTACGGGGCCGTCGTTGACAAGGGCCACCTTCATATCGGCTCCAAACTCCCCTGTCCTGACAGGCCGGCCGAGGGCAAGAGACAGCCTAGTGCAAAACGCCTCATACATAGGGATGGCTATCTGGTGAGGGGCAGCGCCAATATAAGAGGGCCGATTCCCCTTCTTGCAGGAGGCCATCAGCGTGAACTGGCTCACTACCAGGGCCTCTCCCCCCACCTCCACTACACTGCGGTTCATGACGCCGGTATCGTCGGCAAAGATGCGAAGGCCGGCAATCTTTTTTACCAGCCAGTCCATATCCTCCTGCGTATCCTCGTGGCCAACGCCAAGGAGCACCAGCATGCCGGGGCCGATTGCCCCTTTCACAGCCCCGTCAACGGTGACGGAAGCAGAGCAAACCCTTTGAATGACTGCACGCATAGTTAAGTGCCCAATTGCTGGGTTGTATAGTTATACTCGGATCCGTTCATGCTGTGCGGGATGGTAAAGACAGCAATCATGACAATGACGGCCAGAGCGACCATCCATTTGTTGTGTTTCCACTTCAAAGTAGCCAAAGCCGCCACGAAAAACAGGAAGGAGATGAGCGTCTTGTTGTCGGTCAAGTCTGTCCCGATGGGGAATCCCGTCCACCAGGGGCCGAATGCGACATGCTGGACAAGGGGGCCCAGGATAAACCCTCCGATAAACAGCGTGCCTGCGGTAATCTTCAGCCAGCGGCTGTATTCCTTTCGCGTGATAAGCAGAAGCAGGGTATAAACGGCAAACAACATGGCCGCAAACATAAACAAGATGTGCGGGATCAGAATCCCGGCAGGAACATCGTTGCGGAAGCGGATCAGGACTGGCGCATCAGCGGGATAATCCTTTCCGCCCACTGTCAGATAATACTGCAGTTTGCCCGCGACGGGCTGCACCGGCAGAGCGGCCTGCCACACGCCGTCTTTCCACGTGAAATCCACCGTGGTGTATTCGTCTGAAGTCGGATACCGGCGGTAATGGATCTGGGCTTCAGTATCGGCCGGAAGGCCCTTCAGCGAAACGATGGCATCGTGCCGAACCCCGCTTCGGGGCAGTTTGACAGGATAGCTTTCCCCGTTCAGTTCAAAGGTCACTCTCTTAGGATTGGTAGGACCGGTCCTGCGCTGGTAAACACTCAACGCCAATGTAATGATAACGGCCAGAAGCCAACATATCCATTTTTTCATTTCTGGGCAGAATTCAGGTGAACTTGGAACACTATGGTTTCCCCGTCCCGGAGCACTTTTACCGGGATGGTGGTCCCTGCCACAAGCTCTGACAGGCACACCATGTATTCATTGATGTCTTTGACAGGCTTCCCGTCAATTTCCTGGATGACGTCTCCGCTCCGGATACCCGCGTTATGGGCAGGCTTGCCATTCACTACTATGTCGGCGCGAAGACCAGGGACCGTGCTGCTTCCGGTGAAATCGGGCATGAGGCCCAGTGTCACCTTGAAATTGCCATGGGTCATCGTGTTGCGGCCGGGCACGTTGATGAAATCCGGTTTTCCGGGCATGGTTGCCAGTTCGGTGACTAACTCCCGGGTGAACGCCAGCGTCCGCTGCATGCCGTCATAATCGATGGTGGAAGGGGCATCGTCCGGGGTATGATATTCCAGGTGACCGCCCGTGGTTAGATAGAGGACGGGGATGTTTGCTGCAACAAAGGAGACATGGTCGCTGGGGCCGTAACCATCTGGCGTACAGCTAATTGTTAAGTTTGCCGATGCAGCCGCCTTCTCTGCCAGGGCCTGGAAACCAGAGCTGGTTCCCGTTCCTGATATGCTCAGGGAATTGTTACGCATGCGTCCCACCATATCCAGATTGACCATGGCGACAATCCCGTTCAAGTTATCGGGAAGGTTGATGCGCCGGCTGTCCTCCTGCTTCATCCATTCCACGAATTGCTTGGAGCCGACGACTCCCTGCTCTTCCGCGCCGAAGAAAGCAAAGATGATGCTCCGCGCCGGACGGGCCTTTTTGAAATACCTGGCCAGTTGAAGGACCACCGCATCGCCGCTGGCGTTGTCATCGGCGCCTGGATGTACACCCAGGGTATCCGGACGACGGGAACCGGACCCCTGGCCGCCCATTCCCAGATGGTCATAATGAGAGCCGATGACGATGTATTCGTTCCTGAGGTGCCGGTCTTTGCCCGGAAGCACGGCGATGATGTTATGGGTTGTCCTTGGAACGTCCTTTCCGTACGTGAAGTCCTGGTAATACCCAATTTTCTTTTTTCCTTTGACAATGGGTTTAAGCCTCAGGCCGCGGAGCTTTCCGACAAGATACTTAGAGGCGAGGGTATCACCCGCCGTGGCCGGGTATCTGCCTCCCAGTTCCTGAGAAGCCAGATATTCCACCACCTGCCGCATTTCCTCCTGGTTCTGCGCATATCCTTGTACAACTACTGCAAAGGCCAAGGAGATAATCAAAAGTGCCTTCCTCATAAATCAAACAATGTATTTCTCCCTCCCTGCCTACTCAGGATGGCGTATCCGGTGATGTACTGCTTCATGCGCTATCAAAATTTCTGTGAACAAAGATAGCTAAAAAAATCGATTGTAACACAATCTGTCCTATTCCCGGAAAGAATAGCCAAATCCCGGCCTCGCCACCAGGGCATCGGCATAAGTGCCAATTTTCTTCCTGATGCGCGTGATGTTTACATCTACCGTCCGGGGCGTGACAATGACATCATCGGGCCACACGGCCGACAGCAACTGCTCCCGTGAGAACACCTTTCCGCGGTTCTCCAGCAGGAGTTTCAGAAGCTCATACTCGGTTTTTGTGAAGGAGACCTCCACTCCGTCCACGGTCACCTTCTTGGCATCGGTATCCATCTGTATGCCCAGATAGCGGATGCCGTTGCGGACAGCACCAAGCCGCGCTTCCACTACATTGATGATGTAATCTCCCGTCTTTTCGCATTCGCCCACAAGGTCGGCATATACGGTACCCTTGTCGTACCCGTACAACTGGGCGTCCAGGCTTTCGATATTCTGCTGTTTGAGTGCATTGCGGCAGGCATTGATCCTGCGCTCTATGTCTTCAGAGAGTGCCAGGTCCAGGTCTTCCTTGCGCCCTGATAGAAGTTCGTTCATCCGGGAAAGGGCGTCCCCGACCAGCGAGAACATCTCCCGGATACCTTCTTCCTGCAGCTGGGTAAACTCGATTTTGTTGCTCCTTTTCCGTCTAAGGATACGGGCCAGGTTAAAGCAACTGTCACCCACGGACTCCAATTCCCCTATCTGCCGGAGCATGGAACGGACCATCTCCTTCGTATCGTCAGAGAGGTGAGCCGACCCCAGATCACCCAGGTATCGGCCAATCTCGTTTTCCATCCGGTCGCTGCCTTCCTCTCCTTTCTCGATGCGGTCATAGAGTTTGGAGAAAGCCTGCTCGTCTTTCGCTGCATATAGTTCCCGGACAAGAGCAAACATATGCTCAGTCTTTTCCCCGTAAACGACAATCTCTTTTTGCGCCTGAAGCACGGAGATTTCCGGCGTTTTCATGATACCGCCACGGATAAATTGAAGACGGAACTCATCCTCCTCGTCAGACTTCCCGGGCCGGACAATCCTGCAAACCAGTTTTTCAATCTGCGGGATAAACCAAATCAGGATGGCCGTATTGATGATATTGAATCCCGTATGAAAAGCTGCCAACGTAAAGGAAAGCAAAGTGCTGTCCTGCTGAGGCGCATCCGGGTCAAGCCCGACGATACCGCAGACCCCTCTGACAAACGGGAAGAAAACGATGAGCATCCAGATAACGCCGAAAACGTTGAACACCAAGTGGGCCATAGCCGTCCGCCGGGCCTGCGTGTTCGCATTCAGCGCAGCCAGATTGGCCGTGGACGTAGTGCCGATATTCTCGCCCATGACCAGCGCGATGCCCTGATAGATGGAAATGGCCCCCGTTGCGCAGAGGACCATCGTGATGGCCATCAGCGCGGCAGAACTCTGAAGGACCGCCGTCAGGATGGTGCCGATTAGCAGGAACAGCAGAATAGTGGCATAGTTGGTCTTGAAGCTGGAGAAGAACTCCACCACGGCCGGCTTGCTGGCCAGATCCATCTCTACTCCCGTCGTCTTTAACAGGATCATTGCATAGAGGAGTAATCCCAGACCAATCAGGAAGTCACCGAAATACCGGTGCCTCCCAAGTTGAATAAGAATGATACCGACGCATAAGAGCGCCCAGACTATATTGACGATATTGAAGGAAAGGCCGGCCGACAGAATCCAAGCCGTCAAGGTGGTACCGATATTGGCACCCATGATCACCGAAATAGCCTGCGTCAACGACAAAAGCGCTGCATTCACGAAAGACACCGTCATCACGGTAGTGGCCGATGATGATTGCACGGCTACGGTTATCAAAGCGCCGGTGGCCACGCCTGACAGACGGTTCCCCGTCATTGCCCCGAACAGATGACGAAGCTGGGGGCCTGCCATTTTCTGCAGGGCCTCGCTTGTCATTTTCATACCAAATATCAAAATGGCGATGGCGCCAAGGAGTTTCAGTACAATCAGCATATCCAGACAATTACAGTGCAAAGATACGCACGCATAATGAATCTCTCAAGGCGCTAAATCAATTGTAACATTATTTTAACGTCCCGGAGCCGCGTTGTAACCACTCTGAAACAGCGCGGAGGCCCAAACGAAAAACCAACGATGCACTCTGCCAAGCTAAAAGAATTATGTCTCTACAAGTACGCTTGGACAAAGGGTTCGCCGGATGATGTAGAAATTCGCCTCCAGATCCGGGTCACCGTCGGTGTAGTCGGTACGGAGTCGTTGGCCGGGAAGGTGGAAGCTGGTGGCTAGGGCATCTGCCCGGGTGTCTCCCCGGGTGGTGTAGGCGCACCAGCCGGTGGCATCGTACCAGCGGTCGCCCCGGCCGGCGGCTTTGGCGTGGATGGAGATGAGGATGACGTTGTCCCGGCCGAGGAGCCGGCAGAGTTCGTTGTCGATAAGGATTTTCGGACTGCGTCCGATAGCCGCTGCGCTCTCAC
Source organism: uncultured Bacteroidia bacterium (assembly GCA_902788175.1). Lineage (GTDB taxonomy): Bacteria > Bacteroidota > Bacteroidia > Bacteroidales > UBA932 > Cryptobacteroides. The sequence goes on from CADAJF010000036.1 coordinate 12,322, forward strand.
AATTGTTCCAATTGTTCGGTTTCATAGACTGGTTTCGTGTTTAGGTTTCTGAATGTAAGTTACGAAAAATCAGCGAGAAAAGCAAGAGAGTGGCGATTCGATTTCGTGGTGTGGGGAATTATTTGTAACTTAGTCTGCTAAAGATTATTTGTATGGCAGACAAGGTCCAAAGTCTTCCGCAGGTGTATACCGATGCGGTGCAAGTTATCAAGAAAGCCATTCTTGACAGTCAGTATAAGACGGCCAGGATGGCGAATGGCGAGCAATTGTCCCTGTATTTCGGCATTGGGCGGTATGTGTCTGTCAATTCTCGCAAGGGGACGTGGGGAACAAGTGCCATTGCCCACATCAGCGGGCAGTTGAAGAAGGAGCTTCCGGGACTTCGTGGCTTTTCAGAGACGAGCATCAAGCTGATGCGGCAATTCTATGAATCGTGGGCAGTTTTGCTGAATCGTCAGCCATCGGCTGGCGAAATTGAAACTTCCAAATCCTCAGCCACGGACCTGCTATAACGGTTCTCTCTCCGGAATACTTCCGACAGCAAGTTATGAAGGACATCCGGAATATGATTGCAAACTACTGATTATGAGAGACTTTGCTGCCATAGATTTCGAAACTGCCAACGAGCAGCGCTGCAGTGTTTGCAGCGTAGGTGTTGTAATAGTCCGGGACGGCCAGATTGTGGACTCTTTCTACAGCCTGATTCATCCCGAACCTGAGTATTACCGCTGGTTTTGCCAGCAGGTCCACGGACTGTGTGCAAAGGACACCGAAGATGCGCCCGTTTTCCCCAGGGTTTGGGAACAGATTGAGCCCCTGATCGAGGGGCTTCCGCTGGTAGCGCACAATGCCTCTTTCGACGAAAGCTGCCTCAAAGAGGTATTCAAAGTGTACCGGATGGATTATCCGGATTATGTCTTCCACGACACCCTTTCCGCAGCAAGGAAGCACTACGCAGGCCGGCTCCCCAACCACCAGCTGCAAACCGTTGCAGCCGCCTGCGGCTATGATCTTACCCGCCACCACCATGCCCTGGCCGATGCAGAAGCCTGCGCAGCCATCGCCCTGGAAATACTTTAACAAGTCCCTATGGAAAGAATTCAGATAACGGTATTCGGACCCGCCAACAGCGGGAAGTCCACCCTGGTGAATGCCCTCTGCGGGCAGGAAGTATCACTGGTGAGCCCCATCCCCGGCACTACCACCGACCCCGTGCGAAAAGCCATCGAACTGCCCTACGGAATCGGCCCGGCAGTCATTGTGGATACGGCGGGCCTGGACGACGCCTCCCTCCTGGGAGCAGAGCGCAAACGCCGCACGGAGCAGGTCATCGACACAACGGACATAGCCATTGTCCTGGGAGCCGATGAAGCCTCCACCCAAGCCCTCCTCAAGCAACTGGAAGACATTCCCCTGGTCCATTACAGGCAGGGCGAAAGCGTGGACGGGCTGCTGCAGAAGATTGCCGCCGCGCTTCCCGCGCAGAAGGAGTCCTTCCTCACAGGCCGCCTGGTCCGGGAAGGCTCAACAGTTGTGCTGGTGATGCCGCAGGACAGCGAAGCCCCCAAAGGGCGGCTTATCCTGCCGCAGGTCCAGGTGCTGCGCGAACTGCTGGACCGCGGCTGCATCCCTGTCTGCTGCACACCGGAAAAACTCCCCACCGCGCTTGCCTCCCTGGCAGCGCAGCCGGACCTTGTCATCACTGATTCCCAAGCATTTGCAAAGGTTAACGCAAGTATCCCGGTAAGCACTCCCCTCACCTCCTTCTCCATCCTTCTTGCCGCCGCCAAAGGAGATATCCACAGCTTCGCACAGGGCGCCGGGGCCATCGAACAGCTTCAGCCGGGGGCCAGGATCCTCATCGCCGAAGCCTGCACCCACGTACCCAATACGGAAGACATCGGCCGGGTAAAGATTCCCGCCCTGCTCCGGAAAAGAATCCAGCCCCTGGAAGTGGACATCGCCGCCGGCAATGACTTCCCGGAGGACCTCTCCCCCTACAGCCTCATCATCCACTGCGGGGCTTGTGTGGCATCGGCCCGCCTGGTGCGCGCACGCATCAAAAAGGCACTCCGCGCGGGAGTGCCCATTACTAACTACGGGATGGCGCTAGCCCATTTGCAAGGCATCCTGGATAGGATTTCGCTTCCTTAGTCCCCGAATTCCGCTACAATCTTCTTGATGTCGGAGGGGTTCAGCCTGCCGTACACTTTTTCGCCGATAGTAGC
>CADAJF010000037.1 GCA_902788175.1 uncultured Bacteroidia bacterium
AGCTACACCGGCTTTTTACGTTTTGAGCGGAAAACGAGGTTCGAACTCGCGACCCTCAGCTTGGAAGGCTGATGCTCTACCAACTGAGCTACTTCCGCAGTTTTTCCTAAAAAACTGCGGAAGTAGCGCCGCCGCAATCTTTCAAGAAAAGTTGTGGGAGGTGGTGGACTCGAACCACCGAACCCTGAGGGAGCGGATTTACAGTCCGCCGCAATTGCCACTATGCGAACCTCCCAGAATAAGCTTTCCAGTATTTCAAAGCTCCTTTTTGAGCCGATAGAGGGATTCGAACCCACGACCCCGAGATTACAAATCACGTGCTCTGGCCAACTGAGCTATATCGGCGCTTTCGAATCCTTCCTGGCGGAAAGGACTGCAAAGGTAGATACTTTTTTTGAATTTCCCAAACTTTTTTACAGATTTTTCATCATCCCCACGAAAAGCTCATAGAGGGATTCTTCGTCCAGGCCGCAGTCTGCCCATTGGGCTTTCTGGCTGTCCTGGGGGATGAAACGGTCCGGGATGCCCACCCCCTTGATGATGGGGGCTTCGGGCCTTCCGGCAAAGTACTCGCAGACGGCGCCGAACAGGCCTCCCTTCAGGCTGCCGTCCTCAACGGTGACAATGGCGTGGAACTTTCCGGCCTCTTCCAGGATACCGGTATCCAGGGGTTTGAGAAAACGGAGATCATACACGGCGGGGCCGCTCCAGTAGTCCGCCTTATGGCGTTTGGCGGCCGCCAGGGCCCGGTTGACCACGGGGCCCAGGCCCAGTACTGCCACCCGCTTGCCTTCCATGAGCCTTTCTCCCTGTCCCAGGGGAAGGGCCTTGTACATGGCCTTGCGCCACTGGACGCCCTCTCCGGCGCCGCGGGGGTAGCGGATGATGAAGGGACCGCCGGCTGCGTTGAGGCCGGTGAAAAGCAAGTTCTTCAGTTCTAACTCATTGCGCGGGGCGCAGATCACCGCGCCCGGGATGCAGCGGTAGGCCGACATATCGTAGCAGCCATGATGGGTGGCGCCGTCCTCCCCTACCATGCCGGCGCGGTCAAAGCACAGGACCACGGGAAGGTTCTGCAGGGCTACATCGTGGATGATGTTGTCGTAGGCGCGCTGGGAGAAGGAGGAGTAGATGTTGCAGAAGGGGCGCATGCCGGCCGCAGCCAGGCCGGCTGCAAAAGTGACGGCGTGGCCTTCCTCTATGCCCACGTCGAAGAAACGATCCGGAAAAGCAGCCTCAAGGAGCGACATGCCGCAGCCGCTGGCCATGGCGGGCGTAATGCCCACCACCCGCTCGTCGCGGCGGGCCAGGTCCGTGAGCACTTCCCCGAATACATCCTGGTAACGGTCTGCGGGGTTGACGCTCTTGATGCGTTCGCCGCTGGCAGGATCGAAGCGGCCGGGGGCATGCCAGGTGGTGGGGTCCTCCTCTGCGGGGGCAAAGCCGCAGCCTTTCCGGGTATGGATGTGCAGGATGCGGGGACCGTGAAGGTTCCTGAGGCGCTGCAGGGTATCCGTGAGCTGGTCAAGGTCGTTGCCGTCGATGGGGCCGAAGTAGCGGTAGCCCAGCGACTCGAAGAGGGCGCCGCCGCTCCCCCGCACCAGGTTGGACTTGGTGTCGATGACGCGCTTTTGCACCCAGTCCCTGGTTTTTCCCTGCCCCATGGAGTGCCAGATCTTGTTCTTGAGGCGGTTATAGAAAGGATGGGTGGTAAGCTGCAGCAGGTAATTGTGCACCCCGCCGATATTCTGGTCTATGGAGATGTTGTTGTCGTTCAGGACCACCAAAAGGTCCGCCTTGGAGGAGCCGGCGTTGTTGAGTCCTTCCCAGGCCAGGCCGCCGGTGAGGGCCCCGTCGCCGATAATGGCTACCGCCCTTTCTCCGCTGCCGGTGATGCGGGCCGCCTCCGCGAAACCCAGCGCCGCGGAAATGGAAGTGGAAGAGTGGCCCGTGCCGAATGCATCGTAGGGGCTCTCGTCCCGCTTGGGGAAGCCGCTGATGCCATCCCGCTGGCGGTTTTTGCGGAAGGCTTCTCTTCGGCCGGTAATAATCTTGTGGGCATAGGACTGGTGGCCTACGTCGAAGATGAGTTTGTCCTTGGGCGTATTATATACGGTATGAAGGGCGACTATCAGTTCCACGGCACCCAGGCTGGAGCCCAGGTGTCCCGGATTCACGGCGCAGCACTCCACCATATAATTACGGATTTCCTCACAAAGCTGCAAACGCTCCTGCGGGGAGAGTTTCCGTACATCTTCGGGCGACGCCACCTTATTCAACAATGCGTACATATTATGCAAAGATACTATATTTTTCCAAAATCTCCACTCCCGCCATCAATATGGCCAGAGACTTCAGGAAGCAGAAAAAGCGGCAACCGTCACGGCTGCCGCTTCCTGCGTTTATATGGGATATGGGGTTTATTGCTGATAATCCCTTATCTTCCAATTGGCCGGAATGGTTCCGTCGGGCCAGGTTACGCCGGAGCGTTTGATGAAGTTTCCGCTGGACGAAACGCCATCCAGCCAGCCGTCCACGGAGCCTGTAACGAGACCCTCGCTGTCGGTCAGGCTGGGATTGGAGGCTACACAGGTGACGGAGTTCAGCTTGGAACAACCGCTGAACATATAGCTGTAGCAGGCCGGTTTCAGGTCATAGGCAGGCAGAAAGGGCGCTGTTGTCAGGCTGGTGCATCCGGAAAACATGCTTTCATAACATGCATCGTACAGTTTGTGGACGGGCAGGTCCGGAGCACTTTGCAGTCGCGTGCAGCCGGAGAACATGGCAGAGTAACAGCCTTCTTCCAAAGAAGTGGCAACCAGTTCCGGCGGCAGATACAGGCTGGTACAGTCGGCGAACATGAACTCGTAGCAGTAGGGGCTCATGACGGTGGCCGGCAGTTCCGGCGCGCTGTAGATACCTGTGCATCCGTAGAACAGACCCCTGTAACATCCCTCGCCCAGGGTGGTGGCTTCCAGAATGAGATTCAGGGAGGGGTGGTTGCGCAGCTGCGTATTTCCCCGGAACAGGAACATGAAGGCATCTTTTTTCAGCTCCGTGACATCGCTGTATGCGGTACTGCTTACGAGCGACCGGATGTCGCCGTAAATAAAATGGGGCACATTGCAGGTAATGTTCAGGTATTTATCGCTGACATAGTCCCCATAGGAATCGTTGTCGCCCCAGAAACGCACCTTGTCTCCCGCCTCTACGTTAATGCTGATGTTGGAGGAAGAGGATTCCGTGGCCGATGCCAAAGAGGGAAGCTTGCCATAGCGGATGCTCCGGTTCAGGGGATTGGAGATGGTGATGACACCGCTTTCGGAAGCCTCGAGGGTAAGCGGCACAGCATTGCCTTTCCATCCCGAGGGAACACCGTGACTCCCCACGGGCCAGTCGGCATTTTCATCACCGAAGAACATGCCATCCGCAGAAACACCTTCCAGCCAGAATGCTGTAGCTCCGATATATTTTCGTCCGACATGATGGGGGTTGTTTTGCCAGTCATAGTAAGGGACAATGCTGCCATCATCCATGACAAAGGCCAATATCCATCCAAGGTTGTCATTCGCATAGCATGTGACTTGCTTCAGAGCCGAGCATCCTTGGAACATGCCATAATAACTGTCGTCGGCGGGAGACTTCGCGGGCAGGACGGGAGAGGCTTCCAGGGCATAACAAAAAGCAAACATATATTCGTATGCATTCTTCGGGACCTGGGTGGCCGGTAAGATGGAGGGGGCCTTTTTGAGGGATTCGCAAGAAGAGAACATATGATTGTACTGATAGCCCGATGAAGTGAGATTCTGGGCGGGCAGTTCGGGTGCACGGGTCAGGCTTGAACAGTAGCGGAACATTTGGGAATACCCCTCGTCTTCTACGGTGGTGGCCGGCAGGAGGATATCCCTGACGGGATGGTTCTCCATGCGGGAATTCCCCATGAACAGGCCGAAGAATGCGTGACTCTTGGCTGTATGCACGGCTACTTCCTGCATCAGGGAATAGTACTGATAACTAATCAGGCTCATCACATTGCCATACACGTAGTGCTTTCCAGAGAATTGGATGTTGGTATGCGAATGGGTCAAGGAGAGAGTGCCGTTGCCCTGATCTATCTTGATTTCTTTTCCGTGAGCAACGAGCCCGGAAGGATGATGGGCTCCCAGGATAAGCCGGTCTCCGGCTTCCAGGTCAATGCTGATCTGGGAACCGGCAGCAATTCGGGCCTGTATGTTATCTGTATTGATACCGTAGTGAAAAATCCATCCCAGGGGATTCTGAATCTGCAGCTGGCCGTCTTCCAGGGCCTCGAAGGTAAGGGGCTCGGCAAGGGGGATGTATTTTTTCAGAGGAATGGTGCTGGGAATCACATAGTACTTCCCGTTTAGCAGCAGGGCCTTCATCCGGCAGGTATAGATGTCCCCCTTCACTGTCTCGGCCTGGATGTCATAGACCAGCTTTTGGGTGGCGCCGCTCTTTCCGGGAATGGCCACGTAGAAGGACAGGGCAGGCGTGGCCGGTACCACGGTCACGGGTTGTTCCAGGCCGGTGGCAGAGGTGATGGTGAGCTTGCGGATCTGGTCCCCGCTGTTGTCCTCGTACAAGCGGAAAGGGAAATAGGTGATGCTCTGGCTGCGGACAAAAAGGGCGGAACTGAGCTCAACCTCACCCATGCCCACATTCTGCACCTGGACCGATGCAATGGCAAAGTCAAAGTGGCGCTGGATATCCTCCAGCGTACCTTTCTGGTCTGCATAGTCATTCCCGCCGGAGGGGCGCTTTATAAAATACAGTGTGAGGGTTTGCCGCAGTCTGAAATTACCGGTGAGCTTCCCTGTCAGGATGGCTGTTTTGCCTTGGCCGGGGTTTTTGGGAAGGAGAAATCCGCAGTAGTTTCCGTATGCGTCATACACCTCCACCTTGTCCGATCCGCTCCAATAGGAAGAAAGGATGTTTCCGTTTAGCAGCAGGCCTTTGGTAGGAAGGGTATCCCCGCTTTCCCCGGGGATGCCGGTCTCGTCCCATCCATCGGCCCGGGATGACTTGGTTTCCTCTTCCTCAGAATAGGTGGCTTCCACGCGTACGGTCCAGGTTTCTCCGGCAGGTTCCTGTTTCACTTCCGGTTCCAGTTCTTTCCGGCTGCAGCCCACCAGGGCCAGAGCCGCCATCAGGCAGAATGCATACTTTCTCATAGCAGTATCCATTCATCTAAACCTTCACCATAATCTTCCAGGATTCCGGTTTGCGGAGATCCCAGCATAAGGCCCACCCGGGGTGCAATCACCACAACTTCCGCCGTGGGTTGCAGGTACATTTCTTTTCTCATATCCATACAAACAAGTGTTGATTCTGCCGCAAAAGTGCACTTATTTTTCCAGATCGATGTCTCAAATCTGCAAAAAAATGTCTCAAATCTGCAAAAATTGGCCAAAATGTACCCTAAATGGCCCCAAAACCTCCCGATGCCGGCTTTATCAGGTTTTTCGCCGGCCTGCCCGGGTTCAGCGGTTGGGACGGTCCAGCTGGAGCTCCGGATGGCGGGCCGATGTACCGCGGAAAATAAACGCTACGGCTACGGCGGCAATGCAGAGAACCACGAACATCAGTTCCACGCGGACGGGGCCGGAAGCGGCGTCCCCGGCGGCCGAGGAGTCCAGGATGATACCGGCTATCCATTTAAAGGAGAGCAGCCCAAGGTTCTGCACCCAGTAGATGAGGGCAAAGGTGGTGCCCAGTACCTTGTCCGGAACTATCTTGGGAACGGACGGCCAGAGGGCTGCCGGGACCAGCGAGTAGCCAAAGCCCAGGAAGACCATGGCCAGGTAGCCCCAGAAAGGTACGCCTGCAGGCGCGAAGGCCAGCAGCAGGTGGGCCACCAGGGCCAGGATGGAACCTACTATCATCCAGCGGGTACCCTTGCCGGCTTTATCTACCAGCATCCCGAAGAGCGGCGCAAAGATGACCGTGCTGAACGGGAGCATGCTCACCATCCAGCCGGCGGTCTGGGCAGGGATATCGAAACGCGGAATGAGGATGGCGCCGGCGAACTTCTTGAAAGCGATGATGCTGCTGTAAAAAAGTACGCACAGTATCCCCAGCAGCCAGAAATTCCGGTTCCCGAGCACTGCCAGCACATCCTTGAAGCGGAAAGTGTCGTCCTCCTGCCGGGAGGTGGCGGCCGATGCGGCTGTCCCGGACGCGGCGGGAACAGACCGGTCCGCGCGGGCGTCCAGGGCCACAAACACGGCCCACAGAAGCAGCCCCAGGACCATCAGGCCCATGCCCGCCACGGCGGGGCGGGCAGTCTCGGAGAGGGTGTACACATGGCCGGAGAGCTGGGACACCAGCTTTGGGGAAAGCACCAGCGCAAAGGCGGTGCCCAGACGGGCGATGGCCAGTTGGAGACCCATGGCCAGTGCCATCGGCCCGCCCTTGAACCATTTGGCGATGCTGCGCGAAACGGCCGTACCGGCTATCTCGGAACCCAGGCCGAAGAGCATGACACCTATGTAAGCAACTGTCAATGAGTAGGAAGATCCGCTAAGCAGGGCCCATAGCACTACGCCTGCACCGGCGGCCATCATGCCCACGAAGAGCGATCCGCTCACCCGTACCCCCCATTTGTCCAGGAGGATGCCGCCCAACACCAGTCCGCCGAAGACACACAGGACACTGTAGCCGCTGGCATAAAGCCCGTACCCGGCTGCATCCCATCCCAGCTGCGTGAGGGAGGCATTTTCAAAGAGGTACGAGATGCTGGAGAACATGTCGTCGAAGTAGTACGACGCGAACATCGGCACTACCAAACAGGCCAGCGCGATCCACGCAGCCGGCCTGTAAAAGGATTTAGGAGCGGAAGCCATCAGACTACTGGGCTTTTTCAGGCTCCTTGATATTGGGCAGTTCCAGGCCCAGGCCCTTCTTGCGGTCCACCGCCTTGAGCACGAAGCCCAGCACCAGCGCTGCAACGCCCAGGCAGGCCAGCATCACCAGCGGGGCCGTATAATTGAAAGCGGTAGGGTCCGTGACGCCGGGATTGGTCTTGTCCAGCACCTTGCCAATCAGGAGCGGGAACAGCCACAGGCCGATGTTCTGGATCCAGAAGATGAGCGCATAGGCGCTGCCTATCACCTTGGCATCCACCAGTTTGGGCACCGACGGCCAGAGCGCGGCAGGAACCAGGGAGAAGCTGGCGCCCAGCACCAGGATTGTGACGTAAGCCACGATGACACCGCCCAGGTCATTGCCCTTGAAGGCGGGCAGCACGAAGGCGAAGGTGAGGTGGCAGGCGATGAGGAGGATAGCGCCCAGCACCAGCATGGAGGCACCCTTGCCCTTGTGGTCCAGGTAGTTGCCCAGGATGGGGGTGATCAGAACGGCCAGCAGCGGGAACACGGCGAAAATGGACTCTGCGCTCTGGCGCATGTAACCCATGTAGCAGTAAATGACCAGCGTCACGAACGCAATGCCAAGGAAGATATACTTGGTGGTCTTGTTCTTCTGGAAGTTGCTGATAAAGCCTGCGGCTGCCACCACCAGCATAATCACGTACTGGACGATGGTAACGCTGGAACCGGCCCAGAAGCTGCCTGCGGCGGGTTCCGTAAGGGTAAGGTTGCACTGGAGCATGTTCACCGCATACTTCTGGAAGGGGAAGATGGCGCTATAGTACAGCACGCACAGGAGGGCCACAATCCAGAAGCCCCAGTCGGAGAGGATTTTGCCGATGTCGCTGACCTTGAAGGGGTCGTCCTTTTCCTCTGCTTCGCCGGTCTGGCTGTCCAGTTTCTTGTCCATGAAGAAATAGACAATGGTCATCATGAGGGCGATGCACAGGAGCACCACGCCGAAGGCAACACTGCGGCTGACGCTCACATGGCCGCCCAGCTTGGCGAAGAAGGGGCTGAAAATCATGCACGTGGCAACGCCCAGGCGGGCCAGGGCCATCTCCGAGCCCATGGCCAGGGCCATTTCCCGGCCCTTGAACCATTTCACGATACCGCGGCTCACGGTAATGCCGGCCATTTCACAGCCGCAGCCAAAAATCATGAAGCCGCTGGCCGCCAGTTTGGCCGATGCTGGCATGCCCCGGTAGAAGGGGGATACGCCCAGCTCGTCAAAAAGCGGTATGTAATTGAGGTTGTTCGTGAACCAGGCCTCCAGGCCGCTGCCCATGAAGGATTCGCTGACGGCATACCATTTAATAAGCGCGCCCACCAGCATTACGCCGGCCGACAGGACGGCGGTGAAGCGCACCCCCATCTTGTCCAGGATGATACCGGCAAAGATGAGGAAGAACACAAAGACATTGAGGAAAACCTCCGAGCCCTGCATGGTGCCGAACGCCGTGGAATCCCAGCCCCGGGTTTCCTGCATGAGGTCCTTGATGGGAGAAAGGATGTCCATGAAAATGTAGCTGCAGAACATGGCCAGAGCCAGCAGCAGCAACGCCAGCCAGCGCATGGCGGCCGAGTCGCGTAGGGTGGTTTTAGTGGAATTTGACATATTATCAGGTTTAAACAATTTCCTTTTGAACGGCTAAAATAGCGAATTATTTTCAAACGCCAATCAAAAAAAACGCCCAAAGTGGGCGATATAGGGATGCGGCGCTGCATAAAAGCGGAAGACCCCCGTTCCAGAAGGCGGAGCGGGGATCTTCGTATAAGGGCTGAAGAAGGTTACTTCATGTAGGTGTAGCGGTAGTCGGTGGGGCTTACCAGGGTTTCCTTGATGACTCTGGGGATGATCCAGCGGATGAGGTTGAACTCACCGCCGGCTTTGTCGTTGGTACCGCTGGCACGGGCGCCGCCGAAAGGCTGGTTGCCCACCACCGCGCCGGTGGGTTTGTCGTTGATGTAGAAGTTGCCGGCAGCATAGCGGAGGTCCTGGGTAATCTTCTCCACTGCCAGACGGTCCTGGCCGAAGACAGCGCCGGTAAGGCCGTAAGGAGAGGTGCTGTCGCAGAGCTTGATGGCCTCTTCCAGTTTGTCGTCGTCGTAGGGATAGACGGTGAGCACCGGGCCGAAGATCTCCTCTTCCATGCTCTTGAAATGGGGATTGGTGGTCTCGATGACGGTGGGTTCCACAAAGTAGCCCACGCTCTTGTCACGCTTGCCGCCCATCACCACCTTGGCATCGGAGGCAGCCTCTGCGTAGGAGATGTAGCTGTCAATGTTGTCCCAGGAGGCTTCGTCGATCACGGCGTTGATAAAGTTGCCGTGGTCCATGACGTCTCCCATCTTCACCTCCGAAGCGTTCTGTTTCATCATCTCCAGGACCTTGGGCCACAAGCTCTTGGGGATGTACATGCGGGAAGCGGCCGAGCACTTCTGGCCCTGGAACTCGAACGCACCGCAGAAAGCGGCGGTAGCGACGGCCTTGGCACAGGCGCTGGGATGCACGAAGATGAAGTCCTTGCCGCCGGTCTCGCCCACCAGGCGGGGATAGCTCACATAGTGGCCCAGGTTCTCGCCGGCCTGGCGCCAGAGGCTGTTGAAGGTGCCCGTGGAACCGGTGAAATGGATACCAGCGAACCACTTGGAGGAAGTGGACACCTTGCCGATAAGCGCACCGCTGCCCGGCAGGAAGTTGATGACACCGTCCGGCAGGCCGGCTTCCTTGTACAGCTGCATGAGGTAGTAGTTGCTGAGGGTTGCGGTGGTGGAAGGTTTCCACAGGGCCACATTGCCCAGCAGGACCGGCGTCATGCACAGGTTGGAGGCGATGGAGGTGAAGTTGAACGGGGTTACCGCCAGGATGAAGCCTTCCAGGGGACGGAACTCCATGTGGTTGATGTTCATATAGCCGTCCTTGGGCTGCATCGAGTAAATCTTCGAGGCATAGTGGACGTTATAGCGGAAGAAGTCAATGGTCTCGCAGGCGCTGTCAATCTCGGCCTGGTAAATGTTCTTGCTCTGGCCCAGCATAGTGGCGGCATTGAGGATGGGCCGATACTTGGTGGCCAGCAGCTCCGCCATCTTGAGGACGATGGCCGCGCGGGTGGTCCAGGGGGTACGGGACCATATCTGATGGGCCTCCATGGCTGCGTCGATAGCCATCTGGACCTCTTTCTCGCCTACCTTGTGGAAGGTGGCCAGCACATGCTTGTGATCGTGCGGGCACACCACCTTGCCGGTGTTCCCGGTGCGGATTTCCTTACCGCCGATGATGATGGGAATGTCCACCACCGTGTTCATTTGGCGCTTGAGCTCTGCATCCAGGGCAATGCGCTCCGGGGAGCCTTCCAGATAGGATTTCACCGGCTCGTTGGCCGGGACAGGGAAATTGACGATTGCGTTGTTCATGTTTATAATTAATGGGTTAGTTTTTCTCAAAGGCCCAAAGGTAATCATTCCCCGTGAAAAAAACAATCCCCTGCACCCTGTTCTCCCGCTAAGACATAGCCCTCTCCTTTGGCAACGTTGCCACAGCCTTGGACCTGATCAACGCTTCTTGGGGCGGATGCTTAAGCCGTAAGAACGGGAAAGCGCAGCCGTAAAAGCCCACTGGTCATAAAAATACCACAGACTTCCTCCGGAATCACCCGTACGCATCAGGTCGTTCCAATAATTGCCGGTGGAGCCTGCTTCGGCCACGGCACCACTTGTTGCAGTACGGAGACCGGCTGCAGGGAAAAACACGGTTCCTGTCCTGGCGCTGTTATAGAAATGCCATCCCCTGTTGAAAGTCCCCACCGCCACGTTATCCGGCCACTGGTTGAATACCAATGTAATAGCCGCCTGCGAAGGAACGGTATAGCCGGCCGGACAAGGGTCCCAGATGGTTTTGGTGGCGGAATCCCAGAGATTGCCCGGCTGGCTGTAGGAAGACCAGCAGCTGCTCTCTCCGGTTGCGATGAACTTGCCCGGATTCTTGATGACACCGGCCAGGGTCTGCCTGCTTGTCAGGGTGCTCACTGAGCCAAAACGTCCGTAACAGGTTCCGCTTGGCCACATGGCATCTTTGCGGCCCCACTGCCAGTAGGGCCCCCTGCCGCCGGTGGGGAAGGACGTGTAAACCGTTTTCCCTGCCTGCGTCAAGGCCATGACCGCCTCCTGGCCGCCATCGGCCTGTTGGATTTTTACATAGACGGTGCGGGGGCTGTAAATCCTGACTGTACCACTGCCGGAGGGCAGCCAGCCCAGGTTCATGAGCATAAGGGTATAGTTGGCATAGTCGTAGTCGGACATGATGGTCACGTTGGTCTGGTCATCATGCGTTACCCAGATGTGCCAGCTCCACATGACGGTTCCGGAGGCATCGGCCACTGCAATGACGGCGTTGCCCTGCCGGGCCTTGTCCACATGGAAGTTCAGCCACCATAAATCGGCGGAACTGTCGTACTCAAGGGCATTGGGGAGGGTGTAATTGGAACCCGCCTCGATGAGGCCATTCACGTCTTCCCACACTACGAAAGCACTGGAGGGAGAGCCGGCGCCGCTGCTGCTCCTGTGCAGTTTGGGATTGGTGATATTGCTGCCAGTATAGTCCTGGAACAGAATGGAATACGTTCCGGTGGCACCTTTATAGGTAGATGCATTGGTATTGATGGCATTGTTCACCATGCCGTTGCCCATGACCAGCGGAATGCGGTAATAGCCGCACGCATTGACAATATAGCAGTTGGCAGACTCGGCGACGGAATTGCTGTACGGAGATGACGGATTGGCCAGGTTCCAGCGACGGCTTTCCGAGCCGCGGATTCCGTTCCCGCCGATGATGTTGCTGATAGTCGTTTCCGCATCCTGTGTCACCGTGCTGTAGGACGATGCACTCACCGTGGCGCTGAGCGCCTCTGAAGCGCCGGGGGCCGATCCGGAACCTCCGCCCGTGATGGAAGTGAGCCAGGCCGGACGCGTGGAGGCATTGCTGCCATTGTAAGGCGTGGTGCAGGTGGCGTCGCTGTAGTAGCCCGCCACGCTCCAGGCCACACCCTCCGTGTCCCCGGTGTTGTCGTTGGTGCGGTAACTGGTGACAAAGCCGTTGGAGGAAGTGCCGCCTCCTGCTTCCAGCTTGGCGGGAGGCATGGCGCTCAAATGATACGTATAGCTCACGGCAGTTTCTTCCCAGATGGGGCGGATAGTATACCCGAAACAACTATACATGTTATTAATGCTAAAAGAATCACCCGTAGTGCGGCCTAAACAGACATTGCCATGGGTACTGACTGGTACCGCAGACCACATGTAAACGCTTCCATTTACCATATTCATTATCGGCAGCGGTCTGGCGTAGGCATCCCGTATGCCGGTGCCCTTAAAAAACACATAAGCGTCACCGCTTTGATAGACATATCCATAGCCCTCCTGCCTGTAGGTGCCCACCGTGTAGAAAGTGGTTGAATTGAAGTCGTCCCAGGCTGCCGGGGTAGGAATCTTGTATCCTACCGGAGAGGGGTCATAGATGGTCTTTTTCACCTCTATGTTCCTATTCCCGATTCCAGCAGGGGTAAGATTGGCGTTCCATACATTGTAGTAGCGGGGATTCTGCCAGCAATTGATATTCTCCGTTGCAAAATAGTAGATATAAGGCTGCTGTATAGACTTTCCCACACCGGCCTGCTCAATTACGTCGTACCTGGGTTCGTAAGCGGGGTCGGACATATCGTAAACAGTCCTGTTTTTATGGAACACGCCTGGTCCCGGCCCGAGCTCACCTGCTCCAAGAATCGGATCCTTCCGGCCCCACTGGTAGAAGGTATTGGTGCTCGGGCAATTGTACTCTGCCTGAGCCTGCGTGACCAATACCGGGGCCGACTCCTGACCAGAAGCAGGCTGCACCACCCTCAGGCTGCAGGTACGCTCGGCATAGATTCGGGTAAAGGCATCCGTCCAGCCCACATGTTCCGTGGAAAAGACAATTCCGCTGGGCGTCCTGTACTGCGCTATCTTGTCACTCACCTTCAGGTCCTCCTCCGTTACCCAGATATGCCAGCTCCAGGCAATTTCGCCGTCGATGGTCACGCCCACCAGGGCATTGCCCTGCGTGATATTCTCCGCAGGAACGGTGAAATTCAGGTAGGCGTTGGTTCCGCTGCCGGTGATGGAAAGGTCTGTCACCAGGCCGGGAGCGTCGGCCCAGATAATGACCGGGGTGAGCGTTTTACCGCTGTGCTGCGTGGCAATATAAGGTGAAGTAATGGGGTTGTCTTTATGGTCCAGGAAGGTGGTGAGGAAACCGCTGGCCGACGTAAGGCTCTGCGAGTATGCGTCGGGATTGGGAGAACCATCCTTCACACCGTTGCCGTACACCAGCGGGAACTTGTATTTGCCAGGGCGGTCTGCCACGTAGCAGTTGGCGGTGGTTCTTGAGACCGTCTCTCCAGTGGCTACATTGCGGGTGGAAAGGTCGAAGGCCGTGCTGTAGCTCCCCTTCGCA
>CADAJF010000038.1 GCA_902788175.1 uncultured Bacteroidia bacterium
CCAGGGCGCCTACAACCCCGGCGACACCCTCCGTTTCAAGGCGGTGCTGTTCGAAGGGGACCCTGCCGGCAGCCTGCGCGTATGCACCGGCAAGGCGGTGGAAGTGCTCCTGAAAGACAGCGAGGGCAACCTCCTGGAGACCCTCAGGCTCAAAACCAACGGCTACGGCGCCGTGGCGGGCAGTTTTTCCCTGCCCCGCGGCCTTCGCAACGGCCGTTTCCTGCTGGAAGTGAAGGATATAGCCTACGACTGGTTCCGCGTAGATGAGTTTGTGCTGCCCAGCTATGAACTCTCATTCGACTCCCTGGACCAGTTGTACCTGGTAGGGGACCAGATCCCCGTGAGCGGCCGTCTCACCAGCTACTCCGGCCACAGCCTTTCCGGCGCCCGTGTGGCCGTGAAGGTGGAAAACTACGGCACTGTGGTGCTGGAAGAAGAAGCAGAGGTAAGCGCGGACAACACGTTCCGTTTCCTCTTCCCGGTCTCGCGCAGCGGCTATTACAACGCCACAGTCACCGTCACCGACGCCAGCGGCGAAACCCGCAGCTTCTCCCGCGGTTACTATGTGAGCGAGGAGCTGGCGGTGGATGCCACCCTCCCGGATGCCGCCAGGGCGGAACTCACCCCCTCGGACAGCGAAGGAAACTGGTACAGAGGCTATCCCAGCCCCGCCGTCACGCTGCTTACCACCACCCTTCGCGTGACGCTGCAGGCCAAGGACGGCAACGGCAACAACGTCCCCCTGCCCGTCCAGTACAAGCTGCTTGCCGCCGATGACAGCGTCCTCACCCAAGGCGAAGCCCCGTCCGGGGAGGAACTCTCCTTCCAGCTGCCTTCCGGCGGTTATTACCGGTTGGAGACGGAGGTATCGGCCACCCAAAAAGACGGTTCCCGGATGAAGGGCCAGCGGACGGTGCGCATTTTCTGCCTGCCGCCCAAGACGCGTACGCTGCCTTCCCAGGCGGCCCGCGTCTTCATCCCCGGGGAGCTGGAAGTGGCCGACGGCAACGCCATCACCGCACGTTTTGGCAGCGGCGAAGGCACCGCTTATGCCCTGGTCTCACTTTATACAGAGAAGGGTCAACTGCTGGAAAGCCGCTCACTGAAAGTTGCTTCCGGCTCGTTGCAGGACCTTTCCTTCGCCTATAAGGCCTCCTATCCGGATGTGGTCCGTCTGCAGGTGTTCTACTTCCTGAATGGCAAATCTGTCCAGTACGACTGGGAGTATCGCCGCCTCAAGGACCGTTACACCCTGCCGCTGGAGTTTACCCGTTTCCAGGACAAGGCCTATCCCGGCACAGCATACAGTTTCACCCTCAGGACCGCCCCGGATGCAGAGGTACTGGTGGCTGCCTGGGACAAGAGCCTGGACGCCATAGCGGGCAATTACTGGCCGTTGGTGTCGGCCCGGGAGCAGTCCGTGGACAGGCTCTATGTGAGCACTGCCTGCGGCAGCGTGGGCGGGAATTATCCCCAGCCCATCCTCATGCGGGAGCGCGCCATGACCAAGAGCAACGGGATGGTGGTGGAGGACGGAATGGTGATGGCAACGCCAGCCGCGCCTTTGCAGGTGGAGGCGGACGAAGCCGCGGTCAGCTATGGTCAGGCCGATACTTCCGCCCCCGAAGTGGAGGAGGTGAGTGTTCGCAGCGACTTTGCATCGGCCCTTACTTTCCAGCCGCATTTGCGCCCGGAGCCGGATGGTACGCTCACTTTCAGTTTCCGCACCGCCGACAAACTCTCTACCTATTATGTGCGCGCTTTAAGCCACGACACATCCATGCGTAACGCCCTTACGCAGAAGGAGATGGTGGTGTCGCTGCCGGTAAAGGTGGGCCTGCTGGAGCCGCGTTTCCTTTATGAGGGAGACGTCTATGACGCTGCCGTTACCGTGTCCAGCATCACGGATGCGCCGGTTTCCGGTACCCTGGTGCTGGTGGTGGCCGGCAAGGAAGTCTCTTCGCAGATGGTGCCGGTGACGGTGCAGCCCGGACAGACGCTCAGCCACCGTTTCCGCGTTACGGCGCCCTCCTGCGAGGAACTCACCCTCAAAGCCGTTTTCAAGGGGGCCGATTTCTCCGACGCCGTGCAGATGACCGTTCCGGTCTATCCGGCGGCGCAGGAGCTGACGGAAGCCCACTCGGCCGTACTGCGCGCCGGGATGGACCGCGAAGCCCTGCTGGGTGAGCTAAGAGGCCGCTTTGTGAATATCCCTGCCTCGCAGGCCACCCTTCGGGAGATTACCGTCCTGGACATGGTCCGGGATGCCATCCCTTCGCACGTGGAGCCTTCCGGCAAGGACGTGATATCCCTCAGCGAGGCCTGGTACGTTCGTCACCTGGCCTCCCGCCTCCAGATCCCCGATCAGGCCGGGAATGACAGCATTTCCGGCACCACTCCGGAGGCACTCCTGGAGAAGATCCTCTCCTGCCGCAATGCCGACGGAGGTTTTGCCTGGTTCGAGGGCATGAGTTCCTCGCCGGCAGTGACGGCCCTGCTGCTGGAGCGCTTTGCCAAGCTGCGGGACCGCGGTTTCTCCGTTCCGGATGTCACCTCCGCGGTTAAATTCCTGGATAAGAGCCAGTTCGCAGAAGACATTCCCTACTGGAGGGGCGGCATCTCCGATGCCCAGTATCTCCATATCCGTTCCCTCTATGCGGGAGTTCCCTTTGAGGAGAAGCCTGTATCGGCCACGGGTAAAAAGCGCTGGGAGGCCTTCCAAAAGTGGGCCAAGGACTACCTGGTGCCTTCCAAGAAGGACGGCCGCGGCCTGGAGGGGCAAATCCTTGCCAAGAGCCGTCGGCTCATGACCCTCCGCAACCTTCTGGAGAAAGAGGGCGGGGTGGCGTTGGCATCGGCCTGGGGCGTTTCCCTGGGCACCAAATCCCGCCTGCAAAAGTCCCTGAAGGCGGATCTTGCCTCCTTGGTGGAATATGCCGTGGAGCACCGCGACGGCGGCTGGTACTACCCCAATGCCGTGATGCCCTGGCGCGGTCTCATGGAAAGCGAAGCCTATGCCCACGCCCTCCTGTGCGACCTCCTCTGGGCAGAGGGTGAACGCCAGATACCTGACGGTATCCGCCTCTGGCTCATGCTCCAGAAAGAAACCCAGCACTGGGACACGGAGCCGGCATACATAGATGCCATTACCTCCATCCTGGACGGCTCGGAGGCCGTTCTGGACACCCGTGTACTGGCGCTTTGCGGTTCCTATAAAGCGCCCTTCCAGGCGGTCAAGGCCAGCGGAAACGGCTTTAAGATTACGCGCAGCTTCTATAAGGAGGTCACGCGCGAAAGGGTGTACGACAACAAGACCGGCCCCAATGACAATGTCTCACAGCTGGAAGAGCTCCGGCCTGGAGACCCCGTGTCCGTGGGCGACAGGATAGTGGTCAAATACCGCATCTGGAACGGCGAGAACCGCAGCTTTGTGCGGCTTACTGCCGGTCGGGAAGCTTCCCTGCAGCCCGTGCAACAGCTCTCCGGCTACCTGGGCTATGGCTTCTTCCGTCCCTGGACGGGCGGCAGCTGGCGCTTTACCCCGCAGGGCTACCGGAATGTGAAGGCTTCCTGCACGGAGTATTACTTTGACTCCTACCCGGAAGAGAATACGGAGCTTTCAGAGGAATTCTTTGTCCAGCAGGCCGGCACTTTCGTGGCGCCTGTAACGGTGATCGAGTCCCTCTATGCGCCTCACTACCGGGCCAATTCGGCTTACCGCGAATCACTGCAAAGTTTTGAATAATCGATATTTATTGCTAACTTTCGAACTTGAAAAATTCCAAATAAGATGAAAAGATACTTAGCTCTATTCCTCGCTGCGGCCATCGCCTTTGGCGCTCAGGCCCAGGAAATTGTAAAAGGCAGCATTGAAGGTGTTCCCGCCCAGGGTTCCTACCATCCCACCTTCTCCTCAGACGGCGCAGACTACCTGCCCCGGAACGTGATCCTCATGATAGGAGACGGCACCGGCTTGGCTCAGATCATGGCCGGCTACTTTGCCAACAACGAGGAACTTACCTATACCAACCTCAAGCACATGGGCTGGGTCACTACCAAGAGTGCCAGTGCCTTTGTCACGGACTCCGCAGCTTCCGGCTCAGCCTATGCCACGGGTCAGAAAACCTATAACAACGCCTTGGGAGTGGATGTGAACAAGCGTCCCATTCCCAATATCCCGGAATTGCTGGCTCCTTGTGGTGTCATTTCCGGCGTGGTTTCTACGGACGACCTTAACGGTGCCACCCCCGGCGCTTTCTTCGCCCACCAGATTCATCGCAGGATGACAGACGAAATCTGGGCAGACCTTCCCTCCAGCGTGCTAAAGTACTTTGCCGCCGGCAGCCAGGAGGTATTCGAAGCCCGTCCCCTGGAAACCCAACAGGCTATCCAGAAGGAGTTTACGGTGGTCCATTCCATGGATGATCCTAAGTGCAAAGACGCAGAGCGCCTGGGCGTACTGCCCCCGGCCGTAGAAACCGGTTACATCGTGAAGGGCCGCACGGACTTTCTGCCCCGCGCCACCCGCCAGGCCATCGACTTCCTCAACCAGCGCCGTCAGGAAGACAAAGGTTTCTTCCTCATGGTGGAAGGCGCCCGCATAGACAAAGCCTGTCACAGCAACGACTTCCCCAGCGCCGTGAAGGAGCTCCTGGATTTTGACCTGGCCATCGCTGAGGCCATCAAGTTCGCCGACGAAGACGGCTCCACCCTGGTCATCATCTCCGCAGACCATGAAACCAGCGGCCTGGTAGTCTGGGGCGGCGATCCTTCCAAGGGCAACGTGGAGGGCGTTCACATCACCACCTGGCACACGGCCACGCCCGTTCCCCTCTTCTCTTACGGTCCCCACGCCCAGGACTTTATGGGTGTTCAGGGCAATGAGCAGGTAGCCCAGAAAATCCTCAAGCTCCTGAGACGTTAACAGGCATTTACCCGTGCACAAAAAAGGCCCCTGCTGCTATGCAGGCTCAAGAAGATTCCGTACATTTGTGCACATGAATCATTTTTCCAGGCGGCGGGTGTGGATGGCAGTGGCAGGTATCCTGCTGCTGGCCTGGTTTTTCTGTCTGCCGCGGGAACTTTTCAAAGGTGTAAGCTATTCCACCGTGGTGGAAAGTGCAGAGGGAGAGCTCCTGGGAGCCCGGATTGCGGCCGATGAACAGTGGCGCTTCCCCCCGTCCGACTCTGTGCCTAAACGCTACGCCACGGCACTGGTCCAGTTCGAGGACCGCTCTTTCTGGTGGCATCCCGGCGTGAACCCGGTAGCGCTGCTGCGGGCGGCCATCGACAATGCCCGTTCCGGCCATGTGGTAAGCGGAGGCAGCACCCTCACCATGCAGGTAATCCGCTTGTCCAGGAGGCGGGAGCGCACCCTCTGGCAAAAGTGCATCGAGGCCGTGCAGGCTACAAGGCTGGAGCTGCGCTGCTCCAAGCGGGAAATCCTGGCACTGTATGCCGCCCATGCTCCGTACGGGGGCAATGTGGTGGGGCTGGAAGCTGCGGCATGGCGTTACTTTGGTCGGCCTTCCTCAGAGCTTTCCTGGGCCGAGGCAGCCACCCTGGCCGTGCTCCCCAATGCGCCCGCCACCCTGCACCTCAGCCGCGGCCGGGAGCAGCTGCTGGAAAAGCGCAACCGCTTGCTTCTAAGGCTGTTGGAGCACGAAGACATAGACCTCGACACTTACGAGGCTTCCCTTGAAGAGCCGCTGCCGGACGCTCCGCTGCCGCTGCCCATGCTGGCGCCGCACTACCTGGAGCACTGTCCGGCGGGGCTACGCACCCGCACCAGTCTCAGGCTCTGGTTGCAGAAGGCCGTATCGGCCGCCGTGGACCGCCGCTCGGACGAACTGGCCCAGGAAGGCATCGCTGACATGGCTGCCATCGTGATGGACAATGCCACCGGTGAGGTGGTGGCTTATGTGGGGAATGCTTCTGTCGGGCGGGAAAGGCCCGGGGTGCAGGTGGATGTGGCGGCCTCGCCCCGAAGCACCGGCAGCATCCTGAAACCTTTTCTTTATGCCGCCTGCCTGCAGGAGGGGGTGATTCTCCCGCATACGCTGCTGCCGGATATCCCGGTGAATTTGGGCGGTTTTGCGCCCCAGAACTTTGACAGGCAGTTTTACGGGGCGGTACCGGCCAGCGAGGCCCTGGCGCGCTCCCTCAATGTGCCCTCGGTGTTCCTGCTCCGCGATTATGGCGTGCCCAAGTTCCACGCCCTGCTGCAGGAGGCCGGGCTTACCACACTCCAGAAAGAGGCTTCCCACTACGGTCTTTCCCTGATTCTGGGCGGCGGAGAGGCCCGTCTGGACCAGATTACTGCTGCTTACTCGGCCTTTGCCCGGGGCGTGGGGCCCGTTTCCAGCGCGCTGGCCCGCTGGTACACTTTCGAGGCGCTGAAGGAGGTGAACCGGCCGGATGAACTGGACTGGCGGCTTATCCGTTCTGTCCGGAAGGCAGCCTGGAAAACCGGTACCAGTTATGGTTTCCGGGATGCCTGGGCGGTGGGCATGACGCCGGAATACACCATTGGCGTATGGGCCGGCAATGCCCGGGGGCAGGGCGTACCGGGGCTCACCGGTGCCCGCACCGCCGGACCGGTCCTCTTTGATATCCTGAACCTCTTGCCAGCCTCCAACGCATGGTTCGAGATGCCCGATCATGTCGGGCATGACGGAGTGTGGGCCGGAGTTTGCCCGCTTTCCGGGCACCTCGCCGGGCCGGATTGCCCGGAGTCCGAGGACCTTCTTATTCCGCTGGCCGGGCTGGAAACCGAGCCTTGCCCTTACCACCGGAACGGAGACTTTGTGCTGCCCCCTTCGCTGGAGTGGTTCTACAAGCCGCACCATCCCGAATATACGGGAAGCACCCGGCGCCAAAGCGACCAGGTAGTGGAGTTTATCTATCCCGCTTCCGGCAGCACCCTATCCATTCCCCGCCAGATGAGCGGCGAGCGCGAAGGCATCGTCTTCCGGGCCGCACACCATCAGGCCGATGCCACCCTCTGGTGGCACCTGGACCAGGTTTACGTGGGCGAAACCCGCTTCATGCATGAGCTCAGGCTTCTCCCGGATACGGGAAAACATACCCTCACCGTGGTGGACAGCGAGGGTAATACGGCCAGCGTAGGCTTTACTGTAGCGGAGTAGGCGCTACTGCTCGTCTATGCCGGTAAGGGTATAGGAATCCGTCTGCAGGTGCTTCTGCATGTGTTTGCGGGCCCATTTCAGGAGCCAGAAGCACAGCAGCAGGATAGCGATGGCAATGGCGCCGCTAAGTTCCGGATTCACCTGCTGAGACATGGCAATCCAGTCATAGATACCGTGGCCCA
Source organism: uncultured Bacteroidia bacterium (assembly GCA_902788175.1). GTDB lineage: Bacteria > Bacteroidota > Bacteroidia > Bacteroidales > UBA932 > Cryptobacteroides. The sequence continues at coordinate 7,331 of CADAJF010000038.1, forward strand.
GGACAGGGAAGAGCCACATCTTGAGGCCGGCGAGGGGAGCACGGTAACGGTCAAAGTACCAGAGGGAGAAATAGTAACCCATCACCACGGCAAAGCCAAAGTGGGCGGGAATGGCAGTGAGGGAGCGGCTAAGGCCCACCGTCACCCAGTCTGATCCGGAGGCAAAGAGGTATTCAATATTCTCGAAGGCGGCGAAACCCATGCCCACGCACACGGCATAGACAATCCCGTCCATGCGCTCGTCGAAATCCTTGCACTTGCGAAGGAACAGCCACAGCAGCAGAAGTTTGGCCGATTCCTCCGGAATGGCCGCTCCGAAGAACGAGCAGCGGAAAGCATCCCAGAACGAGTGGATTTCCTGGGTAAAGAAGCCCAGGTTCATCAGGGGAACCGAAATAAGCAGCGAGGCAAACACCGAGGCGCAGCCGTAAAAGAATGCCTTGACCAGGTTCCTGGTAGGTTCCCGCTGCAATTTATCCTGCTGATAAACGTAGTAGAGCAGTATGAGGGCCGGCAAAACGGCCAGTGCAATAACCGGAAGCATAGGATATTTCTTCTTTTAACAAGGCTAAGTTACGGAATAATTTTGGATATTCCAGATTTCTTCCTACCTTTGCAATCCCTTAAGGGCGGTTAGCTCAGCTGGTTCAGAGCACCTGCCTTACAAGCAGGGGGTCACTGGTTCGAATCCAGTACCGCCCACATCCTAAAAAAAGCACTTGCCATTCCGCAAGTGCTTTTTTTGTATTCACCAACTGCCCTTAACGCGTAACCTTGGCGGTGGCGGAGGGGGAGGCGGCGTTGATGGTGGGTTCGTACATGGCGTCGCACACCACGGCGGGGAGCTCATAGCTGCCCTCGTAGGCAGCGCGAAGCTGCACGGTGAAGGTCTTGAAGCGGCCGGCGGGCAAAGCGAAGAACCAGTTAACGCGGTCGTCGCGGATGTCCTTATGGTCATAGGCTTCGGAGCTGCTGCCACCCGTGAGACGGTCGTTCACAATTTCCCAGCCGGAGGGGATGGCCAGTGAGAGCGCCAGGTTCCGGAGCTCTCGGCCTGCGGTATTGCTTACCTTCACGGTGGCCGAGAAGCGCGTTCCCTGCTTGATGGAAGTGGGCTGCAGCGCTGCGCCGCCCTCGCTCAAGTACTTGACTTCCAGCGCCAGGCCATTGGAGACAGCCTTGCGCACCGGCTCCCGCCTGGAAGAGACCAGGGTGCCGTAGAGCACGCCCTCGGAGGCATTCTGCAGGGTGACATCGGCCACGATGGGACGGCTGACAAGCGACTTGGAGGAAACAATCTCTTCCTGTCCCAGCTTGGCCTTGATGACGGAAGTGGGCACCTGCTCGAAGAGGTGGCGGTAAGCCACGGCGGCAAAGGCGCTCTCCTGGGTGGAAAGCTTGCGGTCAGGCAGGCCTTCGGTGGCCAGGGCCAGTGCATCCGTCACCCGGCCGGCAAGGACCAGGGCGTCCAGCGCTACCATCTGGTCGCGCGTAGAGGTGCCGTAAGTAATGTTGTAAGGCGTGTATTCCTCGAAGTTCCGGCCAAGACCGTCCAGCAAGCTGCCTGCCGTCTGGGCCTTTCCGGAGAGAGAATAGGCCGATGCAAGCATGTACTGCGCCTGCTGCCCCATCTTGCCGGCCTCGCGCAGGCGGTTCATGCCGCTCTGGGAAGGTGCTCCGGCAAGGGAGAGGGTATAGAGGCGGTAAGCCTCGTCCAGGTGGGAATGGATGTCGGTGCCTGCCAGGCGGAACACCTGCGACTGCTTCTGTTGGAAGCCCTTCCAGGCCTTCAGGACGGCGCTGCTTACTTCGAAGCCGGCTTTGTCGGCCTCCGTGAGGAAGTGGCCGGCCATGGAGGAAATCCAGCTGTCGGCCTGTCCGCTGCGCCAGTAGGAGAAGCCGCCGCTGGCGGTTTGCCGGGCATACAGCTTGGTAACCAGGACGGGAATAAGCTCGCGGGCTTTGGCCGCATCCTCGTCGGAGAGGAGCGGCAACAGCTGCAGCAGGGTGAGGCCGCGGGCGCTCAACTGCTCGGTGCAGTCGTAGGGATAGTCGCGCATGTTCAGGTACATCGAGCGGGCATCCAGCGCCGGGAAGCCGGACAGCTGCAGGCTCACTTTCCCGCCGCCCTTCAGGCTGCGGCTTTCCCCGCTCTTGAGGCGGAAGTTCTCTACGTAAGAGACCTCCGGATGGGCGTTCCGTACGCTGAGGGCAATGCTCTCGGAGGCCTTCTGGCCGCTGCCGGAAGCCTCTATGCTGATGTGGGCAACTCCTTCGGCGTCAGTAGCCTGCAGGCCGAAGTGCACCATCTTGTCGCCTTTGCCGCTGAACTGCACCTTCTGGGTGTCGGGGCCGGTGAGGGTGACGGGACCCTCGGCCTTGATGCGCACGGTGGCTTCCTTCACGGCGTCCTCCATGGCAAAGACATTCACCGGGACGGAGACCTGCTCGCCGCTGCCCAGAACGCGCGGTAGGGTGGTCACCACCATGAGCGGGCTCTGTACGGGAACGGTCTTGTCCGTATGGCCGAAGGCACCGTCGTGGCCGGCCACCAGCATCACGCGCACGCTGCCGACATACTGCGGAAGCTTGAGGGAAATGCTCTCCGTCCCCTTGTTGAGGGTCCGGGGCTCCACGAACATCACCACCGGGTTAAAGCGGTTGTCCTTGCGGGCGCTGCGCACGGCATCTTCATCGCCGCCGATGGCTGCCAGCGGGGCGAATCGGCCGCTGTAAGCGCCAATCACCTGGTCAAAGAGGTCCCAGGTCTTGACGCCCAGGGCTTCGCTCTTGTACATCTGGCTCCAGGGATCCGGCGTCTTGAAAGCGGTGACATCCAGCAGACCCTCGTCCACGATAGCCAGGGTATAGGTCATGGGCTTGCCGTTTTTCTCGGAGACCTTTACGGTGAAGCTCTCTTCCGGGTGCAGGGTCTCGGGCATGGAAATCACGGGCTCCAGGTGCGAGGCCGGATTCTCCACCTTCACGCGCTGGACGCCGTACAGGCGCAGCGGGAGGTCATTGACGGCCGATCCATAAGGCTGCAGCAGCGTGATGTGCACATAGATATTGGGGGCCATCTCCGGCTCTATGGTAAAGCTCCAGGGCGTGTCCTTGGTGTCGGTGCTTACCCATTCGCGGCGCAGCACGCCGGCGCCGTTCTCCAGCGAAACCAGGGCCTGCCCGCCTTTGGCTGCGGGGATATAGACCGTGGCTTTTTCACCGGTCTTGTAGGAAGGCTTGTCGGTGGAGAAGCTGAGCATGGTGAGGGATTCCGGGTCCTTGCGGTTGGACCGGCCGCGGTACTCGGGCCAGTCTATGGTGACCAGGCGGCCGCTGGTGTGGCCGGAGCTGAGGTCCCGCGCCAGGATAAGGTAGCGGCCCCAGTTGGGGTACTCGTCGCGGAGGGTGAAGTTCACGTCCTGCGAGCTGGAGGTGAGGGTGCCGCTGGCTACCTTGGTCACGGACGGGCCGCTCACATAGGCGTCCAGGTCCCCGCCGGGGAGCGTATCGGCGAGAGCATGCCTGCCGAGCCTGTCCTGGGCGACGCGTATATCTTTGAGGGCTGGTTCGATGAAAACGGGAACTGGGTGGACGCCTGGACCGAGGTGAACGGCCCCATGACCGTCACCGCGAGATTCATGTATCTGCCCGCGGGGAGCGACAGCGCCAGCGCCGGCGGGATCACCGTCACGGCCGCCTGGAACGCGGGCGTGTTCCCCGAGGGGACCCGGCTCACCGTCGACCCGCGGGGCAGGGACAAGGCCCTGGCCATGGCCGAGAACGCTCTCCCCGAGGGATATGAGGCGGTGGACGGCGAGGCGGTGGACATCACCTTTATCGCCGACGGCGTCAGCG
>CADAJF010000039.1 GCA_902788175.1 uncultured Bacteroidia bacterium
GCCATAGAGTGAACGGGACTGGGTACGTCCATCCACGCCGGCGGTATCCAAAGCTCCTCTAAGGATGTGGTAACGAACACCCGGAAGGTCCTTTACACGACCTCCGCGGACCAGCACGATGGAGTGCTCCTGGAGGTTGTGGCCTTCGCCCGGGATGTAGGCGTTGACCTCTTTGGCGTTGGAAAGACGAACACGGGCTACCTTACGCATAGCTGAGTTCGGCTTCTTAGGGGTTGTCGTGTAAACACGCAGACAAACACCACGCTTCTGAGGGCAAGCATCCAACGCACGAGACTTGCTCTTGACCTCGAGCTGCTCGCGTCCTTTACGGACAAGTTGTTGAATTGTAGGCATAAATGTTTGTTAATAAATAAGTTATAGTTACTTTCCACTTTGTGGGGCTTATGTCCCCGCAAAATGGGCTGCAAAGATACGAAAAATTATTTGATTCAGCAAGTTGACGCGCAAAGCGGCACCATCGGCCTATAAGGTGAGGGTGGCGGTGCGCAGGCCGTGGGCCTTGACGGTGACAGTCACCGCGCCCGGACCTGTACGGCGGACAATAGCCGATGCCTTCCCGTGGAAAGCCGGCAGCCGGTGGCTGTAAAACGGGACGTGGGAGGTGGGATCCCCGGCGTCCGTAGCCAGCAGTACGGCAGGGCCTTTCACGCTGAACGTGAGCTCATTACCGGCATCCGGGACCAGCACGCCGGCCTTGTCCAGGATGTCCGCCACCACATAGCTGAGGTCCTCTCCGGCATAATCCACCGAGGCGGCCACCCGCGCCGGGGCCGATGCGGTGACCACCTTGTCCCGGGCCCATTCGCGACCGCCCCGGTACACCACTACCTCCACTTTTCCGGGCTGATAGACCACCTGGTCCCAGACTATGCGGTAGCCTTCCCTCACGCGCCGGCCCTGGGAACGGCCGTTGACAAAGAGCTCTGCTTCGTCGCCGGAAGTATAGACGTGGACGGGCGTAACTTCCCCTTCGCGGCCGGGCCAGGTCCAGTGCGGCAGGATGTGGGCCATGGGAAGATCCGGCCGCCAGCGGGCCTGGTACAGGTAATAGCGGTCCTTGGGGAAGCCGGCCAGGTCCAGGATGCCGAAGTAGGAGCTGCGCGAGGGGGCTCCGTCCGCCATGAAGGGGGTGGGTTCCCCCAGGTAGTCGTAGCCGGTCCAGACAAACTCTCCGGCGCACTCGGGCACGGCGTCCTCGAAGCCCCACTCATAGTCCGGGGAGGAGGCCCAGGCAGGGGCGTAAAGGTCATAGGAACTCACGTGGTAAGGGCCTTCCATATCCCAGCCCAGCGCTTTGTCCTGCTCTACCGGGAAGCGGTAAAACCCACGCGTAGATACGCAGGAGGCCGTTTCCGAGCCCATGAACGGCTGGCCGGGATGGGCGTCACGAAATGCCTGATACAGGTGCGGCTTGTAATTGAAGCCGTAGATATCCATGGTGGCGGTATAGGCCTTGGTGGCCGACCAGGGATTGTCGTTTCCGGCGGTGGTGGGACGGGTAGGGTCTTCCCGGTGGCAGATGTCCGTGAGCAACTGGGGAACCCACCAGCGGGTGCTGTCCCCCTGTTCCCCGCACTCGTTGCCGATACTCCAGGCAATGACGCTGGGATGGTTCCGGTCCCGGCGGATGAGGTCCGTCAGGTCCTTTTCGGCCCACTTGTCAAAGAGGGTGGCGTAGCCGTTTTCTTTCTTGGGGTAGGTCCAGGTGTCGGTGAACTCGTCCAGGACCAGGAAACCCAGGCGGTCACACAGGTCCAGCAGCTGCGGGGCCGGCGGATTGTGGCTGGTTCGGATAGCATTGCAGCCCATCTCCTTGAGTTTGAGGAGCCTGCGCACCCAGGCGTCCTCGTTCCAGACTGCGCCCAGGGCACCGGCATCGTGGTGCAGGCAAACGCCTTTCAGGAAGGTTTTCCGGCCGTTCAGGTAGTATCCGTCCGGGCGGAAATGGCTGCTGCGGATGCCGAAGGGCGTTTCATACACATCCTCCGTCCCATCCTCCGAGGTGACGGTGGTGCGGGCAATGTAGAGATTCGGCTCCTCCGGAGACCACAGGCGGGGGTTGCCGAAGGTGAAGTCCTGGTACAGGGGACGGCCGTTGTACACCTGGGTGAGGCTGCGGGTTTCCGCCACCACATGCTCTATTATTTCTCCGGGGCGGGGTTCCCGGTAGAGGATGCGCGTGACCACGATGGCCACCTGCGGCCGGTCTGTCTTGAGGGTGGAGCGAAGCACCACGGTGGCCCTCCCCTCCCGCACGCGGGTGGTGACAAAGGTGCCCCAGTGGGCCACGGACGTCTTTCCCGTGCAGCTGAGCCAGACATTGCGGTAGATGCCGCCGCCGGGGTACCAGCGGGAGCTTTCCGGCTTGTTGTCCAGCTTGATCTCCAGCAGGTTGTCCCCTTCCTTGAGCCAGGGGTTCAGCTCCACGGCCCAGGAGGCGTAGCCGTAGGGGCGGCCGCCGGCCTCTCTTCCGTTCACAAAGAGCCGGGCGTTGGAGAAAGCCCCGTCCACCTCCAGGCGGTAGTCTTTGGTCAAGTCACTCACTACAAGGTGCTTACTATAGCTGGCTTGGCCCCACCAGGGAAGTTTTCCGGTTTCTCCGGGAAGGCTCTGGTCAAAGGGGTGCTCCACGCCCCAGTCGTGCGGGAGGTCCAGCACGCGGGTTTTGCCGTCCTTGGTAAAAGTCCAGCCTTCGTTCCAAAGCTGCCGGCCGGCGGGCTGCGCCTGAGCCCCCAGCGCCAGGGCCAGAAGCCCTGCAATGATGCCTGTCTTTTTCATATCGGCATAAAGTTACGCATTTTCTCCCGTACTGCCAAGCGTAAGTCCTTAAGCCATTGGAATTGTCGCGGCAAATGATTATCTTTGCTTACTACATTCTAACCAACCTATATGAAAAGAATCCTCATCGCTGCAGCCGTGATGCTGCTGGCCCTGCCGGGAACGGCGCAGGCCCAGAAAAAACAGGAACCCCGGAAAGTCCGGGAGGCCAATTATGAGCAGGCCGCCCGCTTCTCCTCTTCCCAGATTCAGAAAATGGTGTACAGCACCCGCATCCGTCCCAACTGGTTCCGGGACAGCGACCGTTTCTGGTACAGCTGGAAAACCGCCGAAGGCACCCGCTTCTACATAGTGGACGCCGCCACGGGCAGCAAGAAGGAAATTTTTGACATGGAGCAGCTGGCCCGTCAGCTCACGGAAATCACCCGTGACCCCTACGATGCCCAGCACATGGATTTCAGGATAGAGCTCAAGGACGACAAATACTTCCAGTGGGACCTCAAGTCCAAGCAGGAAAAACGCGACAGCGCCGGCAACACCACCGGCAAGTTCGTGGAATACCGCTTCTACTACGACATCGACTCCCGCAAGCTCACCTGGGACACGGAAGAGCACAAGCGGGAATACCCCCGCTGGGCCAATGTGAGCCCGGACGGCAGCGTGGGCATCTACGTCAAGAACCACAACCTGTGGGTGATGGACAGGGAGAACCTGCGCAAGGCCGCCAAGGATGAGAAAGACAGCACCCTGGTGGAGCGCGCCCTCACAACGGACGGCACAAAGGACCATTCCTGGCTGGAGGACAACTACACCGGAGATACGGAGAAAGACAGCACCGCCCGCCGCATGGCCCGCCTCAAATGGTCCCCGGACGGCAAGCATTTTGCCCTTATCCGCTGGGACATGAGCCCCGTGAAGGAGTTCTGGGTCATCAACTCCCTGGCCAAACGCCCGGAGCTGGAAACCTACCACTACCAGATGCCCGGAGAGCCCGGCCCCAAGGGCAAGCTCTACGTCATGGACCTGGAGGGCGGCAAGAAAGAATACAAGTGGAACGCCTTCAAGGACCAGGACGGAGACATCCTCAGTGCCAAAGGCACCGTGAAGGACCAGTACCGGGACTATATGTCCAGCAAGTGGATGGGAGACAACAAGCACTTCTTCCTGCTTCGCCGCAGCCGTGACCTCAAGCGCCTGGACCTTTGCCGCATAGACCTTGACGCAGACAGCACCCGCACCATCGTGGCAGAGCGCATGAATACCTACGTAGAGAACCGGGATCCCTTCATGCTGGAGGGCGGAGACTTCGTGTGGTGGAGCGAACGTGGCGGCTGGGCCAACCTCTACCTTTACGGCGCAGACGGTAAGCTCAAGCGCAACCTCACGGAAGGCGCCTTCCACGTGGAGGATGTGCTGGCGGCTACGCCCACCTACCTGGTGGTCAGCGCCTGCGGCGTGAACCAGGGAGAGAATCCCTACCAGATGCACAACTACCGCGTTCCGCTTGCCGGCGGCGCCATGGTGCAGCTGGACATGGACGACATGGACGTGCTGGCCACCGCATCAGACAACGGCAAGTACCTGGTAGCCAATTACTCCCGCGTGGACTACAAGCCTGCCGTCATGCTGGTGGCAACGGCCGGCGGCAAGCGCACCCACCTGGAAGAGGCAGACTTCTCGCGCCTTTTCGCGGCCGGCTACAAGTTCCCGGAACGCTTCAAGGTTAAAGCCGCGGATGGCATCACGGACCTCTACGGAGAAATGTCCAAGCCCTTCGACTTTGATTCCACCAAGGTGTACGCCATTGCGGACTATGTGTACCCCGGTCCGCAGGTAGAGGCCAACGACATCTCCTGGCGCTTCAACCTGCGCAAGGACCAGCTGGCCCAGCTGGGCATGATTGTCATCTCCGTGGGCAACCGCGGCGGCCACCCCAACCGCTCCAAGTGGTACCACAACTACGGCTACGGCAACCTGCGGGACTACGGCCTGGAAGACCAGAAATACGCCATCCAGCAGCTGGCCGCCCGCCACAAGTGGATAGACATTGACCGCGTGGGCATCCACGGTCACTCCGGCGGCGGTTTCATGTCCACCGCAGCGCTCCTCAAGTACAACGACTTCTTCAAAGTGGCCGTCTCCTGCGCCGGCAACCACGACAACAGCATCTACAACCGCTGGTGGAGCGAACAACACCACGGCATCCAGGAAAAGATTGCCAAGGGAGACACCACCTTCGTGTATAAGATTGACACCAACCAGGAGCTGGCCTCCCGGCTCAAGGGTCACCTGATGCTGGTCACCGGAGACCAGGACAACAACGTAAACCCCGCCGGCACCATCCGCGTGGTGGATGCACTCATCAAGGCGCACAAGCGCTTCGAGCTGGTGATCCTGCCCGGCCAGCGCCACGGGTTCGGCCCCATGAACGACTATTTCTTCTGGAAAATGGCCGATTTCTACTCCCGCCACCTGATGGGTGACCGCCGGGAGCGTTCCGTGGACGTAACAGAACTGAACAACGACTGACACTAATATACCGATACTATGAAAAAGTTTTTGGCTGCCTTTGCGGCGCTTGCCGCCCTTGTCGCCTGCAACCGTTTCCAGACGGGCGCTTACGTGGATGAGCTGGTTCTCCCCCTTTCCCAGGAGGCGGAGGACAGCCTTTTCCTGTCCATCGACCTGGAGTATGTCGCCAAAGGCATGCCCAAGGAGGCCATGGAGCAGGTAAACAACGCCATCATGGTCCAAGCCTTCGACATGGAAGCGCCTGAAGGAACGCTGGAAGAGGCCGCCCTCCGCTACCGGGAGGCCCTGATAGACGAGTACCTGGACCAGGCCGACGCCAGCTGGGAAGACCAGCTGTTCGGCGTTTTCCTGATGGACTACCGCCAGTGGAAAAACTACCTGCTCACCTATTTCAACTACCGCGGCGGCGCTCACGGCATCGAGACCCTGAGCCAGCTGGTATTCAACCGCAGAACCGGCGAGATTCTTACAGAGGCAGCGTTTTTTACCGATGACTACGTCCAGGGCATAACCCCGCTTCTAAAGGAGGCGGTCAAGCGCACCATGGAAGAGGAAGCCCCGGACCTGCTGGATCTGGTGGAGATGGACGCCGTTGCCCCCAACGGCAACTTTTCTTTCAACAGCAATGGCGTGGAATGGATTTTCCAGCCCTATGAGGTAGGCCCCTACGCCCTTGGTCCCATCAGCGCCACCGTCCCCTGGAACGAACTGGAACCATTTATCAGAAGGTAAAACTAATGGACTATAAGTCCCTCCCCCGAGGGGAGGGGTTTAAGACCAGAGGTCTTTCCCCTCTACTCACCTCGGAAATTCGAACAAGTTCGATTTCACTCGGTTCGGGCGAGGGGTCGGGAGGGGGTAACGTAGAATGACGCAGGGCGGGCATGTGCGATAATTATTGGAAAGGTTGAATTGTAATATTTCAATTCGTATTTTGCAAATAGTGAATCATATGCAAATACAATGGATCGTGACTGAGATTGACGGGAAGGTCGCATCCATTGCGACCGACTATCGGCATTTGCCGCGCATTGGAACAGAGCTGGCTGCGCTGCCGCCTCAGGAGACCTTCTCGCTGGGAACGCGCAAGATTGACACGGCTCAGCTGCTGGAATTTGCCCAGTACCTCACGTGGGAGGACCTTCGGCCCTTTGGCTCGCCTTTTCAGCTGAAGGTGTGGAAAACGCTCTTCGAGCTGCCGCGGCGGCTTTACAGCTACACGGAAATTGCCGCGCTGGCTGGCAACCCGCAGGGCGTTCGGGCCGTGGCCCATGCCGTGGCGCTGAACCCCATCGCTTACGTCATCCCCTGCCACCTGGTGGTCCCTAAAGAGACCATGGACCGGGCGCAGGAGATTGAGGAATCGGCCCTGGCCACCCTTTTCAAGGGGAAAGACCTGTACCTGCTGGACAAGCTGGACGTGGGGGCCTATGCCTATGGCCCGGAGCTCAAGCGGGAACTGATTAAACTGCAACTGGCCCAATGAAGCTGCTGGAAGTCTGCTGCGGGAACCTGGAAAGCGTGCATGCTGCCGTGCGCGGCGGTGCGCAGCGGATAGAACTGTGCCGTGCCCTGGAGCTGGACGGCCTCACCCCCTCCTGGGAGGACCTGAAGGAAGCCCGGCGGCTGTATCCCGGGCTTGTCATCCATGTGCTTATCCGGCCGCGGGGCGGGGATTTCTGCTACTCGGCCGGGGAGGTCCGGCAAATGGCGCAGGAGATTGAAACGGCGCTTTCGCTGGGGGCCGATGGCATCGTCATCGGCTGCCTCACCCCGGAAGGGAACGTGGACCTTCCGGCCATGCGGGAGCTGATGGCGGTTGCCCGGAACGTCACCTTCCACCGGGCGTTTGACGTGTGCGCATGGCCGTTTCAGGCGCTGGAAGAGATTATCGGCCTTGGTTGCCGACGTATCCTCACTTCCGGGCAGGCCCCGTCCGTGGCCCAGGGAACGGACCTGATCCGGGAGCTCCGTAACCGGGCCGGAGGGCGCATCCTGCTGCTGCCCGGCTGCGGCGTCACCCCCGCCAATGCCCGCTACGTGCTGGAGCTCAGCGGCTGCACGGAGATCCATGCTTCGGCCACCATGGGGGGCAGCAGCACATCGGCCGGATGTGTGGCGGCTATCTTACAAGCTATCAATCCTTCAACTATGTACCAATACACCCCTGTAGAAAACCGGGCCAACTGCTATATCCTGAGCCTGGACAACCGAGTAAGCATAGTAGAGGCCCTCACGGCCTTCTGCCTGGAAAAGGACATCCCCTCCGGGGAAATCAGCGGCCTGGGAGCCGTCAGCTGCGCCACTTTCCGCTTCCTGGACCCCGTTACCCTGAAGTATGTAGACCGCACCTTCGAAGAGCAGATGGAGATCACCAACCTCACCGGGAACATCTCCCGCAAGGACGGAAAGCCCTACCTCCACCTCCACATCACCGCCAGCCGCGAGGACTACACCTGTATCGGCGGTCACCTCCTGGACGCCCGCATCAACGGCGCCTGCGAGCTCTTCATCAAGGCCTTCCCCGGAACCCACGTCGGCCGCCGCCAGGACCCCGAAACCGGCATCAACCTCTACGACTTCGCCTGAGGCCCGGCCCTCCCGGCCTTTTGCGCGTCATGCCCGACCTTGACCGGGAATCCCCGCCCCGTGTCCAAAAACGGCCTTTTTTGCGCACGAAACGGCCAAAAACGCCAGTCGGTGCGCGAAAAGGGGGTGTTTTTGTTCACGGCCGGCAATGACAAAAAAGGGACTGGCCTTATGGTGGTCAGTCCCTTTTTTAGGGGTGGATGAGGAGAACCTACTCGGCGGCCTCTGCGGCGGGGGCCTCTGCTACAGGTACTTCGGCAACCGGAGCCTCGGCCTTCTTGGCGCGGCTGCGGCGGGTGGTCTTCTTGGCCTCTTTCTTGCTGGAAGCGAGGGCGGCCTCGTTGAAGTCCACGAATTCTACCATCACCATTTCGGCGGCGTCACCGCTGCGGAAACCGGTGTGCAGGATGCGGAGGTATCCGCCGGGACGGTCTGCCACTTTGGGGGCCACGGTGCGGAAGAGTTCTGCGGTGGCCTCTTTGTCCTTCAGGTAGCTGAAGACCATGCGGCGGGAGTGGGTGGTATCCTCTTTGGACTTGGTGATAAGGGGCTCTACGTAAGGCTTCAGGGCCTTGGCCTTGGCCTCGGTGGTGGTGATCCTCTTCTTCAGGATAAGGGAGGATGCCATGCCGGCGAGCATAGCCTTGCGGTGACCGCTCTTACGACCAAGATGATTGACTGCTTTATTGTGTCTCATTGTTAAACGATCTTTTTCTTGGGTTCAATATTGTACTTGGTGACATCCATTCCGAAGGAAAGCTTCATCTTCTCTACCAGGAGGTCGATCTCGTTCAGGGACTTGCGGCCGAAGTTGCGGAACTTCATGAGCTCCGTGCGGCTATAGGACACAAGGTCTGCAAAGGTGTCGATATCGGCCGCTTTCAGGCAGTTGAAGGCCCTTACGGAAAGGCCCATGTCCGAAAGCTTGGTAAGCAGCAGATGACGCATTCTCAGGGATTCCTCGTCCAGTTCCTTGCTCTCGGTTTCAACGGCAGACTCGATGGCGATCTTCTTGTCGTCGGTGAAGAGCTTGAAGTGATAGATGAGGATATTGGCTGCATCCTGCAGGGCGGCCTCCGGGGTGATGGAACCGTCGGTGACAATCTCAAGGTTGAGCTTCTCGTAGTCGGTCTTCTGTTCCACGCGGTAGTTTTCCACGGTCCAGTTGACTTTACGGATGGGCGTGTAGATAGCATCCACGGCAATGGTGCCGATGGCGGCGTTCTCGTCGCGGAGTTCCTCTGCGGGAACAAAGCCGCGGCCCTTGGTGATGGTCAGGGAGATGGTAATCTTGACGGAAGGCTCCAGGGAGCAGATGTGCAGCTCCGGATTCAACACCTTGAAAGAAGACAATCCTTTGGAGATGTCCTCAGCGGTAAACTCCTGCTTGCCGCTGACGGTAATGTTCGCCACCTCGGAATCTACAGTGTCCACCATCCTGCGGAAGCGCACTTGCTTCAGGTTCAGGATGATGTCCTGCATTCCCTCGATCACGCCGGGAAGGGTCTGGAACTCGTCCTGGACGCCTTCTACCTGGATCTGAGAGATGGCGAAACCTTCGAGCGAGGCGAGAAGGATGCGACGGAGGGCGTTGCCGATGGTCTGTCCGTAGCCAGGCTCCAGGGGTCTGAACTCGAAACGTCCCACGGTCTCGGTGCCTTCGAGCATGATCACCTTGTCGGGTTTCTGAAATGCTAAGATTGCCATAATTTTGGGGTGTTAAATCGGTTACTTGGAGTAGAGGTCCACGATGAGCTGCTCGTTGATGTTCTCCGGGATTTCCTCGCGGGCGGGAACATTCAGGAACTTGCCGGTGAGGGTGGCGGCGTCAAACTCCAGCCAGGAATAACGGGCGGCGGAAGCGACGCTGGCGGTGATGACCTCCAGGCTCTTGGAACGCTCGCGGACGGCGATCACCTGACCGGGCTTCACCTGGCAGGAAGGGATGTTGCAGATGGCACCGTCCAGGGTGATGTGGCGGTGCAGCACCAGCTGACGGGCGGCGGCGCGGGTGGGAGCGATGCCCAGGCGGTACACCAGGTTGTCCAGACGGGCCTCCAGCAGGAGGATGAGGTTCTCACCGGTCTGGCCCTTCATGCGGGCGGCGCGGGCATAGGTGTTGCGGAACTGACGCTCCAGCACACCGTACATGTACTTCACCTTCTGCTTCTCCTTGAGCTGGGTACCGTACTCCTTGGTCTTCTTGCGCTTGGCTGCGAGGCCGTGCTGTCCGGGAGGGGTATTCCTCTTTTCGAAGGTCTTGTCAGGGCCATAAATGGGCTCGCCGAACTTACGGGCGATGCGAGTGGTAGGACCAGTATATCTTGCCATAGTTCTTGCTCAATTAAAAATTAAACCTTGCGGCGGCCCTTGGGACGGCAACCATTGTGCGGCATGGGGGTTACGTCGATGATCTCCGTGACCACGATACCAGCGTTGTTGATGGTACGGATGGCGCTCTCACGGCCGGAGCCGGGGCCCTTCACGTAGCACTTCACTTTGCGGAGACCGGCGTCAAAAGCGGTCCTGGACGCATCTTCTGCGGCCATCTGGGCGGCGTACGGGGTGTTCTTCTTGGAACCGCGGAATCCGCACTTACCGGCCGAAGACCAGCTGATCACCTGACCCTGGGCATTGCACAGGGAGACGATGACATTGTTGAAGGTAGAGGAGATATGGGCCTCGCCATAAGCTTCCACCTTGACAACCCTTTTCTTGGTAGTTGTAGTTTTCTTTGCCATAACTCGTCAGACTTTACTTGGTTGCTTTCTTCTTGTTGGCAACGGTCTTCTTCTTACCCTTGCGGGTACGGGCGTTGTTCTTGGTGCTCTGGCCACGGACGGGCAGACCGGCGCGGTGACGGATGCCTCTGTAGCAGCCGATATCCATCAGGCGCTTGATGTCCATCTGGACAGAAGAACGGAGTTCACCCTCAATCTTGTACTCTTCGTTGATGAGGGTACGGATAGCGGCGATCTGGTCGTCGTTCCATTCTCCGACTTTGATAGTAGGGTCGATGCCGCACTTGTCCAGAATGGTCTGGGCGCTGCTGCGGCCGATTCCGTAGATATAGGTGAGACCTATAACTCCGTGTTTGTTGTTCGGTAAATCAACACCGGCTATTCTTGCCATATTCTATCTGTACTTTTTATTAGTTACACTTATTAACCCTGGCGCATCTTGAA
>CADAJF010000040.1 GCA_902788175.1 uncultured Bacteroidia bacterium
GAAGGCTGTGTCCAACAAGTTCATCATTGAAAGACGTAAGAAATAACGGAATAAACTAACAGATTATGAGTCGTTCACTTAAAAAAGGACCGTATATCCAGGAAGCCCTGGAGAACAGAATTCTTGCTATGAATGACGGCAGCAAGAAGAAAGAGGTTGTCAAGACTTGGTCCCGTGCCAGCATGATTTCCCCTGACTTTGTGGGCCACACCATCGCAGTTCATAACGGCAACAAGTTTGTTCCTGTTTACGTTACTGAAAACATGGTAGGTCACAAGCTCGGCGAATTCGCGCCCACCCGCAGTTTCCGCGGCCATGCAGGCAACAATAAGAAATAATGTTTAAAGGATTGACATTATGGGAAAGAGAAAAAGACTGATGGCCGAGCGCCTGAAAGAGACCAAGAAACAAACCGCTATAGCCAAGCTTAACGATGTGCCCACTTCCCCGCGCAAGATGCGCCTGGTGGTGGATACCATCCGCGGTGAGGAAGTAAACCATGCCCTGGACCTTCTCCACTACTCGAAGCGCGAAGCTTCCGTACGCCTGGAGAAACTCCTTCGCAGCGCCATCGCCAACTGGGAAGCCAAGAACCCGGAGCAGACGAAGGCCCTGGAAGAGGGCAACGTGATTGTCAAGAGCATCATGGTGGACGAGGGCCGCACCCTCAAGCGCATCCGCCCGTGCCCCCAGGGCCGTGCCGGTCGCATCCGCAAGCGCTCCAACCACGTCACCATCGTACTGGACGTCAAACAAACAGTGGAGGAATAAACTATGGGTCAGAAAACTAATCCTATCAGCAACCGTATCGGTATCACCCGTGGTTGGGACTCCAACTGGGTAGGCGGCAATTACGCGGAAAAGATCGCCGAAGACTACGAGATCCGCAAGTACCTGGGCAGCCGTCTGGCCAAGGCCAGCCTCTCCCGCATCATCATTGAGCGCACCCTCAAGCTCATCACTGTCACCATCCACGCCGCCCGTCCGGGTGTCATCATCGG
The DNA here is from genome assembly GCA_902788175.1 of uncultured Bacteroidia bacterium. Lineage (GTDB taxonomy): Bacteria > Bacteroidota > Bacteroidia > Bacteroidales > UBA932 > Cryptobacteroides. Next base: position 1,002 of record CADAJF010000040.1, read on the forward strand.
CAAGGGTGGCCAGGAAGTGGACAAACTGAAGGAAGAGCTCAAGAAGGTGACCAGCAAGGATGTGCAGATCAACATTTTCGAGGTCAAGCGTCCGGAAGTTGACGCTACGATTGTAGCCGACAGTATCGCCCGCCAGATCGAAGGCCGCGTGAGCTATCGCCGCGCCATCAAGATGGCCATCGCCACCGCCATGCGCGTGGGCGCCGAAGGCATCAAGGTCCAGATCAGCGGCCGTGTAGGCGGCGCCGAAATCGCCCGCAGCGAAATGTTCAAGGAAGGCCGCACCCCGCTGCATACCTTCCGCGCAGACATCGACTACGCCCTGGCCGTGGCCCGCACCCAGATGGGTACCATGGGTATCAAGGTGTGGATCTGCAACGGCGAGAAGTACGGCAAGCAGGACCTCTCCCCCAACGCTGGCTTCGCAGCCAACGTGGCCGCTCCCGGCGCAGGTCGCCGTGAAGGCGGCCGCGGGGACCGCGGAGACCGCCGCGGAGGCCGTGGCGGCCGTCGTGAAGGTGGTCGCGGAGACCGTCGCTAAGCAATTGGCATTGAATTCGAAGGCCGGCTCACAGGAGTCGGCCTTTGTTTTTTAACGGAAAATTTTTATCTTTGCGGCCAGTAAAGTAAAAAGCTAAACCAATGAAAAAGACTTTGATGATCATGGCCGCCGTGGTGCTGGCCTGCACCGTGAGCTGCAAGAGCAAGTCGGTGGAAGAAAAACTGGCAGAGTTCACCCAGTGGAACGAGACCTTCATGGAGAACATGCGTGAAGGCATGAAGCAGTTTGAAGGCAACAGGGAAGCCGCTGCTGCTTACCGTGACTCCCTCATGGAGGTTTACGAGGACTACAACATCGCCGCCCTGAAGGCTGGCCTGAAGGACACCGTGGGTGTGATCGCCCTCCGGAACCTCTCCAGAGTGATGGACGTGGAAGACCTGGCAGAATACATCGAGAAACTCGATGCCCCCGTCACCGGCAAGGACTCCGCTTTTGTGGCCGGCATGAAGAGCACCGTGGTTGCCCTCAAGAATACTGCTGTGGGCAGCATGTTCACGGACTTTGAGATAGATCACGTGATGGGCGAGGAAGAAGGCGAGCTGGTCATCGAGAAGCGCAAACTCTCTGACTACGTTGGTAAAGGCAAGGTGGTTCTGGTGGACTTCTGGTCCCCCTGGTGCCCTCCCTGCAAGGCCGAACTCCCCAACATCAAGGCTGTCTGGGAGAAGTATCACGGCGATGACTTCGACGTCCTCAGCGTAGCCGTCTGGGAAGAGAGCCGTGGCATGAACTGGCGCAACACCATTGACACCGCCGCTGTTTATGGCGTGCAGTGGAACCAGATCAACAACGGCCACCAGGAGCCCGCTGCCCTCTACGGCATCCGCGGCATCCCGCACATGGTCCTCTTTGACGCCGAAGGCAAGATCATCGCCCGCGGCGACGACCTCCGCGGCGATGACCTCGAGCCCGCCGTTGCTGCCGCCCTGGGTAAATAAGGTTTTTCGCGACACCTAAGCGCCTGACTCAGAGCGCGTTACAGTATAATCCTCTGCGTAAAAAGTGCAGAGGATTTCTTGTAAACACCTGTACCACAGGGAGTTGGCTGTCACGGGGGAGAGGGCCGATTAGAGCCTACGGCAGCTTATCCTGACGGAGGTTTTCCACGTACTGGGCAATGCGGCGGAGCTGGTCCGGGATGGGGATGCTCTGGGGGCAGTGGGAGAGACACTCGCCGCAGCTTATGCAATGATCGGCCTGCCGGATGCTGGCAACGGCCCTGTCGTAGCTTACCAGGTACGCCTTCTTGAGCTTGGCGTAGTTCTTCTGGGCGGTGTTCTGGGCGTAGGTGCCCTCCGTGATGGCCCTGTTGTAGTGCTGGAAGGTGCCGGGGATGTCAATTCCCCATGGGCAGGGCATGCAGTACTTGCAGTCCGTGCAGTTGACCAGCGGATACTCCATCATCTGGGTGGCCATCTGCTCCAGGAACTCCAGTTCCTCCTCATTGAGCGGCCGGAAGTGGCTGAAAGTCTGGACGTTCTCCTTCAGGGGATCCATATTGCTCATGCCCGAGAGGATGCACAGTACACGCGGATAGGTGCCGCAGAAACGGAAAGCCCAGGAGGCTACGCTCATCTGGGGCTCCCGCTCCTTCATCTGGCGGGCGATCCCGTCCGGTACGTTGGCCAGGCGCCCGCCCAGCAGCGGCTCCATAATCACGATGGGGATTTCCCGCTTGTCCAGCTCTGCGTAAAGATAGTCTGCGTTGACGTTGCGCACACCGTCGGCGTGGGTCCAGTCCACGTAGTTCATTTCTATCTGCACAAAGTCCCAGTGCATCTGGCCGGAGTCGTAGAGCTCCATGAAGTAGTCAAACTCATGCTGGGCGCCGTGGAAGGAGAAACCCAGGTTGCGGATGCGTCCGGCGGCCTTCTGCTCCAACACAAAGTCAATCATGCCGTTATCCACGTAGCGCTTGTTGAAGGCATCCTTGCCGCCCCGCCCGATAGAGTGCAGCAGGTAATAGTCAAAGTAGTCCGTGTGCAGCTGCTCCAGCGAGTCAAAGAACATCTTACGGGAAGCCTCTGCCGATGCGTCTCCAAAGTTGGAGAGCTTGGTGGCGATGAAATACTTGTCCCGCGGATGGCGGCTGAGGGCAATGCCGGCGGCTTTCTCGCTTTGGCCGCGAAGGTATGCCGGGGATGTGTCGAAGTAATTGATACCGTGCTCGATAGCATAGTCCACCATCTCGTTCACGGCTTCCTGGTCAATGACACCGTCCACCATGGGCCAGCGCATACAGCCAAAGCCCAGGGCCGATATCCGGTCCCCGTTACGGGGATTCTCCCGCATGAGCATTTCCCCGGGGCCTTCGTTCACGGTACCCGCCCCCGACTGGGCACCCTTGGGACCGCAGGCTGCAGCCAAAGCCGCAGCGCCGCTTATCTTGATAAAATCACGTCTTTTCATGGGCTAAATATGTTGCGTTCTACCGTTAACCGTAATGGCGCTGACGGGCCTGACCGGGCATAGATACTCGCAGGCGCCGCAGCCGGTGCAAAGTTCTTCTGCCACAACCGGCATAAGCTGGCCATTTCCCTTGTTCTCCACCATCTGGATGGCGCCGGAGGGGCAAGCCTGCGCACATTTGCCGCAGGAAGCCTTCCCGCACGCACTGACGCAAATGGCCAGATTCACCTGGGAAACACCCACGCGGTACTGCGTCTTTTCCTCCCGCGTTATCTTGCCGATAGCCCCCGCAGGGCAAAGCTCCGCGCAGCGGACGCATTCCGGGCGGCACCAGCCCCGTTCGAAGGACATCTGCGGCTGCATCAGGTGTTCAAGGTCTGAGGAGGGCCGAAGCACATTGTTCGGGCACTGCGCCACGCAAAGCTGGCAGCCCGTGCAGCGGCGGTAGAAGTCTTTGACGCTCTTGGAGCCGGGAGGAGTGAGGGGCGTTTCCCGCTGGGGCGCCTGCTTGGGGAGAAGGTCCGCCAGGCCGCCGTCCAGCTTCTTGGCGCCTTCCTGGGCCCGGGCTTCGATGCCCTTGAAGGCAGCGGCGCCAAGGGCCACCGCCGTGCCGGCCATGAACGCTCTGCGCGATTCCTGGGATGCTTGACCGGCAGTCTCTTTGCCCCAGGCAAAGCGGTACTGCAGGGCGCCGGTCTTGCAGTGGCCGATGCAGTTGAAGCAGTCCACGCAGCGGGAATAGTCAATCTTTTCCGTGTCCTTGCCAATGGCTATGCAATGCGCCTTGCAGTGGTGCTCGCAGGCCTTGCAGTGCACACACTTGCTGCGGTCTATCACGGGGCGGAACATGGCAAAGCGGGAGAAGAAACTGAGTACCGTACCCACCGGGCAGATGCTGTTGCAGTAAGTGCGTCCGCCCTTGAAAGCGAGAGCCACGATGGCCACCAGCGTAACTACGGCCACCACCAGGGTGGGAACACTCCGGAGCCAGACCTCACGGGAGTAGAAGGCATAGCTGCCGGCTTTCTCCGCCCAGGCGGCAAAGAGGTTGTTACCCCAGATATATACGGGCTGCAGGAGGTTCTGCACCATGCGGCCATAGGCGCTGTAAGGGGCCAGGAAGGCCACAAAGGCTTGAATGCCGGCCAGCAGCGCTATCACAAAGAGCGCCAGCACCCCGTAGCGCAGCCACTTGAGCTCCTTGCGGTATTGATAAGGCCTTTTGCTGCCGCGCCTACCCAGCCAGGAAATCCCGTCCTGGAATACGCCCAGCGGGCAAATCACCGAGCAGTACACCCGCCCGAAAAGAAGGGTAAGCAGCACCAGCGCCACAATCACGGCTACATTCACAGCCAGCACCGCCGGCAAAAACTGCAGTTTGGCCATCCAGCCAAGATACGTGTGCAACACACCGCTCACGTCCAGCAGCAGGAGGGTGATTCCTATCCAGAACACCCAGGCCAAGGCCACTCTAACTTTCTTTAACATACCTATTTTACAACTATATAACTTTCAAATATAAGAATAATCTTCGTAATCCGCCGCACGGTTTTTGTAAAAATGCTTATATTTGCATGAATTCATCAATTTTAAAGGAAGAAACCTAGCTATGTTACCCAAAGCGAAAGAAATTGTGGACGCCATGTCCGAGAAGATGCAGGCAGCAGTAGATTATCTGGAGGAAGACCTCAAGAACTACCGCGTGGGGAAGGCATCGCCCGCCATCCTGAACCCCGTGATGGTGGACTATTACGGCTCCGCCACTCCGCTCAACCAGGTGGCTTCCGTCACCACGCCGGATGCAAAAACCATTGCCATCCAGCCGTGGGAGCGTTCCATGATAGGCAAAATTGAAAAGGCCATCCTGGACGCCAATGTGGGTCTCACCCCTTCCAACAACGGTGAAATCATCCGCTGCATCGTTCCCGCCCTTACGGAGGAGCGTCGCCGTGAGCTCATCAAGAAGGCAAAGGCCCAGGGAGAAACCACCAAGGTCACCATCCGCAACGCCCGCCGTGACGGAATCGACCTCCTGAAGAAAGCCCAGAAGGAAGAAGGCCTCTCGGAAGACGGAGAGAAAGAAGGCGAAGGAGAACTCCAGAAAGTCACCGACAAATGGGTGAAGAAAGTGGACGAAGTCATCTCCGCCAAGGAAAAGGATATTCTCACCGTATAATTGGCACACCAACTGGAAGTAGTCCCCGCCAGTGAGTGGGGCTTTTTCACACCTGCGAGTCCCCTGTGTATCGCCGGTCCCTGCAGCGCGGAGACCGGGCAGCAGCTTATGGATACTGCCCGGGCGCTGAAAGATATCGGCATAGGAGTGCTGCGCGCAGGTTTGTGGAAGCCTCGCACGCACCCCGGGTCCTTCGAGGGGGTGGGAGAACAGGGACTTGCCTGGCTGCTGAAGGCCAGGGAGGAACTGGGCCTTCGCATCTGCACGGAGGTGGTGAGCGCCAGGCATGTGCAGGAATGCCTCCGCTGCGGGGTGGACCTTCTCTGGATAGGCGCCCGCACCACCGGCAACCCTTTCCTGGTCCAGGAGATTGCCGATACCCTCTCAGGCCACGACATCCCCGTCCTGGTGAAAAACCCCCTGAACCCGGACCTGGATCTGTGGATAGGGGCGCTGGAGCGCCTCAGCCGCGCCGGCGTACGCAAGCTGGGGGTGGTGTTGCGGGGATTCTCTTCCCGGGACAGCATCGCCTACCGCAATGACCCTGGCTGGAAGCTGGCCATTGACCTGCGCACCCGCTACCCGGAGATGGCGTTTTTTGTGGACCCGTCGCACATGGCGGGGGAGCGCCGCTACATCCGGGAACTTTCCCAGCGGGCCATGGACCTGGGCCTGGACGGTCTGATGATAGAAAGCCACTGCTGTCCGGAAAAAGCCTGGTCGGACGCCTCCCAGCAATTGACCCCGCAGGCGCTGAAAGAGCTCCTGGAGGGCCTTGTAGTGCGCAAAACTAGCTCGGAGAGCCTCTCTTACAAGGAAAGTATAGAGGCCCTTCGCGCGCGTATAGATGTAATTGACGAGGACCTGCTGCGCCTGCTCAGGGACCGCATGGAGATAAGCCGCCAGGTGGCGGCGTGCAAACGGGAGCACAACGTAGCCATCCTGCAGGCCGAAAGGTGGGAGCACGTCCTGGAAAGCGCGCTGGAAAGCGGCCGGGAGCTGGGTCTCTCGGAGGCCGCCGTTCGCGCCATCATGACTGCCATTCACGAAGAATCGGTCCGTGTACAAAAATTAAGCTTATGACTCTTGCATTAGAACTGACCATCCGGATGGTGGGAGCCGGGCTGCTGGGAGCGGCTATCGGCTACGAGAGGGAAATGCGGGCCAAAGGTGCCGGCCTCCGCACGCACGTGCTGGTGGCGCTGGGGGCCTGCCTGTTCATGATTATCTCCCAGCATGGTTTTTCGGGGGCGGAGAAATTTGACGCCGCCCGCATAGCTGCCGGCGTGGTGGGCGGCCTGGGTTTCCTGGGTGGCGGCATCATCATGAAAACCAGCAGCCACGTGAGCGGACTCACCACCGCGGCAGGCCTGTGGGTCACCGGTGCCGTGGGCCTGAGCATGGGCTGCGGCCTGTATGAGATGGCTGTTCTGTGCACTGCCCTGCTCCTGCTGTGCATGGAAGTGCTCAACTTCTACTCCATCCGCATGGGCCGGAACGAGTTCTCCCTGGTGTTCTCTGCCGCCGATGAAAAATCCCTAAAAAATGCCGTGGACAGCCTTGGAAAGCAGGTCAAACGCTTTAGCCTGACCAAAAAGGACGGCTCATACAAGGCCACCCTGGCGCTGGTGGTCCGCAAGCGGGAGGGTTACGTCCACCTGCTGGAGCGCATCACCGCCCTTCCCGGTGTAGAACTCCTTAGCCTGGAATAAACTATGGTGTACGGTCTCATACTTCGCATCAGGCACTTCCTGTTTGACAAGGGCTGGAAAAAGAGTTTCACCGCCCCGGTTCCCACCGTATGCGTGGGAAACATTGCCGTGGGCGGTACCGGTAAAACCCCCCATACAGAGCTCATTCTCAAGATATTGCTAGCTGCCGGAAAGCAGCCCGCCATGCTCTCCAGGGGCTATAAGCGGAAGCTCAAGGGCTTCCGGCTGGTACCCCGGGACGGCACCGCCACCCTTTACGGAGACGAGCCGGTACAGATAGCCCGCAAGTTCCCGCAGGTCACCGTGGCGGTGGACAAGGATCGTGTGCGGGGGTGCAAGGAATTGTCGGCCGCAGAGGTGATTGTGCTGGACGACGCCTTCCAGTACCGCCGCCTGCAGGCCACGGAAAGCGTGGTGCTGACAGACTATAACCACCCCCTGAACAAAGGACGCCTGCTGCCCTGGGGACGCCTGCGGGACCTTCCCTCCCGTATCCGGAAGGCGGGTATGGTGGTGGTGACCAAATGCCCTCCTTATATGGAGTCGGAGGACCGTCGACATTGGCGTAAGGTCCTGAAACTAAGGAAGGAACAGCCGCTTTTCTTTACCACCATCCGCTACTGTGAACCGGAGCCCGTTTTCCAGGAAGGGGACAAGCACTACCTCTATGCGCACCAGGCCGTGGTCATCAGCGGTATCGCGGACGATGCCCCCCTTCGCAAGCAGCTTTCGGACACTTATAAGCTCTCCGGGCACCTTCAGTTCCCGGACCATCACACTTACGGCCGCAGCAGCATACGGCGCATCCGGAAGGCGGCTGCATCGGCACCTTTTGCCTGCCTTTTCACTACTGAGAAGGACGCCCGGCGCCTGCAGTGCGCGAAGGATGTGCCCCTGGAAGTCCGTCAGCGCCTGTTTTACCTGCCCATCGAGGCTGCCTTCCTTTCAGAGGAGGAAGAAGCCGCTTTCACCGCCGAATTACTGGGCAAGCTATGAAAATCGGCCCCATTGACCTTGGTTACCGTCCGGTAACACTGGCGCCCATGGAAGACGTCACGGACGCCTCTTTCCGCATCCTTTGCCGGGAAGCGGGAGCGGCCATGGTCACTACGGAGTTCGTGAGCTCCGACGGTCTGGTGCGGGATGTCACCAAAACCATCGCCAAGATGCATACGCTGGAGGAAGAGGCGCCGGTGGCCGTCCAAATTTACGGCAGTTTCCCGGATGCGATGGTGGACGCAGCGCGCATGGCCGCCCGGGCGGCGGAACTGGCCGGAGGGCATGGCGCCGACATTGTGGACATCAACTTCGGCTGTCCGGTGTCCAAGATAGCCGGCAGGGGAGCGGGCAGCGGCATGATGCGGGAGCCGGACAAGATGGTGGCCATCACCCGTGCCATCGTGGAGGCCGTTCCCCACAAGCCTGTCACCGTAAAAACCCGTCTGGGCTGGGACGACAGCTCCAAAATCATCGTGGAACTGGCCGAAAAGCTGCAGGACTGCGGCATTGCCGCCCTCACTATCCACGGGCGCACCCGCTGCCAGATGTACAAAGGGGAGGCCGATTGGTCGCTTATCGGCGCAGTGAAGGCCAATCCCCGGATGCGGATTCCCATTATCGGCAACGGCGATATCAACAACGCCGCCAAGGCCCTGGAGGCATTCGAGCGCTGGGGGGTGGACGGCATCATGGTGGGCCGGGCCAGCTTCGGCCATCCGTGGATCTTTACGGAGATCCGGCACCTGCTGGACACCGGAAAGGAATTGCCGCCCATGAGCGTCCGGGACCGCGTGACCCTGGCCAAGCGCCACCTCCGTCTGTCGCTGGATCTCAAGGGGCCCGTGACGGGCGTGTACGAGATGCGCCGTCACCTGAGCTGCTACTTCAAGGGCCTGAGGGACTTCAAGGAAACCCGGATGAAGCTGGTCACTTCCCGCGACCCCGCGGAGATTCTCTCTACCCTGGACTACGTCGCCGCCCGCTGGGGCAGCGAATCCCCCGCCCCCGAAGGCGTGTACGGGCTCTAATCGGCCAATCTATTTGGTATTGTCCCAAATATTTGCTACCTTTGCGGTCCCTCTCACTGTAGGGGGATCGCAACTTTATTGTTAAACCATTAATTATCAAGACAGTGGACACACTTAGCTACAAAACAGTTTCCCTGAATGCGGCAACTGTGAACAAGGAGTGGCTCGTCATTGATGCAACCGACCTCGTGCTTGGTAGGCTGGCTTCCCGCGTAGCCCTGGTGCTGCGTGGCAAGAACAAGCCCGGCTTCACCCCGCATGTGGACTGTGGTGACAACGTCATCATCGTCAACGCCGAAAAGATCCGTCTCACCGGCAAGAAGATGACCGACCGCGTTTACACCCGCTACACCGGCTATCCCGGTGGCCAGCGCTTCTCCACCCCCCGCGAGATCCTTGCAAAAAGACCCGCCGAACTCATCCGTCGGTCTGTGAAGGGCATGCTGCCCAAGACCCGTCTTGGTGACAAGCTCATCAATAACCTGTACGTTTACGCAGGCCCCGAGCACCCTCACCAGGCCCAGAACCCCAAACCTATTAAGTTTAACGAAATCTAAACAGAGCACATGGAACAGAAACACGCCCTTGGAAGACGTAAATCAGCTGTCGCTCGTGTTTATGTTGTAGCCGGCAGC
>CADAJF010000041.1 GCA_902788175.1 uncultured Bacteroidia bacterium
TCGTCGAACTGCACGATGGCCATGTTGCCCGTGGCGTCCACGGCATCAGCGGAAACAGGCTCCGAAAGAATCGGAGCCTGCTCTTGAACGGGGTCTTGCGCCGTACAGGCGACAGCCGCAAGGGCTGCCAGCATATACTTAGCGAAGTTTCTTATAGCCATAGCGGGCTTCATCGGCCAGTTCAATCTCAATGCGCATGAGGCGGTTGTACTTGGCGATACGGTCCGTGCGGCTGAGGGAACCGGTCTTGATTTGACCGCTGTTGGTAGCCACGGCGATGTCCGCGATGGTGGTGTCTTCCGTTTCACCGGAACGGTGGCTGGTGACGGTGGTGTAGCCGTGACGATGAGCCATCTCAATGGCGTCCAGGGTCTCGGTGAGGGAACCAATCTGGTTCACCTTGATGAGGATGCTGTTGCCGGCACCCATCTCGATACCCTGCTGCAGGTACTTCACGTTGGTTACAAAGAGGTCGTCACCGACCAGCTGGCATTTGTCGCCGATGGCCTTGGTGAGCTTCACCCAGCCTTCCCAGTCTTCCTCGGACAGACCGTCCTCGATGGAGTCGATGGGGTACTTGCTGATGAGCTGCTTGAGGTAATTGATTTGCTGGTCCGAAGAGAGCTTGCGGCCGCGGGGATCTTTCTTCTTGCCGTCCTTGAGCTGCTTGTAGTCGTAGAAGAACTTACCGTCCTCCTTGAAGCAGAACTCAGAAGCTGCGCAGTCCATGGCGATGGTGACATCCTTGCCGGGAACGTAACCTGCGCCTTCGATGGCTGCGATGATGCAGTCCAGGGCGTCGTTGATGCCCTTGAGGGCGGGAGCGAAACCACCTTCGTCACCCACGGCGGTGCTCAGGCCACGGCCTTTGAGAACCTTCTGGAGAGCGTGGAAGACCTCGGCACCCATGCGAACGGCCTCGGCCTCGTTTTTGGCGCCGACAGGACGGATCATGAACTCCTGGAATGCGATGGGAGCATCCGAGTGGGCACCACCGTTGATGATGTTCATCATGGGAACCGGGAGAACATAGGCGTTGGTGCCGCCCAGGTAGCGGTACAGGGGCAGGCCCAGTTCTGCGGCAGCAGCTTTGGCAACGGCCAGAGAAACGCCCAGGATGGCGTTGGCGCCCAGCTTGCTCTTGGTAGGCGTACCGTCCAGTTCAATCATGGCTTTGTCGATGGCGCGCTGCTGCGTGGCATCCATGCCGATGATTTCCGGAGCAATTACCTTGTTCACGTTCTCAACAGCTTTCAGGACACCCTTGCCGCCATAGCGCTTTTTGTCGCCGTCGCGGAGCTCAAGAGCCTCGTTTTCGCCGGTGGATGCGCCGGAAGGAACGGCCGCAACACCAACAAAACCAGAATCCAGGGTAACTTCAACTTCAATGGTAGGATTTCCGCGGGAATCCAGGATTTCTCTACCGAAAACTTGTACGATTTGCATAATAACAATATAAGGTTTAAAAAAATTGCGTCACTTACTTTTAAGCGACGCAAATTTACGAAATATTCGGGAGAATATCAATCTATTTTTGCCTGAAAGGGACGTTCCTGCTGCAAAAGCAGGAGAGAACGGCCATCTTGCGGCCATGAAAGCATAGCATTCACACCACATCTCGTTCCAGCTGCCACCCTGGAGGTTTTGGCAACAAGCCGGCACCGGGCCTACGGTTGTTTTGGAAAATAAAGAATATGTATTACATTTGCAACAAGTAGAACACACAAAAAGCTATGCCGGAGATTTGTAGATTTTACGGAATCATCATTAAGATGTTCTTCAAACCAAAAGAACACGAGCCCGCTCATATTCACGCCATTTACAATGAGTATGTTGGGATATTCGACATCCATACATTCGAAATGACCGATGGAGACTTGCCCCTCAAGGCCCAGGGCCTGGTCAAGGAATGGCTTGAAACCAACGGCGAGAAACTCATTGAAATGTGGAACACACAGATTATATCCAAATTGGAACCACTCAAATAGGCAGACAATGATTCCGCGAATAAGGAAAATACAGCCCGTAGACAATTTTATTCTGCTCGTAGAATTTGACGGAGGAGAAAGAGTCGCTTACAATGTCAAGGAGGATATCGAAACTCTGGCAGACTTTCGTGTTTTGGAAACAGAGCACGGACTGTTCCAAAACGCTCAACTGGATTCATCACGAACCTGTGTTTACTGGACAGAACGCGTAGACCTCCCTTCTGATACGATTCTGGAATACGGGAAACCCGCATAAACCGAAGAAACCTGACGGCAAAAATCGGCGGACAAGTTATTGGTTATGAGCGAGTTACCGAACAATCCCCGTTCGGTTTTTGAACGAGGATTTTGCGTAAGTGGCTGAGGGCTAGATGGTTAGGCGCCAGGAATGGAGGGCTGGCCCCGGGCCCGGGGCTACTAGAAGGTGTAGAAGACGTTGTAGCCGCCGGTGGCCTGGGCAGGATTGGCGCCGGGGAAGGTGACCCACTTGGTGTCATCGTTGGCGTGGTCGTTGGCCAGATGGATGGCATAGACGGCACGGTCCTCAATGGTGTCGGATGCATCCGGGAAATAAAGGGCCAACTTGTCGCCGGGCTTGATGCCGCGGGCGGGGATTTTGAGCCGAGCCACAAAATTGCGGGTACCACCATTAGGTGCAACCAGGCGAACGTCCCCCATGTCTCCTTCCAACACGGCTTGCAAGTTATCATCCTTGTCCAGAAGAAGCAACTTCATGGGGCGCTGGTAGATGACCGGGGCTGCGCCCTTATTCTCCAGCATGCAGGACACCGTCAGGGATTTTCCGGCCGCAAGGGCGTCAGGGTCCGAGTCCGAATAGTAAATCCTGGCATCCTTGAGCCACAAGTGATAACCCAGGGACTTGCGAATATCCTCAACCTCATCGTTGCTCAGATTTCTCAAACAAGTGTTTGAACGATTATCCAAGTTGTTCAAATAGGAAAGATGCTGGTCGAAGATAGCCTCACGGGCTTTATCGAACGTGGAATAAACAGGATCAGGATTGACATTGTCACCTGCTTCTGTGCCGCCTGTTTCACCGCCACAAACCAGCCAGGCACTCTGGGAATACCACATTCTTCTATCCACATTCCCTGGAGCACTCGGGTCCCCATAGGGTGTGCTCCAATCGGCGAAGGTTCCTCCATTGCCGACATTGGCGGCAAAACGGTCGTTGTGGAAAGCGATACGGCTGTTATAGTCGGTGCCGCCAAAGGCCGTAATGGGATCCCAGTTCCAACAGGATGTCACATAGCCTTTAGACCAGGCGTAATATCGCTTGTAAGCCGGGACACGGAGAGCAATCTGACGACTGTCGGGTACGGCCAACAACAATGCATCGATAACCGGGCTTCGTTTCTGATAGAAATTCGCCGACGGTTCCTCGCCATAAGAATTAGTTGGATTAGTCTCACTGAAATTGTCAGATCCACCCCATTCTCCCTTTTTCCCAATAAACCCGGCATGTACCACATAGATTACGTCCTGGTAACTTTCAAAAAGGAGTTGAAGACTCGCAATATGGCTTTGGACCCAAGTCCAGGATGCGTCATCTTTACCAGTAGTCGTATAACAGAAACGGACAACAGCCTTCTTCCCCTGGGAACGGACATCCTCCAATACTTGTTTAATGGCGTAGAGAACATAAGAATCCAAGTCCTTGGTCTTGTAACCGGTGAGGTTGAAGCGAACGAAAACAAGGCTGTTTTCATCGTTGGTGATATCCAGCGCTACCGGGAAATCGGCGCCATTATACTCGATTAAAGTCCAATCCGTAAATCCCCTCTCCGGATTCCTGACATCCTGGTCCAGATGCACCAGTTTAGGAGAATGCACATTCACGGGGTTCACCACCGTTATCCGGTTCTTTTTAACCTCGATATCACCGAGGGTGGTCCTGTCGAAGAAGACCTCCGACCCGTCTGCCGCCTCCAGCAGGACACGAGCTCCGGCGACCAGTGTCCCGGTGGGATAAGGGACATAGAAACTCACCTGGCCCAAAGGGTCTACGTCGGCGTAAAAACTGATGGTCTTTTCTTCATCAGCAGCGGCATCAACAGGCGCCCAGGTTACGTTGGAAAAGCTGCCGTCCAGCCCGGTTAACGGGAAGGTACCGCTCATTTTTTCTTTGAAAGCGGTAAAGACAAACTTCACTTCGGAGGATGTCAAATCGGAAAAAGTGAACTTTACAGCGCCGGTCATGCTGCCAAAAAAGAAGACATCGTTGTCATTGCCCCAGGCAAACATGGGAATGGCCGACTCATCGTGGCCACCCTCGGAAATGCGGAAGTCGCGGACGGCGGGAACTACATAGTTCACGGACGGCAACGCGCCGACGTCGGAGTAGGAGTGGCCGGCATCGGCGGGATATAGCGCCATCTTCTTGAGACCGCTGCTGGGGCCTTTCTCAACGCCTGAGGGAACGGTGGCGGTGAACTCAGCCGAAGCCGCCCCAGTGGCAGTCGTGAAGGTTTCAAAGAAGTTGTTACTGCCGTCATGGCACAGGACGGAAACCTGATCTCCGGCCGTCCAGGAGAAGTCGGTTTCCCCGGCATAGGAAGTCTTGGTCTCCGGCGAGCCCTGTATCCGCAAGACTTTTAACGATTCTGATCCCTGGCGCGCGGACGCCTCTTCCACCACCACCTGCTGGCAGGACCAGGAGAGGACGGCAGCCAAGAGTGCGAATATGATGCTTGTCTTCTTCATTTGAATACCTCCCTGTTAAATTAGAATGGATTGGAACTGACGGGGTTCTCCATATTGCTTCCGGTAAACTTCCCCGCTCCCGGAGAGGTGGAACCGGACGGCTGCAGCATGGGACGCACAGTCAGGCCGTGGGTACGCTGCCATTTGGGATCACCCCCGGAGGTTACATCAGATCCGGCAACAGGGGCCATAAACCACCTGTAACCCTGATTCTTTTTAGCGTCTGGACCTAAAAACCACAAGCATCTTCCAAACAAACCATTACCCCACATTGCGGGCTCCGAAGTCCAGTAAAAAGCACCCTGATCAGAGCCTGAATTACCAGTAAATCTATCCCTCGTTCCAGTCCCGGAATTACCGTTTCTTCGCCCAGTCACATAAAAACGTATGGTCTTCTCCGAAGTCTTTTCACGCCTGTATGTCTCACTCTCCTTATACTCATAATAAAAGTCTATATATCCCTGTGAGAAAGTAGTTCTGGGATTCAGCGCAATACCGTTCTTTGCGTCTACAAGACGTGAATCTTCCACATCCGTTAAATTCTCCGGCCTGTTCGGGACCATAATCTGATTAATCGGCCCCCAGGGATTAAGCCCGGTAAAAGCATACATGTTGGGAAGACAATAACCGACGGGAGAAGGATCGTAAATCGTTTTCTCCACATAACGGTCCAGACTTCCGGTAGTTGTTCCGTTGGAATAGCTGGTCGTAATCCTTTTGTTAACGTTGGTATTCCACAAATTGTCGTAACGGATACCCTGAGGAAGTTCTTCGTTAGGACCCAAATACATAATTTCGGGGTGTTTGATTGTATTGCCCAGATTTTGTACGACCGCTGGGGAGTGCCATACAGCTGGGATTTCCACAGTAGGAGGGTTCTGGTCCGAGCGGACAGGATCCTTGCGGCCCCACTGATACATCGGCGCAATGTCCGCATCGTCTTTGACCCCGCTCTGGAGGAAACGCCTGACTATTTTTGTAACAACCTTTCCTTTGAAGTATTGGGTAAACTCAACATCACAGTATCGCGGATTGATAAAGCCGGTCTCCTTTCCGTTATGTCCCAGATCTTTGTCTTTCCAGAAATAATTGGTGCCCAGGCCATTCTCTTTGTAAATACTCTGATATGGATTTGAAGCGCCCAAATTCGGATGCTGATTAACCGTTCGTGCATTACTCTGAAGCGGGACCAGCTTCAGGTAATCCGTCGGTTTAGTCACCGCCCAGATATGCCAGCTCCAGACAACGATGCCGGAAGCGTCCTTGGCCGCAACTACTGCGTTCCCCTGCGCAATGTCATCTACATAGAAATAGACATACTGCCTGCCGTTAAGCTTTTTGCAGAACGCTGTCCTGGGGGCGCGGGTGATCCTGGTAGCGTCGGGGGCCACCATGTGATTGGCATCGTCCCAAACGACGTCGGCCGATGTAAGGGTATAGGGAATCCAGGGGCTGGTGATAGGTTGGTCCTGATAGTCCAGGAACTCTTTCAGTATATTCGTTCCTCCGGCCCCGGTATAGGAGCTGGGATTATCTGCTCCGTCCTTGATGGCGCAGCCATACACAGCCGGAATGCGGTACCAGCCAGGGGCGCTTACAATGTAGCAGTTGGCCGTGTTGCCCAGGTCTCCGTTCTTGAAACCGGGGTAGAGATTGCCGTAGATGTCGTGACTGGACAGGTCGAAGGCATAGGCCTCGCCCGCCTCTCCAGTGAAGCCCGGGGTAGGGGTATAGGGGTGAGGATGGACAAAACTTCCGCCGGCATCCATGTAATTATAGGCCACCGGATTCTCCCAATCCCACGTGCGGGAATAACCGGTATCATTATTCGGCGCGCCGGCATCGTAGAACTGGGCAGAATAAGGATCGAAGTTCCTGTAGCCGATGGTGAATCCATTCTTGTCTTTTACAGGGTCCTTCATCTTCGTTCCCTCTCCCTGGACAATTTCCCAAGGGTCAAAGCTATATCCCTCATCCGTATAAGGATAGCCCGGATGCTTGGAATCATTCACATCGAATGGAGGGTGCTTTGCCCAAGGGTCGTCGCCGCGCATGTTGAACCAGCTGGCGACGTCAGGCTTAGTCGAGGTGAAATCGGTTGCTCCTTCCGGCTTATAGCCCGTCACTTTCCAGCGGAGTGGTTGAAGCACGCCCGAAGAATCCCGGTAACTGGCCACGGAATAGAAATCCTTGGCCTCAAAAAATCCCGACTTGCCGGGAGGCGAAGGACTTCCCGCCCTCCAGGTGCGGGGAAAATTCCCCTGGGTCTCCACTTCGAAGACATATAGGATTTCCGGCACGTCGGAGCGTACATAGAGTTTGTTGGCGGCTTTAAGGGTGTACCAATCGCGGCCGGTGAATTCGTTGTGCGTATTGCTGGTTGTCTTCTGCTGCAGGCTCAGGTAGCGGGTCACTTCCACCGGTTCACCGGTCTCGTCGTCCAGCACAGGGTTACCGGAGCCGTCATTTTTCTCGAAGGTATAGACCACCGTCATCACGGTATGGTCTATGGGAAGGGCCAGGAAAGTGACCTTCACGGTGTCGTCGCCAAGCCATACACGGTCCACTTCGGGAATACGGATGGTAAGCCGCTTGTAGGTGGTGTCGGCAATAGAGGCAGGCGCGGGCTTGGATGTAATGGTGAAATTACCTGTGTAAGCAGGAGTTTTGTCATCCGTTGTCTCTGCAGTGAACTTGGCCGTAAACGCTCCGTTGAGGGCGGTTCCCTCAGTGGGGGCGTTCACACGGGTGGGATCACCCTGGTGGAGGTCGTTGTAGAAAAGGTCCGTACGCAACTCTACTTTCTTGAGCCGGTAATCCTCGGCACCGGCATCGCTGGCCGTAATAATGAGTTTGACGGCCGAAAACAGGGGCTTGAACTTGAGCGGAACCTTCTTGTAGCCGGCATTGGCCACAGGAACCTTGGCGGCGGCATACATGTAGGCGTCGGCCATATTAGGAAGGTACTCCACCACCTTGCCCATGACATCTTTTTTGACACTGGCATACTTCTGCTCGCGCGGAATGGCGCCGATAACCGTAACGGAGTGCTCCGACGTATTGGGGTCGGAGATCGTTACAACCGGTTTATAGGTTCCTGGGCGGCCCTCGGGAGAAGGATATACGGCATAGAAATACCGCGGCTTGTCGGAAACGTTCCAATAGAGATTGTCGGCTTCGCCACTGATGGGAGTGGCATCGGCCTCGCTGGTAACCAGGCCTGTTTTATTGGTGATGCCATTTATCTTTGTAGGAATATAATCGACTTTCTTCTTGTTGTTCTTGGTAAAATCCTGTTCGGAGAGCACGCGCACGGTGTCGGCTTTGGTGGACATGTCGGTGGGAGAAGGATCCACATTCCAATTGATGCGCTCATAACGGACGCTGTTCAACAGGAGGGTCTCGGTGTCGCCGGCATAGGTGGTCTTGGTGGTATTGTCGGGGCCCATATAGGTTTCCAGCCCGAAGCGTACAACAGGGTCATACTCTCCGAGGGAGGCGGCAGGCTCGTCCATCGGCATCTCCCGGGTGCAGGAGAATGCGAGCAGCAGCGCCGCAAGCGTCCAAATCCATCTATTAGAAGTACCAACCATTTCCAGTCCAATCATTATTACTCGGGTCTCCTTCATCTTCCCAGCGGTTCACAACCTGTCCGTTGGTGATGAGCATCCCGGAGGGATCAACAAATACAAAGCGGTTTTCGAACTGTTTCCAGTTTGCCACGACAACCGAAACGGAAACCATGTAGTCCCGGTCTTCCGTAACGGGAACGATGGGTTCGTCCTTTTTAACGATTCCCGTACCAATACCTTTAAGTTCCTCGCTGATTGTAATAATATAGTTGTGGTTACGCACCACGCCATATTGAGCAGTCGGATACTTGGCGACCAACACGCTGGGGGCGGGTTCCAGATGCTCGATGGGAATCTTATAGTAGAACAGGCCTTCGTAAAAGCCATCCACACGCACGCCTTTCCACACATCGGCCGATACGGCATTTCCGCTGCCGTCATACAGGGTTATGCCATCCTTAACCTTCGGATAGAGGACTTCTCCGTAGATGTGCGTGAGTTCGAAACAGGAAGGATCGGCCTCGTCGGTCTGGGTATTGTCCTTGTAGAGGACTTTTCCGTCCGATTTCTGGTCGGCCACTACGGTTTGCAGAATGTTGTTGATGGTATAGAACGCGCCACGGTGGCGATAGAAGTTCTTTTCCGTGAGGTAGCCGTCCGGGTCAGAATTAAAGGCGGTTCCGCGGTCAAAGGACAACTTTGCCTTAACCAGCACGTGCGTCACCCTGGGATAAAGCTGGTTGTCGCTGCGGACGGTGGAAAGAATGCTGCCGTCGGCCGTGTTCTCCAGGCAGTACAGCGGATTCAGGGTACGGGTGTTGGCACCGCTGGTAGAGAAATTGCCCTTCAGCTCATTCCAAGACAGATACTGCAAATCGCAGGCGTCCATGGTAAGGGTGCCGTTCTTGATGTCCACATAATTCTTGGGATATGTTCCGCTCTTATAGTTCGGATCTTCGGCCCAGTGACTGCGGAATTTTGCCGATTCGTTCCAGCCGATGCTCCAATTGTCGAACGTCCAGCCGGAATTAATCTTCTTGTAGTAATAGGCCTTCTTGTTAAGGCCGTTAAGGCCCCAGCCCAGAATTTCCACCTCTGAGGTAATGCCCTCGTACTTCGTGACAATGGGCACCTTGAATGTGGTTCCGGCCGGCTTTACCACATTCACCTTGGCGGCCATACGCTCGATATATACCGGCATGGGGTGCGCCTTAGCCTTTTCGGCTGTCTCGAAGATATAGGAGTTAGGGATAAGCAACTCACAACGCTCCTGGCCCCTTTCGTTCAGATAGGTGGATGAACTCATCCGGAAGGGGGTTATGTCGCTATAGCTTGTGCCGTCGTATTGGACTGTAGTAGCCGCTCCCGCCCAGGAGCCAAAGCCGGAAGACTGAAGCTCGCGCACCTCGGCAAGGGTTTTACCCTGCAACAAAGCGCTTTGGGCATCGTCCAGGTTGATGGCGATGAGCATCTGGTAGGGGCGGAAAGGAAGCTCTACGGCAAAATCTGAGACCTTGTTGGTTATATTATCCTCTTCGAGGGGGGTAGATGGCTCCTGCTTGAACTTAGTGACGAAATAACGGTTCATCTTGTTCCTCCCTTGAGGAAGACCGCCACCGGTATAGAAGAACAAATCGACCTTCTTCACAAGGATTTCCGAGCCAATCCGGCTTGTCTCCAGCCCGGCGGCCGAGGCCTTGGTATCGTCGGAAGGAAGTGCTGCCGGAGAATTGAGGATGAAAGCAAGATGGTACTTGGCATCATCGGAATAGAGGCACTCCTCCGGCGTATATTTGTCGTACACGCAACCGGTGAGTGCAGCCAGCACCAAAAGCAATATGCACCAACGTTTCATCATAGATTCATGCCCTCCA
>CADAJF010000042.1 GCA_902788175.1 uncultured Bacteroidia bacterium
GCCCTCGCTTTATGGCATGGAGGACAAGACGGGAAATGTTGTTCCCAGCCCGGAGAGGGACAGCCTGGAGACGCTGCTTTTCCGCCTGGTCCTGGAAGCCCGGAAACCGGTCCTTGGTATCTGCCGGGGGCTTCAGCTGCTAAACGCGCTTCTGGGCGGTACGCTGTGGCAGGACCTCCCCTCAGAGCACCCTTCGGAACTGGTTCATCGGCAGGGAAAACCTTACGACGTGCCTTGCCACCCGGTCACTCTCAGCGGCTCGCTCAAGGAACTGCTGGGCAAAGACACCATCCAGGTAAACGCCCTGCATCACCAGGCCGTGAAGGAGTTGGCGCCTTCGCTCAGCCCCATGGCCGTTGCCCCGGACGGTATCATCGAAGCAGCAGAGATGCCCGGCCATCCCTTCTTCCAGGCCGTCCAGTGGCATCCGGAATTCCTTTTCCGCACGGATCCGGACAACCTGGCCATCTTCCGCTCATTTATCCAAGCCTGTAAAGTATGAGACAAGAACTGATAGACCTGTCGGCCAAATATTTGCAGGCCGGCGACGCCATCCACGATGCCATCCGCGAAATGGTCAAAGGCGCCGGCGGCTTTATCAACGCCTCCAACAACCGGCAGGAAAAAGCCGACATGAAAGCCCTGGTTTTCAATGGCAAATACTCGGAATCCTTTCCCATCCGCGGCTTGCGCATCGGGGAAAAAGGTGATGTAGAGGTGTTTGTGGGTATTTTCGGCACCATCTATACGGACAAGTACCTGCGGGGAAAGGCCTCCGAAGACCGCTGGCAGCCCCTTAAAGGCTCCAACATCCTCTTTTACCAGACCATCCTCTCAATCGCCAAAAACATTGACGAGTACCTGCCGGCGTAAGGCCGATTATTGCATCTGTCGCAGCAGCACCTTCATGCCCGGAAGTTGCCCGGGAAGCCCGGAAAGATCCGTCTGGGAGAAGTGATAGGGGATAAGTACCTTAGGGGCAATGAGCCCGGCCGCATGGATGCACTGCTCAACAGTCATGGTATAGGGCTGGTTAACAGGCAGGAATGCTATGTCAATCTCCTTTAAATCCGCCATTTCGGGCACGTCCTCCGTATCTCCGGCTATGTAGATGCGCAGCCCGTCCACGCTCAGGACAAAGCCATTGTCCCGTCCTATGGGGTGGAACTGCGTACGCCCTTCCGAGTAGTTGTAGGCCGGAACGGCTTCCAGCACTATCTCATCCAGCACCTGCATGGATTCACCGTTGGAAAGCGCAGTGCCCCAGCCCAGTATTTCCCTACAGCGGGCATTGGTTACCAGAGAGGTTTTCCCTTCCTCAAAGAGCGCTTCTATGGCATCCTTGTCCAGGTGGTCCGCATGCTCATGGGTAAGGAGGATGAGGTCTGCTTTGGGAAACTCCTGGGCATAGTCTGTAGGCTTCCCGTAGGCGCCCACAGGGTCCACCTGAATGCTTTTCCCTTTGTAGGAAAGGGCCAGCGAGCTATGCTTGATAAGGGTGATGCTAAGCGGATAGCCGCCTTCGGTGAAGAAAGTTTCCACCTCATAAGTGCTGACGGGCTTGCCGGCCTCTGTCCAGGCCAGGTAGCCTCCAAGCATGTTGGAGACAGTATAGCCGGCCTTGGCCAGTTTTTTGGCAGCCGCTGCACTGCGTTTCCCGCTGCGGCAATAAATGGCCAGCGGGGTATCCTTAGGGTAGGTCTCCTCCATCAGGGTCATGAAATCAGGGGCATACCAGTCGCAGTTGGCAGCGCCTCTGAGGTGGCCGGCAGCGTACTCCTGCGGCGTGCGGATGTCCAGGACAGCCAGCTTTTCTGCGGCCATGCTGTCCGCAAACTGGTCGATACTGAGGTCCGTGTAGTTTTTTGCACAGGCAAAAAGGCCCAGAAGGGAAACAAGAGACATAAACTTTAACATCTTATCGGGGGTTATAGGTTTTAAGAAAAGCTTCGCAGCCTTCCAGGACATCCTGGAAAGTGGTCTCGAAGTCTCCGGTGTACCAAGGGTCTGCTACGTCCCGGCTGCTGCCGGCAAAGGACATCATCAGGTGAATCTTCCCCTCGGGGTCCTGCGGAATAATGCGGCGCATAAGGCGCAGGTTGGAGGCATCCATGCAGATGATATGGTCAAAGCGCTGGTAATCCGAGGGAGTGACCTGCCGGGCCGTTTTGGCAGGGTCGAACCAAACTCCGTGCTGGCTAAGGCAACGCCTGGCCGGCGGATAAATGGGATTGCCGGTTTCCTCGGCCGATACAGCCGCCGACTCAATATAGTACTGAGCCTCACATCCTTTTGCCTTGACCAGTGCTTTGAGGATAAATTCTCCCATGGGGCTTCGGCAGATATTGCCATGACACACGAACAGTACATTCATAGGGCTTGATTTTTAATTCATTCCGCGTTCTTTCTTGATGCTTTCGTAGGCCTCCTGCACTTGGCGGAATTTCTCTGCGGCTGCCTTTTGCACCTCCGGCCCCAGCGTCGCCACCTTGTCCGGATGGTTTTTCATGGCCATGCGCCGGTATGCGCTGCGCACCTCTTCATCAGTGGCAGAGGGCGATATTTCCAGGACGGTATAGGCCGAGTTGGTCTCCTTATAGAACATGGAAATGACGGAATTTACATCCGCCGTTCCCAGGCCGATAGTGGTGCCGATAGCTTCCAGCACCGATTTTTCGCTTTTTTCGAAGCGGCCGTCGGCCATGGCTATCTGGACCAGGTAATGGAAAAGCTGGAGCCGCTGCGAATAATTCATGTAGCGGGCAATCTGCGGCCCGACGGAGTAGATATTTACCTCCTGGCGAGTCAGTTGCTCCAGCATGCGCATGGCTTCCGGAACCGCCGCTTCTCCAAAATTCTTGCGGATGAAATCCTTAACGTAATCCAGCTCTGCCTGGAGCGTTTTGCCATCGGCTTTTATTACCGCGGCCGACAGCACCAGCAGGCTCACAAGGAAGCTGTTCCGCTGCTCCGAAGCCGAGTAACGGGTGTTGCCTTGCGTCCGCCTTTGTGAAGTGCCGCTTTGCTCCCCACCCGGCAGCTGGCGGGCCATGTCTATATAGCTGTCAAAGGCCGACCCTGCCAGGTAGCCCAGCAGCGCCCCGATGGGCCCGAAGCTGACCCATCCGAGGAATCCGGCGATCCATTTAAAAGAACCCATAGCTTAGTTGCAGGTGATGGTAACGGGGATTTCGGACAACCTTTCGGACGCTGCCATGCGCTGCGGGTTGGTGCCGGGCAGTCCTTGCGGGACTTCCATGCCCAACTGGCCAAAGAGCCGTTCCCAGTAAGGAGGCATGCTGCCGTCCGGGGAAAGCCAGTTCATGGGCTCGCTGTCAAACACCTGATTTCCGGCAGCATCCAGGTAGCACAGCTGCACCAATTCGGAACAATAGAGGTCCTCATTGTCCGGCAGGAAGCGGACATCGTAGGAACGTCCGCACAGGGCCTTGGCCCTTTCCACGGCGGCCTGGGTATCCACTCCGCTTACGCGTTTGACGATAAAAGCGGGAAGGCTGCCGTCCTTGAGGGTGAAATCGGTCAGGAAAGTGTCCAGGGGATGACGCTCCACCCCGTGGGCGATGGTGGCATCGATGATCCAGACCGCATCTGCGTCAACTTCGGCGATGGCCACATGGATAAGGTTCAGGCCTTTTTCCCCGCCCGTTGCCGATGCAATGGCGGCATCCATGGACCCGATCTCTGCGTCATAAGAGGCCGGAAGACCCACGAAAATGAGGTCTCCGCTCTGGAGACGGGCTTCCTTCTTCACGCAGCCCAGTGCCAGAAGAAGGGCGACAGTAAGGAGTACTCGCGTCTTTTTCATATCGGGTACGAAGTTACTCCGAATTCTCGCAATATACAAATATCCCCGGTCATTGTGTCCACGGCTTCCCCGGATGCCCGGAAAAAAGCGTATCTTTGCACTGGTTATGCTAAAGCGTGGGGTCATACTGCTTCTGCTGTTGCTGCCTTCATGTATTGAGAAGGTGGATCTGGACAGCGATATCCTGGAGGGGACGGCCGTGTGCTGGATGGGAGACATCCCGGACAGTACACCGCTAAGCCGCATGTCCATACCCGGGGCACATGATGCTGCATCGGCCACTATCACGGCATGGACGGCCTGGACGCAGACGCAGGGGAGGACCATCGCCGGCCTTTGGAACTGCGGGGTGCGGGCGTTTGACCTGCGGCCGGCCCTGGTGGACGGGGAGCTGGGTATCTACCACGACAAATACAGCGCCCATGTCACTTTCCAGCAGGTGATGCAAGCACTTTTGCTGGCGCTGGAAAAGCATCCTTCGGAGGGTGCCATCATCCTGATCCGCCACGAGGAAGAGGCCGACGGCAACAACCCCCTCTGGCAGCAGGCCATGGGAGACTACCTGGAAAGCATCCGCCCCCACCTGGTGGCTTACCACCCTGGCCTGACGATGGGGGAGCTGCGCGGTAAGGTCCTGATACTGAGCCGCAATGAATACAAGGACGGTCCCAAGGGGGCCTATATCAAAGGCTGGTCTTCCAGTGCGCATCTGCAAGCACAGAAGGGCGCATCCCTGATTGGCGAGGATGGAAAAGCCTCTGAACTGTGGGTGCAGGATTACTACCATCCGGAAGGGGAGCAGGACAAGTGGGAGGCCGTGAAGGCCATCCTGGACCAGATGGAAGCGGCAGGGGAGGCCTGCCCGCTGGTAATCAACCACTGTTCCGGCTATCTGGGTACGCTTCCGGACTACCGGACCAACGCCAGGATTATCAATGTCAAGACGGCCGACTATCTGACGGAAAGAAGCTGCCCTGCCGGCATCGTGATGATGGACTATGCCGGGGAAAGCCATTCCAAGGGCGTTTATGTCGGGGGAGACCGGCTTGTCAGCGTGCTGATCGGCCGATAAAAACTCCTTTGCAAATCCCGCATTTGTTGCGTAAATTTGCAAGATAAATAGTACCTGTTTTATGACACCGAAGATCATCAAAGTTTGCGTGGGCAGCTCGTGCCACCTGAAAGGGTCTTACGACGTACTGGAGGCCTTCAAGGCCGTGCTCAAAAAGTACCAGGTAGAGGACAAGGTGGACCTGCAGGCAAGTTTCTGCCTGGGTCACTGCGCCCACGGGGTAAGCGTAAGTGGGGAAGAGTTCCTCCTGCACGGCGTCAACGCCGCCAATGCAGAAGAGTTATTTACCACGGAAATTTATCCTAAACTATTCAAGGAGTAATGTCTGAATATCTGGAATTTAAACCGGTTCAATGCAAGGATTGCTATCGCTGCTTGCGAGAGTGTCCGGTCAAGGCTATCAACATCCGGGACCACCACGCCCAGATTATTGAGGAGCACTGCATCCTCTGCGGTCACTGCACCAAAGTTTGCCCGCAGAAGGCCAAGATCGAGCACAGCGAACTGCCGGTTGTGCGAGAGTTTCTCCAGGCAGGTGAGCGCCTGGCCGCCACGGTAGCTCCCTCTTTCGTGAGCAGTTTGGGCCTGGAGGATTTCTCCGCCCTTCGCGCCGCACTCCTCCAGTTGGGCTTTTCCGTAGCGGAGGAAACCGCCGTAGGTGCCCAGGCGGTCACCGAGGAGTATAAACGCCTGCTTTCCAAAGGGGAAATGCGGAACTTTATTACATCGGCCTGTCCTGCGGCCTGCCGGCTTATCCAGATGTACTATCCCCAGGCGCTTCCTTTCCTGGCCCCGGTAGATTCTCCCATGGCGGCGCATGCCAAAATCCTGCGAAAGGAGGATCCGGCGCTCAAAGTGGTCTTCATCGGCCCCTGCATAGCCAAAAAGCGAGAGGCCGACGAACATGGCATCGACGCCGTCCTCACCTTCGAGGAACTGCTCCAGCTTTTTGACGAGAACGGCATTCAGCTGCGGACAGCCGCCCCTGAGGCCCCTGCCCAAGGCCCCGCCAACCTGGCCAAGGCCTATCCTGCCACCAGGGGAATCATCCGCTCGTTCGACGTCCTTCCCAAAGGATACCGCTACCTGGCCGTTGACGGCGTGGACCGCCTGAGCGAAGTACTGGAAAACATCGAGACGCTGGACCACACCTTCATAGAGATGAATGTCTGCCCCGGAGGCTGCATCAACGGTCCTTACGCCATCGTGCGGGACGGAGGCCTCCTGCAGGCCGAGGTAGCCGTATCTGATTATGTGGACAGGGAACTCTCTTCGCATTCACAGGCGCCCGCGCCCGATGCAGGGGTAGAGCTCTCCTATGCACATCGGCCCCTTCGTCCCCGGAGCAGGCCGGTCACGGAGGAAGAGATTGAAGAGGTGATGCACCGGACAGGCAAATTCACCAAGGCCGACGAACTGAACTGCGGCGCCTGCGGCTATCCCACCTGCCGCGACAAAGCCTGGGCCGTCCTGAACGGCTACGCCAATTTGGAAATCTGCCTCCCCTATATGCGCAAACGAGCCGAGAGCCTGGCTATCGACATCGTGCGCAAATCGCCCGAAGGCGTCATCCTGGTGGATCCGGACCTGAACATCCTGGACACCAATGCAGCGGCCATGAGCATGATGGGGCTGAGCGGCTCGCCGGAATCTGTCAAGGGCCGGCCCCTGTCCGACAGTTTCCAGCCGCTGGACTTTTACAACGCCTATACCACCAAGCGGCAGGTGGAGAACCCCTGCCTGTATATATCGGCCACCAAGCGCTATGTGAGCCTTACCGTGAGTCTTTTGAGTGAGCAGAACATGCTCTTTGGCCTGATGAAGGACATCTCGGACAAGGTGAACTATGAGAAGAAGCTGGACAAGGTGAAGATGGACACCCTCACCACCACGGACGAGCTGATCATGAAACAGATGCGGGTGGCGCAGGAAATCGCCTCCCTGCTGGGAGAAACCACCGCAGAGACCAAGGTGGCCCTCCTGAAACTGAAGAAAACGCTCACGGACGGCAAGGGAGATCTGGGCGAAGACGGCTGCCCCACTGACTGGAAAACTGCAAAATGACCCGGGAACTTTATACAGAGTACGGCTACACTTCGCTCAACCATTACGGCGAAGAGCTCTGCGGAGACAACGTGGAGATCACCGTCGATGACGGCTGGACCACGCTGGTGCTGGCCGACGGTCTGGGCAGCGGCGTAAAGGCCAACATCCTTTCCACCCTCACCAGCAAGATACTCTGTACCATGGTTGCCGGCGGCGCAGACATAGAGGACTGCGTGGACACCATCATCCAGACGCTGCCGGTTTGCAAGGAGCGCCAGATAGCCTACAGCACCTTCTCCATCATACATGTCAACAACCAGGGCAGGGGACACCTCTTCGAGTTTGACAACCCAGAAGCCATCTGGTACCACCAGGGTCGCTGCTGTGACTTTCCCCGCACCCAGCTGCAGGTTTTCGACAGGCGGGTCTATGTCACCGAACTCAAGCTGGAGGAAGGCGACATGGTCTTTGTCATGAGCGACGGAACCATCCACGCGGGTATCGGCCAGGTCCTTAATTTCGGATGGCAGCGCCGGGAAATCAAGGAGCACCTGGACAGTTTCCTGGACCCGCACATGTCGGCCCGGGCTGCGGCTTGCATGCTGGCATCGGCCTGCAATGACCTTTACCTGGACCAGCCCGGCGACGATACCACCGTGGCCGCCATCCGCCTCCGTCCGCGCATGCGGGTTCACGTGATGGTGGGGCCGCCGGTGAGCAAGGACAAAGACCAGGAATACGTGCAGGCCTTCATGGCCGATGCAGACAAACGCATCGTCTGCGGCGGTACCACTTCGCAGGTGGTGGCACGTTGTATCGGCCGCCGGCTCACTTCCAGCATGGATTTCCCCGACCGGGAGATTCCGCCCATCGGCTATATAGACGGGATAGACCTGGTTACGGAAGGGGTGATTACCCTTCGCCGTCTGCTGGAACTTTCAGAGAAATACGTGTCCGTCAAGGACTTAAGCCCCAAAACCTACTCCGCCAGTGACGGCGGTTCCCTGCTGGCCAACATCATTTTCGAGGAAGCCACGCACCTGAAGTTTTTTGTGGGGCAGAGCGTCAATCCGGCCCATCAGGGACTGGACATAGATATTACCATGAAACTTAAACTCGTCGAGCGCCTGGCCCAAAACCTTCGCAAGATGGGCAAACAAATAGAAGTGTTATATGACTAACTACCTGGATCAGAAACTGTTCGATACCAACGTACAGTGGATTAAATACAAGGTCCTGAAAGAGATTATCACCCGTGCCTACCAAGGCGGCCTTGACCAGGCCTATTACGATATCCCCAGGATTATCAGCCCCGGGCCCAAGTCGGAGCTCAACTGCTGTATCTACAAGGAGCGTGCAATCGTTCAGGAGCGCATTCACATGGCTATGGGAGGGGACAGGGACAACCCTAACCCCGTGCAGGTGATGGAAACTGCCTGCGACGAGTGTCCCGCCGCCGGGATGCTGGTTACTGAGGCTTGCCGCGGCTGCATGATGCATTCCTGCCAGGAAGTCTGCCCCAAGGGCGCCATCACCATCATGGGCCACCGCTGCCACATAGACAAGAATAAGTGTATAGAGTGCGGTAAATGTGCCGCTGCATGCCCTTATAGCGCCATTATTGCCCAGAAACGCCCTTGTATCAAGAGCTGCAAGGTCAAGGCGCTCTCCATCCGCCCCCAGGACGACAAAGCGGTCATAGACAATGCCAAGTGCATCTCCTGCGGCGCTTGCGTGGTGAGCTGTCCCTTCGGTGCCATTACAGACCGTTCACTGGTGCTCGATATCATCGATATGCTGCGGGAGTCGGAGAATAATACCCGCTACCGCGTGTATGCCGTGGTGGCCCCGGCTATTGTGGGTCAATGCCGATTCGGCCGTATTACGCAGGTTGTCACCGCCATCAAGCTTCTGGGCTTCCATCAGGTGGTGGAAGCGGCCCTTGGCGCCGATATCACCCTCTACACAGAGGCCCGCGAGTTCCAGCACAAGGCTGCCGAATGTGAGAATCCCGTGATGACAACCTCCTGCTGCCCGGCCTTCGTCCGTTTTGTGGAAACCAATTTCCCCGAGTTCAAGGATGCCATCTCCACCTCGCCTTCGCCCATGATCACTACCGCGTGCCTGATCAAGCACAGCGACCCTACGGCCAAGGTGGTGTTTATCGGCCCTTGCGCAGCCAAAAAATTCGAGTATTCCCTGGAGAAGACTGGCGGAATGATTGACAGCGTGATGAGTTTCGAGGAGCTGCAGGCCTTTGTGGATGCACGCGGCATCGATACCACCAAGTGCGAGGACAGCCAGCTGGACAACGCTTCCTTCTACGGCCGCATCTTTGCCAAGAGCGGCGGTATTGCTCAGGGCGTTTCCCACGTGGCGCAGAAACTGGGGATAGACGGCGTCAAGCCCGTGGTGATGAACGGAATTGACGAATGCCGCCAGCACCTGGCCATGCTGCGTGCCAAAAAGGAGACGGCCAATTTCTTCGAGGGCATGGCTTGCGACGGTGGCTGCGTGGGCGGTCCCTTAAGCATTACCCGCTCGCCCAAGAACGTCTTTGACGTGGACAAATACGGCAGCTCTGCCAAGGAACAGGATATAGACGGCTCCGTGAACCTCTATCACATGACCCTGGAAACTGCTTCTGAAAAGGAATGACCTTTATATCTCGCCCAGCAACAGGGTCCATACAAGGAAGCGGAGGGTTCTGCCAAGCAGGAAGAGGAGAGAGGTAAGCCAGGGATTGGTCCTGTAAAA
>CADAJF010000043.1 GCA_902788175.1 uncultured Bacteroidia bacterium
TCCCACCGTGAGCAGGAAAATGATCAGTATCCCCAGAAATCTCAAAACCTCTATCCTGATGCATTGATTAGGCGCCGTCTCCTCTTACTCGTGTATTTGGAAGATCGCGATGGCGAGGAGGGCTGCAGGAGCCCAGCGCGACGCGCCAGATTCCAAATGCAAATATAATCATTTTCTTTCAGCTTCAATCATCTCTGCCTCCCGTGGCCCCACCACACGCACCAGATTCGGCTGCTTCCTCGTGGCCATGAACTTGTCATACTGCCAGGCACCGGAACGTGAACCACGGCCAAAAAAAGAAAGAAAATCATCAAGCGTTTCATAGCATAGAAGCATTAACGCCCTCCGACTTCCATCGCTTCCGCGAAGATACGAAAAATAACCGACCTGCCGCTGACATCCCTTTGCGCACTACTCTTTGAGATTTCATACATTTTTTTGCGGATAAATTTTGAGATTTCGTCAAAACGGGCTATTTTTGTGTCTGAACAGTTAAAAAATTTTGAGAAACATGGAATATCCGGAACGCATTTTCAAGCGCAAAATCTACGACACAATTGCCGAATGGAAAGAGACCAGGGATGGACGCACGGCCCTGCTCATCCGGGGAGCCCGTCGTGTGGGAAAGTCAACCATCGCAGAAGAGTTTGCCAAACGGGAATACGCGTCCTATATCAAGGTGGACTTTGCCGATGCCCCGGATGCCTTATGGGATGCCGTAGCGCATATTAACGACCGGGATTACTTCTTCCTCCAGCTCCAGTTCATCTACAATGTCCGCCTGCAGGAACGCAAGTCCGTCATCATCTTCGACGAGATTCAGAAGGCACCCAAGGTACGTGAGGCCATCAAGTATCTAGTGGCAGACCATCGCTACGATTATATCGAGACCGGTTCGCTCCTGTCCATCAAGAAAAACGTCCAGGGAATTGTCATTCCCAGCGAGGAGACCCGCATCGACATGTTTCCCATGGACTATGAAGAGTTCCGCTGGGCACTGGAAGACGAGGTTACGATCCCGCTGATGAAGGACACCTTCGAGCGCCACCAGGGCGTCGGGGATGCCGTATGCCGCAAACTGATGCGGGATTTCCGCCTCTATATGCTGGTTGGCGGGATGCCCCAGGCCGTTAACGCATACCTCGACACCAAGAACCTCAGTGAAGTGGACGCCAAGAAAAGGGAGATTATTGAACTCTATGCAGAAGATTTCCTGCGCATCGACCCTACCGGCCGCGCCACGCGCCTTTTCATGGCGGCACCTTCCCAGCTCACCGGCAACGCTTCCAGGTATCAGGTCACAAGTGTCCTTGGACGCTCTCAGGACGAGGACGAAATGCAAGAGCTGATCCAGGACATGGAGGACAGCATGACTGTCAATTTCTCCTATCACGCCAACGACCCGTCTGTCGGCCTGTCCCAGCATAAGAATATGCTCCAGTACAAGATGTACGTGGGAGACACGGGACTCTTTGTAACGATGGCATTCTGGGACAATGCCGTCACCGAAAACATCATCTACCAGAAACTCCTCAGCGACAAACTCGCCACCGACCTCGGTTATGTCTATGAGAACGTCGTGGCCCAGATGCTCCGTGCCCGCGGAGAAAAGCTCTATTACCACACCTGGCCCACCCCCAGTGGCAAACATAATTACGAAATAGACTTCATTCTTTCCCGTGGTCACAAGATTGTTCCCGTCGAGGTCAAGTCCTCCGGCTACAAAACCCACAAGTCCTTAGACGAATTCTGCGTAAAATTCGCGTCACAGGTAGACCAGCGCTATCTTGCGTACACCAAGGACCTGCGAAAGGACGGAGCCCTCTTCCTTATCCCGGCCTATATGTGCATGTTCATCTAATCTTGTCCCTGCCCCAATAACTTTGCCTCCAGAAACAAAACCAAATTCGCTACGACTCTATCGTTTGGATAAATCGGTCCAATCATATATCTTTACGCCGAATAATGATTCCGACTGAACTCAATTAATGCCATGGATAGTATTGTAATAGCTCTGCTGATTCCATTTTTGGGCACTGCGATGGGTGCCGGATTTGTCTTCTTCATGAAAAAGGAAATGCCCCCTCTGCTAAAGAAGATTCTGCTGGGCTTTGCTTCCGGCGTCATGGTGGCGGCATCGGTCTGGTCCCTGATTATCCCCGGGATGGAGATGGGCGGAGTTTGGCCTGCTACCATCGGCCTTCTGGGAGGTTTCGCTTTCCTGCTGCTGATTGACCGGATAACGCCGCACCTGCATCCTGCCGGAGGGCCTGAAGGGCCCAGGAGCAAGCTTTCCAAGACCACTATGCTGGCCCTGGCTGTTACTATCCACAACTTTCCTGAAGGGATGGCTGTTGGTGTGGCAATTGCCGGAGCGCTTAGCGGCGGGGCAGGCATGACGGCTGCCGGTGCCCTTGCGCTTTCGCTGGGCATTGCCATCCAGAACGTCCCGGAAGGCGCCATCATCTCCATGCCGCTGCGCGCTGCCGGAAACAGCCGCTGGAGATCCTTCTGGGTGGGGTCACTTAGCGGCATCGTGGAGCCTATCGGTGGGGCGCTTGTTATCCTGCTGGCATCGGCCGTAACACCTATGATGCCTTACCTGCTGGCTTTTGCCGCGGGAGCCATGCTTTACGTAGTGGTGGAAGAACTGGTTCCGGAAGCCTCCCAAGGCGAGCACTCAAATATAGCCACCGTGGGCTTTGCCATAGGCTTTGCCCTGATGATGGTGCTGGACGTGGTAATGGGATAATATCGCCATAAATGGGGATTGCGAATCCGAAGAAAGGGCGGTAGCTTTGCAATTATGAGAAAAGTCTATGAACCGCTTCGGATGATAAACAGCGGCCGCTACGCCGTTCTGTACAAAAAGTTATCCCCTGCCATTCAGGCCGATATCCTGGCCAGGATGGCCACGCTGATTGAGGAAGAAAAGTCCTCCGGTTATGCCGATAAAGGCAATTACGGGCACCTTTGTAACATCCTCCCTACCGTCGCCATTGATGAGGTGCTTCAAAAACACGGAAAGACGGCCGATGAAACCTTTGAGCTCATCTCCACACACATGTGGGCAGCCCTAAAGCCCGAATTGTTCCAAAAGCTTTCCAGGCTCCCCTACTTCATGGGTATCATGAGAAAGATTATCCCGCTGGGCTTCAAGTACGGCTCCGGCAAAGGCTGGAAATATGCCTGGCATCCGGAAGACCCCAAGGACTACTACCATTTTGAGACGCTGGAGTGCCTGTACCAGTATGAGCTGGGGAAGCGTGGCCTGCTGGAGCGATTCGGCCCGATGTTTTGCTACAGCGACATCATCAATTACGGCAGCCTGCACAACATAGACTTCCGGCGCACCCAGACGCTTTGCCAGGGCGGCCAGATGTGCGATTTCTGCTTTGTCAGACACCGTAAAGGCGAGGTCTGGGAACGCACTAAGAGTATATAGCTCCGCAAGATGCATCCCCGGGGCGTTTCCGACTAATCAAAGGCCAATTTGCCGCGTTGACATGTAGAATGCACAGAACGCCGATTCAGCGACCGTTCACTGAAAAGAAATCTTTCCCAAACACATAGTTTTTAAGGAGTTTTTCGTATTTTTGCGGCCGATGAAAAGAATGGAGCATATCCGGTCTGCCATCGCAGTCCTGCTGTTGTCGGCGGTTCTTCCGATAACATTGGTGTTGCCATTCCACCATCACGATGCGGATGAATCGGCCACTCCCCTCTGTGAGCTTTGCACCAGTCATCAGCCTCATCCGGGGCACCTGGAATCGGCCAGCCATCTTGGCGACTGCCTCATCTGCCAGTTGCTTGGCGCTACTTACCTCATAGAGGAATCCGTAGGAGCGCCTTCCAAACCCAATTGTTCTGTCAGGCTAGCCGCTGGAGAGCTTGTTTCCGCCTCCTGCTATCAAGTACAGTCCCTTTCTACCCGTGCCCCACCCTATTCATTCTGTTGAAAGTTTGCATTAAAGGCGGTTTAGCGCCATCCTATTCCCACTAATTAAAACAGAATGAAAAAGACAATAGTTTTATTGTCATCACTGTGCATATGTACAGTGATGAACGCACAGGAGTATATAGATTCCACAGACATATTTCACAAACATCTGAAACTGAATGCCATCATTGTTACAGGGCTTACCGGCGAAGTGCATTTGAACGAAGTGCCGGCGCCCATTTCGGTGATTCATCCAGCAGAACTGAAAGCGCGGGCATCGACCAATATTATCGGCGCTATCGCGCGGGAGCCCGGCGTGTCTCAGATAACCACCGGTGCCGCCATCTCGAAACCGGTCATCCGTGGCCTGGGGTACAACCGTATCGTCGTAGTTAACGACGGCATCCGCCAGGAAGGCCAGCAATGGGGAGATGAGCACGGTATAGAGATAGACGGATCCGGAGTCCATTCCGTAGAGATCCTGAAGGGACCCGCCTCGCTGATGTACGGCTCCGATGCCATGGCGGGAGTACTCATCTTCCACCCGGTTCCTATAGCTGCTCTGGGAAAGGTCCAAGGAAGCTTATCAACGGAATATCAAAGCAACAATGGTATCATAGACTATTCCCTGAATGCATCCGGCAACCATCAAGGGTTTGTCTGGGATGCCCGCTTCTCAGACAAGTACGCCCATGCATACCGCAACAAGGCCAATGGCTGGGTACCCAATTCCGGCTTTCGGGAAAGGGCGGCATCTGGGATGCTGGGCCTGAATCGCAGCTGGGGATTCTCCCGTCTGAAATTCAGCTATTATCACCTTACCCCGGGCATTATTGAAGGAGAGGAAGAGGGAGCTATCGGCTATATGCCGGGCCTTCCTTTCCAGCAGGTTTACCACTATAAAACCGTACTGGACAATACATTCCGCTTGGGAGACGGCCGGCTGAAAGCCCTGATTGGCTGGCAGCAGAACAGGCGGCAGGAGTTTGATGAGGCCGTGGACGAGTATGGCCTGTACTTCCTTTTGAATACCCTGAATTATGACATCAAATATCAGCGGGAAAACGCCAAAGGCTGGAAGTATGCCGCGGGTGTTAACGGAATGCTGCAAAGTTCTCAGAATAAAGGAGAGGAGTACCTGATTCCGGACTACCGGCTCCTTGACGCAGGTGCGTTTGCCACGGCTTCCAAACAACTGGGGGCCTCCTGGGTGCTTTCCGGTGGTCTGCGGGCCGATATCCGCCTGCTGCAC
Organism: uncultured Bacteroidia bacterium; assembly: GCA_902788175.1. GTDB lineage: Bacteria > Bacteroidota > Bacteroidia > Bacteroidales > UBA932 > Cryptobacteroides. The sequence goes on from CADAJF010000043.1 coordinate 5,193, forward strand.
AGCCTTCCTCTGGAGAAACGGTTCGCCGATTTCACCCGCACCTTTCCAGGTATCAGCGGCAGTATCGGCGCGGTTCGGAGCATCTCGGAGAAAGTCCATCTGCGCATCAACCTTTCCCGGGGATTCCGGGCCCCGAACCTGAGCGAGTTGGCTTCCAATGGCATCCACGAAGGCACGCTGCGCTACGAGCTGGGCAACAAGGACCTGAAGCCGGAATATAGCCTGCAGGGAGACATCGGCCTGGATTTTTCCTCTAAATACATTTCCGGGCAGTTGGCCCTGTTCGCCAACAGAATAGACAACTACATCTTCCTCACAAAGACGGCCGAAGGAAATCCGCCGGTCTTTACCTACACCAGTGGCAATGCCCGCTTATTCGGCGGAGAGGCCCACCTGGATTTCCATCCTGTACACTGTATTCACATCGGCGGGACCTTCTCCTATGTCAACGGAAAACAGATTGGTGGAACCTGGCTGCCCATGATTCCTGCACCAAGACTGCTGACGGAAATCAAATATGAGTTTTCCCATGGCATGAGACTGCTGAATAACGCTTTTGTGGCCATTGAACTGGACTGGAATGCCCGTCAGGACCATTTCTATGCCGTAGACGACACAGAGACTTCCACGCCCTCCTATACACTGCTGAACATGAGCGCAGGGACGGATATCGTGATAAAGGGAAAGAGGCGTGCCAGCCTGTATCTGATGGCCGACAATCTCCTGGACACCGCCTGGCAAAGCCACCTGAGCCGCCTAAAGGAAGTGGGAATCTATAACATGGGACGGAACTTCACTATCAAGCTGATCATCCCATTCTAATCGTTGCTTTGAAACGCAGTTGTTTGCATGCCCCGGCCCCCTGATTGGATGGCCGGGGCGTTTGCACATCATTTTCTTCCGCTTTGTCAATTTGCCGTGTTGACGTGCTGAATGCACAGAATGCCATTTTTTTGTCAAGACGGCAACGGAATCAGCCTATTTGCCTGAAAACGCAGCCGCGTTGACGTGCAGAATGCCTACAATGGCGATTTTTTGTCAAGACGGCAACGAAATCAGCTATCGTATTTGACGAAGGCGGTTATCCTCGGCAGGTCGAGGAGAGCCCTTTCCTGGAGCTCCCCGCAGACCTGACGGGAGATGACCGCCGGGGCCTTCCCCAGCGGAAGAAATGGATTCCCCGGCGGAAGACCTGGAGGAATGGGCCCTGGCGGTCCCCGTCCCGGTGCCGGTGGCCCTGGTCCCGGTATGCGTCCCGGCAATCCCCCGTTCCAGATGCCTGCCTTCGGCGAGATTGACTATGAAGAACTGGAGAAGTACAATGCCAAGCAGGACAAGAAGTTGCGCAAGATTATCGGCGACGAGAATTTTGAACGCTGGCGCGCAGCGCATCCTCAAAGACCCCCCAAGATGCCGGAGCAGCAGGCATTAGAAGCCAGCCAGCTGGGTCAATAGCGTAGCCAGAAGGAGCACCAAGCCCAGCAGGAGCAGCACCACTACCCCTTTCCAAATCCACCTTACCCACTCCCCGTAAGGGATGCGGGCCATGGCCAGCGCAGCCATCAGCACACCGGAAGTGGGCGTGAGCATATTGGTAAAGCCGTCGCCGAACTGGAAGGCCAGGACCATCGCCTGGCGCGAAACGCCAACAAGGTCCGCGAAGGGCGCCATGATGGGAATGGTGATGGCAGCCTTGGCCGTAGCGCTGGGAATCATGAAGTTAATAATCGCCTGGATGCCGTACATGGCCGACAAAGAACCTGCTCGGCCCGTTCCGTCCAGGCCTTCTTGCATGGCGTGCAGGATGCTGTCCACCACTTTCCCGTCCTGCAGCAGAACGATGATGCCGGAGGCGAAACCCACCACCAGCGCAGCGGAAAGGATGTCCTTGGCGCCGGCCAAAAGTTCATCGGCAATCTTGCTGGCCGAAAAGCCGGCGATAAGCCCGCACACGATGCCCATCCCGAGGAAAAGGCCGGTGATTTCCGGCAGGTACCAGTCCCAGCGGGTGACGCCCACAATAAGCAGCACTACCGTCAGCAGCAGCACCCAAAGGATCCATCCCTGGCGCTTTGTGACCGGCCCGGAAGTGGACTGGCAGGCCGATGAACGCCCTTCCACCCGCGTTTTATCGGCGTACAGCAGCACAAAAAGGATAAGAAGCGCCGTGAGCAGCGCCCAGCAGAAAATGCGGTAGCCCATCCCGGAGAAAAGCGGAAGATCGGCCATCCCCTGCGCTATGCCCACCGTAAAAGGGTTCAGGAAGGCACTGGAGAAGCCCACGTTGGAAGCCACATACACCACCAGCATGCCCATGAAAGCATCATAACCCATGGAGACCACCAGCGGCACCACAATTCCCACAAAAGGGATGGTTTCTTCGCTCATGCCGAATACTGCCCCGGCCAGCGAAAACAGCAGCGTGATGGATGCCAGCACCAGTTTGTCGCGTTTCCCCACGCGCGAAATGAAGCGCTCTATGCCAGCCGATACCGCACCGGTGGCATTGAGCAGCCAGAAGGCCCCGCCCACCACCAGGATAAAGACGATGATACCGGCCTGCTTGACAAAACCGTGATAGATGGCCGACAGCAACTGCCAGGTTTGCGGCACGGCGTCCACCTGCTCATAGCGAAGAGTTCCATCCTCCCCCGTCACATACTGCCCTCCCGGCACAAACCAGGTGAGCGCCGCGCATAGCAGCAGGATGGATGCTATGATTACGTAGGTATTCGGGAGCTTGAACTTGCGCATAGCTGCAAAGATACGCCAAACGCCCTGCAAAAGCAAATCCTACCGGCTGGAGAGTTCCTGCTCCAGGAGAGGAAGGAGCTGCAGGTCTGCGGGGAGCCAGCAGACGCTGTGAAGGTCCTCCAGGCCTAGCCAGCGGGCGGCTTCGTGCTCGTTCAGATGGAGGGACTCGCTTTGCAGGGAGCAGATGAAGCAGTACATGGTGAGGTGGAAATCGGGATAGTCCCAGTCTATGGTGGTGAGCAGTTTGTCCACGCTGATCTGTGCGTCCAGTTCCTCCTGGATTTCACGTGCCAGGGCCTGTTCCGGGGTTTCGCCGGGCTCTCTTTTGCCGCCGGGCCACTCCCAGTAATCTTTCCATTCGCCATAGCCCCGTTGGGTGGCCAACAGTTTGTCCCCCCTGCGGATAATGGCGGCAACTACTTCTATGGTTTTCATCTTGTTTCCTGTTAAGGTCTCAGTTTGCGGGCTGCGCCAGGGCACTCAGTACCATTCCACCTCTTCCAAAGGAAGCCTGTTTGGCGGCAGCCCCAGTATGGGGGTATAGTAAAAGGCATACTCTTTCAGGGTGTCTGGAATGCGGTTCAGGAAAGCAAGCTTGGGCTCACCGTAGTCGCCGGAACTGCCATAGAGGGTGATGGTTTTGCGCTCCTTGTCCAGCAGGTACCATCCCCCGCCGTGCACCTTGCAGTAGCCGTTCCGCTGCTGCCAGGCCTCCAGAAGGTCCTTGTGCTGCCAAACTTCTCCATAGACGAAGGTGCCTGTCATCGGCCGCTGGGGAGAAGAAAGCAATATGAATATTGGATTCATGCGAAAATGGCTTGTTTGGGCCCGTAAATTTACAAAAAATGCGTAAATTGGCCATCGGTTATGAACATCCTTTTACAAGAAATGCTGGTAAGGGCCGACTCCTCCCAGGTTCCCGGGCTTTCGCGCTTTTTCAAGACCGGGCCCGGACAGTACGGCGAGGGAGACAAGTTCCTGGGCATCAAGGTTCCCGTCACGCGGGAGGTGGTAAAAAAGGTCTGGAGGCAAACAAGTTGGCAGGACCTGGAAGAGTGTATCGGCAGCGAGTACCATGAGTTGAGGCTTGCCGCCCTTCTTACGCTGGTGAAAGTCTTTGAGCGCGACCGCCCGCAGAGGGAAGCGTGCGTTGATTTTTATCTTCGGCACACGGCCGGCATCAACAACTGGGACCTGGTGGACCTTTCCTGCTATCCCCTGCTGGGCGTCTGGCTCCTGGACAAGGACCGCGAGCTGCTGTATCGGCTTGCGCGCGAAGGAAGGACCATTTGGGAACAGCGGATAGGCATTGTCAGCACCATGACTTTTATCCGCCACGGAGAGCTCCAGGACACCTTTGCCATTGCCGATATCCTCCTCCACCACCCCCACGACCTCATTCACAAAGCCGTGGGCTGGCTCCTGCGCGAAGCCGGAAAACGCGACAAAAAGGCCCTGGAAGACTTCCTGGGCCCAAGGTATCGCTCCATGCCCCGCACCATGCTGCGCTATGCCATCGAACGCTTTCCGGAAAACGAGCGAAAGGCCTACCTGGCTCGCTAAGCCCACATTACCCATCCTTCCGGCTATGTTTTTTAAAAAAAAGTGCCTAAAGTTTTTGTAAATCCAAAAAATCACATTACATTTGCAATCCCAAACGGGAATAACGGGGTATTAGCTCAGTTGGTAGAGCGTTTGAATGGCATTCAAAAGGTCAGGAGTTCGATTCTCCTATGCTCCAC
>CADAJF010000044.1 GCA_902788175.1 uncultured Bacteroidia bacterium
CATTTTCCAAGTTTTTGGCGCTGTTTTCTTCTTTGGCAACGGGTTTGGGCCGTGTATTCAGCGTATTCATGGCCCGGGAAACGCCAATGGTGGATATGTCCTTGATCCCTTGAATAATCCTGCCTGCAAGCTCCGGAATGGCGGCTTTTTCCTCCGAAGAGAAATCTCCCAGCACGTAATCTACCTGCCGTCCTTTGGAGAAATCGTTGCCTATCCCTACGCGGATACGGGTCCACTGCTCGCTCTCCAGTTTGAGGGTAATGTCTTCCAGGCCGTTGTGCCCGCCGCACGAACCGCCGGGACGCATACGCACCGTACCGAAGGGGAGGTTAAGGTCATCCGAGACCACAATCAGGTTTTCCAGCGGCAGGTGCAGTTTCTGCATCCAGTAGCGGACGGCATTCCCGCTCAGGTTCATGTAAGTGGAGGGCTTCAGGAGCACGAACCATCGGCCCTTGAAGGAGACTTCCGCCACGTCACCGTAGCGGTCTGTCTTGAAAAGGACATTGGATGCCTGAGCCCAGGCATCCAATACCATAAATCCCATGTTGTGCCGGGTAGAGGCGTATTCCGCCCCTATGTTCCCGAGCCCTACAACAAGGTACTCCATTACTACTCTTTAGCGGCCTTGGCAGCCTCTGCAGCGGCCTGCTGCATGGCGCGGGTGGTCTTGACGGAGCAGATGATGGTGTTGCGGTCGGAGACAATCTTGAGGCCTTCGAACTGGAGGTCACCGGCGACCATGCGCTTGTCCAGCTCCAGGGGGGTCACGTCAATGTCCAGCTGGTCCGGGAGGTCCTTCATGAGGGCGCAAACCTTGAGTTTGCGGGCGCTCTGGGTGAACTTACCACCAGCCTGCACACCTACCGGGTGACCGGTGATGTTCAGGGGAACAGCAATGACGATGGGCTTCTTTTCATCCACGGAGAGGAAATCCACGTGGAGGCAGTTGTCATCGACGGGATGCCACTGATACTCATGGGCAACGGCGGTGTACACCTTGCCGTCCAGGTTCAGGTCCACGATGTAGGAGGCGGGAGTGTGGGTAAGACCCTTCAGCTCTTTCTCACTGACAGTGAAAAGGATGTTGTCCATTCCGGCACCGTAGAGGTTGCAGGGAACCAGGCCCTGGCGGCGGAAGGCCTTGATGACGGCCTTGTTGCCCTTTTGGCGAATCTCGCCGTTAAGCGTAAAATGCTTCATTGTTTTGTAAATAAAAATGTGTTACTCAGTGCTCTGTTTCAAGCACCCCATTGCACCAAAAGCGTTCACTCGCTTTTAAAAGCCCGCAAAGATACAAACTTTTTTCCGTTTCTCAAAACCTTTTGACCGGTTGCGTATTACGCGCGAGAGCACCGGCCGTTTGCATAGTATCCAAAAAAGATTATATTTGCATCTTAGAGTTTACTAATTCGGCAAAATGAAAACTTTGGGGAATATCCTTTGGCTGGTGCTGGGCGGGGCGCTTATTTTCATCATGTACATTATGGTGGGAGCGCTTTTGTGCGTCACCATTATCGGCATACCATTTGGCATTCAATTGATTAAGCTGGGGGGCTATGCGTTCTGGCCCTTTGGGAAAGAACTGGTATACGGGCCCGACGAGCCCGGCTGCCTGTCCATCGTGATGAATGTTATCTGGATTCTGCTGGGCTGGTGGGAGATTGCGCTCCTGCATCTTTTCTTCGGCCTTATCTTTTGCATTACGGTGGTGGGCATTCCCTGGGGCCTGCAGCACTTTCGGATGGCCCTGGCTTCCGTATTCCCCTTTGGCAAAGAAATCCGCTACCGGTCATGAGAAAGTTTATTTGCATACTTGTCTGCGCACTTTTGCCCCTGGCGGCCCATGCGCAGAAGATTCAGGATGCTTCCTACCGCGCGGTAGGGTTCATCAAGGCCAACGGCACCATCCAGGACGCCAGTTACCGCACCATCGGCTATATCAAGGATAACGGCGCCATCCAGGATGCGAGTTACCGCACCATCGGCTACATCAAAAGCAACGGAACGGTGCAGGATGCCAGCTACCGGACAGTTGGCTATATCAAGGACAAGGGCACCGTTCAGGATGCCAGTTACCGCACCATCGGCTACGTAAAGGCCGATGGCACCGTCCAGGACGCCTCCTACCGCACTATCGGCTACGCGAAGGGCATCCCCCTCCAATGGGCCGCCCTTTACTTTTTCTTCAGCAATTAAACCATGAAAAAAGCCCTCATCATAACCCTTCTTCTGACGGCAGGTTTTGTCGCCAGGGGGCAGGAACAAGTCCAATTCCGTTTCAATCCGGAGTACTCCATACAGGATATCCGACTGGAGGTTGGTTCCCTGAAGAGCATCAACGGCGGAAGCGGAGACGCCTACCTCCTGCGGGGCTATTATACCCGCCAGTTCTGGAAGCAGCTGGCCTATCGGGTGGGTGGGCAGCTTTCGCTCGGAGACCTCGGAGACGGAGTGGGTTTCCCCTGTTCCCTGGCCATACGGCCCGGGGTGGTCTCCTGGAAACAGAGCATCGCAACGGCAACCGAAATTACTGTTTATAATAGCGTTTGGCTAGAGCTGAACGGTACCCCGGAGTCTTTCGGCCGCAACGTTTTCTGGACTTTTTTACTCTCGCTGTTCCGCCGGACAGAGTACCACGTGGGGCTTACTCCCGGCGTTTTCACGAATTTGTATCCGGATAGGGATGTCCCCTCCAGAACTTATTTCCGCCTAACGGCCGACGCTGGGATCGTCCTGTCCATCCCCATCTGGAGACTTTGCCTGAACGTCTCCCCCACCTATCACTTCGCCCTTATCAATACGGCAACCGACCCCGCGCGGCATCTGTTCTCCATTACCGGCGGGGTCAGTTATCTTTTCTAAAGGGTGTCCGGGGCCTAGAAGGCCGTGGCAATTCCCAGGAAGTCTTCTGCCTTGAGGGCTGCGCCGCCGATAAGGCCGCCGTCAATGTCCTTCTGGGCGAAGAGCTCACGGGCATTGGAAGGCTTGCAGGAGCCGCCGTAAAGAATGGTCATGTCCTGAGCCACCTCCACGCCGAACTTCTCTGCCACAACGCTGCGGATACAGGCATGGATTTCCTGCGCCTGCTCCGCCGTAGCGGTTTTACCGGTGCCGATAGCCCAGACGGGCTCATAGGCAATGACCACGCTGGCCATCTCCTGGGCAGTGAAGTTGTAGAGGACGGCTTTGGTCTGCTCTGTCACCACCTCAAAGTGCTTCCCTGCTTCGCGCTCCTGAAGGTTCTCCCCTACGCAGAGGATGACCTTAAGGCCGGCGTCCAGGGCCAGGCGGGTCTTGACCACCAGTTTTTCATCGGTCTCGCCGTAATACTGGCGGCGCTCGCTGTGACCCAGGATGGTGTAGGTGCAGCCAACGCTGGTGAGCATGTTCACGGCAACCTCTCCGGTGTACGCACCCTTCTCATGGTCTGCGCAGTTCTGGGCAGAGAGTTTGACGGCAGAGCCCTTCAGGGCCTCCCCGACAAGGGCCAGGTGGGTAAAGGGCGGAGCCACCACCAATTCTACATTGGCCGGAAGTTCCTTGGCCATTGCAACAACATCTTTTGCCAGCTGAACGCCTTCGGGAACCGTAGTGTTCATCTTCCAGTTCCCTGCAACAATAAATTTACGCATAAATTAAAAAATACACTACTAAAAAAATAGCAAGTTTCGACTTGCAGTATTTCAATTCACCCTTTCCTCAGGAACGCGCAGGCTCACCCTGCGACTTCCTCACGTTACCCCCTCCCTAAATCCCTCCCCTCGGGGGAGGGACTTACTCGGGGAGCAAAAGGGAACTTTTTCACTATTTAACCGACATTACTGCGGAGGCGATGGAATTGAGTTTTACATCTACGGAATCCGCGCGGGAAGCGAGGATGCAAGGGACCTTGGTACCTACCAGGAAGCCGGCCTGACGTGCGCCGGTGGATAGCTTGGAAATGGTTTTCCAGAACACATTGGCGCTTTCAATGTTGGGGAAGAGCAGGCAGTCTGCGTCTCCGGCCACGGGGCTCTTGAGCTTCTTGATCTGGACGGATTCCTCGTCGATGGCTACATCCAGGGCCAGCGGGCCGTCGCCGATGGCTTTGATCTGGCCGCGGTCGCACATCTTGGCCAGCATGGCACCCTCGATGCAGGCGGGCATGCTGTCCAGCATCTGCTCCGAAGCAGCGATGAAGGCAATCTTGGGCATGGCAATGCCGAAGCTGCGGGCAACGCCGGTCACGAAGCCGGCCAGCTTGACCTTCTGGCGGAAGTCCGGGGCGGGGATGACGGCCATGTCCGTGATGAACATGAGCTTGTGGTAATTGGGGGATTCCACCACGCCCACATGGCTCAGGAGGCCCTTGGCGGGCAGCAGGCCCACTTCCTTGTTCAGGATGGCACGCAGGAACTTGTCCGTGGAGCAGAGGCCCTTCATCAGGACATCACCCTCTCCGTCGTGGACCATGCGGACAGCCTCTGCCACAGCCTTCAGCTCCTCCTTGATGTCCACTATCTCGAATTGGGCGATATCGATCTTGCACTCCTCGCACACTTTGGCGATAAGGTCCTTGTCACCCACCAGGGTCACTTTCACAAAGCCCATCTCGGAGGCCAGGGCAGCGGCCTCGATGGTGTGGGAATCTACGCCCCAAGCGGCAACCATCCGCTTGCAAATGCCTTTTGCCTTAAGCTCGGCAAATAAGTCGTTGAAATTGGTAATCATAGTGTTATTCTTGGTTTTCCTGTACTATATGCATGGTGTCCAGTGCAATCACCAGCTCCTCGTTGGTGCAGATGAGGGCGGCCTTGATGGCGGAATCCTCGGTGGTGATGATGGTGTCTTCTCCCCAGGCGACGTTGGCTTCATAGTCCACTTTGGCGCCCAGGAAGGCGAAGTTCTCCAGCACGCGGCGGCGCAGGCGGCTGTTGTGCTCTCCGATTCCGCCGGTGAAAACAATCAGGTCCACGCCGTTCATTACGGCTGCATAGGAGCCGATGTTCTTGATGACGTCGAAGGTGAACTTCTTGAGGGCCAGCTTGGCCTTGGGGTCTCCGCTGTTGGCCAGTTCGTCCAGTTCGCGGGCGTCCGAGGTTTTGGTGGAAACGCCCAGGAAGCCGGACTGGCGGTTGAGGATGGTGGACATCTCGTCGGGGCTCACGCCCAGCTTGTTCTGGAGGTAGAGGACAGCGGCGGCATCGATATTGCCCACGCGGGTGCCCATGATCATGCCTTCCAGCGGGGTGAAGCCCATGGTGGTATCCACGCACTTGCCGTTCTGGATGGCGCAGATGGAACTGCCGGCGCCCAGGTGGCAGGTGATGATCTTGGAGTTGTAGAGGTCCAGGCCGGCCATCTTGGCGCCTACGCCCGCCACGAACTGGTGGGAAGTTCCGTGGGCACCGTAACGGCGCACGCGGTATTTCTCATAATACTCATAAGGCAGGCCGTACATGTAGGCGTACGGGGGCATGGTCTGGTGGAAGGCGGTGTCGAAGGTGGCTACCTGCGGCACGCTGGGAAGCACATCCTGCATGGCGTGGATGCCCAGCAGGTGGGCCGGATTGTGGAGCGGAGCAAAGTCCGAGCAGAGGGAAATCTTCTCCAGGACATCCTCGTTGATGAGGACGGAGCCGCTGAAATAGTCCCCGCCCTGCACAATACGGTGGCCCACGGCCTCAATGTCCTCCAGGGACTTGAGAACGCCGTGCTCCTTGTCCGTGAGGGCTTCCAGGATGAGCTTCATGCCCACCTTATGGTCCGGAATGGGAATGTCTCTCTTGATTTTTTCCTTGCCGATGGGCGTGTACTGCAGAACGCCGGCCGGAAGGCCGATTTTTTCTGCAATACCCTTGGCGATAACATCGTACGCTTCGTCGCTTTTCATGTCCAGAAGCTGGTACTTGATGGACGAGCTGCCACAGTTGATTACAAGAATGATCATAAGTTTATAGTGATTCTGGTATAACTCCGCTATATCTTTGCAAATATATGCAAAATTATTGGGATTGTTAGCCGGAAAAATGGTATTTTTGCATGTATGACTGAGGGGCGGGCCATAGAGACGCTGTCGCTTTCTTTCACGGCGGGCGTAATCGCGGGGAGCATGCTTCCCGGTACGGGACCATGGCTACCCTCTGCGCTGCTGGTGGCGCTCTCCCTCCCCTTCCTTTTTTATCGGCCTCTTGTACGGCTTCCACGCAACTGGAGCAGGGTTTTCCTGGCGCTTTGCTTTGCGCTGCTGGGCGTTTTCTGCTACTGGAACAGCGCCCAGGCGGGGCTTTCCACCGGCAATTTTCTGGAGACGTGGGCCCTGGAGGCTGCGGGGCGGCTTCGCGCTTTTATCGGCGCCATCCCTTTCCGCTTCGATGGCAGCGCTCCCCTGCTGCGGGCCCTTCTTACCGGAGACCGGAGCGGCCTATCGGGAGAGACGGTGGCCGTTTTCCGCTCAAGCGGCGCCTCGCACCTGCTGGCGCTATCGGGGCTTCATATCGGCATCATTTACCTGCTGTTTGACCGGCTTACCTGGGTGATGGGACGCTCCCCCGCCGCCCGCAGGCTGCGTTTTGCGCTCATCCTTGCCTGCGCAGGCTTTTTTACACTCATGACCGGGGCGGGACCGTCCATCGTGCGGGCCTTCCTTTTTATCACCATCAACGAGACGCTGCGCCTGCTGGAGAGGCCGCGAAAGGCAGTGCGCGTGCTTTGCCTGGCCCTTCTGCTGCAGCTGGTCCTTTCGCCGGAGGTTATCCGCAGTACCGGCTTCCAGCTTTCTTACCTGGCCATGGCGGGTATCTTCCTGCTGTATCCCGTGCTGGAGAGCTGGTATCCTGTATCGGCACGGTGGGACCCTTTCCGTAAAATCTGGAACATGGCGGCCCTTTGTATCAGCTGCCAGCTTTTCACCGCGCCCCTTGCCTGGCTCCGCTTTCACAGCTTTCCGCGCTATTTCCTGCTCACCAACCTGCTGGCTATACCGGTGACTTCCGTCCTGATGGGAACGGCCCTCCTCACCCTTTTGCTGCAGGCTCTGGGCTGCTGCCCTCCCCTCCTGCTAACGGCAACAGACGGCCTTTGCCGCCTGCTGCTATGGATACTGGAAGTGATTGCCGGAATGTAGCCCTACTCCTTTAATGCGAACCCCGGGCTGGCCCATTCCTGCATGGAGCCGTCCTCTGCGGAATAGATCAGATAGCCTTCAAGGGCTTTCTGAGAGAGGATAAGGGCCTTTGCCTCCTCAAGGCCCACCACCATGCACCAGGTGGCCACTGCGTCCGCTTCTGCCGCGCTTTGGGAGGAAACCACGGTGGCGCTAAGGAGGTTATGCTGAACGGGATAGCCGCTAACCGGGTCTATGGTGTGCGCATACTTGCGGCCATCGCGGATATAGAACTTGCGGTAATTGCCGGAAGTGACCACCCCGGCCGCCAGGCCCTGGGAATCCCAGATACCTTCCAGCTCCCTGGGGGCCTGATCCGGCGCCTGGTCCACGGGGCGGTCCACGCCTACACTCCAGGGCTTTCCGGATGGGTTGAGCCCGTCGCACCAGATTTCGCCTATATCCACCAGCATGTCCTTTACGCCTATGCGGTAAAGGTATGCGGCAACCAGGTCACAGCTGTAGCCCTGGGCTATTGCGTTGTAATTGAGCCGGGGATAGCCCAGGGGGGCAGGATCCACCAGGCCATCGGGCGTAACGGGCAGCGAAGCAGGAAGCCTGTCCATGCCGCCTTGCTCCAGCAGGACGGCCAGCTGCTCCTCCGAAGGAAAAGAACTGTTTTTAAAACCGAAACCCCATGCGTCGTAAAGGGAAGCCGCTGCGCAGTCCACCTTCCCGCCACTGCGTTCCCAGTACTTGTAGGAAAGGCTGTACATAGCCAAAAAGAGCGGCGTGGCAGGAATGCTCTCCCCTGCGTTGAAGCGCGACAGGAGCGAGTTCCGGTTATAGCCGGAAAGGGTGGTGTCTATTTGCAGAAGAAGCGCTTCTATACTGTCCCGCACCTGCTCCACTGGCACGCCTACGCCCTCCATGTTCAGTTTCACCGTGTAGGTGCCCCCTTGGGCATAACCGCTTATCTGCACATAGCGCTTACCGCCGGTGCAGCCCAGCAGCAAAATGGTTCCCAGAAGCAGCAGTTTTCTCATCTTGGCAAGATATTTGCGTAAAATTACAAAAAAATAGCGATATTTGTAGCTTGTGAGAAGTTTATTTATGAAAAGAGCACTCTATATCCTGGCTCTTGCATTTTTGGCTGTATCCCTTGTCATGTGCAAGAAGAAGGAAGAAGAAACCACCAAGCCGTCTATAGGCGGCATCAAACTGACAGATCCGGATCCCTTTGTCCGCGCAGGAGACCGCCTCACCTTCAAGGTGGATGCAAGCAACCTCTACACTACGGACCAGACTGACCCCGGCACCCTGGGCATGTACTGGTCCCTGAACGGTACCGTAAAGGACACCCTTAGCAGGGACATCTCCAAATCCCTTCCCCAAATCTATTTTAGCCCGGATAAAGTAGGCTCCTACACCGTCACGGTATATATCTATGCCCTCAACGGCAATTACTATACGGGCAGCAAGACAGCCTCGTTCCAGGCCATAGACCCTGACACAGCACTGCAGGGACTGGAAGGGGATGAAAACGTGAACATTGACGGCAACCTTTACCGCAGCACGCAGGAGGGCGGCCTCACCTGGATAGCCAACAACCTTTACGGCACGCCGGACGGCCGGGATTACCGCGGCTGCGAGGTAGTGTCCAAACTCTTCGGCCAGTATTACACCTGGGAAGAGGCCCAGACGGCATGTCCCAATGGATGGCGCCTTCCCACCGCCGCAGAATTCGATCAGGCCCTGGGCAGCGCAGCCGGAGAACTGATGGTCAACGCCTCCTTCATGGGAGAGGACATGTGGCCCTACTGGCCCCAGGTCACTATCAGCAACAAACGGCTCTTCAACGCCATTCCCACCGGTTACATGGACCTTACCACAGAGCAGGAGGTCTTTGGCTACAAGCAGTACGCCTGCTGGTGGACCGCAGACCAGACCGCAGATGGAGAGCTGGGCGTTTTCCGCTACATCTTCGAGAATCAGCCCGGCGTCAATAAAGGCGAGGGAAGCAAAACCTCCCTCGCCCTCAATGTCCGTTGTGTAAAGGCCAACTAACGCAAATCCGTTACCAGATAGCCAGGAAGCGACTTTTCGTCCAGCGAGAAGCCGCTTTTTCCTTGCGGCTCCCCATAGACTATATTCTTCAGGAGAAAACGGGCACGGGTATCCTGGTCCAGGGTAAGGGTGACGTCCAGGAAATCTGCGCCGGAGCTGTTTACCTTGATCTTGTCCCGGTAATCCTTGTAGGAAGAGATGAAAAGGGCGGGATTGGTGAAAAGGTCTTCCTTCTGGACGGTCTCCACCACGGCTTCCTTGGCCTCCTGGTCCAGCGTCCAGCGCAGGGAGCCGTCGCTTACCACCTTGAGGCCCAGGCCTTCCAGGGTATAGGCGTTCCCCTCCACGCACACGTCTCCGTCTGTCACGCTATTGAAAGCGGAGCCTTTCTGGGAAAGGGAGTAAGTGTAGTGGAAAGTAACCCTTTGACCCTCCACTTTGTCCAGCAGAGGGATACTGCCGCCCTGGGCCTTGGCAAAGGTATAGGCCATGCCGC
>CADAJF010000045.1 GCA_902788175.1 uncultured Bacteroidia bacterium
ATAAACGACAGTGTGGTGCCCCCTGGGCAGCAGGGTCTTGACCTCGTCCCAGCGGGTGGCGTCCACGCCGGCCTCCAATGCCTCTGAAATGGCCTTTTTCAGCTTACCGTCCCCCATGTTGAACGCCGCGATGGAAAACTTCAGGCTGTCCATGGCTCCGGCTGCGGGAAACATCCTTTCCAGCCGGTGGAGGTAGGCCGTTCCTATGGCAAGGTTCACCGAAGGGATCAGCAGCGTATCTTCCGTATAACGCGTGCTGTTGATCTGCATCAGGCCGATTCCCGCTCCGTCGGCCGCCCGTGCCTGGCTGTTGAAACGCGACTCCTGGTGCACGATGGCCGCCACCAGCCGCCAGTCCCAGTCAATCTTACTGGCCGCATCCCGGATTAGGCGGTCGTACGCGGCGAGCCGTGGAGGGATGACCTGGCGGGGGGTGGCGTGACGCTCCGGCAGAGGGTGATGCTGGATGCTCCGGCTGGGAATAAGCAGCAGCAAGCCAATCAGCAGCAAGGCCGATATGAACTGGACAGGGCGGCTCATAGGCGGGAAGTGGATCGGTTTCCGCCTCCCAGGCTGCTGTTCCCGCCGGCTCCCGCTCCGAAGTTGCGGTCGCCGCCTGCGGGGCCTGAACCCATGCCCGAACCGGCCCGCTCCGAGAGGGTCTTTTGCTGTCCAAGACGCGGGTAGAACGGCCAGGAAATGCCAAATTTGAGGGCTCTTGGCGTCTGGATATAGCGGTGGGCGGAGAAATAGTCGTGGTTGTCCTTGGGCCAGCCGTTGCCGGCATTCTCCAGCTTGATAAACACGCAGCACTTTTTCCACTGCGCGTTGATAAAGACATCGAAGACAGGGCAGTTGCCGTACTCTTCGCTGCGCTGGAGCATGAAGGTTCCGGAAACGGGGTTGTAAGAGGGTGCGTACCAGAGGGTGTTGTAGCGGCCGTTCACGCCCAGCTGCAACTGAAGGACCTTGGGATCCACTACGTTCAGCTGCACATACCAGCGAAGGTTGAGCGCAAGGGTGGGAAGGGGCAGTACGTCCGGCTGGGAGCTCAGCTGCAGCAGCGCGGTGTTGTCCAGGTGTATCGGCCCAAACACCAAATCCTTGGTTAGGGCGGCCGTGAATACGCTCAGGGCACCCGTGTGCTGCCGGGCAATGCCCAGGGTGTCGTAGTAAACGTGGCCGGCCAGGAGCGAGTAGCCCACCTGTGCCTTCAGGCGCCAGCGGGGGATCTCCAGCCGGGCATCCACCTGGGTGGTGGAAATCTTGGTGAAGTCGTTTTCCCAGCGGTAGTGGTTGGTGTAGAAATGCTGCTGGTAAAAGTCCGGGGTGTCCAGGCGGGTCTGGAAAGAGGCCTTGAGGCTGATAGGGCTCTTGGGCTGCCTGCGGAAGGGATAGATGTTGAGGGTGGCATTGGCCTTGAGGAAGAAGTCATTGGCCTGCGCTCCGGCAAAGTTGTACAGGCCGGTGGCATCCCAGGCAAGGTATCTGCTCAGGCGGCCTTCCGCGCCGGCATAGGTGTACAGGGTGTTCCACGTGATATTGGACGGCTTGTAGAGGACATCCGAGGGAGTGGCCAGGTAGAACTGCTGGTAACGGTTTCCCACGCCGCCTTCCACTTTGGAGACGATGGCATCCTCCTTCCAGGGCTGCAGGCGCAGGAAAATGCGGTTGTCCAAACGCATGTTGCGCAGCGAGTCCACACTCTTGGAAGGGTTGATATTGAATACCCCGTTATAGAAGGTGGGCAAGTTTCCGGATGTGTTGTCCACGTAATTCTTGGAGAAGGTGCTCAGCTCCGAGGATGTGCCGATGAAAGCGGTGGTGATGTCCGTCACCAGGGTGTCGGGGCGGACCCAGGTGCTGTCGCCGCGGTGGCGCAGTTTTTCGATGAAGGAGAAGGGAATGCGGTAGCTCTGGTCAAAGAACAGGCTCCTTTTGCGGTAGCTGTTGGTGGCAGCCGCCAGGTTGACATCTATTTCCCGCACATCCACCGTGGTGTCCCTGATCCACATGGTCTCCTGGACGCCGCCGCTTTCCTGGCGGGATACCTTGTTATAGATGAAGCCTCCCTGGGCCAGGTAGCGTTTTCCCAGATAGTTTCCGACAGCAAAGTAGCTGCGGTTGTCGGTGTGCTCGTTTTTGAGGGTTCCGGCCCCGCCGTAACGCTTCATTTCCAGGGCGATGTTCACGGAAGGGAAGATGTTCTGGGTGGTGAATACGCGGAAGTTATCTGTGCTTAAAGTGCTGCTCTCCAGCAGGTTGCCGGAGTATTCCAGTTCCGTGTACGGAGTTTTGGTATTCCACATCACCATGTTGTCCGGGGTGTAGGTCCAGCTTTCCATGGCCTGGTAGAAGCTGGGGCTGTTCTCTTTGTCCCGGCTCAGGAAATTGTGGGGCAGTACGGCGCTGCCGGGCATGCCCAGCCAGCTGGCGCCTACCTCTCCCCGCATGAAGGGATAGTCCTGGAAATGGTAGTTGGCGGTGGTGTCCCACTCGAAGGTTTCCACCCGGTTGTAGAGGCGGTTGTTGCGCCAGGTGATATAGCGTTTGAAGTATAACGAATCCGGGATGAAGGAGGTTTCCAGGATGCGGGGGGTGTTGTCCCGGATGCTGTCTTTGATGTGCTGGAGACTGTCCTTGATCTTGCGGATGGAGTCCTGCTTGTGGAGGATGGCGGGGAGCTGGACGTTCTCGTAGGTCCAGCGCTTGCGCTCTGCCTTGGACATGCTGGCCCATTTCTTTTCCCAGGCCAGTTTGGCCTTGTAGGTGGAGTCTGCCAGGTACAGGGAATCCACGCGCGGCCAGATAAGGGAGTCTCCCTCCGCCTTGAGGGAATCCACCACCAATTTGTGGATGTAGCTGTCTTTGGTGGCTACGTACCACTGATAGAGGAAGGGGTCTGTCAGGCGCAGGCTGTCCGGTACTTTCATGGTGTCCCTGGCGGTAATGGAAGGGACGGTGTCCTGTTCCTCAGAGGTGTAGAAAAGGTCAAAGTCCTCTTCTTCCGCCAGGGAATCCAGGGGGCTGCGGAGCAAGGAATCCGGTACTTGCAGCAGGGAATCCGGTACTTGCAGCAGGGAGTCCGGTATTTGTGCCAGGGAATCCGGTACCTGTGCCAGGCTGTCCAGGCGGGCTTTCAGGCTGTCCTGCTTGTTTTTCAGGCTGTCCGGACGGATTTTGACGGTATCTACCTGCACCGTGTCGCGGGCCGCCCGGGGGAACCACGCATGCAGGCGCGAGGCGCGGTGAATTTCCACGCCCAAAGTCTGCGCCGCCACGGCTCCGGCAATGGCAGCAGGCAGCAATATATCCGTCCATATTCTTTCCATAACCTGCAAATATACAAAGAATGTTCCGGAAAAGCGAATTTCACCCTCCGGAGCAGTTCAAGCCAAACTTGCCTTGATGGTGACGCTCTTTTTTATTATCTTTGTGGAATCATTGTTCCTAAGTATAATACGTTTATGGCAGAATTTAAATACGCCCCTATGTTTCAGCTGGGAAAAGACAGCACTGAATACTACAAAGTCTCGTCGGAAGGTGTTTCCGTGAGCTCCTTCGAAGGTCATGAAATCCTCAAGGTGGCCCCGGAGGCCCTTACCATCCTGTCGCGCACGGCTTTCCGCGATGTGAACTTCCTGCTACGGCCCGCCCATAATGAGCAGGTGGCCCGTATCCTTACGGACCCCGAGGCCTCTGACAACGACAAATACGTGGCCCTGATGATGCTGCGCAACGCAGAGGTGGCCGCCAAGGGAAAGCTTCCCTTCTGCCAGGACACCGGCACCGCCATCATCCATGCGGAGAAAGGCCAGCAGGTTTGGACCGGCTTCGACGACAAAGAAGCCCTCTCGCTGGGCGTTTACCAGACTTATACCCAGGAGAACCTGCGTTACAGCCAGAACGCGCCGCTGGACATGTACAAGGAAGTGAACACCAAGTGCAATCTGCCCGCCCAGATAGACATTGAGGCAGAGGAAGGCATGGAATACAAGTTCCTTTGCGTGGTGAAAGGCGGCGGAAGTGCCAACAAGAGCTACCTTTACCAGATGACCAAAGCCGTCCTGAATCCGGATACGCTGGTCCCTTTCCTGGTAGAGAAGATGAAAACCCTGGGCACGGCCGCCTGCCCGCCTTATCATATCGCCTTTGTGATTGGCGGTACATCGGCAGAGAAGAACCTCCTTACCGTGAAACTGGCTTCCACTCACTTTTATGACAGCCTCCCCACTACCGGGGATGAGACTGGCCGCGCTTTCCGCGACGTGGCCCTGGAAGAGGAGGTTTGGAAAGAGGCCTGCAAGATTGGCCTGGGCGCACAGTTCGGCGGCAAGTACTTTGCCCATGATATCCGTATTATCCGCCTGCCGCGCCACGGGGCCAGCTGCCCGGTGGGCATGGGCGTGAGCTGCAGCGCAGACCGCAACATCAAAGCCAAGATCAACCGTGAAGGTATCTGGATAGAGAAACTGGACGACAACCCCGCCCGCCTGATTCCGGAGGCGCTGCGTCAGCCCGGAGAGGCAGGGGGCATTAAAATAGACCTGAACCAGCCCATGGAAAAGGTGCTTGGGGAGCTTAGCAAGTATCCCGTGAGCACACGCTTGAGCCTTTCCGGTACCATCATTGTCGCGCGCGACATCGCGCATGCGCGCCTGAAGGAGCGCCTGGACAGGGGAGAGGACCTGCCCCAGTATTTCAAGGACCATCCGGTCTTCTATGCCGGGCCGGCCAAAACGCCGGAAGGCATGCCTTGCGGCTCCATGGGTCCCACCACTGCCCAGCGCATGGACCCTTACGTGGATCTGTTCCAAAGCCGCGGCGGTTCCCTTATCATGATTGCCAAGGGGAACCGTACCCAGCAGGTGACGGATGCCTGCCACAAGTGGGGCGGTTTCTACCTGGGCTCTATCGGCGGCCCTGCAGCGGTCCTTTCCAGCGACGGCATCAAGAGCATCGAGTGCGTGGAATACCCGGACCTTGGCATGGAAGCCATCTGGAAAATCCAGGTGGAAGATTTCCCCGCCTTCATCCTGGTCGATGACAAAGGCAACGACTTTTTCAAAACCCTAGGCTTGTAAGGTCGCCTATAGGGTATCCCCGAAAGTCCCTCCCCTGAGGGGAGGGATTTAGGGAGGGGGTAACGTAGGGTGTCGCAGGGCAGGCCTGTGCGAAAAAAGGTGAATTTATAGAGGACAGCGAACCGAAGGGAAAACAGTAAACTTTAAACCATACAGTATTATGAAAAAATACGTTTGCAACATTTGCGGGTACATTTATGACCCGGCGGTGGGAGATCCCGACAGCGGGATTGCCCCCGGAACAGCGTTCGAAGTCATTCCTGCAGACTGGATCTGCCCTGTTTGCGGAGTAGGGAAGGAAGATTTCTCCCCTGCAGAATAGGCCATTAAGCGGCCAACTTGTTGGCTGTCAATCTCTTGTAAACCATCCCTGCCCGGAAGAACGGGTGGGGATGGTTCGCTTTAATACCTTCCAAAACAAAATTTTTTGAAATTTTTACTACTATGTATTGCAAAGTACAATAAAAAATTCATATCTTTGCAGCAGAAAATATTTTGCGAACATAAAACTATAATTAAAAACACCATGAAAAAAGTAATCAATGTCTCTTTGGGAGGGCGTAATTTCACCCTCAACGAGGATGCCTACAACCGCCTTCAGCGCTATCTGGAGCACTTCAGGGCCCATCTCACCACGCCCGATTACCAGAAAGGGGAGGTGATGGAGGAAATTGAAGGCCGTATCGCGGAGCTCTTCTACCAGGAGGTAGGGGACAGCGCCCGGGTAGTAACCGTGGAAATGGCAGACAAAGTGGCAGCCGCGCTGGGCATGCCGGACGGCGCCCCGGAAAGCGGTGCATCCGCAGCCACCGGCTCTTCCACCTACGCCGACAAGCCGCGTCGCCTGTACCGGGACGTGGACGGCAAAAGAATCGCCGGTGTCTGCTCCGGCCTTTCCCTCTATTTCGATATAGACATCACCCTCGTCCGTATCATCATGCTGGTGGCCCTTATCTTCGGGTCGGCCGGGTTCTGGATCTATGTTATCCTGTGGATCGCTGTTCCCAAGGCGGAAACTCCGGTCCAGAAATGTGAGATGCGCGGCCTCCAGCCCACGGCGGAGAACTTGTCGCGTTTTGCAAGGTCTTATCAATAATAGCAGCGTCTTATGGAGAATAACAGTGAAAACGTGCGCTCGCAAATGCGCAAAGGGGTGCTTGAGTACTGCATCCTCAGTATTTTGAACAGGAAGGAAGCCTATGCTTCCAATATTCTGGAAGAACTGAAAATGGCCAATATGCTGGTGGTGGAGGGCACCCTGTACCCGCTCCTTATCCGCCAGAAGAACCAGGGCCTTCTTAGCTACCGCTGGGAAGAGTCGCCCCAGGGGCCGCCCCGCAAGTATTATGTCATTACGGACAAAGGCCGCCAGCAGCTCGCCGAAATGGATGCCGCCTGGGAAGAAATGGTCCGGAGTATTGAAACCTTAAAGCAGTAAAAACCATGAAAGAGACGGAACAAGTGAGTGTGGGCGGATACGCCTTCATCCTGGACAAGGATGCCTCCCAGGCCCTGGCCGCTTACCTTGGAACCCTGGAAAACCACTACCTGAAACAGGAAGGTGGGAAGGAAATCATGGAAGGCATCGAGGAACGCGTTGCAGAGCTGCTGCAGGATAAGGCCCCCCGCGGGACCGTGGTGGATTATGCCGCCGTCCAGAGCGTCATCGATGTGATAGGCCGTCCGGAGCGTATTGAGGCCGATGACCCCGAACCCGCGGCGCAGCCCGGCAAAACCGGCCGAAAACTCTTCCGGGACCTTGGCAACAAGCGTCTTGGCGGCGTTTGCAGCGGCCTGGCCCAGTATTTCGGCATAGAAACTTCCTGGCTCCGGATAGCTTTTGCGGTGGCTACTGCCGTCACCTTCTTCTCCGGCGTCGATGATGGCGTATGGTCCCTCACCGTCCCCTTCATCTATGCACTTTTCTGGATTTGCATGCCGGCTGCCCGTACGGCGCAGGATCGCTGGGCCATGAAAGGCGAAAGCGGCACGGCCGATGACATCCGCCGCAACGTCCAGAGCGGCATCCAGGAGATGGGCGATACCGCGCGGGAAGTGGTCCGCTCGGACTTTTTCCAGCGTTTCGGCAAGTTTATTCTGGTAGCTATTGGAATTATACTGCTGATTATCGGCACCTCCGGCCTGGCATCCATTTCTGTGCTGTCCGTCAAAGGATCTCAGCTGTTTGGCGTGCCGTTCAATCACTGGCTGGACGACCTTGCCCTGGATGCGCCGGCCTTCCTGGACATGCTCTCCACACCTTGGATAGTAGCACTGGCTGCCCTGGCCGTCATTTTACCCTTCGTGGGTATCCTGTATGGGGGCATTCAGCTTATATTTGGCTTTGAACCGCCCTCCTGGCGCCCCGGACTGGTGATTTTTGTCCTCTGGCTCATCATCGTCATCGTCCTGCTGGTGCTGCTGCTGGCCGGTGCGGCCTCCACGGAGGTGTATCTCTGGGATTTATAAAGAGTCCTGCGTCAGGATCTGTCCGTTTTCATACCGGAATTCGAAGACTTTGTAGTCTGAAATGATTTCGCCCTGAGCAGGGTCATAAGCGGCGACGGTGACCAGATAGTACGTCCCTTCTGTCATGGGGGCCTGGAGAAGGTCGAATTCCGTTACACCTTTGCTCAGGACGTTGTTCATGAAGCCAAAGTCTTCGTACATGTCGATCACGCTGTACAGATAGTTGGAGGGGCTTAGGTAGTCGTCGTAGATGCGCGTCTCCGACTCATAGTCCCAGTAATAGGAAAAATCGTTTCCGGAAGGGGTAATGGTGAGCTTGCCGCTTTTGATGGAGAAAGAGAAATCCACATCCAGGATATCTAATTCCGGGGTGTGGATACTTTCTCCCTGGATGTTGCCGATGATGGAAAGATCCTTGGGGTTCACCTGGAACAGCAGCAGCCTGTAATCTTTGCCGTATGCCAGATGGCTTTTCTTGAGCGAACGGCTTCCTTTGTAGGTGGACAGGTCTGCCAAGGTGGCATGGATGTCCCGGTTTTCCTTCAGAACATCGTAGTTCATCCTCTCGCTGGCAAGAAACGCCTGCGCTAGCTGTAGATCGCTCATGGGGGGCTCCTTCGGGTCCACATAACGGAGGCCGACGTAATAGGAAGCATCCGGGTTGGCGCTGGTAACCGTATAATAGACTTTTCTGCTCTTGACTCTGTCGATGGTCAGATGAATGTCCACAGGCTCTGTCACCACTGCATCCTTGGCCGAGCAGGCCGCAAGGATGAAGATGATGGGAAAGAGGAGGAGGTGGCTCAGTCTTCTTCTCATGGAAGGTCTTTATACGCGGTGAGGATGAAGCGGATGCAACCCAGGGCGTGTTTGCCGTAGTCGCCGAAGTCGTAGCGGATGTCGCGGCCCTTGAAATAGGCTTCTGCGTGTTCTGCGTTCACAAAAGGAACAGTCTGGTCCGTGCGGCTGTGGAAAAGGTAGATGGGCGCACGGGGAATAAAATTGAGCGTGGAATTTTTCAGGAGTGCCTTGTACAGGAGGGCGGTTTCACCGCTGCTGCGGTCCCGGCCTGCTTCGGTCATGATGTCACGGAGGTCCCTGGAAGCGATTTGCCGGTTAATCTCCTTGACCGTGTATTTCTTGGAATTGATCCAGTCATTGTAGTGCTCCAGCAGGCGCTCCTTGAAAAAGGATTCCATATTAAGCCCCAGCCGTTCCCCTTCGTTCACGCCCTGGACAATCATGGGAATGGCGCAGGGGATACCCGTTACACCTACTTCCATGGAATAATCGAAGGTGGCGGCCAGGTCATAGGGACCACCGCCGGCATAGACCTGTTTGATGGGGAATTCGGGGTACTCGTCCTGGAGTATATCCATCACCGCCAGGGTGGTGGACCCGCCCTGGGAATAGCCAAAGAGAATCACCTCGTCACTTTCAGGTTCCCGGCCGATGTATTTGAGATAAGGCTTGACAGCCAGCGCCATGTCCACTACGCTGCGGGCCGTGCTTTCCGTATGCATGTAAGGGTGGATGCGCTCTGCCGTTGTGCCGAAGCCTATATAATCGGCGATGACGACGGCGTAGCCTTTATCGGCAAAAAGGGCCTCCAGGGGGAAGGTTTGAGACGGGCATTCAAAATTGGCGCCAATGGTGTAGTGGCTTACCAGGATGATGTTTTTGATAGGACCTGACTCAGGCAAGACCAGTTTGCCGGACTGTTTCATAGGGGCCCCGTCAATGTCGTGACCTTCGAACTGGCCGGCAATATGGACCAGGCTCCGGCTGTGGATGGTTCCAAGGAAATCCCTCACCAGCGTAATGGCCTGGGTGCTGGCTACTTTTGTGTCCGGATCTCCGTCCAGGTCGGTGTCTCCCATCAGGGCTACTTCCGGGTTCAGGTTACCGTTTTGGACAACATGCGAATAATTGACAGACAGGACCTTGAAAGTTTCAAAATCCAGGTACTCGATGTCCGGGTGCCGGCAGGCGCCCAGAGCAAGCAGCAGCAGTAGTGCAAGTCCCTTTCTATTCATAATTACCAGCGATAATTGACACTGAC
>CADAJF010000046.1 GCA_902788175.1 uncultured Bacteroidia bacterium
CTGGATGTACACCCGCATCAACGGTGACGTGGAAATCAGCGCTCCCATCTTCCAGCACTTCAACCCGTTCTACGTGGTAGCCCTTACGCCGGTTTCCATGGCCATCTTCGGCGCCCTCGCCAAGAAGGGCAAGGAGCCTTCCGCTCCCCGCAAGATTGCCTATGGCATGCTGGTGGCAGCCATTGCCTTCGTCCTGCTGGCCTTCGCATCCATCGGCCTCAATACCCCCGACTACCAGGCCACTGTACGTGACACTGCCGCAGAAACCCTGGTTTCCCCGTACTGGCTCATTTCCATCTACCTGATCCTCACCTTCGGCGAGCTTCTCCTCAGCCCCATGGGCATTTCCTTCGTTTCCAGGGTTGCTCCTCCCAAGTATAAGGGTATGATGATGGGTATGTGGTTTGTCGCATCGGCCCTTGGCAACTTCCTTGTCCAGGTGGGCGGACACCTCTGGGGTCCCCTCCCGCTGTGGATTGTCTGGACCGTCTTCCTGGCCGTCTGCATCATCAGCGCCATCTTCATGTTCGCGATGATGAAGAAGCTGGAGGCAGCTACCGAATAAAAAAGGGGCACTCGTGCCCAAACTTTACATCATATCAGGTCCTAACGGCTCCGGGAAAACTACGGCTTCGTACAGTGTTCTCCCGGAGCTGCTGGACTGTAGTGAATTCGTCAACTCCGACGAATTTGCCAAGCACCTCTCCCCTTTTGCACCGGAGAGTGCTTACATTACGGCCAGCCGCCTGATGTTGCGGAAGGTCCATTACCTTTTTGAACGGCGGGAAGATTTCTGTATTGAGACCACCCTGGCCACGCGTTCCCTGATCAAGATGGTGCTCAGCGCCCAGAAAAAGGGCTACTACGTGACGGTAGTTTACTTCTGGCTAAACAGCCCGGACATCGCCGTGCAGCGGGTAGCCAGCCGCGTTCAGGCGGGCGGTCACGATGTCCCGGAAGAGACCATCCGCAGGCGCTATCGGCTAGGACTTAACTACCTGTTCCACAATTACATGCAGCTCTGTGACAAGTGGGTACTCGTAGACAATTCCGCCCCGCCCTTCGACATTATCGCCGAAGGTTCCCGCAAAGGTCTCATCATCCGGGACATGGGTCGGTACAACGCCGTCCGCATGCTGGTGACGGAGGAGGTAGAATCCTCCAGCAAGCCCATCGAGGATGTGACGCAGGAGATAGTGAAAGAGATTTCCCGGGTCCCTGTAGCCCGTGACGGCGTGCCATTCGAGGGGGCTCTGCCCCCTACTATCCCCCGCGGCCTTTTCGCCCTCAACGATTTTTCTGACGAAAAATCCCGGGCCCGGCCGGGCGCTCTGATGAGCGCCGGGAAGAAGAAAAAAGAAGAATGATAGAAAACAGACAATACTACTTTGACACTTTCCTGGTAGATGAAAAGGTGCTGGGACGCCTGGTGGCGGAGTGCATGGCCGGCGGCGCAAGCTACTGTGACCTCTACTTCGAGAACACCACCTACGCCAGCCTGCTGCTGCGGGACGGTGCCGTCACATCCGGCGGCAACCACGTGGACTTCGGCGTGGGCGTAAGGGTCCTGAGCGGGGAAAAGACCGGCTACGCCTATTCGGAAAGCACCGCCTGGCCGGACCTGCTGTCCTGCGCCCGTGCGGCTGCCCAGATTGCCAGCCAGCCCGTAGAGGTGAACCCTTACGGCACCCGCAATCCTTCCCGCGGGGAACCCAACCCCGCAGCGAGAGGCGTTCCCCTGTCGGCCTTCCTCCCTTTCCTGCAAAAGCTGGAGGCGGAGGTACGCAGGCGGGACCAGCGCATTATCAAGGTCATTGCCAACCTTGCCTTCCAGGTGAGCGACATCCTCATGTATAACAGCGACAAGGAGCTCAAATGGGACACCCGCCCGATGGGCAGCATCTCACTCTCGGTAGTCTTCCAGCAGGGCGGCCAGACGGAGAACAAATCCACCTCCCGCAGCTTCCGGCAAGGAGCCGAGATGCTCACGGAAGCCCTCCTGCAGGAGATGGCCGGAGAGGTGGTCAGCGGCATCGACGAGCGTTTCGCCGCCCGTCGGCCCAAGGGAGGGCGCATGAGCGTAGTCATGGGTGCCGGCGCTTCCGGCATCCTGCTGCACGAAGCCATGGGCCACGCCTTCGAGGCTGACTTCAACCGCAAAGGCACCTCCATCTTTGCCGACAAAATGGGTAAGCAAATCTGCCCCCGCGGCATCCACATCATCGATGACGGCACCCTTCCCGGCAAGCGTGGCAGCCTGAACTTCGACGACGAAGGGATTCCCGGCCAAAAGACTTATATGGTGGTAGACGGCGTCCTCACCTCCTACCTGCACGACCGCATCAGCGCCGCGCACTACGGTGTGCGACCTACGGGTAACGGCCGCCGGGAAAGCTTCCGCTACGCCCCCCTTCCCCGCATGCGCGCCACCTACATGGAAAGCGGGACGGCCAAGGCCCAGGAGCTGATTGCAGAGGTGCAGAAAGGCGTTTTTGTGGATGAATTCTCCAACGGGCAGGTCCAGATCGGCGAAGGAGATTTCACCTTCTACGTCAAATCCGGTTTCCTGATTGAAAACGGCCGCCTTACCCAGCCGGTGAAGGATATCAACATCATCGGCAACGGCCCCGAGGCCCTGGCCGATATCCGCGGCGTAGCAGACGACCTTTTGATAGACCCCGGCGCCTGGACCTGCGGCAAGGAGCAGTCCGTGCCCGTCAGCTGCGGCATTCCCACCGTGCTGATAGGCAGCCTCACAGTTGGAGGAGAATAAGCTATGGAAGAAAGCATGAATCGTCATCAAACGCTATCCAGTCAGGAGATTGACCTGGCACGGCATTGCCTGGAGTACGCCCTTTCGCAGGGCGCGCAGAAATGCCGCATCAGCCTTAGCAAGACCGTCATGAACCTGATAGGCCTCCTGAACGGAGAAGTGGACAAGACTTCCCACGCACTGGACCGGAGCATGCAAGTGCAGCTCTTTGTGGACGGGCGCTACGGCTCTTTCTCCAGCAACCGCCTGGAAAAGGAGGGCCTGGAAGCCTTTATCCGCGAAGCCATCGCCACCGTACGCATGTTGGAGGCCGATTCCTTCCGCACCCTCCCCGCCCCCGAGCGCCTCTCTAAGGACGCCCGGAGCGGACGGGAGCTGGACCTGTACGACGATGCCTACGACACCCTTACAGCGACGGACAGACGGGAACTGGCGCTGGCCTCCATGGCCTGGGAAAGCCTGCGCGACGGGCAGGAAGGCTGGAAGCTGATTGCAGAGGAAGGCGAGTATTCCGACAATGTCTTTGACAGCGTTACCCTGGACAGCCAGGGCCTCTATGCCCGTCACACCGAAACTTCCTTTGAAATAGGGTACGAATCCACGATAGAGGACGCCGAGGGGCGTCATTTCTCCAGTTACTGGTGGGATGCCAGAGCGCGCCTGAAGGACCTGCAGTGGAAAGGCTGCGCCCGCAAAGCCTGCGAACGGGCCGTGCAGCAGCTTGCCCCCCAGCGGGTAGAAGGCGGGGCGTACACCCTCATCGTGGACAGCGAATGTGCCTCCAAACTGGTCACACCCCTTATGAGCGCGCTGGGCGGGTTCTCCATCCAGCAAAACAATTCCTTCCTGGTGGACAGCCTGGGCAAGAAGCTCTTTCCTGAGCAGTTAAACATCCTGGACCTGCCCCGCACCGCCGGGGACAGCGGCTGCCGCCTTTTTGACAGCGAGGGCGTAGCCACCCGCGAGATGCCCATCATCGAAAACGGCGTGGTCCGGACCTATTTCCTGAACAGCTATATTGCGGGAAAAATGGGGCTGGAACCCACTGTAGAGGATGCCACCAGGGTGGTGCTGCAGCCCACCGGCGGCTGTTCCACGCTGGAGGAGCTGCTTGAAAAAGCGGGCGACGGCATCCTTGTCACCGGTTTCAACGGGGGCAATTCCAACCCCGCCACGGGCAACTTCTCCTACGGAATCGAAGGCTTCCTGATCCGCGGTGGCCGCCGCGTGCATCCCGTCCGCGAGATGCTCATCACCGGCAACTTCCTCAGCCTCTGGGGAAACTTGCTTGCCACCGCCGATGACGCCCGCCCCTGCCTTTCCAAACGCATCCCTTCCCTTGCCTTCACAAATGTAGATTTCAGCGCATGAAGGTAGCGGTAGTCATATTGAATTACAACACGCGGGAGTACTTGCAAAAGTTCCTCCCGGGGCTCATCGCCTCCTGTGAAGGGCTGGATGCGCAGGTCATAGCGGCCGACAACGCCTCCTCCGACGGATCGGCCGCTTTTCTTCGCGCCCAGTTCCCGGAGGTTCCGCTCATCCTCCTGGAGGAGAATTATGGTTTTGCAGGCGGCTACAACAAGGCCCTGCAAAGCATTGAGGCAGAATACTTTGTACTGATCAACTCCGATATTGAGGTTCCCGCCGGCTGGCTTTCTCCCCTGATAGAGTGGATGGACCGCCATCCCCGCTGCGGGGCCTGCGGTCCCAAGCTCCTGTCTTACGCGCAGCGTGACCATTTTGAATATGCCGGCGCAGCCGGCGGACGGATAGACCGCTACGGCTATCCCTTCTGCCGCGGCCGCGTGATGCAGCAGGTGGAAATGGACCACGGCCAGTACGACTCCCCGGCAAACGTACTCTGGGTAAGCGGCGCCTGCCTGATGGTGCGCGCCAGCCTCTGGAAGGCCCTGGGCGGCCTGGACCAGCGTTTCTTTGCCCACATGGAGGAGATAGACCTTTGCTGGCGCATGCAGCTGCGGGGCTGGCAGGTTACGCTGGTACCCGACTCCCAGGTATACCATAT
Source organism: uncultured Bacteroidia bacterium (assembly GCA_902788175.1). Lineage (GTDB taxonomy): Bacteria > Bacteroidota > Bacteroidia > Bacteroidales > UBA932 > Cryptobacteroides. The sequence continues at coordinate 4,803 of CADAJF010000046.1, forward strand.
CGGCGGCGGTACCCTTCCCAACGAATCCCCCTTCAAGCTGCGCCTGAACTTCCGGAACAACCTCCTGCTGCTGGAAAACAACCTTCCCGCCACTTTCTTCGCACAGATGGCCGGCAGCCCCGGCCATGATGTCCTGCCCGGCTGTGACCGGGCATCTCTGGAGCGCAAGGCGCGGAAAAAAGCCCGCCGGCGCATCCTGATGCGCATGCTCCTGGATGGATGCTCGGCCCTGGTGTACCTGGCAAGCGGACGCCGGTCCTTCTACCAGGCTGTGCTCCAGGCCCACCAGGAGTACCGACGCCTCCGGAAAGCCGGCGAGATTCCTCCCCACCCGCAAGTGCCTGAAGGCTTGTACAACGGGTGGATTGTCCCCCGCGGCCTGGGTCTATTAGGCAAAAACGCCCTTGCAAAAATTAAGTAATTTTTGTACATTTGCGAAATATCGCGGTAAAGTTGTATGAAAATTATCATTGAAGGCGCAGGACAGACCGGTTCGCACCTTGCCAAGTTGCTCAGCTTGGAATCCAACGAAATCACTGTCATCGACAGTGACCCCGCCCGCATCCGCACCCTGGCAACCCAGGCAGACGTAGTGACACTGCAGGGGGAACTTTCCAGCATCAGCCTCCTCAAGGAAGCCGGCTGCGCAGACGCGGACCTTTTCATCGCCGTCAATCCCCGCATGGACCAGAGCGTCAACATCGTAAGCGCCCTGCTGGCCAAGAAACTGGGCACCAAAAGGGTCATCGCCCGCATCGACGACGAAGCCTACCTTTCCCCGGAAAACAAGCTCCTGTTCAAGGACATGGGCCTGGACATGATGCTGTTCCCGGAAAAGAGCGCCAGCGACGAGATTACGGACATGCTCCACAGCAGCGCCTCGTCGGACACCCTGAACTTTGCCCGCGGCAAGCTGCAGCTCACAGTATTTAAACTGGACGACGACTCCCCCCTGCTGGACATGAACGTGGCGGAATTCGCCCACACCGTCAAGCAGATGCAGCCAGATGCAGACTTCCGTATCGTGGCCATCTCCCGCGGCGGGCAAACCATCATCCCAAAGTTTGACACCACCTTCAAATACCACGACTTCCTCTACATCATCTCCCGCCGGGACGGCATGCCGGTGCTGATGAAATTCCTGGGCAAGGACCAGGTGGAAATCCGCCGCGTCCTGATCCTGGGCGGCAGCGAGATAGGCCACATGGTGGCGCAGAAGCTGGCCAAGGAAAAGATGGAGGACATCAAGCTCATAGACGTGGACCGCGAGCGCTGCCGCTACCTCTCGGAAGTGCTCCCGGACCAGGTAACGGTAGTGTGCGGCGATGCCCGCAACTCGGACTTCCTCCTGGAAGAGGACATCCGCAGCTACCAGGCCGTACTGGCCTTTACCGGCAACGACGAAGTGAATATCCTCGCCTGCGTGGTGGCCAAGAAGATGGGGGTGGGCCGCGTCATTGCCCAGGTGGAGAACCTGGAGTACATGCGCCTCGCAGAGGAAATGGGCGTGGATACCGTCATCAACAAAAAACTCATCGCCGCCAGCCGCATCTTCAAGTTCACCCTCTCGGACAAAGTGCGCTCCGTGCGCTATGTCAGCGGAACAGATGCAGAAGTGCTCGAGTACACCGCCGCCCCCGGCTCCCGCATCACCAAATCCATCCTCAAGGATATTGACTTCCCCTCCAACGCCATCATCGGCGGCGTCATCCGCGGCGGGGACAGTTTCATTGCGGTGGGCCATACCCATATTGAAGCCTACGACAGAGTGGCCGTTTTCGCCCTGCCGGAAGCCGTCAAGGACGTAGATAAAATGTTCAAGTAAATACTATTCTAAAAGCATATGAGCCTTCAAACGGACAATATTCAAAAACTGGTGGAACGCCGCGCATCGGCCCGCTTAGGTGGCGGCCCCAAGCGCATCGAGGCCCAGCACGCCAAAGGGAAACTTACCGCCCGGGAACGCCTGGAGCTCCTGCTGGACCAGGGCAGCTTCGAGGAATTCGACATGTTCATGCAGCACCGCTGCACCAACTTCGGCATGGAGAAGGAGCACCCGGACGGGGACGGCGTAGTCACCGGCTGCGGTACCATCGACGGCCGCCTGGTCTATGTCTATGCCCAGGATTTCACCGTCAGCGGCGGCTCCCTGTCCAAGACCATGAGTGAGAAAATCACCAAGGTGCAGGACATGGCCCTTCGCGCGGGTGCGCCCCTTATCGGCCTCAACGACAGCGGCGGCGCCCGCATCCAGGAAGGAATAGACGCCCTGGCCGGTTACGCAGAGATCTTCGAGCGCAACATCCTCGCCAGCGGCGTAATCCCCCAGATCAGCTGTATCATGGGGCCCTGTGCAGGCGGTGCTGTTTACTCCCCCGCCCTCACGGACTTCACCCTCATGGTCAAGAATACTTCCTATATGTATCTTACCGGCCCGGCCGTTGTCAAGAGCGTCACCGGAGAACAGGTGGACCATGAGCAGCTGGGCGGCGCTTCCGTCCATGCCGCCAAAAGCGGCGTAGCCCATTTTGCCGCAGAAAGTGAGCAGGATGCCATCGGCACCATCAAGCAGCTGCTGGGCTACCTCCCCCAGAACAACCTGGAAAGCGCTCCCTACCGGGAAACGGCGGATCCTTCCGGCCGCGTGGACGATACCCTGAACGGCATTGTCCCGGACAATCCCAACAAGGCCTATGACATGTACGGCGTCATCCGCAGCATCGTGGATGACGGAACCTTCTTCGAAGTCCACAAAGCGTTTGCCAAGAACATCATCGTGGGCTTTGCACACATGGGCGGGCGCAGCGTGGGTATCGTGGCCAACCAGCCTGCCGTGCTGGCCGGCGTACTGGACATCGGCGCCAGCCGCAAGGCCGCCCGCTTTGTCCGCTTCTGCGACGCCTTCAACATCCCGCTGGTCACCCTGGTGGACGTTCCCGGTTTCCTTCCGGGCACCCAGCAGGAATACGGCGCCATCATCGCCAACGGCGCCAAGCTCCTCTACGCCTACGGAGAGGCCACCGTCCCCAAGGTCACGGTCACCCTTCGCAAGGCCTATGGCGGCGCCCACATCGTCATGAGCTGCAAGCAGTTAAGAGGGGATATCAATTACGCCTGGCCCAGCGCCCAGATTGCCGTCATGGGGGCCGACGGTGCCGTCAACGTCCTCTACGCCAAGGAAATGAAGGAGGATCCCCAGCATGCCAAGGCCATCTTCGACGAGAAAAAGAAAGAATACGAAGAACTCTTCTCCAATCCTTACCAGGCCGCCCAAAAGGGCTACATCGACGATATCATCGAACCCCGGAACACCCGTTTCCGCGTTATCCGCGCCCTGGAGCAGCTGGCCGGCAAACGCCAGGAGCTTCCGGCCAAAAAACACGACAACCTTCCGCTCTAAAGGCCTATGAGAAAGTTATTGTCAGCACTTCTGCCTGCTTTCTGCGCCCTGGCCCTGAACGCCCAGAACGTCAGCGACCTCATCATCTCGGAGGCCCTGGCCCAGCCGGACAGCACCGGCATCCTGGACGACTATGGCCGCCGCATGGGCTGGGTGGAACTGTATAACAAGTCAACCGGAACGGTGAACTTCGCCGGCTGCTACCTCACCGACGACCTCTCCCAGCTGCGCAAAAGCCAGATTCCCAAAGGGGATCTCCGTACCAGGGTAGGCTCCCGCCAGGTAGCCATCCTCTATTGCAGCGGCAACGGGGCCGATGGCAGCTTCTACACCGGCTTTACCCTGAAACCCGGCAAAACCGTTTACCTGGTTTCCAACGACGGACGCACCGTCATAGACTCGCTCCAGATTCCCGCCAGCCTGCCGCAGGGCCATTCCATTGCCAAGCTTGCGCGCGCAGAGGACATCCGCCTGCAGCTGTGGGACTCCCTGGCCGTGTGCCCCGTCCCCTCGCCCCGCATCCTGAACAACAACCGGAGTACGGCCAGCGGCGGAGAGCTCATGAAAGAGCGGGACCCTCACGGCTGGATCCTCTCCATCACCTCCGTCAGCGTCGTATTCTGCGCCCTGGCGCTGCTGTGGCTGCTGTTCTGGGCGCTCTTTGACCGCCCGGCCCGCAAGAAAGCCCAGCCCAAGCCTGTCAAGGCGGCCAAGGGAACACCGGACGGCGCCGTTGCTGCTGCCATTGCCCTTGCACTGGACATGGAGCAGGACGGAGACGTTTACGCGGCCATTGCCACAGCTGTCCACCTGTACCTCTCAGATGCCGTCCATGACGTAGAACCCGGCATCGTAACCATCCGCCGCAGCCAGAGCGCATGGGATAACAAAGCATTGCATTTTAGAAAATTACCCTGATAATCATTGTAGGTCCCCCTTAAGTCCTTCCCCCGAGGAAGGGTTTCGGGAGGGAGTATGGTAGAACATTTTATTTTTCATCCAATGAAAGAGTATAAATTCAAGATCAACGGAAAGGAATATGCCGTGGCTATTGGCCAGGCGGAAGGAAAGAACCTGACGGTAAACGTAAACGGCTCCGATTACCAGGTAGAGCTGGAAAACGCCCCTGTGGCCGCCCCCGCTGCACCTGTAGCAGCAGCGCCCGCAGCGGCAGCAGCCCCTGCTCCCGCGGCAGCCGCCGCTCCCGCCGGTGCCGGCGAGAAAGTGAACTCTCCCCTTCCCGGCGTTATCGTGGAAGTTTGCGTCAAGGAAGGGCAGGCCGTGAAGGCCGGCCAGAAGCTGGCCGTGCTGGAAGCCATGAAAATGGAAAACGAAATCCCCGCCCCCAAGGACGGTACCGTCACCGCCATCCACGTGAGCAAGGGTGACAGCATCCTGGAAGGCGCCCCCGTTGTAACCATCGCCTAATGGAACACATCTTAGAGTCCCTAGCCCAATTCTGGGAGTACACCGGCTTCGCGAACTGCTCCTGGCAGAATCTCGTGATGATCGGGATCGGCCTGGTGTTCATCACCCTGGCCATCTTGAAAGAGTGGGAGCCCATGCTGCTGGTGCCCATCGGCTTTGGTATGATCGTGGGCAACATCCCCATGTTCCCGGGCCTGAACATCGGCGTGTACGAAGACGGCTCCGTGCTCAACATCCTCTACCAGGGTGTTCGGCAGGGCTGGTATCCGCCCCTGATTTTCCTGGGGATAGGCGCCATGACGGATTTCAGCGCCCTGATCTCGCAACCGCGGCTCATCCTGATTGGTGCGGCGGCGCAGATGGGTATCTTCGGCGCTTACCTGCTGGCCCTGAGTTTTGGCTTCGCCCCCAACGAGGCAGGTGCCATCGGCATTATCGGCGGCGCAGACGGCCCTACGGCCATTTTCCTCAGCTCCAAGCTGGCACCGGACCTGATGGGCGCCATCGCAGTAAGCGCCTATTCTTACATGGCCCTTGTGCCGGTGATCCAAAAGCCCATCATGCTCCTGCTCACCAATAAGAAAGAGCGCCTGATCCGCATGCCGGTCCCGCGCACCGTTTCCAAGCGGGAAAAGATTGTTTTCCCCATCGTGGGCTTCCTCATCACGGCATTTATCGTCCCCAGCGGCCTGCCGCTCCTGGGCATGCTCTTCTTCGGCAACCTCCTCAAGGAAAGCGGCGTAACCAAGCGCCTGGCCAATACCGCCAGCGGTCCGCTCATCGATGTGGTCACCACCCTGATAGGCCTCACCGTGGGCGCTTCCACCCAGGCCGACAAATTCATCAGCCTCCGCTCCCTGCTCATCTTCGGGCTGGGCCTGTTGAGCTTTGTGATTGCCACCACCTGCGGTGTGCTCTTCGTGAAGCTGATGAACCTCTTTATCAAGAACCCTGCAAAGAAAATCAATCCGCTAATCGGCAACGCCGGCGTAAGCGCCGTCCCGGACAGCGCCCGCGTCTCGGAGGTTGTCGGCCGGGAGATAGATCCCGGCAACCACCTGCTCATGCACGCCATGGGGCCCAATGTGGCGGGCGTGATAGGATCGGCCGTAGCGGCAGGTATCCTCTTGAGTTTCCTTGGATAGAACGAATAAGTTATATAATTACTCCACAAGACACTAAACTATGACACAAAAGAAATTATTGCTAGGAGACGAGGCAGTCGCCCTCGGTGCTCTCCATGCTGGACTGTCGGGCGTATATGCCTACCCCGGCACCCCTTCTACAGAAATCACGGAGTACATCCAGGCGCAGCCGCTGGCCGCGGAGCGCAGCGTGCGGCTGCATCTGGATCTCAGCGAGGGCTGCGTCATCATGGCCAACACCGATGACCTGTTTCACGTGATCTTCAATAGCCACGACAATTGTCTTA
>CADAJF010000047.1 GCA_902788175.1 uncultured Bacteroidia bacterium
CGTGTGCTTTCTGTTCGTCAACGTGGCAAATAAAGGTGATCTTTGGCGCCTCCTTATATTGGCTGTATCACTCATTAGAAGAAACCGTTTTCTTCTAATATGCATAAAAGTCAATGAATCAGCAAATTATAAAGGAATTACCAACCAGAAATGTCTATTATATCTGTATTCGTAGTTCGTTTGGTGTCATAACCTCCCGCCGCTTTACCCACCGCCGTAACATCCTGATATATAAACAAAAAAAACCACCACATAGGGCAGTCTCTGATATATATGTTTTGTTTGTGTGGTAGCGGGAGTGGGTCACGATCCCACGACCTCCGGATTATGAATCCGACGCTCTAACCAGCTGAGCTACCCCGCCGAATTGTGTTGAGATAGAAGGACTCGAACCCTCACTGACAGAGCCAGAATCTGTAGTGCTACCATTACACCATATCTCAATGGCCCGTAAAACGGGACTGCAAATGTACGACTTTTTTTGGAAAGTACAAGGACTAATGAGAAAAATTTGAAGGAGGGGGCGTGCTTGCAAAGTCGGCAAAAATTTCTTAAATTTGTAGAATCGGAAAAGGGAGTATTATGCTGGAGAACAAATATAAACTGGACGCACACTGTCAGGCTATCCTGGAGGAGTACAGGGCTCATCATCAGGAGTTTGAGGAAAAGACAGAGAAAATACGCCTCATGCTCAAGGGGGTGTTTGAAAAGGCCGGGCTGCTGGTGGCAACCATCGAGTCCCGCGTAAAAACGGAGGAGTCCCTGGCCGGCAAACTGGAGCTCAAGGGCGCCAAATATGCCTCCCTGAGGGATATCACGGATATTATCGGCATGCGCGTAGTTACCTTTTACAGTGATGATGTGGATAAGGTGGCGTCTGCCGTGGACCGTCTCTTTGACGTGGATTGGGAGAATTCCGTGGACAAGCGCAAGCTGCATGAGATAGACAGCTTCGGCTATATGTCCCTGCACTACATCTGTTCCATGGAGGGCTTTCCCTACCGCTTCGAGATTCAGATGCGCACCGTCCTGCAGCACGCCTGGGCCAACATGAACCACGACACAGGTTACAAATCAGGCGTGGAGGTTCCCCGGGAGTATCTTCGCAATCTGAACCGCCTTGCCGGCATGCTGGAACTGGCCGATGAACAGTTCTCCCGCATCCGCAACGAACTTACGGACTACCGCCGCCGCGTGCAGGCGCTGGTAGCCTCCGGCAACCTGGGAGAGGTTCCCCTGGACGGCGATACCTTCCGCAGCTACCTTTCCCTGAATCCCTTCCAGCACCTGAACAAACGTATCGCCGCCGTAAACCAGGCGGAAATACAGGAAGTGAACCTGATGAACTTCCTGTCCGTATTCAAGTTCATGGGCTGCAAAACCTTGGGAGACATAGAGAAAATGGTCAAGGAAAACGCCGATGCAGCGTACCAGATTGCCTGCTACCAGATTGGCCTCACGGACCTGGACATCATCTCCTCCTCCCTGGGCCCGCAGGACGTATGCATTGCCGCCATCCTGCGCTCCGGCGTGGGCAAGGTGGGTCTGAAACTCCTCTTCGATGAGCTCAACGGCCCCTCGGAAATGAACGAAGCCATGGCAGAGCTCCTGGTGGAACAGACCAAGGACCTCTCCTTCATGAATAAATCCTAAGCACTATGGCTAACAATCCCCTCAATACCGAATTGCTGGACCGTGCCATCATCTTTGCGGTGAAGGCACACGCCGGCACGGAACGCCGCGGGAAGGGTTTCCCGTACATCGTTCACCCCATGGAAGCGGTGGAGATTGTGTCCACCATCACGCCGGACCAGGAGCTCCTGGCCGCCGCCGCCCTGCACGACGTAGTGGAAGACACGGACGTCACCGTAGAAGAACTCACCCGTGAATTCGGCCTGCGCATAGCCGCCCTGGTGGCCGCGGAGAGCGACCAGATGTCGGCCGGGGATGTCCCCGCCGAAGAAAGCTGGCACGCCCGCAAGCTGGCTGCCCTGGAGCGCCTCAGAAACGCCCCGCTGGACGTCAAGATTGTGAGCCTGGGAGACAAACTCTCCAACATGCGCGCCATCGCCCGGGACTATGCCGTCAAGGGAGATGCCCTCTGGAGCCTTTTCCACAGCTCGGATCCCCGGGATCACGCCTGGCGCTACCGCGCCCTGGCCGCTGCGCTCAGTGACCTGGAAGACACCTTCGCCTACCAGGAGTTCACAGGTCTGATAGAACAAGTATTCGGCAAGTATGAAAGCGATCAAAATTAACCTGGAAGATTACGTCCACGCCGGCGAAGGCGCCAACGGGGAAAGTTTCAACCACCGCACGGACCCGTCGGTGATGCTCAAGCTTTACAATCCCGGCAAGGTGCAGCAGCCCCTGGACGAGATGCTCATGGCCCGCAAAGTCTTTGCGGCGGGCATCCCCACCCCGGAACCCGGGGATTATGTGACGGACGGTGTCCGCTATGGTATCCGTTTTCGCCGCGTAGAAGGAAAGGTTTCCTATTCCCGTGCCACCGCAGACCACCCGGAAAAAGTACAGCAATACGCTACGGAGTTTGCCCAGATGTGCATCCAGCTGCACAAGGTGGAGCTGGACATCACCCAGTTCGAGAACGTGAAAGACCGCTACCGGCGCCTCCTGCAGGAGAATCCCTTCTTCACGCCGGAGCAGAAAGAATCCCTGAACCGCTTTTTGGACCAGGCCCCGGAAGCGCACACCGCCATCCACGGAGACCTCCAGTTCAGCAACGCTATTTTCACCCCCACGGAGCGCTATTTCATAGACCTGGGAGACTTCTGCTACGGCCATCCACTCTTTGACATTGGCATGGTCTATCTTTGCTGCTGCGTCAGCGATGAAGCCTTCATCCAGGAGGTCTTCCACATGCCCAAAACCCTTTCCACACGCTTCTGGGAGCATTTTGCTCCGGCTTACTTCGGCCCGGGAAAATCCCTGGAGGAGCTGACGGAACTGGTGCGCCCCTATGCCGGACTCAAGACGCTCATCGTGGAGCGGGACACCAAGCGTCCCATGCCGGAGATGCGTGCCTGTCTTAAAGGAATTATATGATGGCCAAGTTAGACAAAGGAAAGCGGCAGGCCGCCAGGCAAGGCCTGCTGATAGTAGTGGTTGCCCTCCTCACGGTGCAGGTGACCAGTCTCCTGCAGTTCGCGTATTCCAAATATACGGTCACACAGGAGGCCAATCGTCGCGCCGAAGGCCAGCTGGAAGCCACCGAACTGCACATCCTGGGTGTGATGGACCAGGTGGAGACTGCCGTAAGAAACGCTGTCTGGAGTGTCCAGCAGCAGCTTCAGAGACCGGACAGCCTGGCTGCCATCACCCGGCGCATGGTGGAAAACAACCCCGTGGTGTGCGGCTCCTCCGTAGCCCTTACCGGGAGAAACATCGCGCCCTATTCCCATGAAGAGAACGGCCGGGTGGTCACCTCCACCCTGGCAACCGAGGAGTACGACTACCAGCACCAGGAATGGTTCCTCAAGCCCCTGGAGCTGGGTAAAGGCTACTGGTCAGAACCCTACTACGACGAAGGCGGCGGCAATATGCTCATGACCACCTACTCCGTCCCCGTGCTCAACAAAAAGGGCCATCCCGCAGCCGTCCTTACCGCCGATGTCTCCCTGGACTGGCTCACGGAACTGGTAGGAAGGGTGCAGGTGTACCCGGATGCCTTCAGCATGGTAGTGAGCCAGAGCGGCCAGATCATGGTGTGCCCCGTGGAAACCCTGGTCATGAAAAAGAACATCCATGAACTGGCTTCCAGCATGGAAGAAGCAGAGCAGTTCCACCAGCTCAACAGCTCCCTTCTCTCCGGCCAGCCCGGAAATGCCACCTACCGCTATGAGGGCAAGGTACACCGCATTTTCTTCGATTCCGTTCCCCGTACCGGCTGGTCCATGTCCATCTCCATTCCCCAGGACGAGATTTACGCCGATATGAAGCGCATGGGATGGGTGGTGTTGCTGCTGCAGCTGCTGGGTCTGGGGCTCCTGGGCCTGGTGCTGTATGTCACCGTCCGTAACCAGCGCAAGCTCAATCAGGTGAGTCTTAGCAAGAGCCGGATAGAAGGAGAACTGCAGGTTGCCAGCAGCATCCAGATGTCCATGGTTCCCAAGATTTTCCCGCCCTACCCGGAGCGCAGCGAAGTGGACATGTTCGCCGCCATGGATCCGGCCAAGGAAGTGGGCGGAGACTTCTATGACTTCTTTACCCGCAACGAGCGCCTTTTCTTCTGCATAGGGGACGTGAGCGGAAAGGGCGTGCCGGCCTCCCTCCTGATGGCCGTCACCCGCAGCCTTTTCCGCACCGTGAGCGCCCATGAGCGCAGCCCCCAGCGCATTGTCACCACCATCAACGAGAGCATGGCGGAGATGAACGAGAACAACATGTTCGTCACGCTCTTCTGCGGTGTGCTGGACCTTCGCAGCGGCCACCTGCGCTACTGCAATGCCGGCCACAACCCTCCCGTGCTGGTTACGCCGAAAGGCAACCGCACCCTGCCCATGGTGGCCAACCTCCCGGTGGGCGTGATGCAGGAAATGGTCTTCTCGGAGCAAGAGGAGGACCTGGTCCCCGGCACCGGCATCTTCCTGTACACGGACGGCCTCACAGAGGCGGAGAACCACGCTAAAGAGCTCTTCGGCGAAGATCGCATGATGGAGATTCTCCGTGCCGATATCTCCTCCCGGCAGCTGATAGGGGATATGACCGCGGCCGTACACGGCTTTGCCGCCGGGGCGGAGCAAAGCGACGACCTGACCATGCTATACATACGCTTTATGAACAATCAACTCGCCGGAGAAACAGAGCGTCACCTCATTCTCCACAATGATATCCAGCAAATCCCCCAGCTGGCATCCTTCGTGGAGGCAGTGGCAGAGATTGCCCATCTGGACGTAACCCTCACCATGAGCCTGAACCTGGCCCTGGAAGAGGCCGTCTCCAATGTTATCATGTATGCGTATCCTCCGGGCTCGGACGGCCTGGTGGACGTAGAAGCCGTGGTCCGCAATGATGAGCTGGAGTTCATCGTCTCGGACAATGGCGTAGCCTTCGATCCCACTGCCGCCCCGGAGGCCGATGTTTCTCTGGACGTGGATGAAAGGCCCATCGGCGGTCTTGGCATCTTCCTTGTTAAGAACATCATGGACCGCGTAAGCTACACCCGCTCCGACGATGGAAAGAATATTCTTTCGATGACTAAGATACTGTCGTAAAATCAAACCAAAACTGAATAAAACCGACATAACTATGGATGTAAGAATTAACGAAACCGAGAATGTGACGACCGTCGAACTGGAAGGTCGTCTGGACACCGCCGTTTCCCAGGAAGTGGCAGCTGCCCTCCAGCCTGTCATTGACAAGGCCGGAAAGATTATCGTACTGGACTGCAGGGACCTGGACTATATCAGCAGCTCCGGGCTCCGTATCTTCCTCACTGTCCGCAAGGCCGCTGCCGCTGCCGGTGGCAAGGTGATTGTCCGGGATATCAGCACGGAAATCCGTCAGGTATTCATGATGACAGGCTTCCTGAACCTGTTCGAGATGCAGGAAACGCCTAAGGATTAGTAGTTTATGGAGGAGAGCAAACATGTGGGTCTCCCGGAGAACGCACACCGGGAGCTCCAGCCGGGAGAGGAATACAAGCCCCTCCTGGACCCTTCCGCCAAGTACAAGGAGGCTACTCCGTATTCGGTAGCCCTGGGTATCCTGATGGTGGTGCTTTTCAGCGCTGCCGCGGCATATCTGGGCCTCAAGGTGGGCCAGGTCTTCGAGGCCGCCATCCCCATTGCCATCATCGCAGTGGGTCTTACCGGGGCGCTGGGCCTGGGGCAGGGCCTGCCGCAGAATGTCATTATCCAGAGTATCGGCGGCTGCAGCGGCGCTGTGGTGGCCGGTGCCATCTTCACGCTCCCGGCCATCTACATCCTGGGCGTGGAGGTAGGCTTCTGGCAAATGGTCCTGAGCTCCCTGCTGGGCGGTGTGCTGGGTATCCTGTTCCTCATCCCCTTCCGCAAATACTTTGTGAAGGAGATGCACGGGAAGTATCCCTTCCCGGAAGCCACGGCCACCACGCAGGTGCTTATCAGCGGAGAGGGCGGCGGCTCCAGCGCCAAAACCCTCATCACGGCCGGCCTTATCGGCGGTTTGTATGACTTTGCCGTAGCTACCTTTGGCACCTGGGCAGAGACCATCTCCACCACCGTCATGGGCTGGGGCGCCGCCGTGGCAGACAAAGCCAAGTTGGTGCTCAAGATGAACACCGGCGCTGCTGTGCTGGGTCTGGGTTATATCATCGGCCTCAAGTATTCCTTCATTATATGCTGCGGTTCGCTGCTGGTGTGGCTGGTGATTATTCCGCTGATGAACCTCATCTGGGGCGGGAGCGTCCTGGACCTGATGGGTACCGGCGTTACGCAAACTATCGGCAGCATGGCTCCGGAGCAGATTTTTAAGGACTATGCCCGGCATATCGGCATTGGAGGCATTGCTACGGCCGGTATCATCGGCATTGTCAAGAGCTTTGGCGTCATCAAGAGCGCCGCCGGCCTGGCTGTTTCTGAGTTCAAGCGCAAGCCTGGTGCAGCTGCAGGTGCCGCTGCCCGTACGGAGGAAGACATCCCCATGAAGACCATCGTCTTCGGCGTGGTCATCGCCCTGCTTTGCATCTTCGCTTTCTTCGCTTTTGGTGGCGTGGTGAACAATATCTGGCAGGCGCTGATCGGCCTGCTGGTGGTGGCTGTGGTGTCCTTCCTTTTTACCACCGTGGCGGCCAACGCCATTGCCATCGTGGGTACCAACCCTGTCAGCGGCATGACGCTAATGACGCTCATCATCGCTTCCCTCATCCTGGTGGCGGTGGGCCTCAAGGGCAACACCGGCATGGCTGCGGCCCTTATCATCGGCGGCGTGGTGTGTACGGCGCTCAGTGTGGCCGGCAGTTTCATTACGGACCTGAAGATTGGCTACTGGGTGGGCTCTACGCCCAAAGTGCAGGAAAAATGGAAGTTCCTGGGTGTGGCGGTCAGTGCGCTTACGGTTTGCGGCGTCATGCTGGTGCTGAACAAGACCTACGGCTTCACCGGGGATAATGCCCTGGTGGCCCCGCAGGCCAATGCCATGGCGGCCGTCATCCAGCCCATGTTCTCCGGCGGTGGCGCTCCCTGGCTGCTGTATGGAATCGGTGCTGCGCTGGCCCTGGTCCTGAACTTCTGCAAGGTGCCGGCCCTGCCGTTTGCCCTGGGTATGTTCATCCCGCTGGATTTGAATCTTCCGCTGCTGGTTGGCGGTGCCATCTCCTGGTACGTGAGCACCCGCTCCAAGGATGCAGCCGTGAATACCGCCCGTCAGGAAAAGGGAACGCTTATCGCTTCCGGTTTCATTGCCGGCGGCGCCCTCATGGGCGTTGTGAGCGCCATCCTCAAATTCGCCAACGTAGATTTGTTCATGACGGAGTGGGCCTCCTCTTACGGAGAGGCCGTGGCCATTGTGCCCTACCTCTGCATCGTGGGCTACATGATCTACGCCTCGCTGCGGGCTGCCAAGCGGTGAATCGGCCGTGATGGGCGCTATTGGCCCTATCGGACCTATCGGCCCCATCGACCCCATCGGCCCTGATAGCTAAGTGCCTGACTGGCTGCTATTTATGAAAATCAATCGTTGCAAATTGCAACGATTGATTTTTGTAAACGGCTGAGAACCAGATGGTTGGGTATCAGGCGAAAAGGGTGATGATGTTTAGGATTACTTCTGCGGCTTTTTCCATGCTTTGCAGGGGGACGAATTCCATCTTGCCGTGGAAGTTGTGGCCGCCGGCGAAGATGTTGGGGCAGGGCAGGCCGCGGAAGGAGAGGTTGGCGCCGTCGGTGCCGCCGCGGATGGGCTGGATCTTGGCCTTGATGCCGGCCATCTCCATAGCCTTCATGGCCTTCTCTATAATATGGTAGTGGGGTTCCACTTGCTCGCGCATATTATAATATTGGTCTTTGAGCTCCAGCGTTACGGTACCTTCGCCGTATTGTAGGTTCAAATATTCGGTCACTTTCCGGATCATTTCCTTGCGGGCCTCGAACTTGGAGTGGTCATGGTCCCGGATGATGTAGCTGAAGTCCGCCTCTTCTACGGTGCCCTTGAAGGAGATGAGGTGGAAGAAGCCCTCATACCCTTCCGTGTGCTCCGGGCGCGCTATAACCGGCAGCATGGAATTGAACTCCTGGCCGATCAGGATGGCATTCTTCATCTTGTCCTTTGCATAGCCGGGGTGGACGTTGCGGCCCTGGATGTGCAGCTTGGCGCTGGCGGCGTTGAAGTTCTCGAACTCCAGCTCACCAATTTCGCCGCCGTCCATGGTGTAGCCAAAATCGGCGCCAAAACGCTGGACGTCGAATTTTACTACGCCGCGGCCGATTTCTTCATCCGGGGTGAAGCCTATCTTCACGGGGCCGTGCTTGAACTCCGGATGCTCTACCATATATTGTACGGCGTGCATGATTTCCGCTACGCCGGCTTTGTCATCGGCGCCCAGAAGGGTGGTGCCGTCCGTGGTGATGAGCGTCTGGCCCACGTAGTGGAGCAGTTCCGGGAATTCTTCCGGCTTTAGCTGCAGGCCGGGAACGCCCTTGAGGTCTATGGCGCCGCCGCCATAGTTCTCGATTATCTGGGGCTTGACATCCTTGCCGGAAGCATCCGGGGCTGTATCTACGTGGGCGATGAAACCGACGGCGGGCACCTCCTTGTCTATATTGGAGGGGATGGAAGCCATTACGTAGCCGTACTGGTCCAGGGTGGCTTCTACGCCCATGGCCTGGAGCTCCTTCTGGAGCATTCTCAGGAGGTCTAATTCTTTGGCGGCCGATGGCTGGCTCTCACTTTCTTCATTGGACTGGGTGTCCACGCTTACATAGCGTAAAAAACGGTCTAAAAGCTTTTCCATATAAAATCTGCGTGTTTTGCACAAATTTAGCAAAAAAAATTTGTGTGTTCAAAAATTGTTGCTACCTTTGCAGTCCCGTTTGAGTAGAACGGGATTTTTTACGGCCTTTTGGCTGCGTTCATTGACAAGATTGAGAGAATAGATTAAGAGGTAAAGCAAAAGATAGAGTTAGTCTGATGATTTAGTTATCAAACGGAATTTTCGGACTACAATT
>CADAJF010000048.1 GCA_902788175.1 uncultured Bacteroidia bacterium
CGTAGGAATAATTACGGACCAGGTTGTAATAGGTAAGGAGTGGAACATCCTTTTTGGTTCCATCCGGATACTTTTTGGGATAGGTATCCAGCAGATTGGTATAATATGTCTGCATCTGCAGCCACTCGGTCCAAGGGGTGTTTTTGTAAACCCTCGTTTCGTCCTGCTCTACATTCGACGCATCCTTCCACTTCCATTTTCGAGTGATCTGGTCCCGGTCAAAGGTATAATAAACCTTATTGCCATCCTTGTCGGTTACCGTCACATCCACAATCAGCTTGGGGTCGTTCGTGGCGCCCGTCACTTTCATTTCCGGCACATAGGCCACCCAGGATGCGTCCGTGGCCGAAGGATGCACGAACGAAATCTGGTCGGTAGTATTGAGCAACAAGGGGGAGGCCACATCTGTGAAAGGATTGACTTCTGCCAGGCCGGAGAAGATGGGAGGAAGCACCCTCACATAGGTGTCGTAATTCCGCAGTCTCACGCCGGTAATTTCCACCGAGGCAACGCCTGCGGTTGGAGGGGTGGTGGGCGCTGCGGGCTGGCCGGAAGCAGGCTCGTAACTCACGTGCAGGCGGGCCATGGCAAAGCGCAGGGCAAGGCGATCTGCCGCCCTGACTGCGCCCGTGGCAAAATAATTATCCAGCTCGGCCTGGGTACGGAAGCCCTTGACGGTGAGCGGAGTTGCCATGCCGCTGTAATACTTGAGCGTCACTGCATCCTTTTCTGCGTCAGAGGCGCTGCCGGACAGACCTTCCAAAGAGCCGAACACCTGGAAGCCATACATGGGGATGCGAACCGTACCGTCCACATATTTGCTCTGGTCGGTCTGGTAGGCGATGGCTATGGGCGTATTGTTGAAATAATTTGCCACATCCTGAAGAGACTTGCCCTCTCCGGGGATATTGGAGTCCGTATACGCAGCCGTTCCAAGATTTGCCAGCACCAGCACGGCAAGAGACTTGTATTTGCTGTTCAGCTTAAGCTCGTGGCGCCACGAAAGGACGCCCAGCTGCTCCTTATGGGCAATGGCTTCCTCCCCGGAAGAAAGGCGCATGGCTTTCGTGGGATCGAAGATGAATTTGCCATAAGTGGGTGACGTGGTAACATTATCCACTTTGAAAGCATCAGTGGCATCAAATACGAAGATACCGTAATTGGAAACGTTCTTTTCGTAGTTGTAGCGGACAGCCGCTGCGACATCCTCATAATCTCCTTTGGTAAGCACACCGTCGCTGCCGAAGCCGCGGATGTCCATGGTGAGGCTAACCTTCACAGCCTTGAGAGCGTCCTCGTGGCTCTCATGCATAGGCTCACGCTGGCATGCGGCCAGGACGGAGAGTCCCAGCAGCACAAGGATTGCTGTATGCAGGTTTCTGGTCACAGTTACTACAAGTCGGTATTAATGAGGACTATCTGCCAGCCGTTGATGTATATACGGGCAGCTATATAATAGCCCTCCGGACCTTCTTTGTGCTCAAGGAAGATAACTACGGAGTAGTCGTCCTGACGGTCAAGATATTCCTGGTCATCAATCTGAGTCTTCTCTCCGGCAGGAGATGCATAGTATCCCTTCACCATGAGGAAATAGTCCACAAGCGGAATATCAAACACCACATTGCCGTTTGAGCGCTGGGTAATCACAAGGCGGGTTTTGTTGGTTGTGCGGGCAAAAAGGCGGCCAATTGAGAACTCTGCAACAGCGGCGGTCAGAACCTCCGTGTTGTCATTGAGTATGATGCTGCCCTGCTTGGTGTTGAAGGGGTCATAGGTTATATCGATGGGATTTTCAGGAATCTCATCTTTCCAGTCAAGCTCTGAGTTGATGTCGTAGATGGCAAAATCAAACTGATCAGGGGTAAGGTTGATGTCAGAGTTGATAGACTGCAGGAGCACACGCACGTTGTTGGTGTTCTTCACCAGGGGAATGACCACGGTGTTCACGCTGCCGGGAGGAAGGTTCAGAAGGTCTGCGCCTTCAACAATACCGTAGAAAAGGCCGCCGTGATGCTGATTGGAATAAGTCTCCGTTGCCTTCGTGCGGGTTGCAGTCTTCATGCGGCACATAAGGTCTGTCTTGGTGGCGGGGTCTTCAACGCTGAAGGAGTCTCCGTCTTCCAGACCGCACCATGCAATTACGTCGTACTTGCCGGTTTCAAGTCCGGGAATCTCCAGGGTATATCCCTCCTGGGTAAGCGGAACGCCTGACTCAGTGGCCTTGGTAACAAATTTACCGGTCTGAGAATCAAAGACATAAACAGCCACGGACTTTACCTCGTTGCGGAATGCGTCGGCGTACTTCAGGTTGAAGTCAAACCTGAAACGTACAGAAATGGGGCAGTTTCCCGGGCCATCGTAGATGACTTTGTCGCAGGAGCTTACAAATAGCCCCATAAGGACTGCGGCAATGCTTGCTATGACGTGTTTTCCTTTCATAACTCTTTCTTAGGGCCTGCATCTGAGGCCTCTTGGCACCCCGGAGGAGGGTCAGCCCCTCCGGGATGAAAAACTATAGGGATTACTCCTCAAGATCGTGTTCCTGGGTGGCAACCTGCCATGACAGGATGTTGATCTTTGCTGCAAGGTAGTAAGGCTTCTTGCGGTCTCCGGGAACGATGGGCTCGTCTACGTCGTCGATACCATGACCAAGGGACTTGAAGGTGCCGATGCTCACCCTGTAGAAGTTGTTACGTACAACACCGTAGTTACCTTCCAGAGGGTTCTTCTCTGTGGTACCGTCGTTTGCGGCTCCGTAGTGCTCGATAGGAATTGCATAGTACATCTTACCCATACGGTACATGTTGGCAGGCTCTACGACACCGTTGAGGAAGCCTTCGGCAATCTCAGCAGCAGTAGCCTCAGTGTACTCGATTGCAGGAGTAAGAGGATCGTCGTGATAATCTACATACAACTTAGGCATGGAAGCGCTGGGAACCAGGGTTACATAACCGTCGGCATCGCCTTTTTCTTCGGTGGCAGAGAAAGCGGGAACTGCGGGGAAGGCGGGTTCAAACGTATTGGCCTGCAGTGACGGCGCAGTACCGACAGCGGAACCGCGAAGGGCTACAACCATGTCGGGGTAAGCATCAAGAGTAGCATCTGAAACAGCCTGATAAGAGGCCTTGTTACCAGAGTAGAAATCACGGATCTTGGTGGCCGGGACAACCTCCAGATAAGCATTTGCGGGATTACTGAAATCTTCAAGAGCTCCTCCTAAAGTAGAAGATTTATGAATAGGCTTATAGGTGCCACCATCATTGATGTAGAAGGTATAGCCGTGGGCATCCATAGTGGAAATAAGCTGTGCAGCATACTCCTGGGAAGTCTGCATCTGGCCCATGTAGGCATAGAGATTCTCATAGGCGGCAGCACCGGCCTTCTTTACCTGGGCATAGAGGAGAAGCATGGTACCGTTGACACGAGGAGACTTCTGGCCATCCAGACCAAAGGTGTTCTCATAGCTGTAGCGCTGGAGGAGATCTTGCTGGGACTTGTCTACACCATCGTAGTTGGCTTTTACCTGAGAAGCGGACCAGTATTTCTGCTGGCTGTCAGCAACAAGCTCACGGGCAGAGTGAGGATATGCATCACGGTTGGTGACAGTGGGGTTATTATAGTTGGGGTCCATGGCCCAGTTGATACGGGTGAACATTGGTTCACCGGTCTTGACAGGATTCTCAAAAGAGCCACCGCTCTGCAGCCAGCCGCCGTAGAAGGGCTGGTTGGCACCAGTCTGGGAGAACCAGTTGATGTCAATGTGCTTGAGGGAATAGGCTGTCTTGTTGACAGCGGTTACGCTCCATGCAAGGGGCTCGATATCCCAGAGGGGATTGCCTGAGCCGTCCAGGAGGGAAGCATCCATCTTGGATTTGTCAACATAGTTGGAAGCATCGGCAATGATACCGCC
The DNA here is from genome assembly GCA_902788175.1 of uncultured Bacteroidia bacterium. GTDB lineage: Bacteria > Bacteroidota > Bacteroidia > Bacteroidales > UBA932 > Cryptobacteroides. Next base: position 3,911 of record CADAJF010000048.1, read on the forward strand.
GGCGGAAACTTTTGTCAGGTTGTCAATGTCATAGCGGGCTGCCATGCGCTCAACGTAAATCTCCAGGGGCTTGTCCATTGCCTCCTGACGACTGTTCTTGATGTAGGAGTTGGCGGTGAACTTACCGGTGGCGTCAGTCTCAACCAAGATATCGTTCACATACTTAACCTCCTTGTCTGTGCTTCCGGCTTTTGTGCCGTGCATAGGAGAAGTGAACATCACAAAATAGGGTTCACCTCCGTCTATGAAGGCAAAATCCTTCCAAGAATCTGTAACATTACCGGTAAGGGATTCTGCAGTACCGGAATGGATTGCAGCCAGGACAGTTTCCAGGGACTTGTTGCGGTACCACTGGGGTTTGCGGGAGTTGATAACGCAAAGGACCTGGTCCGGGATGGCCATGGTGGATTCCAGAACAACTACGCCCTTGCCGGCCTCGGTTTTGTTATCAAGCTTTTCCTCAACGTCACCGGTGCTTGCATTAGGAGTGAATTTGTCTGCAACATCACCGTAACCCCAGGACACGTATGCGCCCTTGCGGTAGAAGTAGAAGTGGATGGTCTTGATAGCGTTCTCGTAATCCGCACCAACAACATAATTGCCGGTGCCACCAGTGGTTTCGGCCTTGGTAGTTGAAGGCATGGAGATGGTGAAGCCCATGTAGTTGGAAGGGCCACTGGAAGCAGGCTCGGCGGCAGACTTGTCCTGCTCCTTTGAGCAGCCAACCAGCGCTGCGCCGGCCAGGATGGCAATGAGTAAACGTTTGTAGTTCATAATTGTAAGAAGTGTTTGTGATTAATTGTTGTTTTCTGTTATGTCATAGTCTATGCGGTAGTCCGTACGGCGCAGGAAGGGCAGGCACTGCTCCAGCAGGGTCTTGTAGTCCCCGGGATAGCGGCTCTTAATCATCCATTCCTTGTCGTCGGCGGAACGGTCTCCGTCAATGATTTCCAGGATTTCCGCGCGGTGCGGCAGGGACGAGGCCTCCACGAAGGAACGCAGGCCTTCCCAGTTTTCGGGCTCGGATTCCACCTCGATAAGGGCGTCCTCGATGTTGTACAGGCCCATCAGATAATCCTTGATGGCCTGGGTGCGCTCGCGGGCCAGGCGGACATTGTTCTCGTAAGGGCCTTCAGGCGAGGCGTAACCCTTGATCCAGATTTTGCGGATGCTCCACGCGATGTTGCTGCGTACGGAATCCACCGAGGCGCGGAGGTATCCGAGCTCCGTGGCGTTGGAGTGGTAGTTCGGGTCGATTTCCGTGCTGCTGAGCGGGAAATCCACGAAGGCGCGGCCGTTGATGGAACGGGTGCGTCCTACTTTTTCCACCACTACGGTGCGGTCCACGTACACGGTGTCCGTCACGGTGTCGTCCGTAAAGTGGGCCAGATAGGTGGAAGAGAGGGATTCTTCCTCGCTGCCGCAGCAGCCTTTCACCTCGCGGTTGAGGTAAAGCTGGGCACCGTCCATCCACATGCGGTAAGGGACCACGGTTTCATACTGAAGCGTTTCCGGCATGCGGCCTTTGCGGAACTTCATTTCCTCCTGGCCGCTGGCGGTTTCTCCCTTGCGCGTGTAATAATACCACTGGTTGTAGCTGTAGATGCCCACCGGGGTAAGGACCTGCGTATGCTGGCCATGACGGAGCTCCGGCGTGATGACGGCGGTTTCGTTGCGCCCGGCTTCCACGCTTTTCATGTTCAAATTAAGCTTGACGGACATCCATTCCCCCTGGCGCTTGAGTTCCACAACCTCCACCTCCTGCGCCCACGCGCCCATGACGGATGCCGATAGCAGTGCTATGCTGAGTATAATCCTTTTCATATCCGCCTTCATTTAAAATAGGTAAACGAAACTGACAGCCGCCTTGGTGAGGGCCGGGCGCAGTTTCTTGAGCCCTTCGGCGTCCTTGATGTTACAGACGGAGCAGTCGAAACGGTCCGCGATGGAATAGATGGCGCCTATGCCGCCCTCGAATTCCAGGTTCCAGTGCTTGCCGATGGGAAGGGCGTAGCCGTAGCCCACCCCGAGGCCGAAGGCCCAGCCTTCGAAGCGATGGTCCGTGAGCTCGGAAAAGTCTGTCCCGAACAGCCGGATACCATTGCGGATGCCGCCGAAGTTGAACTGGCCGGCGAGCGCATGAGCGGCAAAGAAATGCCCGGAGAAGCGCTGGCAGGTCCAGAACCGGAGTTCCGGCTGCACCATCCAGTGCTTCCACTTCATGTTGTCTTTCCAGGTCCAGAGATTAAGGTTACCGGAAACGTCCAGCGTAAGTTTTTGTGCCAGACCGACTTCCACGCCTGCGTTGATGGTCGCTGTTGCATCGTACAGCAGGTTGGTCTTTATGCCGACAACCTGTGCACGTGCTGTTCCTGACAAGAACAACAAGCACAACAGAACCCAAAAGTAAATTCGCTTCATTTGTGTATATCCTTTGATATGGCTATCAAATTACAAAGTTATATTAAAATTTTAATTATTCCAAATTTTTTAATTATTCCAAATTTTTATGGGAGCACCCCCTGAATTGCGGCCTCCAGAGCCTCTTTGTCCGGGCAGGGATTGTCATCGAAGACAGCGCGTACCGTTCCCGTACGGTCCGCAACATACACGCGCGGGATACGGCTGCCGGCAAAAAGTTCATACACTTTCCGGTCCGTCTGGGCGCTGAAAGGCAGGGTGATTCCGTTGGCGTCCCACCAGGCTTGCACGTCTTCCGTCCCCTGCTCGCGGGATATGGCTACAAAGCGTACACGGTCTCCGAACCCTTCGTACACTTTCTGCACCTCCGGCAGGGTGCGCCGACAGTCGGGACAGCCCGTATGGAAGAAAACCAGCAAGGCCGGCTTTCCGGAGAGTTCCCGGGAATGCAGCGTAGTGCCGTCTGCCAATTGGATAGTAAAAGCGGGAAGCGCATCTCCCACAGCAACGCGTTCCATAACATCGGTGGAGAGGGACGAGCAACCCGCCATCAGGGCAAGCATGACAATAAGAAAATTTAGTTTGCGCATACGCCTGCAACGATAGCAAAAATTTCCTTACTCGGATTCCGGGTCAAAAACCGGACTATTGATACCAACAATGACTTTTTCATTCTTCATTTCGCTGCAAAAGTAATAAAAAAAAACATAAGGTGAAGCACCTCCTGTTTTCAAGGATGGTTGCCCACCTAAATAGCTGTAAATAAGATGTTTAGTTTTTCTTGTTAAGGTTTTTTAAGGGGTAAAAAACTGCAATTTTTTTGCGTTTTTTGCGTTTTTTGCGTTTTTTGCACATTTCTACTCATTTATGCACAAAATTACCTCCCCCCGGCAACTTACTGGAAAAGTTCGCGTTTTTCCAGGTAGGATTGAAGGCGGTTATTAAGGGCATCGGCCAGGTTCTCGTCTGCGCCCAGGTTCAGTTCTGCGCGGATGTGGCTGCGCTGGGTGGAAACATTGGATTCGTTCTTTCCCAGCAGGAAACAAATCTCGGAAAGTTTCTTCCCCTGCAGGATAAGCTGCACAATGGAAAGCTGGCTGCGCGAAAGCGTGGGGAAAGCCTGCTGCAGGAGCTCCATGCGCGAGGCGTTCTCGGCCATCACCGTTTTTACAGAACTGACTATCTTCTGCTGCGCCCTCGAGTCAATGAAGTTCAGCAGCTCCCGGGTGTGGTCCGACGTTCTCCCGGACTCCTTCACCAATGAAATATAGGCATGAAGCTGCTCCCTGCTCATTCCGGAAACCTTGAAAAAGTCATACAGCTCATCCTTCAGTTCTTCGTTTTCCTCCTGCAGATGCAAGGTGGTCTGCGTCATGACCAAATCGAAGAAAACGACGGCCACCAGAATAACGAGGTAGAACGGATAGACAGTAGTGAGCGTCGGATTAGGAAAATAGTGGACGCAAAGCGTGTAAGTAATTATGGATATGGCGCTTATGATAGCCGGCGTGTATTTGAGGAGCGCCACCAGGGAGGTCATGATAAGCAAGAGGGATGTCAGCGTATCCAACATAATCCAGGTTTCGGAATCGGGTGAGCCCAGCAAGGCCAAGGTCAACATATCCGTAGCGGTCTGGACCTGCAGCAGGATAATAAGCGCCGTTGCGGACCACCGGAGCGAGAAATAACGCAAATGATACAGGAGTATCAGCATGATGGTTATGGCCATCACGCTCATGGCCATGTACTCGGTGACAATGTGGGTGGTTCGCGCAAAAATGGAATACGACGTTGTGACCAGGGAACCAACCGCCACCAAGTCGAATATAAAGAGCCGCTGTGCACCCAAAACCGTGGGTTCAAAACGGTCGAAATAAGCGCGAAAAACATCCCTAATGGTATGTGTAATCATTAGATTAAAGTGTCTTTAACAAATTTCTCGCAAAGTTATAAAAATATATTAAGAAGTTGAACGCTTCTCCCCGAAAAGTTTTACGGAAGCGGGCTTACACCATTTCCGGAGGGAAGCGAGGCACTTATGGAGGAGAGGGCGGCGCTTCCGGAGGGGTGCGCCACTTCTGCAACACTCTGGAGCACGGGCAGCACCTTGCCACACATCCTGACCAACTTCACCACTGTCATCGTCCCACTCGATGGACCCCAGACAGCATTTTTGGCGGTTTTTGCTGTCATCGTCCCATCTTTGGACCCATGACAGCACTCTTCCTTTCGGAGCGAAGCGACTGCGCCTGCAGGGAACGGCCGGTCCGGGTTTTTTTCGCATAGCGGAAAATACGGAAAGGGTTTAAGGCTGCGGTTTTTGGTTTATGGCCACCGGCTATAAATGAAGAATGCCGGGCGTCACATGACGTCCGGCATTCCAAAGAACCGCAGCTACCTACTCTCCCACCTGGTGGGGCAGTACCATCGGCGATGGTGAGCTTAACTTCTCTGTTCGGAATG
>CADAJF010000049.1 GCA_902788175.1 uncultured Bacteroidia bacterium
GAGGAACCACCTCTTCCCATTCCGAACAGAGAAGTTAAGCTCACCATCGCCGATGGTACTGCCCCACCAGGTGGGAGAGTAGGTAGCTGCGGTTCTTTGAGAACCCCGAAGGTCTAACGACCCTCGGGGTTCTTTGGTATATGGGCCTGCGGCCCATATACCAAAGAACATCTGCCCACGTTACCCCCTCCCGATATTTTTTGTATCTTTGTAGCATGAATAGAGTTGTTATTACGGGAATGGGAATCTGGTCTTGTCTGGGGGTGAGCCTGGAGGAGGTCAGGGATTCCCTGTACAAGGGTAAATCGGGGATAGTGCTGGATGCGGCGCGCAAGGAAATGGGTTTCCGAAGCGGGCTCACCAGCCTGGTGAAAGAACCGGAGCTGAAGGGAGAACTGCCTCGCTCCCAGCGGGTTTATATGCCCCAGCCTGCGCAATATGCCTATTGTGCCACCCGTGATGCCCTCCGTCAGGCCGGCGTGGACCAGGATTACCTGGACAGCCACAACGTGGGCCTTCTTTATGGCAACGACAGTACGGCAGATGCCGTTTACAACTCTATCGCCAAGATTATCGAAAAGAAAGATACCATGCTCTGTGGCAGCGGTGCTATCTTCCAGAGCATGAACTCCACCGTGACCATGAACCTGGGCGTGATTTTCCGCCTCAAGGGCATCAACCTCACGGTCTCCGGGGCCTGTGCCAGCGGTTCCCATGCCATCGGCCTGGGTGCCCTGCTTATCCAGAACGGCCTGGAGGAGATGGTGGTCTGCGGTGGCGCACAGGAGGTGAATCCTGCTGCAACCGGCTCATTTGACGGCATTTCCGCTTTCTCTACACGGGAAGGGGAGCCGGAAAAGGCCAGCCGTCCCTTTGACCGGGACCGCGACGGCCTGGTTCCCGGCGGCGGTGCTGCCACAGTTATCCTGGAAAGCTATGAAAGTGCTGTTCGGCGCGGCGCCCCCATCCTGGCAGAGGTCCTGGGCTACGGTTTCTCTTCCAACGGAGACCATATCTCCTCGCCCAATGTGGACGGCCCGGCCCGTTCGCTGGAAATGGCCATCCGCCGCTCCGGCGTGCAGCTGAAGGAGATAGGCTATGTCAATGCACATGCCACTTCCACCCTGGTAGGAGATGCCAACGAGGCCAAGGCCCTTGTTCGCGTCCTGGGAGAAAGAACGGTCCCCGTCACCTCTACCAAAAGCCAGACCGGCCATGAAATGTGGATGGCAGGTGCCTCGGAGGTCATTTATTCCATCCTCATGATGAAAGGCGGCTTCATCGCCGGCAATATCAATTTCGAGCACCCCGACGAGGATTCGGCCCGCCTGCTGATTTCCGCACAAACCATCGAGCAGGGCTTCGATACCTTCCTTTCCAATTCCTTCGGCTTTGGCGGCACCAATTCCACGCTTATCATCCGGAATGTCTGACAAGGCGCTCATAGTGGGTGTCGGCCTGGGTGGCCTGCTCTGCGGCCAAATCCTGCGCCGCAAGGGCTGGAAAGTCACTCTCCTGGAGGCCGATGATGCCCCCGGAGGCGTTCTGCGCCCTTTCCTTTGGGAAGGCACCCTGTGCGAGCGAGGCTTTCACTCCGTAGGAGGACTGGGTCCCGGGGAGCCTCTGGAAAAGCTTTTCCGGCCCCTTGGCCTGATGGAACTTCCCTGGTACCGCGCCGGAGCCGATGAAGGCTTTCCCTTCCTTCGCCTGAACAGCGGCTCTGACTATGAGCTGGAGCACATCCTGGGCCCTTACAAGCAAAGCACCTGGCGCCTTAAAGGCGGAGGCCAATGCCTTGTCGATGCCCTGGCCTCCGACCTTGATATCCGCTGTGGGAAGGAGGTGACGGGCATTGAAAACCAGGTGGTTATATGCAAAGACGGAGAGCGCTTCGAGGCACCAGTCGTTATCTCCAGCCTGCCTCCCGTGCAAAGCCTGGGGCTCTTGAAAGACCACCTTCGCCCCTCCTATGCACACCGGCTCAGGAAGCTGGAAACTGGCCCCGGAATCACTACACTTTATTGCCGGACAGCACCCGGCTGCGTCCCTTGGCAAAGCGGCGCCATTTTCCTTGAAGACCTGATGCTTCACTTCGGAGAGCCGGAAACCGGCATCCTGGAACTGCTCTGCTTTGGAGAAGGGCAGCCGGAGCAGATGATAGAAAAAGCCTCCCGCCGCCTCCCTGGCCTGCAAGTACAAAGCTACCTTCTTTGTCAAAACCACGGATATGGCATCCGGAAGCATTCTGCCGTAGATTTCGTGGCTCCCCGTACCCCGCTTCCCTGGTTTTTCCTAAGCGGAGAAAACCTGGGGCTTCACGGCATCCTTGGAACCACCATAACGGCATATAACACTTGTAAAACCATTGAATCATGAGATACGCACTAGTTACCGGCGGCAGCCGGGGTATCGGCAGGGCCATTTGCCAGAAGCTGTACCAGATGGGCTATGAAGTGCTCATCAATTATGTCTCCAACGAGGCAGCGGCCAAGGAAACGCTAGCCCTCATTGAAGGACACGGAGCGCTCATGCCCTTTGACGTGGCCAATCCAGAAGCCGTGAGCAGCGCCATCACTGCCTGGCAGGAAGCGCATCCGGACAGCTACATAGAGGTCCTTGTCAATAACGCCGGCATCCGGCGGGACGGTCTTCTTATCTGGATGGATCCGCAGGACTGGCATAAAGTGCTGGATACCAACCTTTCCGGCTGGTACAACGTAACCCGTGCGCTTCTCCAGCCCATGCTGGTACACAGGTACGGGCGCATAGTGAATGTGGCCTCCCTGAGCGGTATCAAGGGCCTTCCGGGGCAGTGCAATTACTCCGCCGCCAAGGGTGGCCTGATTGCCGCCACCAAAGCCCTGGCCCAGGAAGTGGCCCGCAAGAAAGTGACCGTGAACGCCGTAGCCCCCGGTTTTATCCGCACGGAGATGGTGGAAGGCCTGGACGAGTCCACGCTCAAAAAGGACATCCCAGCCGCCCGCTTTGGAGAGCCCGAGGAAGTGGCCGCCGTGGTGGGCTTCCTCTCATCGGCCGAAGCCTCCTATGTCAACGGTGAAGTCATTTCCGTCAACGGAGGCCTTTATACATAGAAACTAATAACCACCAATTACATGCATTATAGACCTTTGATGCCAGAAGAGATAGCACTTCTGGAAAGCCGCGGCTGCAAGGCCGAAGATTGGAGCACCGTGGAAACATCCCATCCGGAGTCGCTCAAGTACATCCGCAACGTCCGTTTCTCCGGGCATGTTCGTTTTGGGCGATTCTCGGCCGCCTTCATCCTGCCCGGAGGCTTGAAAAAGCACTCCGGTCTGCGCGATGCCACCCTTCACAACGTAACGGTAGGGGACGATACCCTGGTGGAAAACGTCACCGACTACATTGCCAACTACGATATAGGCCATGACTCCTATATCGAGAACGTGGACCTGATTTTTGCCGAAGGAAACTGCCGTTTCGGCAATGGCGTGGAAGTATCCGTCCTGAACGAGACCGGCGGCCGTGAAGTGAAAATCTACGACCGCCTGAGCGCCCAGGTGGCTTATGTGCTGGCCATGTATCGGCACCGTCCTGCCCTGATTGCGCGCCTGAGCAGCCTGATTGACCGCTATGCAGAGGAGAATAGTTCCAGCCGGGGGTATATCGGCAACCATGTAACCATCCGCAATACGCGCCTGGTGGACGGCGTACGCATAGGCGACGGCGCACAGGTGAGCGGAACAAGCCGTCTTCGCAACGGCAGCGTGAACAGCAATATGACCGCGCCCGTAAGTATCGGCCATGGCGTGATCGCCGACGATTTTATCATCTGCAGCGGTTCCTCTGTGGAAGACAACTCCACCCTCACGCGCTGTTTCGTGGGCCAGTGCTGCCACCTGGGACATGGCTACAGTGCCTCCGATTCGCTCTTTTTCAGCAACTGCCAGGGGGAGAACGGAGAGGCCTGCGCCATCTTTGCCGGTCCTTTCACCGTCACGCACCACAAGAGTACGCTCCTGATAGCGGGCATGTTCTCCTTCATGAATGCCGGCAGCGGCTCCAACCAGAGCAACCACATGTACAAGCTGGGTCCCATCCACCAGGGCATCCTGGAGCGCGGGGCCAAAACGGCCTCGGATTCCTACATTCTCTGGCCTTCCCGAGTGGGCGCTTTCTCGCTGGTGATGGGCCGTCACGTCACGCACTCGGACACCGCCAATCTGCCATTCTCCTATCTCATAGAGCAGCAGAATACTACCTACCTGGTGCCCGGCGTGAACCTGCGCAGTGTGGGAACCGTACGCGATGCCCAGAAATGGCCCAAGCGCGATGCCCGCAAGGACCCCGACCGCCTGGACAGCATCAACTACAACCTCCTGAGCCCCTACACCATCCAGAAAATGTTCAAGGGTGTGAAACTCCTGGAGAATCTGCAGTATTCTTCCGGGGAACTCTCGGACATCTATTCCTACCACAGCACCAAAATCCGCAATTCTTCCCTGCGTAACGGCATCAAGTACTACCAGACCGCCATCACCAAGTTCCTGGGCAATTCCATTATAAAACGCCTGGAAAACCTGCCTGCAGGGGCGTCAGACGCCCAAATTCGTGAGGCCCTGAAGCCTACTACGGAGAAAGGATTGGGCCCCTGGGTGGACCTTAGCGGCCTTATCGCCCCCAAGCTCTTGATCGATGAGCTGCTGGACAGGATGGAAGCCGGTATAGAGACGCTGGAAGCTTTCTCCGATGCTTTCCGGCAGCTGCACGCGGCCTATTACGAGTACGAGTGGACCTGGGCCTACGACAAATTCGCAGAGTTCTTTGGCTATCCGCTGCAGGAGATTACCGCCGCCCAGGTGACGGATATCGTCCGGCGCTGGGAAGAGGCCGTGATCGGCCTTGACAGGGATCTCTATGAGGATGCCCGCAAGGAGTTCAACCTGGCCTCCATGACAGGTTTCGGGGCCGATGGCAGCAAAACAGAAAAGGCACAGGACTTCTCCGAAGTTCGGGGAGATTTTGAGTCCAATGCCTTTGTTACGGCTGTACTGGATCACATCCGCGCCAAACAGGCGCTGGGTGACGAGCTGATAGAGAGGCTTACGCGCGCCTAACGGGCGTTATAGGCCTTTAAGGCTTCCCTGAGGAGGACCAGGCAGCGTGCCAGGTCCTCTTTTTTCAGTACATAGGCCATGCGCACCTGGTGACGGCCCATTTCCGGATGGCGGTAGAAGCCGGCGGCGGGGGCCACCATGAAGGTTTCCCCGTCCAGGCGGAAGTCCGTGAGGCACCACTTGCAGAAGTCTTCTGCGTCCTCTACGGGCAGATTGGCCACGGTATAGAAAGCACCGTTGGGCATGGGGGAGAACACCCCCGGAATCTCGTTGAGTCCCTTGATGAAGAAGTCCCGGCGGGCCTTGTACTCCTCATAGCACTCCTTGGAATAGGCTTCCGTTCCCTCGATGGAGGCGGCGGCCACTATTTGGCCCAGCAGGGGCGGGCTCAGGCGGGCCTGGGCAAACTTCATCACCGTCTGGTACACCTGGCGGTTGTGGGTGACCAGCATGCCAATGCGGATACCGCACTCCGAGTAGCGCTTGCTCACGGAATCTACCAGAATCACGTTCTCCGGAATACCCAGGCTCATGGCGCTGATGGAAGGCTCTGCTCCGTAGGTGAATTCCCGGTAAACTTCGTCGGCAATAAGGTAGAGGTCATATTTGAGAACCAGCTGGCGCAGCTGCTCCAGCTCTGCCGCGGAATAGACGTAGCCCGTGGGGTTGTTGGGATTGCACAGCAGGATGGCCTTGGTACGGGGCGTAATGGCCTGCTCAAAAGCCTCCATGGAAGGCAGGGCAAAGCCGTCCTCGATCTTGGAGGTGATGCTCACTACCTTCACGCCCGCCGTGGCGGCGAAGGAAATGTAGTTGGCGTAGCCGGGCTCCACCATGATCATCTCGTCGCCGGGGTTCATGCAGGAGAAGAAGGCGAAAAGAAGGGCCTCCGAGCCGCCGCTGGTAACGATGATGTCGTTTTCCGTGATGTCCTTCAGTCCCACCTTGTGGTAGTAGGCCGCCAGTTTTTCCCGCAGGAAGGGATAACCCTCCGAGGGGCTGTATTCCAGCGTTTTACGGTCAATGTCCTTCAGGGCATCCAGGGCCTGCTGCGGAGTGGGAAGATCCGGCTGGCCGATGTTCAGGTGATACACTTTCACGCCCTCTTTCTTGGCCTGGGCGGCCAGGGGGGCAAGCTTCCGGATAGGGGAGGACGGCATTTCGGTGCCGCGCTGCGATATTTGTGGCATGTTTGTAGAAAAGGTTATTTGCTTTTATCCTGCAAAATTAATCTTTTCTACAGATTCTACAAAATTCCCAGCATGCGGCCGCGCACCAGGAGGGCTGCGCCGAAGGGGGCGGCCTTCTCCTTGAGCTGCGTCATCTTGAGGGAGGTGTCCTGGTGGGCGATATTGAGCACGTGCCGCTTGACGGCCGAGCGGATGGGCAGCAGCAGGAAATCACCGGACGCCACGGCTACCTTGCCGCCAATCATCACCAGTTCCGGGTTGAAGATATTGATAAGGCCGGCAAGGCCCTTGCCCAGGTTGGTGCCCATCTTCTCCACCGTTTCGATGGCCAGGATATCTTCCTGCTTGATGGCGCGGAAGATGTCTTCCAGGCTCACTGTCCCGGTGCTGCGGTAAATGCTGGACAGGGAGGAAGGACGCCCCTGGTTCAGTTGCTCGCCGATCATCCGCACCAGGGCGCTGCCGGAGACCTCGGTTTCCAGGCAGCCGATTTTCCCGCACCGGCACATCTGGCCGTTGTCCAGGAGGGGGAAGTGCCCGAACTCTCCGCTGTAGCCGGAAGTGCCGTAGTAAAGGTGGCCGCTCAGGATCATACCCATTCCCAGGCCCCAGCTCACGTTCACGAAGAGCATGTTCTTCTCCTTGAGGCCGCCGCCCAGGTATTCGCCGTAAGTCATGGCGCGGGAGTCATTCTCCAAGACCACGTGCACGCCCAGGTCTTCCTCCAGCAGGTGGCTGATGGTGCGGTTGCTGTCTATGAGGGGGTAGTTGTTGCTGTAGCCGGTGACCGGGTTCACGCGGCCCGGAAGGCTTACGCCCAGGCCCATGATCTTGTTCCAGTCAAAGCCGCTTTGCTCTACGCGTTCCCGGATAAGGGCGGCCGCCTCATGGGCGCATTCCTTGGTGGCCTTGAGCTCGAAGGGAATCTCGTCCAGGTAGCTGATGAGGCCTCCCTTGAAATCCGTGACGGCGGCGCTTACGTGCTGGAGCCCCACATTGATGCCCAGGAAGTAGCCCACTTCCGGATTGAGACCGTAGATGGAGGGACGGCGCCCGCCGGAGGTGCCGGATTTGCCCATGTCGGCCATAAAACCTTCGTCGATAAGCTCGCCGATGAGTTTTGTGGCGGTGGGGACGGAAGCACCGATGGCTTCGCTGATGGCAGCGATGCTGTGTTCGCCGTGCTCGATGCAAAGATAAAGGATGTTCTTTTTAAGGATGGAGTTCTTGTTGTCTTTCCTCTCCAGGAAGGTCTCTCTCATAGGATAAATTATTTTGACGAGGCGAATTTATAAATAATTTATCAAATACACAAGAGAATAAAGAAATTTTTAAAAATAAACCTCCTGAAAATTGACCAGATATACTTTCTCCACTGCCCGGGTGAGCGCCGTATAAAGCCACTTCAGGTCCTCTTCCTGCAGGGGCTCCTGCCAGAAGGGATTGTCTATGAAAACGCATTTCCACTGGCCTCCCTGGGCCTTGTGGCAGGTTACGGCATGGGCGTACTTGAGCTGCAGGGCGTTGAAGAAAGGGTCTTCCCGGACAGCCTGGTAGCGTTTTTTCTTGGTGGAGAGGTGGGCATAGTCTGCCGCCACACCCTGGTACAGCGCCTGGGCTTGTTCATAGGGAAGGGCCGGGGAGTCGCTCTCCAGCGTGTCCAGCAGCACCTTCATCTCCACTTCCTGGTAGTTGTAGTCGGGGAAGCAGAGGCAGGCCTGGGCAAACTGCAGGCCGTAGCGCTCCTCGAAGTGGCGTATCCACACCAGGGTGGCCATATCGCCGTTGGCTATGTAGTCGGTGCCTTCCAGGCCCTCCAGGTAG
>CADAJF010000050.1 GCA_902788175.1 uncultured Bacteroidia bacterium
CATCGGCCAGGAGCGAATAGGTTTTGGCGCTCCAGCAGTAGCGGGAACCGTGGCGGCCATAGTGGCTGATATAGAAAGGCTTGTAGCCCTTGGGGGGCTTGCTGGGAACGTCCATTTCTTCCAGCCTGTACGGGCCTTCCATACCCCAAGATTTGCGGACATCGGCCCTCACCTTGTCCAGTACGTCGTACTGCTGGGCAGAAAGCAGCGTGCATCCAAGGAGGAGCGCCGTCAGGAGGGAAAAGATTTTCTTCCTGGTCATAGAGTATCAGTGTTAGCTAAAAACTTTCATAGAGGGTGCGGAAACGCTCCTGAATCATCTCCAGGCACAGGTTTCCGGAAGAGCCTATGTGCGTGCGCTCCAGCTGGCCTTCGAAAAGGAAGGTGCCTTCCTGAACAGCCTTTCCCACCTGACGGTAAGCATCGCGGAACGGAACGCCGGTGCCCACCAGGCGGTTCACTTCCTCCACGCACAGGGCCTGGGCATAGAGCGGATTGTCCATCAGGTCCTTTTCCACCGTCATTCGCGGCAGGGCCAGGATCAGGATGTCCAGGCAGGCGTCCAGGTTGTCAAAGAGCGGCAGATAAACCTCCTTAAGGAGCTGCATGTCGCGGAAATAGCCGGAAGGGAGGTTGGCGGTAAGCAGCTTGATATCATTGGGAATGCCCTGCAGCAGGTTGCAGCGGGCCCTCACCAGTTCAAAGACGTCCGGATTCTTCTTTTGCGGCATGATGCTGGAGCCGGTGGTGAAGGAATCCGGCAGGTGGATAAAGCCGAAGTTCTGGCTGGTGAAAAGGCAGCAGTCGGTGGCCAGGCGGCCCAAGGTTTCCGCCACGCTGGAATAGGCGTAAGCCACGGTGCGCTCGCTCCTGCCCCGGCCCATCTGGGCATAGATGGAATTGACGGCCAGCGAGGGAAGCTGCAGCAACTGCGTGGTGCGCTCACGGTCCAGGGGCGCGGAAGAGCCATACCCTGCGGCCGATCCCAGCGGATTGCGCCCGTTGATTTCCCAGGCGGCTTTCAGGAGGAGAAGGTCGTCGCAGAGGCATTCGGCGTAGGCGCTGAGCCACAGGCCGAAGGAAGAGGGCATGGCCACCTGCAGATGGGTATAGCCGGGCATCAGGACATCCTTCAGCTCCCTGGCGCGGTCCATGAGGATGGTAAAAAGCGCCTGCACCTTTTCCTTGGTGCAGCCCAGGCGGTGGCGGGTAAACAGCTTGATATCCAAGGCCACCTGGTCATTGCGGGAACGGCCCGTATGCACCTTCTTGCCCAGCGGTCCCAGGCGTTCCTCCACCTCTGAGTGGACGTCTTCCCCGCTGATGGTAAAACGGCCTTCCAGGGCATCGGCGTGCAGTTTTTGCAGGGCGGGAAGCAGGCTTTCATAGTCTTCCCCGGAGAGAAGGCCCACCTCCTTGAGCATGGTAATGTGGGCGATGGTCCCTTCTATGTCGAAGGGGGCCAGCAGCAGGTCCAGCTCTTTGTCGCGGCCCACGGTGAAGGCATCTACGGCAGCATCGTTTTCAAAACCTTTATCCCAGATTTTCATAGGCTTGTAGTAGTTGAAGATAGATTTGGACGGCACGCTCCACCTCTGAAAAGAGGATGTACTCCCCTGCCTTGTGCGAGCGGGCACTCTCCCCGGGGCCCAATTTGATGGTAGGGAAAGGGCAGAGCGCCTGATTGGAAAGCGTGGGCGAAGCATAAGTTTCCAGGCCGACAGCTCTCCCGGCCGCCACCAGAGGATGGTCTGCAGGGATACGGCTGCCGCTGAGCCGGGTGGAGCGGGGCTTCACGTGGCAACTGACGCTCCGGCTTATCTCTTCCAGCACCTTCCGGTTATCCCCTTCTGTCCGGACATCCACCACAAAGGTGCAGCGGTCCGGGATGATATTGTGCTGCAGGCCCGCCGCTATCTGCGTCACCTGCATCCCGTGCTCAAAGAACCAGCGGATGTCTTCCAGCGCCCCGGCAATGGCATTCACGCCTTCCCCGCTGGCCGCATGGGCCGATACCCCCTCCACCGTGCAGTCCAGCACCATCAGCCCTCTTTCCGCCACGGCCATCTTCAGGCCGGTAGGTTCGCCGATGATGCCGCACGAAAACGGCCCTACAGCCGCTTCCATCTTGGGAAGTACGCTTTCCAGGCCGCCGGCGCCGCTCACCTCTTCCTCTGCGCTGAGGGACAGCACCAGGCTATGCTTTTGGGGACGGGCCTGCAGGAAAGCCAGCGTCAGGGCCACCAGGCTGCCGCCGTCGTCGTTGGCACCCAGGCCTGTCAGGCGCTCCCCTTCCACAAGGGGGGTAAAGGGGTCCGTTTCCCAGCTGACGGCCGGTTTTACCGTATCCATGTGGGCATCCAGCAGGATGGCCGGACCGCTGCCCTTGACGCACCAGAGGTTGTTTCCCCTGCGGAAAGGCTGCAGTCCCTGTTCACGGAGCCACCCCTGAAGGTAATCCGCCACGGCGGCCTCTTCCCGGCTGAAAGAGGGAATGCAGACAAGGCTTTTGAGGAGGGACTCCACCATCTATTCCAATTCTTCCGGGTGGCGGCCGTAATAGAGTTTGAGCGGGTTCTCCAGCAGGCGGATAAAGCCCTTGGCATCTTCCGGGCTCCAGCCCTTATGACCCTCCCCGTATTCTCCCAGCGGGGAATTGACAAGGTCGAAGGGGCTGTCCACGCCTGTGCAGGCAAAGTGCAGGGGCGAGACGCTTACCGTCACCGTTCCCGTCACGTGGCGCTGGCTGCTTTCCAGGAAGCGCTCTATGTCCCGCATCACGGGCTCCAGATACTGGCTCTCATGAAGGAACATCCCGTACCAGTTGCCCAGCTGCTCTTTCCAGTACTGCTGCCACTTGCTTAGAGTGAACTTTTCCAGGTACTTGTGCGCGGCAAGGATCACCATGGGCGCGGCGGCCTCGAAGCCCACCCGGCCCTTGATGCCGATAATGGTGTCTCCCACATGGATGTCCCGGCCCAGGCCGTAGCCTTCCAGCAGCTTTTCCAGCGTCTGGATGGCCTCTACGCCCGGCAAGGGCTTGCCACAAACGGCTGTCAGTTCTCCCTTTTCAAAGCCCAGCGTGACCTCCATGCCGCCGCTTTTGGTAAGGGGCTTGAGCCAGGCTTCTTCCGGCAGGCCCAGGCGGCTGTCCAGGAGCTCTCCACCACAGACGGAAGTGCCCCAGAGGCCGATATTATAGGAGTACTTGAGCTTCTTGAAATCTGCAGTGAAGCCGCCGGAGGCCAGGTAATCGCACTCCTGCTGGCGGGACAGGCCCAGGTCCCTGGTAAGGGTGATGATTTCCATCTCCGGGCACAGGGTGGCGAAGGTCATGTCAAAGCGCACCTGGTCATTGCCGGCACCGGTAGAGCCGTGCGCGATGGCTACGGCCCCAATCTCCTTGGCGTAGCGGGCAATGGCGGTGGCCTGGAAAATGCGCTCGCTGGAGACCGAGATGGGATACGTCCCGCAGCGAAGGACATTGCCGAACACCATATAGCGGATGCTCCGGCGGTAATATTCCTCCTTCACGTCCAGCGTAACGTAACTCTCCGCGCCCAGCGCAAGCGCCCTTTCGCGGTTGGCCTGCAGCTGCTCCGGGGTGAATCCGCCGGTATCCGCGCAGGCGGCATATACGGCGTAGCCCTTTTCCCGGGCAAGGTACATTACTGCGTAGGAGGTGTCCAGTCCTCCAGAGAAAGCGACGACGACTTTTTTCTTTTCCATTCTTTTTGCTTGGGTGTAGGGTCAAACAACATGCCCGTGCACAGGCAGTTCTTGTAACCGCTGCGCTCCAGGACATCGTAATATTGGCAATCCTCGCATCCTTTCCAGAATTCCGTATCCGAGGTGAGTTCTACGAAAGTAACCGGCACGAAGCCCAGCTCCGAGTTGATGCGCATCACGGCAAGGGACGTGGTAAGGCCAAACATCTTGGCCCCCGGGAAAAGCCTTCGGGCCAGGTGGAAGGCCTCTTTCTTGATGGCCTTGGCCAGGGAGTGGCCGCGGAACTGCGGCTTCACGATAAGGCCGGAAGTGGCGACATAACGCTCATGCTCCCAGGATTCCACGTAGCAGAAACCGGCCAGTTCCTCCTTGTAAAGGGCAATCACAGCCTTCCCCTGCGAAATTTTCTCGTCGATGTACGCAGCACTGCGCTGCGCCAGGCCGGTTCCCCGGCCTTTGGCTGCCTCTGCCAGGGCATCGGAGACCTCCTGGGCATACTTCCGGTGCTGCTCCGTTGCCACGCTGATAGTAAAGGGCTTCATGGGTTTTCCTCTATTTCTACTGCCAACAAATATAAATTAAAAAAATTTAAAATCCAAAAACGAGCGCTGGGAAGCCTGTCCACGTTCCTGCGCACAAAGATAGAAGATAAATTTACTAATCCGAAAATTAATGACTATATTTGTGGACTTATAAAGAACCGAAGAAATGTCACTAGCATATATCTTCCCCGGACAGGGTTCCCAGGCTCCCGGAATGGCCCTGGAATTGTACCCCTCCTGCAAGGAGCAGATGGAACGGGCCAACGAAATCCTGGGCTTCCGCCTCACGGACATCATGTTCGAAGGAGAAGCGGAAGACCTGAAGGCCACCCGTGTCACCCAGCCGGCCATTTTCCTGCACAGCGTACTGCTGGCCCAGAGCCAGGCCCAAGCCCCCGACATGGTGGCCGGCCACTCCCTGGGAGAGTTCAGCGCCCTGGTTGCCGCCGGAGCCCTGAGCTTTGAGGACGGCCTCAGGCTGGTTGCCCTCCGCGCCCAGGCCATGCATGAGTGCTGCGAAAGGCAGCCCGGCGCCATGGCGGCGGTCATCAACCTCCCGGATGCCACCATCGAGGAAATCTGCGCCGGCATCCCCGGCGTAGTGCCCGCCAATTACAACGCTCCCGGCCAGGTAGTCATTTCCGGAGAGGAAGCGGCCGTGGAGGAGGCCTGCGCCCAGCTCAAGGCCGCCGGCGCCAAGCGCGCCCTGAAACTGCCCGTCCACGGTGCCTTCCACTCCCCCCTGATGGAGCCCGCCAGGGAGCAGCTGGCCGCGGCCATAGAGGCTACGCCCTTCCAGGCGCCCCGCTGCCCCATCTACCAGAACGTGGACGGCCTGCCCGCCACGGACCCGGCGCTGATCAAAGCCCATCTCCTGCAGCAGCTCACTTCCCCCGTCCGCTGGACGCAAAGCATCGGGAACATGCTCTCCGACGGTGCCACCCACTTTGTGGAGCTGGGCCCCGGAACGGTCCTGCAGGGCCTTGTAAAGCGCATCGCCGGAGCGGAAGCCCAGATTGAAATAGAAGGAAAACAATAATATTAACCACATTAAACTATTATGGCAAAAGAAAAGAAATTCATCACCTGTGATGGTAACTATGCCGCCTCGAACATTGCGTATCTGTTCAGCGAGCATGCAGCCATCTATCCCATCACCCCGTCCTCCACTATGGCCGAGAATATCGACGAGTGGGCCGCCCACGGCAAAAAGAACCTCTGGGGCGAAACTGTCAAAGTGACGGAGATGCAGAGCGAGGCCGGCGCCGCCGGTGCCGTACACGGCTCCCTCCAGGGTGGTGCCCTTACCAGCACCTTCACCGCTTCCCAGGGCCTCCTCCTGATGATACCCAACATGTACAAGATTGCCGGCGAAATGCTGCCCACCGTGTTCCACGTGAGCGCCCGCGCCCTGGCCAGCCACGCCCTCTCCATCTTCGGCGACCACCAGGACGTGATGGCTTGCCGCCAGACCGGTTTCTGCATGCTGGCTTCCGGCAGTGTCCAGGAAGCCCAGGACCTGGCCGCCGTGGCACACCTGAGCTCCATCAAGAGCAGCCTGCCTTTCCTGCACTTCTTCGACGGCTTCCGCACCAGCCATGAGATCCAGAAGATCGAAGCCCTGGACGAGGAAGCCCTCCGCGATATGGTTTCCACCAAGGCCCTCGCCAAGTTCCGCGAGCGCGCCCTGAACCCGGACGCCCCCGTCACCCGCGGTACCGCCCAGAACGGAGACGTCTATTTCCAGGCCGTGGAAACCCGCAACCAGTACTATGACGCCGTTCCGGACATCGTAGCCCGCTACATGGGAGAGATCACGGAGCTCACCGGACGCAGCTATCGGCCCTTCGAGTATTACGGAGACCCTACCGCGGAGAATATCATCGTGGCCATGGGTTCCGTCACGGAGACCATCAAGGAAACCATCGATTACCTCGCCGGCCGCGGCCGCAAGTACGGCCTCATCACCTGTCACCTTTACAGGCCCTTCAGCGAGAAATACTTCTTCTCCGTGCTCCCCAAGAGCGTCCGCCGCATCGCGGTCCTGGACCGCACCAAGGAGCCCGGTGCTATCGGCGAACCCCTCTTCACGGATGTGAAGGCCCTCTTCCAGGGTAAGGACAACATGCTCATCATCGGCGGCCGTTATGGCCTGTCCTCCAAGGACACCACCCCCGCCCAGATTGTGGCCGTGTTTGACAACCTGGACGCCAGGGAGCCCAAGGCAGACTTCACCATCGGTATCGTAGACGACGTCACCTTCAAGTCCCTGCCCATCAAGAGCGAAGTTTCCATCGTGAAGCCCGGTACCACCGAGTGCAAGTTCTATGGCTAGGGCTCGGACGGTACCGTGGGTGCCAACAAGAACACCATCAAGATTATCGGCTCGCATACGG
>CADAJF010000051.1 GCA_902788175.1 uncultured Bacteroidia bacterium
TGCAAGTGGACTTGCAGAGCTCCGTCGCGGCCCAGTTCGGGCGGCAGATCAAAGCCGTCATCACTGAAACCCTGGAAGGCCTGGGCGTGAAGGACGCCCACGTACAGGCCATTGACAAAGGGGCGTTGGATTGTACCATCCGGGCGCGCGTAACCGCCGCTGCAGTCCGGGCAACTGGAAAAGACGTATGGAAAGACTAAGAAGAACCATGATGTTCGTTCCGGGCAACAACCCCGGAATGATGGCCGATGCCCACATCTACGGCCCGGACAGCATTATGCTGGACCTGGAAGACTCCGTGACCATGGCAGAGAAGGACGCTGCCCGCCTGCTGGTGTACAACGCCCTCAAGACTATCGACTACGGCACCACCGAGATGGTGGTCCGCATCAACCCGCTCAATACCCCCTACGGCAAGAAGGACGTGGAGGCCATGGTAAAGGCCGGCGTACACGTAATCCGCATGCCCAAGACGGAAACCGCTCAGGAAGTGAAAGAGCTGGAAGCCGAAATCCTTAAGGTGGAAACCGAGCTTGGCCGGGTGGGGGAGACCCGCATCATGGCCGCCATCGAGAGCGCCCTGGGTATCGTGAATGCCTATGAGATTGCCACCGCCAGCACCCGCATGATGGGTATCGCCCTGGGTGCAGAGGACTATTCCGCCAACCTCAAGACCAACCGCACGCCGGGCGGTGCAGAGCTGCTCCTGGCCCGCGAAACCATCGTGGTGGCTGCCCGTGCCGCCGGCATCGCCTGCTTCGACACGGTGTACAGCAACATGGACGACATGGAAACCTTCCGCAAGGAAGTGGAACTGATCAAGACTCTGGGCTTTGACGGAAAATCCATCATCAACCCCCGTCAGATCGAGATTGTGAACAGCGTCTTTACCCCGTCGGAGAAAGAAATCACCAAGGCTCGCGCCGTGGTGGCCGCCATCAAGGAGGCCCAGGCCAAGGGTTCCGGTGTGATTTCCCTGAACGGAAAAATGGTGGACCGTCCGGTTGTGCTCCGCGCAGAGCGTACCATCGCCCTGGCCGTAGCCGCCGGTGTAATTGACAAGGAGGAAGTGCTATGAGAAATACTAAGGTAGTAACGCTGGAGCAGGCCATCGAGCGCTCCGGACTGCGTGATGGCATGACCATCAGCTTCCACCACCATTTCCGTGGTGGCGACAAAGTGGTGAACCTGGTGGTGGACAAACTGGCTGCCATGGGCTTCAAGGATCTGAAACTGGCTGCTTCCAGCCTTTCGGACGTGCACAAACCGCTGATCGAACACATCAAGAACGGTGTCATCACCGCCATCAACACCTCCGGTCTTCGCGGAGAACTGGCCGATGCCATCTCCCGTGGCCTGATGAGCGAGCCTGTGGTCTTCCGCTCCCACGGTGGCCGCGGCAGCGCCATCGCCAGCGGCGAACTGAAGATTGACGTGGCTTTCCTGGGTGCTTCGGCCTGCGACGAGCTGGGCAATGCCTGCGGTGTTCCGCGTTCGGAAAACGCAAAGTCCATCTGCGGCTCCCTGGGTTACGCCCTGCCGGATGCCCGCTATGCCTCCCACGTGGTGGTCATCACCGACGACCTCGTAGCCTACCCCAACATGCCGCACAGCATCTCCGCTGCAGACGTGGAGTCTGTAGTAGTGGTAGACAGCGTTGGCGACAGCTCCAAGATTGCCGCCGGCGCCATCCGCGACTCCAAGAACCCCCGCGACATCCTGCTGGCCCAGCAGGCTGCCAAGGTCATCATCAATTCCGGCCTGTTCCAGGACGGTTTCAGCATCCAGACCGGTACCGGCGGCGCTTCCCTGGCTGCCGTCAAGTACATCCGCGAGGAAATGATCCAGCGCGGTATCAAGGCCAGTTTTGCCCTGGGCGGCATCACGGCCCACATGGTCAAGCTGCATGAGGAAGGCCTGATTGGCAAACTCATTGACGTCCAGTCCTTTGACAAGGTGGCGGCAGAGTCTATCGCCAAGGACCCGCTGCACCAGGAAGTCTCTGCCGTGGAGTATGCCTCCGGGCAGCACCTGGGCTCTGCCACCCATGCCCTGGACATTGTGATCCTGAGCGCCCTGGAGGTGGACACGGACTTCAACGTGAACGTGCTGGTAGGCTCGGACGGTATCATCCGCGGTGCCATCGGCGGCCACCAGGATACTGCGGCAGACAGTGCCCTCAGCATCATCGTGTGCCCGCTGCTCCGCGGCCGCATCCCCTGCGTTGTACCCAAGGTGACCACCCTCATCACCCCCGGCAAGTCCGTGGACGTGGTGGTAACCGAGTACGGCATTGCCGTGAACCCCGGCCGTCCGGAGATTGCTCAGAAACTCAAGGCCGCCGGCCTGAAGGTAGTGCCCATCAAGGAACTGGCCGCCAAGGCTTCTTCCATTATCGGCACGCCGGATCCGCTGCCCTTCGGCGACAAAGTGGTGGGCGTGGTGATGAACCGCGACGGCTCTGTCCTGGACAAGATCTATAATATAGTAGGGTGATTACTTTGGAACAACTGCTGGAGAGCCGGGACCGCCGTGCCGCCCACCAGCAGGAGTTACTGGAAACATTCCCATCCTGTGCGTTGGTGTGCTTCACCGTCCAGTTACCCGGGGCGGTGAAGCGCAACCGCACTTCGCTCCTGATAGGCGGTGCCGGCATGGCCGCGCTGCTGGACAAGTTTGGCAGCGTACTTAAACACGTGCAGGTGAAGGACTTGGAAACGGGCTATGAGGCCTATCTGGCCGTCCCGCTGCCTCCGCTTGTGGTGAAAAGGCTGTGCTGCGAGATAGAGGATACGCATCCCCTTGGCCGCCTGATGGACATAGACGTAGTGGGCGTGGACCGCAGCGTCCTGGGCCTGCCGCCCCGCCGCTGCCTGCTTTGCGGGGAGCAGGTCCGCTACTGCATGCGGGCCAGGAGCCATACCACCGCCCAGCTGCTGGAGCGGATAGAGGAACTGGTAGCTGCCTTTTCCCTGGCGGATTAAACTTTTTTCAAGAAAATTTGCAATAATTTATCACAAATTGTTGGGAATCTTGTAATAAATCATTACATTCGCAGCGCAATTGTTTTGCAGGTCAAACCGGGAGTATTGGGAAGCCTGTGGGATAATGGAAACATACACAAATCTGAACATACAGGAGATACCTCTGTCGTCTCCGTATTTCCACGCTAAAGTGGAGCGCTTCCTCTCGGGCAACGGCCTCAGAATGGAAGCACTTGATTCGTATTACACCATCCAAAACAGCCAGGGAGACATCCTGGCCGGAGCAGGACTGTACCGTGACGTCATTAAAGGTGTGGCGGTGTCGGAGGCTGCGCGCTCGGAAGGCCTGGCCGCTCCGCTGCTCTCGCACCTCCTGGCGCAGGCCGCTGCTGCAGGTATCACCTGCCTCAAGGTGTTCACCAAGCCGGAGAACCAGGCGGTTTTCGAGAGCCTGGGCTTCCACGAGCTGGCCACCTCCCCGCAGGCCATCCTGATGGAGAACGGCAGGGGACTGGAGCAGTACTGCACCTATCTTCGCAGCCTTCCCCGCAAGGGCCGCTGCGGCGTGGTGGTGATGAACGCCAATCCCTTTACGCTGGGTCACCGCTATCTCCTGCAGGAGGCTTCCACTCAGGTGGATACCCTCTTCGTTCTGCCTGTCAAGGAAGACCTGTCCGCTTTCCCGTACAAGGAGCGCCTGCAGATGATCCGCGAAGGAGCGCCTGAGGGCTGCATCGTGGCCGATGGATCGGAGTACCAGATATCGGCCGCCACTTTCCCTACCTATTTCCTGAAAGACCTTTCAGATGCTTCTGAGATGCAGATGCGCCTGGACCTGGACCTTTTTGCCCGGCACATTGCCCCGGCGCTGGATGCTCAGGTCCGTTTTGTGGGCACGGAACCCGCCGACAAACTCACCGCACGCTACAACGCCCTTATGAAGGAAGTCTTGCCGCAGGTGGTGGAGATTCCCCGCCTGGAGCAGGATGGTGCCGTGGTCTCGGCTTCCGCTGTAAGGAAAGCCCTGGACGGGGGTTCCTTCTTTGCGGCCGCCGCCCTTACGCCTGAGAGCACCTGGCCCTATCTTCGGGCCCATCTGGCCCAGCGGGCGCTTCAGGCCGAACTGGACCTCCCCCTCAAACCCGGCCTGGTGGGCCCGGATTCCAACGGCGCCCATAAGGATATGGATTACGCCCTTATGCAGCGCTCTATCCGCGCCCTGCGGCCTTTCTGGTCCAGGATAGCCCTTGCCCAGTCGGCCGGGGAGCTGAAGGAACTCGGGATGGAGGCAGAGAAAGCCATGATGGAGGCAACCGGCGGGGTGAACACCCACCGCGGGGCCATCTTCAGCCTGGGACTGGCCCTCAACGCCTGCGCAGACAGCGCCAGGATGGCAGACCTGGCCGCCCAGATCTGCGGCAACAACCGCAGTGCCGGTGCCCGTGCCATAGCCCTTGGCGGCTACCGTGAACTCTTCGAGGACTGGCTGCCTTACTACAGCGAAACCCGTGATGCCCGCGGAACGCTCCTCAGGATCATCTCCACCCTGGACGATACCTGCGTGCTGCACCGCGCTGGAGCAGAGCGTGCGCAGCAGGTCAGGCGCGAAGCCGCCGCCCTTGTGAGCGGCCAGGCAGACAACACTCAACTGCAGCAGCTATGCGAGCGTTATGCCGCGGAGGGCATTTCCCCCGGCGGCGCCGCAGACATGCTGGCTCTTACTATACTGACTTATTCACTCTTTAACTAATAACTCAAACCAAACAAAGCACTTATGGTAGAATTGATTCCTCACGGTGTGTATCTGCTGGACGGCCAGAAAGTGGCCTCCGAAGCCGCGCTGAGCCCGGACGAGGCCCGCGAAAACACCATTGCCTATCAGATCCTCCGCGCCCATGACGTGGACGGTTCCAAGGGGAAGAAACTGCGTATCCGCTTTGATGCCATGGTTTCCCATGACATCACCTATGTGGGTATCATCCAGACGGCCCGCGCCAGCGGCCTGGAAACCTTCCCGCTGCCTTACGCCATGACCAACTGCCACAACTCCCTGTGCGCAGTGGGCGGCACCATCAACGAGGACGACCATGTCTTCGGCCTCTCTGCCGCCAAGAAGTACGGTGGCATCTATGTGCCTGCCAACCAGGCGGTTATCCACCAGTATGCCCGCGAGGCCCTCACCGCCTGCGGCAACATGATCCTGGGCTCCGACTCCCACACCCGCTATGGCTCCCTGGGTAACATGGGTGTCGGCGAAGGCGGCGGCGAGCTGGTGAAGCAGCTCCTCAAGAACACCTGGGACATCAACGCCCCCGAGGTAGTGCTGGTATGGCTGGAAGGCAAGCCCCGCAGGGGTATCGGCCCGCACGATGTAGCCATTTCCCTGGTGAAGGCCGTTTTCGAGAGCGGTTTCGTGAAAAACAAGGTGCTGGAATTTGCCGGCCCCGGCGTGAAAGAGCTGCCCATCGACTTCCGCAACGGCGTGGATGTCATGACCACCGAAACCACCTGCCTCTCCTCCATCTGGGTCACCGACGAGGAAGTCAAGAACTACTTCGAGATGCACGGCCGTCCTGAGGCTTACAAGGAGCTCCAGCCCGGCAAGGTCGCCTACTACGACTCGATGATCACCATCGACCTCTCCAAGCAGGAGAGCATGATCGCCCTTCCTTACCACCCGTCCAACGCCGTCTCCATCCACGAGCTCCAGGCCAACCCTGAAAAAGTGCTCAAGGCCATCGAGGAAGACACCAAGAAGCGTTTCGGCGAGAAGGTACATCCGGACCTGATGTCCAAGATCAAGGATGGCAAGGTCTATGCAGACCAGGGCATCATCGCCGGCTGCTCCGGCGGTACCTATGACAACCTCAGCGAGGCTGCCACCATCCTCAAGGGCAAGTCCATCGGCAACGACTACTTTACCATGAGCGCTTATCCCCAGAGCACGCCCGTGTATCTGGCCACCACCCGCAACCACATCGCCGAGGAACTCCTGGAGGCCGGCGTGGTGATCAAGCCCGCTTTCTGCGGCCCTTGCTTCGGTGCCGGTGACGTTCCGTCCAACAACGGCCTGTCCATCCGCCACACCACCCGCAACTTCCCCAACCGCGAAGGTTCCAAGCCCGGTCAGGGCCAGATTTCCATGGTAGCCCTGATGGACGCCCGTTCCATCGCCGCTACCGCTGCCAACGGTGGTGTCATCACCGCCGCCACGGACATCGAGTACAAGGACGAGCACAAGCCTTACAGCTACGATGGCCGCA
>CADAJF010000052.1 GCA_902788175.1 uncultured Bacteroidia bacterium
CGACTCATAATCTGTTAGTTTATTCCGTTATTTCTTACGTCTTTCAATGATGAACTTGTTGGACACAGCCTTCGGGTTGCGGGTCTTGTAGCCCTTGGCGGGCAGACCCTTACGGGAACGCGGATGTCCACCGGAAGCACGGCCTTCACCACCACCCATGGGGTGATCGTGGGGGTTCATGACAACACCGCGGTTGTGCGGGCGGCGACCCTGATGGCGGGTGCGGCCGGCTTTACCGTCGGATTCCAGATTATGGTCCGGGTTGGAAACCGTACCCACGGTAGCGCGGCAGGCCACGGGCACCATGCGGGTCTCACCCGAAGGGAGGCGCAGGATGGCGTACTTGCCTTCGCGGGCAGCGAGCTGGGCATAAGTACCGGCGCTGCGGGCCATTGCGGCGCCCTGGCCGGGCCGAAGCTCGATGGCGTGGATAAGGGTACCAACGGGAATGTTGGCAAGCGGGAGGCAGTTGCCCATATCCGGGGAAGCGGCGGGGCCACTCTCCACCACCTGGCCCACCTTGAGGCCGTTGGGGGCGATGATGTAGCTCTTGAGGCCGTCCTCGTACTGGATGAGGGCGATGCGGGCGCTGCGGTTAGGATCGTACTCGATGGTGAGCACGGTGGCCTTGAACTCGTCGCGGTTGCGGACGAAATCTACCAGGCGGTACATTCTCTTGTGACCGCCGCCGCGGTAACGAACGGTCATCTGACCGGTGTTGTTGCGGCCGCCCGTGGATTTGAGGGGGGTAAGGAGCTTCTTGTAAGGCTTCTTCGCGGTAATCTCATCGAAGGAGCTGATAGCTTTGTTGCGCTGGCCGGGAGTTACCGGCTTGTACTTCTTGATTGCCATGGTTTATTCTCCTTCTTAGATGTTAGCGTAAAAATCAATCTTGTCTTCACCTGCAAGCGTGACATAAGCCTTCTTGAAGTGATTCATTCGGCCGCGGAGGAGGCCAGACTTGGTGTAGCGCTGCTTGCGCTTGCCGTGGTAGTTGATGGTGTTCACGTCTGCGACGGAAACGCCGTACATCTGCTCCACGGCGGCCTTGATCTGAATCTTGTTGGCCTTGCGGTCTACGATGAAACCGTAACGGTTCAGCTTTTCGCCCTGAGCCGTCATTTTTTCGGTTACGATTGGCTTAATTAAAATACCCATTGTTCTTTCTCCTTTACTTTACTCTTGCTGCGAGGATGTCCTGCACGCCGTCCACAAGCACCAGGGAATGGGCATTCATGATAGCGTAGGTATTGATCTCGTCAACGGTGATAACCTGTACGGAAGGCAGGTTGCGGGATGACAGGAAAATATTGTTGGAGTTCTCCGGAAGCACGAAGAGGACCTTGCGGTCTCCGGCCTTGATATTGGAGAGGATACTCTTGAACTCCTTGGTCTTGGGAGCGTCCATGGTGAAAGGCTCCACCACCACGATCTTGTTCTCCTGGGCCTTGTAGGTGAGGGCGCTCAGGCGGGCAAGCTGCTTGACCTTCTTGTTCAGTTTGAAGCGATAGTCGCGGGGTTTGGGGCCGAACACATTGCCGCCGCCCACGAAGATACCGGCCTTGATGGAGCCGTGGCGTGCACCGCCGCCGCCCTTCTGGCGACCGAGTTTCTTGGTGGAATAGGCAACCTCGCTGCGGTCCTTGGTGCGGGCCGTGCCCTGACGCTGGGCAGCCAGGTACTGGAGGACATCCAGGTAGATGACGTGGTCGTTGGGCTCTACGCCGAACACTTTCTCGTCGAGAACTACTTTCTTTCCGGATTCAGATCCGTCAATCTTGTAAACAGACAATTCCATAATTAAGCCTCCAGAATTAAGTAAGAACCCTTGGCTCCGGGGACGGAACCCTTGATAATGAGAAGGTTGTTCTCAGGGATGACTTTCAGGACCTCGAGGTTGAACACTTTCACGCGCTCGTTGCCCATGTGACCTGCCATGCGCATTCCCGGGAAAACGCGGGAAGGCCAGGAGGATGCACCCATGGAACCGGGGTGACGCAGACGGTTGTGCTGACCGTGGGTCTCACCGCCTACACCGGCGAATCCGTGGCGCTTGACGACGCCCTGGAAACCCTTACCTTTGGAGGTACCCACTACGTCCACGAACTTGACGCCCTCGGTGAAGACGTCTGCCACGGTGAGGGTGTCTCCCAGCTTGAGCTCTCCGGCGAAGTCTGCGGGGAATTCCACCAGCTTCTTCTTGGGAGTAGTTCCAGCCTTTTCGAAATGGCCCTTCAGGGCCGCGCTGGTGCGTTTTTCTTTCTTTTCGTCATAGGCAAGCTGCACGGCGGCATAACCATCGGTTTCCACGGTGCGAACCTGCGTGACAACACACGGACCAGCCTCAACGACGGTGCACGGGATATTCTTCCCGTCGGCACCGAAGACGGAAATCATTCCGACTTTCTTTCCAATTAAACCAGGCATTGGTGTTTGTTAATTAATTGTTATTTAATACTTTAGCCCGCATTTGTACCCAACAGGACACAATTGCGGACCGCAAAGATACGGATTATTTCCCTAAAATCAAAAACTTTTCAACAGCTTTTCCACATCGCCGGAAGGGGGCGGCAACTGGGCCGATTCCAGCGCCGACAGCGTCTGGAGGCCTTTTGCGGTAACGGTGAATCGCATGCAGCGCTTGTCCTCCTTGCACAGCTGGCGTTTGATCAGCTGCTGGCTTTCCAGGGCGGCTATCTGCTTGGAGGCATGCGAGCCGGTGAGGCCCAGCGCCGCCGCCAGTTCCCCGGGGCCGCTGCCGGGCTTTTCCCGAAGCTGGCACAGCATCACCGCTTGCGTAAGGCTTATTCCAAAGGTGTCCTCAAACAGCCTGCTGTAAGTTTCTATAGCCCGGGAGAGGTCCCGGAGGCGGCAGATAAAGCTTTTCTCCATAACGCTACTTGGCAAGGAGAATCTCGTCGATGGCCTTTTTCAGGTCTTCGCGCGGCAGGGCGCCGTGAGCGACTTGGGGCTCCCCTTTCATGGGCACGAAAATCAGTGTAGGAATACTGCGGATGCCAAATACAGCCGCCAGTTCCTGCTCCTGCTCCGTGTCAATCTTGTAGATATAGATCTGGCCGTCGTACTCCTGCGCCAGGCGCTCCAGTTCGGGAGCCAGGCGTTTGCAGGGGCCGCACCAATCGGCATAAAAATCAATGAGGGCTGGTTTGTCCCCCAGGTAGTTCCACTGATCCGGCTGCTTCTCGTAGTTCACAACCTTTTCTAAGAATTCGCTTTTGGTAAGATGGATTGTTTTCATACTCTTTTCTTTTTGGATTGTTTGGCTTGATGGCGTTTGGGCCGATGCCTGCCGGGAAAGAAGCCTCCCGCCCACCAGCAGCAAGCCGATGCCGACGACCCCGGCCAACGCATAAAACAAAGGTTTTCTCATATCTTCTATCATCATTTTCTGCAAAGTAAACAATTATTTTCCAACAAAACAAATTTCCATTGGAAAATATTATATCCGATCGGCCATCCCTTGCCCGATGGCGGGCTCCATCGCGATACGCAAATAGCTGCAGCTGAGGCGATTATAAAAATCAATCGTTGCAAATTGCAACGATTGATTTCTGTAAACGGCTGTAATCCAGGTGGTTAAGCTACACGGATTTTGGGGGCCGATGGATGCTATTCCACGATACAGACTACAGGGTAACCTTCTGCTTTATCAGCGGACTCATTCCAATTGGTAACATATCCGGCGTTGTAACCTGTCGATAAATCGCAAAGGATACGCGTTCCTTCTGCAGACCAAAAACTGGTAGAGGGAGTGTTTCCATAATCGGTTCTGCCCAAAGGAGCACCGGTCAGTCCAGAATGAGCTTTCTCACGCACTCCCATAGACGGCAGGTAAAAATTGCCACCTGTACCCAAATACGCCCCGGGCCAGCCTTTTCGCTTACCATTATCTAAATAATTATACTGATTGTTTAATTGTAAATACCTCCAGCGGGCACCTTGCGTCGACTCGGCATAGGTAGAATTAAAATGAGCAGCGGTAGGGTTGTCATAATAACGATCTATGACCCGGTACCCAATGGGGGAGGGATCGTATACGGTCTTAACACTTGTGGACCAATAGGCTCCTCCGTCAGCAAAAACCTGGGAGTTGGTCAAGAACTTGTAGGGGTTTTTAATAGTGAAGGCTTTATCTTTTCCGCTTCCCGATTCATTGGGCATATCCGCACCACCACCTGCCAACTGTTTTCCAGCACCGTCATAGATCAATTGAGTACGGTTGTTGTTACCCGTAGACTGGGCCGGGAACATCGGGTCTTTCCGGCCATACTGGAAATAGACGCCGCGCCCATATTTGTAGATACGGTCCGAGCTGAGCTTCTGAATCATATTACCCGGCTGCTTTACAATAATCATCGCCTCTTGACCCTCGGCGATTTTTTGACCGGCATCATTGACCTGGACAATCTTCAAATGCTCGGTCCTGGCAGGATAAACCTGCATGGCGCTTCCACTTCCCTGAAGGGAAATAGGAATCCAGCCGATGAGCGTACTCAGGTAGCGGCCATCCTTGGGCTCCAGAGGCTGATCCGTTACCCAGATATGCCAGCTCCATACGATGTCGCTTCCCTTTTTCAGCGCAATCAGGTTATTACCCGGCTGAATGCTGTGCTGCGGGATGTAGATGAACATGTAAGCGGCACCACCATCCATCTGCAGTTCAAGTTTGTCTATCACGCCGTGCTGGTGGTCGCATCCCTCGAAGGAACAGGAAGGATTGTTATCCTGCCACACCAGCTCTGCGGAATAATCCTTGGTAAGGTCTCCGCCAAGTTGGGCGCGGATCCAGGGTAGAGTTTGACTGATAGGCTGGCCGTCGTGCCTAAGATGATACCCCTGAACGCCACTCATATTATCGACACCATTTTTCAGGGTGTTGCCATAAACCAGCGGGAATTTGTACCAGCCCGGGGCCGACACCACATAGCAGTTGGCCGTAGTGCGCCCGGAAAGCCTATTACCCAGGAGGTCATACATCGAAAGATCAATGGCTTCCGCTTTACTGTTTAAGTTATTCTTATTCTCAATGGCATTCCCGGGATGGGTATTCATCGAGATGGCATCCTTGAAATACAAGTCAGGGTTGTCTACAGTGACAGGAGGGACGGCTGTAGCAGTGATCGCGCGGCTTTCCGTAGCATTTCCGCCATTGCCGTTGTACGTATAGGCAAAAGAAATCCAGCCCGGCTTATTATGCGCGGCAGGAGTATAATTGGGAGAGGAAATCCGCATCCATTTCTCGGTGCCGGGATCACGGCCGCCGGTATTGATTTCGGTGGTCCACTTGACGTTTTGTGCTTCGATAGTTTGGTCTCCTCTCTCCTTGTAGCGGTAGCTGCTCAGCACCTTGTAGGTGGATCCCTTCTGGGTTCCATCGGCCGGGGCAAATTCTGCCGTAGGTTCCACCTCCAGCACATATACCCAGTCTGCGCGGCCAATACTATGCACGCGGAGCTTGTGATAGGGATTCAGGGTTTTACCGGTGAGATTCAGGGTCTTCGTGACGGGCTGGGGGTTGTTGCCTTCCATCGGCAACAAGGTAAACTGTACGGACAGATTGCCCTGTTGCAGCGGAAGGGCCAGCAGCGTAATGTCGATGCTGCCATTTGTGTGCCACAGGGGAATACCGTTGTTGGTGTAACCGGGGTATTCCTTGAGGCTGTAGGTAATCACCTTGGAGCAAGTGTTGTCGTTGGCACCGCTCAGGGACTCCTGCATGCCGGCGTACTGGCCATCAGTTTTGACGCCTCCCGTGACGGTTTTGTCTGCCTTGGTACGCAGGTAACCGTTGGAGGTGAGCTTGATTTCGGTGAGCCAATAGTTGACGGGCGCCTCTCCAATGATGAACTGGTAGGCATTGAAGTAAGGATAAAGACGCATCTTCACGTTGGACGGAGCTCCCGGCGTTGACACCTGGCCTGCCATAAAGGCATAGTCCATATTGTCCCTGACCACGTACTTTTGGCCCTCTGACGTCACCGTATAACCAAGGTTGCCTTCCGGCATCTTAAGGGTGAATTTTCCGCTGTTGTCAATGGCGCCGATGTGACTGTTTACACCGCCGTTGGGATAGGTGTACCGGAAGGTATGGGGGCCGTCGCCCTGCGAAGTAAGGCCGTTACTCGAAGTGAGGCTGGTGGTCTCGCTGATGGCCTGGTCTGAGCCAGTTGCAGTCTGGTAACCGCCCACGGTAT
>CADAJF010000053.1 GCA_902788175.1 uncultured Bacteroidia bacterium
ATACTCCCGCCGTGTCAGGTTCTGGGGCGGTAAGGAGGAAGAGATAGCCGTGGTAAAAGCCTTCCTGGGCTGCAATACAGAAAACTTTGTCAAGGCCCTGGATGCCGTGGAGCAGCAGTATGGCTCCCTGGAATCCTATCTGAAAGGCCCCATGGGCTTAACCGACGGCGATATCCGGAAGCTCCGGGAACGTTATCTTAACAAGTAGTGTTATGGAATCCTATCCTCAAATTGACCTGTCCCAGTGGCAGCAGGTGGGCGAGGGCGGTAACGGAAAAACCTACGGGAATCCGTCCAGTCCGGATGTAATTCTGAAAGTCAACAATTCCCGGCTCAGCACGCTGGAAGCCGTGCAGCATGAGTTCGATGTCTCCAAAGCCGTAGAGGCACTGGGACTCTCCGTACCTAAGATGCACCAGATAGTCCGTGTAGGCGATGCTTACGCAACCATCTCCCAGCGCATCAAGGACAAGAAATCCCTCTCTCGCATCTGCCACGATGAGCCGGAACGCACGGAAGAGATGGCCCGGCTGCTGTGCAGGGAAGGCAAAGCTATGTTTGCAACGCCCTGTAACACAGACTTTTTCCCCAGCCGGAAGGAGCAAGTGCTTTGGGCCATAGACCATGCGGGCTTTGTGAGCCGGCGCAATAAGGAAATCATTCGCGCCTTTGCCCAGGATATCCCGGATAAAACCACCTGCGTACATGGGGATTTCCAGCCGGGGAACATCATCAAGACCGGCGACGCCTATTACTGGATAGACCTGGACCGTTTTGCTTACGGAGACCCCATGTTCGACATAGGCCACCTTTTCCAAATCTGCCAGATTTATGCCCCCATGAAGCGGGTACAGGATATCTTCCACATGACGCAGGACCAGTTCCACCGCTACTGGGATGCCTTTGCCAAAGAATACACTGGTAAGGAAGACCACGCGGAGATTGACAGGCTGGCCGGCAAGTTCGCCTGCCTGGACGTGATTGTACGCTCCTACTTTGTCAAGCCCACTTTCCTGGAAAATCTTTTCTTCGGCATGCACGTCAGGAAACTGGTGAAGGCCTATTATGTTTAATCAGTTGTGCCATGTGTACCTACGAAAAAATCAATCTGGAAGAATACAAGCGCACAGGGGAAGGCGGAACCGCCGTTTCTTATACCCACAAGACAAGAAATACCCTGGCAAAGCTCTACAACCCGGGTTTTGAAGCCGACAGAGCCAAGGCGGAATTCCTGACAGCCAGGACCGTCTTCGAACTGGGCGTCCCCACGCCGGAGCCCTATCGGCTGGTCACGGACGGGGAGCGATTCGGGGCCGAATATGCGCTCATCCCCGACAAGCGCTCTTTTGCCCGCATTATTTCCCAGGAGCCCGATCGGCTTCAGGAGATTTCCCTTACCTTTGCCAGCTGGGCCAGAAAACTCCATTCTACCCCGGCCGATACCCATCGCCTGCGCTCCTATAAACAGGTCCTTACGCAGTTCTACACGGAAAAGAACCTGGTCCCGGAAGTGTTCAAACAGCGCGCCCTGGCCTTCCTGGAGAGGGTCCCTGAT
Organism: uncultured Bacteroidia bacterium; assembly: GCA_902788175.1. GTDB lineage: Bacteria > Bacteroidota > Bacteroidia > Bacteroidales > UBA932 > Cryptobacteroides. Next base: position 1,556 of record CADAJF010000053.1, read on the forward strand.
TCCGGAACCCTGCTGCACGGAGACCTTCAGATCGGGAACATCATCACAGACGGAGACCACACCTTCTGGATAGACGTGGGAGAGTTCAGCTACGGTACCCCGGAATGGGATGTGTGCATCATGTGGACTATCAGCCAGCGAATGGACGAGCATAGGGCCGATCTCCTTTTCCACCTGAAACCGGAGCAGCTGAAAAAGCACTGGGAGATCTTCCTGCCGGCCTATTTGGGAACCACGGACCCGCAGGAACTGGGCGCCTACACCAAGCGGATTATTCCCTTCTATGCCGTCAAAGTACCCTATGTCTATGACATGGCCTACCACTGCTCCATGCCGGAAGCTGCCCTGCAGGCGCTTCCCCAGATGATAACAGTATGAACGTATGAAAGCTATGAGTAAATCTGTCCTGTTTGTTGCCGCAGCAGCGGCTTAGACCCTGGTTGGCTGCAAAACACGGGAGGAGGTTACCCCGGCAGAGCCTACGGCGCTGGAAGTCATTATGTCCCGCACCAGTATCCGCAATTTTACCGGTGAGCCTGTATCCCGTGAGCAGCTGGAAACCATCCTGAAGGCCGGTATGGCCGCTCCTTCGGCCATGAACGTGCAGCCCTGGCGTTTTGTGGTAGTCACTGAAAAGGAGAAAATTGCACAGGCGCTGGGCATTCCGGAAGGGGTAGTGCCGCTTTGCATCATCCCCGTGGGCATTCCCGCAAAAGACCCGGCTCCCAAGGATAAATGGAAGCCGGAGAACATCCACTGGGAGCAGTGGTAGTTATCGCCTAAGTTGACCAAGCGGTGAACAAAGCCCCCCTGCTTTTGTTCACCGCTTGCCGTTTTTCCCTTTCCGGTGCGCAGAATGGGCTGTTTTTGTGCACGGACCGTATCAAGGGGCCAGTTTGTCGGTGGAGTGGAACTGCACCTTGGGGACGGGTTCCGTCCTGTAGGGGCTGCCGCCAAAGCTTCTGGCCATGCTTTTTTCAAGATCTTCCCATCGGACCATCACCTGCCTGTAGGTTCCGGACTTGAAGTCGTGCTCCAGGCGGATGCTCTGGGGAAAGGCCTCCGGGGAATAGCGATAGACAACCGGCACCCCGCCCGGAACAACTGCATAAACAAACGGATTGGAAGCATTCATCACGGGTGTGGTACCTTCCCTTAACTGATAAGGACTGGTAAAAAACAGCGAGCCGATAAAAAGCAGCGCCATCTCCGTGCGGGAAAGGCTTGCAGGCCTGTACGGGGCCAGGTTCTGCTGGACGGAAGCCATGGCGCGAAGGTAGGTTTCCCGGTTGATTCTGGCGGCGCGCTCTTCCTTGCTTTCCGGCATTTCAGGCATCCCGGACAGATACAGCGCCTGAAAGGGATCCGCAAAAAGCGGTGCGCCCATCACCGGAAAGGGCTTTGGCCTGCGAACAGCAGTATCGGCCCTTTCCACATGCTCCTGCGCATGCGCGCCGACAGCCCCCGCCACAAGCAGCACCAAAGCGGAAAACAATTTCTGTCTCATACCATTTTCATACTCAAGAATTATGCCTCTCCGAACCCAATCTGCAGGATTTGGAAGTGCCTTGTAAATTTTTCCAAAACCGTAGCTTATTCCCGAAATATCTTTATCTTTGCAAGATAAATGATCAGGATTGTCGCGGATACCAACATTCCTTTTCTGAAAGGGGTTTTGGAGCCTTACGCCCAGGTGAGTTACCTGGACGGGCGCTCCATAGACCGCGCGTCCCTGGAAAACGCAGACGCCCTCATTGTCCGCACCCGTACCCGGTGCAATGAACAGCTGCTGGGCGGCACCCCGGTGAAGATGATAGCCAGCGCCACCATAGGCACGGACCATATAGACATGGATTGGTGCCGTGCACAGGGCATCGAGGTGCAGAACGCAGAGGGCTGCAATGCTGGCGGCGTGGCCAACTACGTTTTCTCCGCCCTCTTCGGCATAGCCTCCCGCCGCGCCATCAAGCTGGAAGGGGCGGTGGTGGGCATTATCGGCGTGGGAAACGTGGGGAAGAAGGTGGAACAGATGGCCCGCAACCTGGGCTTCGAGGTCCTTCTCAATGATCCGCCCCGCGCCCTCCGGGAAGGCCCCGAAGGCTTTGTCAGCCTGGAGGAGCTCCTGGAAAGGTCGCAGGTGGTCACCCTCCATGTCCCCCTGGACGATACCACCCGGGGCATGGCCAATGATGCCTTCTTCGAAAAACTGCCCTCCGGCGCCATCTTCATCAACGCATGCCGCGGAGAGATAGTGGACGAGCGAGCCCTCCTCCGGGCCCGCCCCAAGCTGGGTGCCCTCATCCTGGATACCTGGTGCGGGGAACCTTCCCCCAATCCGGCCCTCATCGATCTCTGCGACATCGCCACCCCGCACATCGCAGGCTACTCCTACCAGGGCAAGCAGAACGGTACCGCCATGGCCGTCCAGGCAGTGGCAAGGTATTTCGGCATAGAGCCCCTGAAAAGCTTCAAGCCCGTGGAGGAGGATGTAAACCTCAGGCCTGTAGCCATAGATATGGAAGGCAAGTCGCAAGGGGAGATGGCCGCCATCCTGCAGTACAACTATCCCATCTTCACGGACGACTTCCTCTTCCGCAGCAACCCCTCCAGCTTTGAGAAGCTGCGCAGTGAGTACAATTACCGCCGGGAATTCTACATTGAACAACCTCAAAACACTATGTTTAACCAAAAAGACATCCGACAGATTGAAGAGCGCGGCGCCTCTGTCCGCCAGGTCAAGGAACAGATAGACCACTTCAAAAGCGGTTTCCCCTGGATGAAAATCCTGGGCCCGGCAACGCCCGAGCGGGGAATCAGGGTGCTGGACGCCGCCTCCGTGCAGGAAGCTGTAGCCTACTACAAGCAGGCCAGCATCAAGGGCAAGAGCAAGTTTGTCCCGGCTTCCGGCGCTGCCTCCCGTATGTTCAAGGACATGTTCAGCGGCCTGGAGGCCCTGGAGGAAGGGAAGGACCTGGCGGCCGATACCCCCGCCGCCCGCCTGGCCGCCCGCATCAAGGATTTCGCCTTTTACAGCCGCCCGCTCTTCGGAGAGCCCGAAGACAGCGCCGCCTTCCGCAAAAGCGTGCTGCACAAGCTGCTGGGAGAGGAAGGCCTGGGCTATGGCAACAAGCCCAAGGGCGTACTCCGCTTCCACCGCTACCCCAAGGAAGTACGCACCGCCATCGCGGAACATCTGGTAGAGGCGCAGGAGTACATGCGCAACGCAGACGGCAGCTGCAACCTCACCGTCACCATCTCCCCGGAGCACCGGGAACTCTTTGAAAACGCCATCGCAGAGGTTCAGGAAGCCTATGAAAAGCGCTACGGCGTGCGCTACAACATCCGTTTCACCTACCAGGACAAAGCCACGGACACCATCGCAGTGGACCCGCAGAACAAGCCTTTCCGCAAGGAAGACGGCAGCCTGCTCTTCCGCCCGGCCGGCCACGGCGCCCTTATCCATAACCTCAACCAGGTAGAGGACGAGCTGGTCAGTATCAAGAACATAGACAATGTCTCCCATGAGAAGCTGCTGCCGGTCACCGCAGAGTATAAGCAGGTCCTGATGGGCGTGGCCCTCCAGCTGCGGGACAAGATCTTCGGCTATCTGGAGCAGTTGGACGCCCAGCCCTCCGTGCAGCTTTGCAACGAGATAGAGCAGTTCCTGGACAAAATCCTCTGCGTACAGCTTCCGCTGGCCCACTCGGAGAAGGAGCGCGTCCAGATGCTCCACAGCAAGCTCAACCGCCCCATCCGCGTCTGCGGCATGGTGAAAAACGAAGGGGAACCCGGCGGCGGCCCGTATATCATTGCCGGAAAAGACGGCTGCACCAGCCTCCAGATCCTGGAAAGCGTCCAGATCAATAAGGCCGATACAGGCGCCATGGAAGCCATGTCACGCGCCACCCACTTCAACCCCGTGGACCTGGTGTGCTGCCTGCGCAATTACAAAGGCCAGCGCTTTGACCTGTTGCAGTACGTGGACCACGATGCAGGCTTCATGAGCTCCAAGAGCTTTGAAGGCCGCGAACTCAAGGCCCTGGAACTTCCCGGCCTGTGGAACGGCGCCATGAGCGACTGGAACACCCTTTTCGTGGAAGTCCCCATCGAAACCTTCAATCCCGTAAAAGTAGTGCTGGACCTGCTGCGTCCGGCCCATCAAGCATAAGAACTATTTATCCACATAATTATGAAAAATGCTATAGCTGGAACCTTGG
>CADAJF010000054.1 GCA_902788175.1 uncultured Bacteroidia bacterium
GCCTTCGAGGCCTCTACCGGCCTGCAGTTCGAGGCCATGGGTGAGCTGGAATACTATGTCATCTGCGATGAGGAAAAGCTCTTCCCCGCCACGGACCAGAAAGGTTACCATGAAAGCGAGCCCTTCGCCAAACTGAACGACTTCCGCCGCGAGTGCATGGAATATGTAGCCAGAACCGGCGGCCAGATCAAATACGGCCACTCCGAGGTAGGCAACTTCACCCTGGACGGCAAAGTGTACGAACAGAACGAAATAGAATTCCTCCCCTGCCCGCTGGATACCGCCGCAGACCAGCTCCTGCTGGCCAAGTGGGTTATCCGCAACCTGGCCTTCAGGTATGACCTGGACGTCAGCTTCGCCCCCAAGATCACCACGGGCAAGGCCGGAAGCGGCATGCACGTGCACATGCGCCTTATGAAAGACGGCAAGAACGCCACCCTGGGCCCGGACGGCAAGCTTTCCCAGGAAGCCCGCGCCGCCATTGCCGGCCTCATGAACCTGGCTCCTTCCATCACTGCCTTCGGCAACAAGAACCCTACTTCCTACTTCCGTCTGGTTCCCCATCAGGAAGCTCCCACCAATGTTTGCTGGGGAGACTGCAACCGCAGCGCCCTGGTGCGCGTACCGCTGGGCTGGAGCGCCGGCACGGACATGTGCTCCAAGGCCAACCCCAAGGAAAAGCCCGCAGACCACGACACCACCGCCAAACAAACCTTCGAGATGCGCAGCCCGGACTGCTCCGCAGATATCTACCAGCTCATGGCCGGTTTGTGCGTAGCTGCCCGTAAAGGCCTGGAGATGCCCCGCGAGGAAGCTCTCAAGCTTGCCGCCGACACTTACGTGGACATGGACATCCACAAGAGCGAGAATGCCGCCCGCCTGGCCACCCTCAAGCAGCTGCCCACCTGCTGCACCGAATCTGCCCAGTGCCTGGAGCAGGACCGCAGCATCTACGAGGAAGCAGATGTCTTCCGTCCCCGCATGATTGACGGTATCCTGAAGGCACTGCGCGCTCACAACGATGCCCAGCTGGCCCAGGAAGCCCGCAACGACACCAAACTAATGAGGCGCCTTGTAGCGCAGTATTTCTATTGCGGATAGGACTTTTTACCCCATTTTTAAAGGGGTAACCTCCTAAACTTTCACCGGCCCTTCGCATCACTGCGGAGGGCCGGCTACTTAACCTAAACTTAAACTATGAAAAACTTCGTTACAAAAATAATAAGAAGGAATGACACTTACAACTATTTGTGACGAATTTTTGCAAATTTTAGCAATAAAAGTTTCTCGCCGTACCTGTCAAAGGAAATTCTGGCTTTCAGGTCCGGAATTGCCCCGGTAATTTCAAGGACTTTTCCTGCCCCAAATCTGTTGTGTTCTATGAGGTCTCCCACCCGGAAGGAAGTCATGGGGTCCGGGACAAAATTCTCATCGATTACCGGCGGCTTGGAGAGTGAAGGCTGGGGCCGGGAAGGCGGTTGGGGGCGCTGCTGCGCCACGGCCGGCTTGGCCGCCCATCTGGAACTGCCCTTGGCAGACCAACTGAAGCCACCACCGCCCGACTGCTCATCATTGGCGGCTTCCAGGCTTTCCCTCCGGACGGGCTTGTCCACGTACTGCGGGGCCAGTTCCCTGAGGAATCGGCTGGGCGAGTTGCTTTCCCTTTTTCCGTTGCGGAAACGTTCACTGGCATAGAGGATGGTGAGGCTTTGCTTGGCGCGCGTAATGGCCACGTAGAAAAGGCGGCGCTCCTCTTCCAAGTCATTGGGCGTAATGAGCCAGCCGCCAAGAGGAAAAATATTCTCCTCCATGCCACAAATCAGGATATGGCGGAATTCCAGCCCCTTGGCAGCGTGAACCGTCATTAGCGAAACCTTGTTGCTCACGTTTTCTTCCTCTGCGTCACTGTCTGCGGCAGAGATAAGGGCTATCTCCTCCAGGTACTCCGGAAGCAGTAAAACCGCATGGGCTGCCTCCTGCTCTTCCCCTTCCGCTCCCTCTTGCTTACTGCGCTGCTTGGAGGCAATGTCGTTAAGCACCTCCTCCACGTTTTGCATCCGGGTGATCCCTTCAACGGAAGTATCGGCCTTTAGTGAGGCATAAAGGCCTGAATCCTGCAAAAGGCCATGGGCGATATCCGCGGCCGGGGCCGTTGCCACCTGCTGGACATACTGCAGCAGAAGGGTGCAAAAGGCACGTATTCTCTGGATGGCGGCACTTTTGAGCCCATAGCTTTCCAGACCTTCCTCAAAGGCCGTCTCAAAGAGGGGCTTCCCGAGGGCCAGCCCGGCCTTTTCCCAGGCGGCGATGGAAGTGTCCCCGATACCGCGAGCCGGCTTATTGACGATACGCTTAAGCGACTCATTATCTGCGGGATTAACCACCACCTTCAGGTAGGAAAGCACGTCCTTCACCTCTGCCCTGTCGTAGAACTGCGTGCCGAACACCCTGTAAGGGATGTTCCAGTGCCTGAGCTTGGTTTCCAGGACGCGGGACTGCGCATTGGTGCGGAAAAGGACGGCAAAATCCTCATACTGGCACTCGTCCGAGCGAAGGCGCGAGAGGATGGCGCCGGCAACGGCCTCCGCCTCCGAATCCCCGTCGAAGGAACGCACCAGGTGAATCACCTCCCCTTTCTCTCCCATGGAGACGCACTGCTTGGGAATGCGGCCCTCATTGTGGGCAATCACCGAATTGGCCGCGTTCACTATCGTTTGCGTAGAGCGGTAGTTGCGCTCCAGGCGGAAGATGGCCGCGCCGGGAAAATCCTTCTGGAAACTGAGGATATTCTGGATCTGCGCCCCGCGGAAGCTATAGATGGACTGGGAGTCGTCCCCCACCACGCATATATTCCTGTGATTGGCCGCCAGCTTTCGCAGAATCATGTACTGGGCCATGTTGGTATCCTGGTACTCATCTACCAGGATATGGTCAAAGCGGGCGGAAATAGCCTCCAGCGCCTCCTGACTTTGTTTGAGGAGGATATTCATGTACAGGAGGATGTCGTCAAAATCCATCACGCCGGACTGCTTGCAAAGCTGGCAATAGGCGGCATAAATCCTGTAGATCTCCGGTTTTCGCTGCTTGGCATCGGAGTCCCGGAAACCGCCGGCGCCGTTCATATAGGGCGTGGGGGTTACCAGTTCGTTCTTGGCCTTGGAGATGCGGGAGAGCACCTCCTTGGGCTTGTATGTCTTGTCATCCAGCTGCAGCTGCTTGATGCAGGTTTTGACGGCACTAACGGAATCCGAGGTGTCATAGATGGTAAAGCCTGAAGGGAAATCTATCTCCCCGGCATATTCCCTTAAGAAACGGATGAAGATGGAGTGGAAGGTGCCCATCCAAAGGCGCCTGGCCTTCCTTTCCCCTACCATCTGGCCGATACGCTCCTTCATCTCCCCTGCCGCCTTCTTGGTAAAGGTAAGGGCAAGGATGCGCTCCGGCGGCACTCCCTGTTCAATCAGATAAGCTATTCTGGACGTTAGGACCCGGGTCTTTCCCGACCCCGCTCCCGCTACTATGAGCACCGGGCCTCCGGTGCAAGTAACGGCCTTTCTCTGCTCCTCGTTCAGCTCACGCAAAATCTCACTCATATAGACCCTATATTTATAACGCGAAATTAGCAAAATTTTTCGTAACTTCGCGCTGTATTTTTGCAAATACACAAAACTGTATCAATAATGTCTAACAATCTCGATTTGAAAAAGGGGCTGAACATTCCCGTCAAGGGAGCCGCAGCCCCGGAAGTCATCAAGAGCGTGAGTCCTGACATCGTTGCCGTCAAACCCACTGACTTCAAGGGCCTGGTCCCCAGGCTGCTGGTCAAAGAAGGTGACGCGGTAAAGGCAGGCTCCCCCCTGATGGCCGACAAACAACGCCCGGAGATTCTGTTCACCTCCCCCGTCAGCGGCACGGTGCAGCAGATTGTCCGCGGTGAAAAGAGAAAATTGCTTGCCGTCGTGGTCAAGGCCAGTGCTTCCCAGGAGTACGTGGACTTCGGCTCCAAAGCCCCTTCCACGGCCGATGAGGCCAAGAAGCTGCTGCTGGATTCCGGCCTGTGGGGTGCGCTTGTACAGCGTCCCTACGGCGTGATGGCCGCTCCGGACCAGACGCCCAAGGCAATTTTCGTCTCCTCCTTCAGCACGGCGCCCCTGGCGGCAGACAGCGATTTCGTTTTCGCCGATTCCCTCACGGACATCCAGGCCGGCATCGACGCCCTCTCGAAGATTGCCCCCGTGCATCTTTCCGTCCGCAAAGGCAGCAGCCTGTTCTCCCAGCTCAAAGGCGCCACGCTCCACAGCGTGAGCGGCCCGCACCCGGCCGGCAATGTAGGCGTACAGATCAGCCACATCTCCCCCATCATGAAGGGAGAGACGGTCTGGACCCTGTCCCCCCTGCACCTGGCTGCTGTCGGCCATGTGGTGAACACCGGCAAGCTGGAGCTTACCCGTAAGGTGGCCGTCACCGGCCCCGCCGCAGAAAAGACCGGTTACGTATGCTGCCTGCCCGGTACGCCTGTCAAGGAACTCACCCAAGTGGACGGAGACCTCCGCTATATCGGCGGCGATGTCCTCAGCGGCGAAAACCTGGGCGCAGATGGCTTCCTGGGCTTTTTCGACAACCAGCTCACCGTCCTTCGCGAAGGCCGCGAAAGAGAATGGTTCGGCTGGGCCAAGCCCTTCCGTCCCAAAGTGCACAGCAGTTCCTGGTGCTACTTCTCCTGGCTCACGCCCAAGAAGGCCTATGACATGGACACCAACCTGCACGGCGGTCCCCGCGCCTTCGTGGAAACCAAATGCTTCGAGGATGTCACCCCCATGGACATCTTCCCCATCTACCTCATCAAGGCCTGCCTGGCCGGCGACATCGAGAAGATGGAGAAATTCGGCATCTACGAAGTCCTTCCGGAGGACCTGGCCCTGTGCGACTACGTTGACCCTTCCAAGAACTAGATCCAGGCCATTATCCAGCAGGGTATTGACCTCATGATCAAAGAAATGGCATAAGCTATGGCAGACG
>CADAJF010000055.1:0-7852 GCA_902788175.1 uncultured Bacteroidia bacterium
GAAGGCGCTCTGGGCATGTCATATGCCGGAAAGCGCGCCCTGGTTTGCATGAAACATGTAGGCATGAATGTCTGCGCAGACCCGCTCATGGGATCGGCCATGACCGGCGCCAACGGCGGCCTGGTGATTGCAGCCTGCGACGACCCTTCCATGCACAGTTCCCAGAATGAGCAGGATTCCCGCTTCTGGGGCACCTTCGGGATGATGCCCGTGTTCGAGCCCTCCAACCAGCAGGAAGCCTACGAAATGACTCGCGCCGCCTACGATTACTCGGAAAAGCGCACCATTCCTGTGATCATGCGCCTCACCACCCGCATGGCGCACTCCCGTGCCGTGGTTACGCCCGGCGCTGATATCCGGGAGCAGAACCAGCTCCACTACCCCGAATTCCCCAAGCGTTGGGTCACCCTGCCGGTGAATGCCCGCGTACGCAACCGGGAGCTCATCGAAGACTACAAGAAGTTCGAGGAAGATGCAGCCAGCTCTCCCTTCAATTTCCTCAAGGACGGCAAAGACCACAGCCTGGGTATCATCGCCTGCGGTATCGCCTACAATTACCTGATGGAGAACTACCCGGACGGCTGCCCGTATCCGGTACTCAAGGTCTCCCAGTATCCTTTCCCGCGTGAGTTGGCCATCAAGCTCTCTGCCCTGGTTCCCACCATCCTCGTCCTCGAGGAAGGCCAGCCGCTGGTAGAGAACATGCTCCGCGGCGTATTCCCCACCGGCACCAAGATTGTGGGCCGGCTGGACAATACCGTAGTCCGGGACGGAGAACTCTCCCCCGACGAGGTCCGCAAGGCCCTGGGCCTGCCCGCCCTCCAGAGCCGCCCTGCCCCGCAGGTGCTCGCTCCCCGTCCGCCGGCCCTCTGCCAGGGCTGCGGCCACCGGGACTTCTACACCGCCCTCAACAACGTCCTCAAGAAGGACTACCCCACCGCCCGCGTGTTCAGCGACATCGGCTGCTACACCCTGGGTTACATGGCTCCGTTCAACGCCATCCATACCTGCGTGGAGATGGGCGCCTCCTTCACCATGGCGCAAGGCGCAGCGTACAGCGGCACCTGGCCCGCCGTGGGTGTCCTGGGGGATTCCACCTTCACCCACAGCGGCATGACCGGCCTCATTGACGCCGTCAACGGCAAGGCCGATGTAGTTCTCTGCATCTCCGACAACCTCACCACCGCCATGACCGGCGGGCAGGACAGCGCCGGCACCGGCCGCATCGAGGCCATCTGCGAAGGCCTGGGCGTAGAGAAGGAGCACATCCGCACCATCGTCCCCCTGCCCAAGAACTACCCCGAAATGGAGCAGGTTATCCGCGAAGAAATCGAATACCACGGCGTCTCGGTCATTGTCTGCCGCCGCGAGTGCATCCAAACCCTCCGCAGACATGCAGCTAAAAAGTAAAAAGGTATGAAAAAAGATATTATCCTTTCTGGTGTTGGAGGGCAAGGTATCCTCTCCATCGCTACGGTCATCGGCTCGGCCGCATTGGAACAGGGCCTGCACCTGAAACAGGCCGAGGTTCACGGCATGAGCCAGCGCGGCGGCGACGTTCAGTCCAACCTGCGCCTTTCGTCGGCCCCCATTTACAGCGACCTTATTCCCAAAGGCGGCGCGGATATCATCGTCTCCCTGGAACCCATGGAGGCCCTGCGCTACATCCCCTACCTGGCCCCGGACGGCTGGATTATCACCAACACCACGCCGCTGGTGAACATCCCCGACTATCCGCCCATGGAGCGTATCATGGAAGAGCTTGGCAAGCTTCCGCAGGTGCTGGCCCTGGATGTGGACAGCATCGCCAAGGACCTTGGCAATCCCCGCGGCGCCAACATGGTGCTCCTGGGTGCCATGAGCGCCGTCCTGCATATCCTGGAACCTGAAAAGCTCCGCGAAGGCATCCGCCGCATCTTCGGCCGCAAGGGCGAAGCCGTGGTAGCCTCCAACATCAAGGCCTTCGACGCCGGATTGGAGCACTTCCAAAACCGCTGATATGAAGCAGGCACTCCCCCAAGAAACCCTGGACAAGGTGCTCCAGGAGATGGGCATTGAGAACATCTCCCGCACCACCATCCGCCAGTGCGCCATGATAGGCTCCCAGCTGGAAGAGATCAGCGGCGAACCCTTCTCCCATCTGGAGTTCGGCGTACCCGGCATTCCTGCCTGTCCCATCGGCATCGAGGCCCAGAAAAAGGCCCTGGACGAGGGTAAGTGCTCCATTTACCCTTCCGTACAAGGCCTGCCGGAGCTCAAGAAGAACGCCTCCCGTTTTGTGAAGGCGTTCATTGACGTGGACATCAATCCCAAAGGCATTGTCCCCACGGTGGGCTCCATGCAGGGCAGTCTTACCTGTATCCTGGAATGCTCCCAGCTGCAGCCGGGCAAGGACACCATCCTGTATATCTGCCCCGGCTTCTCCGCCCACGGGCGGCAGCCGGACATCCTGGGCATCAAGAACGAAATTTTCGACATCTACGAGTACCGCGCAGAAAAACTGCGAGACAAACTGGAGTCCTACTTCAAGCAGGGCAACGTTGCCGCCGTCCTCTACTCCAACCCCAACAATCCCGCCTGGATTTGCCTGACGGAAGAGGAGCTGCAGATTATCGGCGAGCTGGCCACCCAGTACGACGTTATCGTGCTCGAGGACATGGCCTACCTCTGCATGGACTTCCGCAAGGACATGTCGGTCCCTTTCGAACCTCCGTTCCAGAGCACGGTGGCCCGTTACACGGACAATTATGTCATGCTCCTGTCCGCCTCCAAGATCTTCAGCTATGCCGGCGAGCGCATAGGCATGGTCTGTATCGGCGACAAGCTTTACCGGAGGGAATATCCCGCCCTCAAGGAGAAATGGGGTATTGCCAGTTTCGGAGACAACTTCATCCTCAATTACCTTTATATCAACACCTCCGGTGCTGCCCACACAGCGCAGTATGCTTTCTCGGCCATGCTGGAAGCGTCCGTGGACGGGCGTTACAACTTTGTCAAGGAGCTGCGTGAATACGGACAGCGCGCCTACCTCTCGCGCGAAATCTTCGAGCGCAACGGCTTCCACCTGGTCTATGACCGGGACATGGAACAGACTATCGGCGACGGTTTCTTCTACACGGTGGGCTACAAGGACATGCAAAACCGCGAGCTGCTGGAAGCTTTGTTCCGCTGCGGCGTGGTGGCCATTCCGCTCAATACCACCGGCAGCGGCCAGTGCGGCATCCGCGTGTGCGTGTCGCGCCTCCTGAGCGAAGCAGATTTCCAGCGCCTGGAGGAGCATCTGAAACTATTTGTAAATTTGGTCAATTCATGAAATACGTAAGCGCAGACGAGGCCGTCAAACTGGTACGCAGCGGCGATACCGTCGTTTTCCAGGGCGGCACCTCCGTCCCCGTTATCCTGCAGGCCGCACTGGCCCGCCGCCACGAGGAACTTCGTGGCGTGCAGATAGTCTCCGGATTCAACATCTCCGGCGGCCCAGCCCCTTTCTGCAAGCCCGAATACAAGGAATCCTTCCTCATCAACAGCATCTTCATTTCCGCGGACCAACGTGAGCACGTGGCCGCCGGCTACGGCTCCATGACGCCCGCTTTCCTGGGTGAAGTGCCGGGGCTTTTCCGCCGCGGCGAAATCCCCGTGGACGTAGCCATGATCAACTGCTCCCTGCCCGACGAGAATGGCTATTGCAGCTTCGGCATATCGGCCGATATTGCCGTAGCGGCCGTAGAGTGCGCCCGCGTGGTGATTGCGCAGGTGAGCCCCAACATCCCCTACCTCTACGGGAAGTGCCTCATCCACGAATCCAAGCTGGCGGCCGCCGTGTACTGCGAGGAAGCCCCCGTGGGCATGGTCTTCGGCGACCCTACACCGGAAGAAGCGGCTATCGGCGCCCATGTGGCATCCCAGATTCCGGATGGTGCTTGCCTGCAGATTGGCGTCGGAGGCATCCCAAATGCCGTTCTTAACGGTATCAAGGACCACCAGCACCTGGGCCTGCACACGGAAGCCATGACCGACGGCGTGATCCGCCTCATGAAGGAAGGCGTCATTGACAACAGCCTCAAGAAGGTGCATCCGGGCATCAGCATAGCGGCCCTGGCAATAGGCTCAAAGGAGATGTACCAGTACATCGACCACAACCGTACCATGGAGTTTTTTGACGTGGCCTATACCAACGATCCTTTCCTCATTGCGCAGAACCCGCGGGCCTGTGCCATCAATTCCGCCCTGGAAGTGGACCTCACCGGCCAGATCTGCGCGGACTCCATAGGCGAGAAAATCTTCTCCGGCGTGGGCGGCCAGCACGATTTCATGTACGGCTGCTCCCTCTCCGAAGGCGGACGCACCTTCATTGCCCTCCCCTCCCGTACCAATAAGGGAAGGGGCAAGATTGTGCCCACCCTCACGCCCGGTGCCGGCGTGGTCACCACGCGCTTCCAGACACAGTATGTGGCTACGGAGCACGGCATCGTGTACCTGCGCGGCAAGAGCCTCGCGGAAAGGGCCCGTCTCCTGATTTCCATCGCTCACCCCGATGACCGCGAGGAACTGGAGAAAGCCGCCTGCAAACGCTTCGGCTACAGTTTTTTACGCCTGAGTGCTTTGCATGGTGGCGGCGCTCTCGCTTTTGGCAGCGCACGGCCAGGAGAAACCGGTACAAGGCTGGGTATTCACCCCCATGCCCAACCTGGGCTTTTCCACCGACACCGGCGTCACCCTGGGAGCCTACTCGGACTTCTTCTACTACGGGGATGGCAGCTGCTATCCCAATTTCCTGCACCATGCCGGTATATCGGCCGCCTATGCCACCAAAGGCTCCTGGTACGTGCATGCTTACTTCGAAAGCCCGTCTTTGGTGGACGGGCTTCGCGTAAGCGCCACCGCCACCTACCGCGACGCCATGGTGAACAATTTCTTTGGCTTCAATGGGATAGCTTCCCCGTACGTAGCGGAACTGGATATGAATGCCCAGGACCGCATAGCCTGGTACACCAACCGCAAGCGCTTTTTCCGCGCCAGCGCATCCGTGCAGGGCGATATAGCGGGCCGGCTCTTCTGGATGGGCGGAGCCGTTTTTCGCCGCACGCACATCTCGGACTTTTCCCTCGAACGCTACGACTCCGGTCACAGCCTGTACCTGGCCTACCGGGATGCCGGGCTCATCCGGCAGGACGAAGCCTCCGGCGGCAGCTCGCTGGAGCTCAAGGGCGGCCTGCTCTACGATTCCAGGGATGTGGAGTTCTCCCCCGGCCGGGGCGCATACGGGGAGCTGTACCTGCTGGCCAACGGAGACCTGGGCCGATGGAAATACAACTACGGCCAGCTGGTGGCTCATTTCCGCCACTACCTTAGCCTGGTGCCGGAGCGGATCATCTTTGCCTACCACCTGGGCCTCCAGCACCAATTGTGGGGGGAGATGCCCTTCTACTACCTCAACGAGATTGCTTCCGTCTTTTACGCCTACGATGAGATTTCCGGTCTGGGGAGCCGCCTGACCGTGCGTGGCCTCCGCTACAACCGCATTGCTGCCGCCGGCTATGCCTGGGGCAATTTTGAATTCCGCCTTATACCCTTTCGCTTCCATCTTTGGGGACGGGATATCAACATTATCCTGAATCCTTTTGCCGATGTCTGCACCATCACGCGTAATTACAGGCTCCCGGAGCAGATGCAGCTGCCCGCTTTCTACCAGGAGCGCCGGCTGCCCGTTATGGCAGCGCTGGGGCTGGGCGGAAAATTACAGATGAACACCAATTTTATCCTTTCGCTGGACGTAGGGCGCGGCCTGGAGCCCCAGCTAAGCGAATGGACCGTAGGAATGGCTACCACTTATGTCTTTTAAACCCGTCTTTCTGCTGGCCGCCGCCCTGGCTGTGGCCTGCACCGCCAAGCAAGCCCCTCAGCAGCGGGGCATCCCCCGCGCCTGCCCCGAATCCGTGGGCATGAGTTCTACCCATCTTGCGCTCATCGACAGCGCCGTCAACGCTTCCATTGGCGCGGGAGAGATACCCGGTGCCGTGGTAGGCGTAGTCCATCAGGGAGTGCTGGTGTACGAAAAAGCCTTCGGCTACAAATCGCTGGTTCCCAAGCGCGATACCCTCAGCTGCGAGACGCTCTTTGACCTGGCCTCGCTCTCCAAATGCGTGGGGACCACGCTTTCGGTGATGCAGCTGGTAGAAAGGGGGCAACTGCGCCTGATGGACCCCGTGAGCCGCTATATCCCGAACTTCAAGCCCTGGAAAGACCCCGCCACGGGAGAAAAGGAGGAGATCACCGTCCAGCACCTGCTCACCCATTCCTCCGGCCTGGACGCTTATGTAGAGATGCCGGCTTACCTGGCGGAATTCGGCCCCGGGACGCCGGAGCAGCTGCTGCACTTTATCGCTACCCGCGCCGGCCGCAATTTCCGCCCCGGACAGGAGCAGCTTTACAGCTGCCTGAACTTTGTGACGCTGCAGCATATCGTCCAGCGGCTTACCGGAGAGCAGCTCTGTGACTATGCCCAGTCGCATATCTTCGATGCCCTTGGCCTGGAACACACCACCTACTTCCCCCTGGACAGGGAGAACTGGAAGCCGAATCTGGCCGCCCTTTGCGCACCCACCGAGGTGCAGGAAGACGGACTGCCGCTGAAGGCAGCCGTACACGACCCCATTGCCCGCGTCATCAACCTGGGCAATTCAGGCAACGCCGGCGTTTTTTCCAATGTGGAGGACCTGGCCGTCATCGCTGCCATGCTGCTGAATGGCGGCTCCTGGAACGGGGTCCGCATCCTCGCGCCCGGAACGGTACGCAAGATGTTCGAAGTGCCCGCCATCAACCATCCCGCAGTAGCCCGCGCCCTGGGCTGGGACACCTATTACTCAGGCCCTTACACCAGCGGGGACATCTTTGAGCTGGAAAATCTTCGCGGCCACACGGGCTACACCGGCACGTCCATCATCCTGGATCCGGACACGTCCACGGCCGTGATTGTGCTCTCCCACCGCGTCCATCCCCTCGACACCGGTTCCGTAGCCCGCCTCCGCGCCGTAGTATCCAGCATCGCCGCCGCAGCTTGTGATTCTCGCTCATAATCAATATCTTTGCAACGCCAAAAAGATTGATTATGCAACGCGATTACTTTGAAGGGGCGGATGTGGCCGTCACCATCTGCGCCAAAGATGGCACCATACTGGACATGAACCGTAAATCCCGCAAGACTTTCCTGAAGCCGGGAATGCCGGAAATCATTGGACAGAACGTGCTGGATTGCCATCCGGAGCCGGCCAGGTCCCAGCTCGCCGACATGCTGGAAAACCCCCGCACCAATGTCTATACCGTAGAAAAAGAAGGCGTCAAGAAGCTCATTTTCCAGACGCCCTGGTATGATGGGGACGAATATGCCGGCTTTATGGAACTGTCCATGGTACTGCCCCAGGTTCTGCCCAACCGGGTACGGAAGCCCAAGGTAGAAGGAAACGCCGGCTAGGATGGCCCGGGGAAAGATCCGTTATCATCTGCTGGCCCTGGCCGTGATGGCCGTGTGGGGAGTGACCTTTGTGTGCACGAAGGTTCTTATCAATGCCGGCGTGCACCCGGTGGCCATCTTCTTCATGCGCTTTGTGCTGGCCTATGCCGGTATCTGGCTTTACATAGCCCTTTCCGGGCAGGACTCCCGGCTTTGGTTTGGCTGGAAGGAGGAGCTGGTTTTCCTTCTTCTGGGTATCTCGGGCGGCTCATTTTACTTTCTCACAGAGAACTTGGCGCTTGCCTATACGCAGGCCACCAATACGGCATTCCTGGTCTGCTCGGCGCCTTTGTTCACGGCGATTTTCACTCTCATTTTCAAGCGCTTAAGCAAAGGGCGCTT
>CADAJF010000055.1:7883-9665 GCA_902788175.1 uncultured Bacteroidia bacterium
AGATCCGCCTGGGCTGGCCCCTCATCGGCGGCACTGTCCTCTCGCTCACCGGCATGGCCATGGTGGTTTTTGACGGCGGACGGCTGCAGTTATCGGCCAAGGGAGATTTGCTGGCCATCGGGGCGGCTCTTTGCTGGGCGGTTTACAGCCAGTTCATGAGCCAGATGACGCGGGACTACGGTACGGTTACCGCTACGCGCAAGGTCTTTTTCTACGGACTTCTCACCATCCTCCCTTTCCTTGGCGGGTTCAGGGAGTCCTTCTCTGCCCAGGTGCTGGGGCAGCCGCTGGTTTGGGGCAACCTCCTTTTCCTGGGTCTGGTGGCCTCCCTGCTGTGTTTTATCATCTGGAACCTGGTGATGGACAAGCTGGGGAACGTAACCTCTACCAACTACGTTTACCTGAATCCCATCTTTACCCTCCTTACAGCCATGGCGCTGCTGGGAGAGCGCATGACCCTGGTCTCAGGCCTTGGCTGCGCAGCTATCCTGGCCGGCCTTATCTGGGCAGGCGCCGATCAACGCTAATACAGGCTACTTGGCTTCCTTACGGGCTTTGCGGGCTGCTTTGGCGGCTTGCTTGGCCTGGCGCTTGGCTTCGGCTTCCCTATCCTTTTGCATCTGGCCGGCCTTGGTAGTGATGAGGATAACGCCGCAGGCACCTTTCATCCCATAGATGGAGGCGGAAGAGTCTTTCAGGACATCTACCGAGTAAACATCATGGGGATTCACCAGAAGGAGGTCCCTGATTTCAATGCCGTCCAGAAGGATAAGCGGCTCCGTGGAAGAATTGATGGAGTTGACGCCACGGATGCTGATGCTGTTGTCCGGACCTATATGGACGCCCGCCACCTTGCCGCGAAGGTACTCATACATATTGGAGTAGTGGACATTATCGTCGGTCTTGATGGAGGCGACGGAATAGGGGAGGTCATCGCTTTCCTGCATGCTGTAGCCCAAATTGACACGCGTGTCCTTTATCTGAGGGACATATTCTTCTTCTTCTTTGGGGGCCGATACTACAGGCGCCTCCTCCCCTTCCTGCGCGGGAGCCTCTGCCGTGCGGATTTCATGAAGCCGGACCATACGCCCGGATGGTGAGGAGAGAAGTGAAACCTGGTAAGAGATAATCTTCTTGCCCACAAGCTGCGAGCCATCGAAGAGCTTAACTACCTTGTTGTCAATAATATAATGATTGGTGGTATCCTTGGGTTCTGTCTGCGGGGCGGCCTTGAGCGAGCCAAAAGAGCATAGCAAAGCCAGTACTAAGGAGAGGATGGTGGAGGAGGTTCTCATGGGCTTGTTATTTGATGTGGTTTACATAGATTGCAAAAATAGCAAAAAATGTTCTTTTTACCTCAGTATTGTTCCCGGGAGGTATTGCCTATTCGGCGGGGATTAGGTATCTTTGCGGCCTAACCACTCAACCATGGACAAGAACATTGCATTAAACCCCAACGTTGTGGTGGCTTTTCTGGAAAAAGCCCCCGCAGACTTCACCCGTGAAGACATGCTCCGTTTCATCTGCGAGAACAACATCCGGATGATCGATTTCATGTACCCCGCCGAAGACGGCCGCGTGAAAACGCTCAATTTCACCGTCAACAGCCTTGCCTACGCAGAGACCATCCTCACGGAAGGTGAGCGCGTGGACGGCTCCAGCCTTTTCCCCTCCTTCATCGAGGCCGGCAACAGTGACCTCTACGTGGTGCCCCGTTACCGCACCGCCTTCGTAGATCCTTTCAACGAGATTCCCACCCTCTGCTTCCTCTGCGGTTTCTTC
>CADAJF010000056.1 GCA_902788175.1 uncultured Bacteroidia bacterium
CAGAGCAGAAGGGCAGCGAGTGTCAGAACTTTCTTTTTCATTCCGGATTCATGAAGTGTTGCAGGACCTCCTCCAGTTCTGCCATGTCATTTACCAGGACTTCGCGCGGCTTGGAGCCGTTCTGTGGTCCTACGATGCCGGCAGCCTCCAGCTGGTCCATTACCCTACCTGCCTTTGCATATCCCATGCCAAGCTTGCGCTGAAGGTCTGATGTGGACCCGCGCTGGGTTTGCACAATGAGGCGGGCGGCTTCTTCGAAACGTTCGTCCAGGCGGTTCATGTCCACCATGCCGCCGGCGCCACCGCCGCTTTCCTCGCCTTCGGGAGCCTTAGGTTCCGGGAGGAAATAAGGGTTGTTGTAACTCTTCTGATAGCCAATCTGGTCCCCCACGGCGCGGGTAAGGCCCACAATTTCTTCGTTGTCAATGAAGGCGCACTGGACGCGTTCCATTTCCACGCCGGTATAAAGGAGCATGTCGCCCCGGCCTATCAGTTTGTCTGCGCCGGGCTGGTCCAGGATGGTGGAAGAGTCTGTGCGCGAAGTGACGCGGAACGCGATGCGCATGGGGAAGTTGGCCTTGATAAGACCGGTAATCACGTCCACGGTGGGGCGCTGGGTGGCCAGGATGCAGTGCAGACCGGCAGCACGGCCCTTCTGTGCCAGACGGATGACCGAGGTGGTGATGCTGCGCGCCAGGGCCTTGGATTCCGGTCCGGCGCCCACACTCATGGTGAGGTCTGCGTACTCGTCTATCACTACCACGATGTACGGGAGGAAGTGGTGGCCTTCGTCTCCACGAAGGTGATGCTCCTTCCACTTGGCGTTGTACTGCTTGATATTCTGCACCAGGGCGCGGGAAATGAGCTCATAGCGGGCGTCCATTTCCACGCAGAGGGAGTTGAGGATGGCCGCCGCGTCCTTGGCATTCTTGACGATGGATTTTTCCATCATCTCCTGCTCGCTTACTGCATTGGGCAACACGGCCAGGTAATGGTGCAGCAGGCTGGCGTAGGAGGAGAACTCCACCATCTTGGGGTCCACGAAGACAAACTTGAGCTCCGAGGGGTGCTTGGCGTACAGCAGCGAGGCCACTATCACGTTCAGACCCACGGATTTACCCTGCTTGGTGGCGCCGGCGACAAGGAGGTGGGGGGCATCCGCCAGGTCAAAGACCTTCACCTGCTGGGAAATGGTATAGCCGATGGCAACGGGCAGTTCCGCTTTGCTCTCGCGGAAGGCTGTGTCGTTGAGAAGGGCCTTGAGCGGCACCATGGATGCCTTGTCATTGGCCACCTCTATGCCTACTGAATCCGACAGCGTGGTAATGCGTACGCCCTTGGCATTGAGGGATATGCCGATATCCTCCTGCAGCTGCTTGATGGCCGATATCTTCACGCCGGGAGCCGGGTACACCTTGTAAAGCGTGACCGTGGGGCCCACGATGGCCGTAACGTCCTTCACCTGGATTTTGTAGCTGGCCAGGGTTGCGCGGATCTTGTTGTTGTTGCGGCTTAGCTCGTCCTGGGAAACCTCATGGCGGGCATGCAGATAGTCTCCCAGAATATCAAGGGAGGGCGTTTTGTACTTGGGAAGGCCATCCGGCGGGTCCAGCCGGTTGTCGATGGGTTTGAGAGGTTCTTTCACCTCCTGCTCCAGGGTGTCGTCCGTGACAACGGTGATACCGTTCTCCTCCTCCAGCTCTGTCTCCTCCTTGGGTTCCGGCTTCCTGCCCTGCTTTTTGGACGGCCGGGTATTGTCCAGGATGGCCTGGGCTTGCTCTACGGCAGAAGTGACAAAGACCGGCTGCGGCACCTCGTCCTGGGCCGGCGTATCCTCCTGTTCAAAAGTATCAACGGTCTCGAAGGGAGCCTCACTGGCAGGGTCCGGTTCCGTAATATCTTCCTTATTCCGGCCCATCAGCAGCTGGGAAAAGCGTTCGCTCATGCAGTAGAGCCAGGTGGCCAATAGGGCCAGCAGGATAGCACCGGTAACGATTTCCCCCAGTTTAGAGACCAGCCAGCCCACAATGGCAGCGCCGGCACGGCCGCCCAGCCCGCCTGCAAAGGCGAACTCCCAGCCCGTGAGCATGCCCACAAAGGAAAGGATCCAGGAAAGGAGCAGCGTGAGGGTAAGCAGCCCGAAGAACCACTTCTTGAGGCGGATGGGGCTTTGCGGCCACAGCAGCTTCACGCACCAGCCCAGCAGAAAGGCAATGACACAGAATGCGGCCAGGCCAAAACTGTCCGTTACCAGGAAATGGCCGATGGAAAGGCCGGAGGTGGCGGCAGCGTTCTGGACAGCCTCTCCGGCGGCACTGAGGGCACTCTGGTCCTGTTTCCAGGTAAAGAGGTAGGAGACTACAGAGACAGTGACAGTGAGGGTGAGAATAAGAAGAAGGCAGATACCCCCATAGCGGATACCTGCTTGCTTGCGCTCGGACTGGCGAGCCCAGTATTTTTTGAGCGGATTCATTTTTTCTTGCCGTTTTTACCGCGGAAATTCCGGTTGAACTTGCCACTCTTTCCGCCGCCGAAACCCTGGAGGTTCATGCCGGGACGGGAGAAGGAGGCATCGGCCGAAATCTTGGCCAGTTCTATGCCCTCCGGTACTGTTACGCGACCGCCGGAGAGGCGCTCGATGTCCTGGAAGATGGTTTGGTCTGCCACGGTATCCTTGTTCCAGATAAGGTATTGCTGGCGCATGTAGATGGCCAGGGAACGGATCATGGCGGTTTTTACCTCCCCTTCCGGCTCCGAGGCAATGAGCTCCAGGATGCTCTCTATGTTGCGCCCGTAATGGCGGGCACGGATGGGCTTGATGTTCAGAGGGATAGGGTCCGGGCGGCTGTTCACTACCTCCGGCAGGGGCTTGGGGAAGGGAGCGTCCACATCCAGGTCATAGCCGGCAATCATGAACAGGTGGTCCCACAGTTTCTGGGAGAAATTCTCCTGCTGGTGCACCTGGGGGTTCAGGCTTTCCATCACCTTCACAACGGCATACGCCTGCTCTGTACGCTTTGCCCTGTCCGGGATTTGTTTCAGCTGCTCCACCATGCGCAGTACGTTCCTTCCGTACTCCGGCATCTGCAGCTTCTCCACCTCTGTATTGTAGTAAAGTTTGATTGTATTCTCGCTTGCTTCCATAGACTCACATTCGTTCTTAACTATCTGCAAAGATAGTGAAATTATCGTCTAAATACCAAAGGTAACCTTCAACTTTTGAGTAGCCCATTTTGCGGTACAGATCCATGTAGCGGCGAAGCTGGCGCTTGTGACTTTCTTTGGGCTCGCCGAATTTGTAATCCAGCACCGTCACGCTCCTGTCCGGGCGGATGACGACCCTATCGGGGCGGTATTCGCTGCCATCGGCACCAATGATGGCGGCTTCCCGCAGCACGCGCAGCCCGGGGGCGAACCAGCCTTTATCCTGCACGGAGTCAAGGCGCCCGGAGAGGAAAGTTTCCGTCGCTTCTTTCTCCTCCGCGGGCAGTTCGCCGGAAAGGACGGCTGCCTCCACGGCGGCGGAAAGGTCCCCGCAGTGCTCCATGCGGGAAAGGATGCCATGCAGCACATTGCCGCGTATCCGCTTGCTGGCAAGCAGGCCCACCTGCCCTTCCCCGCCAAAATAGTCTGCGGCTTCCGGGCTTAGCCTGAGTCGGTTGCCGGCATCGGCCGGGAAAGATTCATAGCTGCAGGGGAGGGGCTTTTCTTCGCTTTCTTCGCGCTGGAGGCCAGAGAAATCGAAGGAATCTCCCCGGAAATAATGCGTCCCGCCCACGAAGGCGTACAGGAGCTGGGACATATTCTTCCAGTCGGCCTGTTTCGCGGGAGGGGGTGCGGCAATGATCTTGAGCCCGTATTTGGGCCTGGTGAGCGCCACGTAGAAGACATTGATATTGTCTATGGCGGCCCACTTGCGCTCCCGGAGATAATGGGCCTGGAAAAGAGATTCTTCCGCCGATGAGTTCAGGTCCACGTAATAGAGGCCGTCGGCTTCCTGCTGGAGCTGGGTGCCTTCCACATCCGGGCGGCACCAGTAGGATGAACTCTTGTAAAGGGTCACTTTCTCTGCGAAAGGCACAATGACAAAGGGGAACTCCAAGCCCTTGGATTTGTGGATGGTCATTACCCGCACGGAGTTGCCGCTCTGGGGCGAAGCAATCTTGGGATCCGCGTCCTTCCAGTCGCGAAGGAAGGCCGACAAGCGGTTGCCGCCGTTTGCCACCCAGTCCTGCAGATAGTCCATAAACGACTGGATATAAGGCACCTCCGCGTCGAAGGTTTCGGGGGCGGCAGCCCGCAGGTCCTGCAGGAGTTTCTCTGACAGGTCTGTCAGGGAATAGTATTGTTCCGGGGCGTGGACATCCATGGAGCGGGCCAGGTAAGACCCCGCGCCGGGACGGCCGTCTGTCTCGGGGGCATCCACCAGC
>CADAJF010000057.1 GCA_902788175.1 uncultured Bacteroidia bacterium
TCGAAATCCACCACGATGGTCTCCCGGCTGGCGCCCAGGGCCGCCAAAAGCAGGGCCGATGCAATTCCCGTGCGGTCCTTGCCCTGGGTGCAGTGATAGAGGACGGCACCGTTTTCCGTATCTACGACAAGGCGCAGGAAACGGGCAAACTGCTGCTGGCACAGCGGGTCGAAGAGCAGCGTGGGATACATCTGAAGGGCAATTGCCTTGGCTTTATCATTAAAAGCGGCAAAAACGATGATCTTCCTGACATCGAACTTCTTCTGCCCTGTGATTTTTTTCTTTTCCTTTTCGGTGGCGATGGCTGCGGCATTACCGCTGGCATCGACGGGAAGGTTCACGTACTTTGCCCCGGGGACCTCCCTGTTTGCCTTTCCTTTCAGGTCTACTTCCGTGCGGAAATCCACCACCAGCGTTGTGGGAAGACTTTCCAGATAAGCAAGGTCTGCGTCCGTGGCATCGGCCAGATGGGCGGCCCGAAGGAGCCTGCCCGTTTTTACCTGAAGGCCGTCCCCTACCTCATAGCCTCCCAGATCCCGTGCATTCACAATTCCTTTTACCGGAAGGAACTGCTGGGCAGAAAGAGTGGCAGGGGTCATGAGCATCATCAATAATAATAGCTTATACCTTTTCATCAGTCTGACTTATTTAGAAGGCTGGCAGCATTTAATGAGCCGCCTGAATTCCTCCTGTGCCAGCGCCATCTGGGCACGGAAGGCCGCGCTGGTTTGCAGGCGGGCATAGCCGATACTGGCTACGGGGCGGCTGGCATCCACGTCGCTTTGCCAGTGGCAGCCGGAAATGACGCGGCTTTCCCCGGATGCCCAAGCCCTGGCGAATACAGCCCCGGCGGCAGCAGGATTGATTTCCGCCATCAGGAGCGCACAGGCCCAGGCGCGGATGGTATGGCCGGAAGGATAGGAACCTTCGGTAGCCAGCCAGTCATCGTCCTGCGGGAAAATGGAGGGCTCTTTGAAATAGGCGAAGGGCCGGATGCGGAAATAGTGCGCCTTGGGCTTGAAACGGATGTTTTCGATGGTGGTAATTCCCCTGGTAAGCACCTCATAGATGGCCGGGGTATCCGTCTTGGAAACTTTCAGGCCGAAAGGCTCTCCCAGAATGACCAGCGTGGAATCCAGGTTCCAGACAGCATCCCTGATGGCCATCTGAAGGCGGGCAGGGTCCTTGCGCTGCTGTTTTCCCCACATGTAGCGGAGAATGTCGTGGTCAAATTCCGAGCTGGGGTCCTGAGGAGGGGCAGGGACGCACTCCACCACATCCGGCATCTGTTCCTCCGGGATATAAGGCTCAAAAGACTCCTGGGCAAAAGCCCCCACAGCCAGCTGCATTAACAGAATAACTGACAGCAAACGAATGAGATTTGATTTCATAGCCAATGAATTATACGTTCTGCTATGACAAAGTTAGCAAATAATATCTACAGGAACAAGAAAAAAGAATAACGTCAAGAACAAACAAAAAAAATGGAATTTCCAGAAAAAAACTGAAAATTCCATTTTGTACCCCCGCTCGGAATCGAACCGGGACCAACGGAACCGGAATCCGTTATTCTATCCTTTAAACTACAGGGGCGTACCCAAGGATGGGACTGCAAAATTAGCAATTTTTGCGGACTTGCAAAAATTCTATTTCACTTGAGGGTGGGCCTCCATCAGATCTCTGGCCCAGTCCACGAAGTCTCCCCAGCTGTAATAGGGGCCTTCTACGGCCTGCAGTTGCGGGAGCCTGGCTTCCTGGCCGTTCCAGAGCACTTTGAAAAGGACATCGGCTTTCTTGTTCTTGTAGAAGACAAAGAGCAGTGTAGTCGCCTTGGACACGTTATAGCTCTGGAACCAGTACTTCGCTTCGTCGGACCTGGAAGGGATGGTCCCGCAGCCGTTCAAGTTGATGAG
This sequence comes from uncultured Bacteroidia bacterium, assembly GCA_902788175.1. GTDB lineage: Bacteria > Bacteroidota > Bacteroidia > Bacteroidales > UBA932 > Cryptobacteroides. Next base: position 1,914 of record CADAJF010000057.1, read on the forward strand.
GGTGGCGAAGGCTTCCACTATATAGTCGTGGCCAAAGCGAAGGTGCGCTGCCTGGGCCGGATTCTTCAGGGCCAAGTCTGCCTTGCCGATAATGTCTTCCAGCAGCGGGATGGTGGAATAGCGCTGGCGAAGGTCCGTGTAAAAGGAAGAATAATTGCTTATTTCCCAAGCCTTTACGCGCTGATCGTCGGAGAAAAGGTCATCGAAGAGGGGTTGCGTCTCATAGTTGTGGTAATTGGAGCAGAACTGCCAGAGCTCGTTCACAAATTTGATGCTTCCGCCATTGAATTCCTCCAGGAAGGAGCTGTCCGTGAAGAGTTTTTCCAGGATTTCCCGGGTAAGGCCCATGCGCAGGGTGAAGTCCTCTACGCTCTCCAGGGCGACGGGGTCCGTCTCCCCTTTGAAGTGGCGGAGAAACTTGCCGGGAGCGCTGGGCGGGGCGATGATGGCCATCCCCGCATGGTTGGAATCCTGGCGCACCTGCAAGCGGCCGTTCCCTGCCGTGAGCCCCTGCACAAAGCCGCTCATGCTGAGGATGCAGCGCTGGGCCGTGGAAGAGAGGGCGTCCACCTGACGGTCTCCCTTGAACACCTGCGGGAAATGCTTGTACACGTACTCCCCTATGGCAATATGCTGCTGAAAACCCAGCGGCACCAGGTCTCCGGTGTTGATGAAGGGAACCTCATAGAACTCCAGGTACTTGCGGGCGAAGGACTCTCCGTAGGGAGTGAGCACGTCCAGCTTCTGCGCCTTG
>CADAJF010000058.1:0-2387 GCA_902788175.1 uncultured Bacteroidia bacterium
CAAGATGGATTGCAAACCATCGGAAGCAAAAGCGCATATTATCGGTGAGCTCAATGCAGCTATCAGAAATTGCCTTGCCCTGGAAATCGACAATTTGGGCGATATAGAAGCGGGAAAAGGGACGTTTTTCTTCAGGAAAAGTGATACGCCCAATCCGTTTTCCTACAATGTCCTTTCGTCAGGAGAAAAGGAAGTCATTGACCTTCTATTGGATTTATTTCTCCGCAAAGATGAGTATACGGATTCTATCTATATAATTGACGAACCCGAGCTTCATCTGAATACGGCAATACAAAGAAAACTGCTAATCGAGATCAATAAAATGATCCCGGAGAATTGCCAGATATGGATTGCAACGCATAGCATTGGCTTCCTTAGAGCATTGCAGGATGAACTCAATGATGTGTCACAAATCATTGAGTTTAAGGCTGAGAATAAGTGGGCTTCCGAACCATATACGCTTATGCCTATGGTTAAAAGCAGGAACAACTGGCGCAATTTATTCGCAACGGCCTTGGATGATTTGACAGGGTTAGTTTCACCAAAACGCATCGTTTATTGCGAGGGCCGCGCAGAACCGCGGGCAGATGGAAGTGAAAGAGGGTTTGATGCAGAGGTATATAACACCATCTTCGGTGAGAAATACTCGGAAACACTCTTTATTTCCAGCGGAGGCAATACCGAGCTTGACCAGCGGAGTGATATTGCCATTAGCATTCTTTCAAAAGTTTTTTCAGATGTAGAAATCCTTGTACTGAAGGATAGGGACATGGCATCCGGGAAAGAAACCACAGAGGCTGACCGGCAGGAATATTTTGATAACAATCCAGCAAATCATAGGGTACTTAAGAGATTTGAGATTGAAAACTATCTTTTTGACAAGGAAGTACTGAAGAACTATTGTGCAAAGAACGGAAAGACGTTCGACGAAACAACATATGATAAATATGTCACGGATATCGTCAACCAACATGTAAAAGATCAGGTTGGTATCATTAAGAACTGCTGTGGCATTGTAGGCAGCATTAACCCGGAAAAGTTTAAAAAGAATCTAGCGAGCTACATTGATTCATCAATGGGTGTTTATTCTGAATTGGAAGCCGTTATATTCAATAGAGCATGAACTGAGGTGCATTCTGTATGCCAAACTTTATTTCCGAAGACGATATAGAACAGGCGATCCTGCAGAAGCTGGAAGGGGAGCCCTTTCGGTATAACGTGGTGCGATGCGATCCGTCGCTGGAAAAGATGGAAGTGCTGCCGGACGGTACCGGGCGCAGGGATAAGAAGGAGTGCGTGCTGCCGGGCGTGCTGCACGAGGCGCTGTTCCGGCTGAACCCGGGCATACCGGGGGAGAAGCTGGCGGAGATCGAAAAGGATCTTCTTCGGGACTTCGCCGGCGCGGACCTGATCTCGGTCAACTACGCCTACTATCAGCAGATCCGCAACGGCATTCGCGTGGAATTCCGGCGGAACGGGAAGCCGGACTTCGATTTCGTGAAGCTGGTGGATTTCGAGCGCCCCGAAAACAACACCTTCACGGCGGTGTCCCAGATGTGGATCAAGGGCCGGTATTACTGGCACCGGCCGGACGTGCTCGTCTTCGTCAACGGCCTGCCCATGATCTTTATGGAGCTGAAAAACAGCATCGTCAAGGTGGAGGAAGCCTACCGGAAGAACCTGACCGAGTATAAGAAGGACATCCCCAACCTGTTCGCCTTCAACCAGGTGTGCGTGCTGAGTAACGGCCTCGAGACCCGGCTGGGGGCATTCAACGCCGGATACAACCATTTCTTTGAATGGCTGAAGGTGGATTCCGAAAAGGAGCGGCCCGACCGCAAGGCCATCCGCACGGCGAACACCGTGGGCGAAAGCTCGGTGCGCTACTTTGTGGACGGCTTTCTGAACAAGGCGCACCTCATCGACTATATCGAGAATTTCATCATGTTCCGCAACCAGCGGGACAAGATCATCGCCAAGAACCACCAGTTCTTCGGCGTCAACAACCTGATGGCGTCCGTGCAAAACCGCGGGGAGCTTCAGGGCAAGCTGGGCGTGTTCTGGCACACCCAGGGCTCCGGCAAATCCTTCTCCATGGTGTTCTTCACCCGGAAGGTGCAGAAGAAGATCCCCGGCAACTTCACCTTTCTCATCATCACGGACCGGGAGGACCTGGACGTCTTCCTGGCCGGCCAGCCCAAGGAGGCCGCTCCCGTGACCTTCATTCACCGAGACCCCCTGGAGGGGGACGTCATCATGGACGCCACCGCCCGGCTCCTGTCGGCAAAGCCCCTCTACCGCTACGCCAAGCCCCCTGCCCAGCGGCGGCAGGAGGAGAAGCAGGAGGGGCAGGCCCAGAGCAAGGGCAAAAAGCGGAACCGGAAAAA
>CADAJF010000058.1:2437-3218 GCA_902788175.1 uncultured Bacteroidia bacterium
GCAAGGAGGTCCAGCCCGCCCCCGTGGAGACCAAGGCCGCCCGGAAGGTCAAGGAGAAGGAGCAGCGGAAGCCCGCCAAGCACGCCGCGCCCGCCCCCAAATCCAAGGCCAAGGCGGAGAAGCCCGGCCGGGGCCGGGGCCGCATCCCTCCCAAGATGGACCTGCCCAAAAGCCGGGTGAAGGACTCCACCGAGCAGCAGAGCCTGATGAAGCCCTTTTACCTCAGTGACGAGTAAGGCCCTATGGCACCCATGAAGCGCCGACACCCCCTCCGGCGATTTTTCCTGGGGGTGCTCATCCTGGCGGCCCTGGCGGGGTGGTTCTGGTGGCAGCAGAACGGGCTGGTCACCGAGACCTATACCATCCCCGGAGCCCCGGCGGCCTTCCAGGACTACCGGATCGCCGTGCTCTCCGACCTCCACGGCAAGCAGTTCGGGGAGGACAACCAGCGGCTCATCAACTACGTGGCGGGGCTGGACCCTGACTGCATCGCCCTCACCGGGGACTTCATCGACCGGGAGGCCCAGAAGGCCGATCTCCCCGCCCTGGTCCGGGGGCTGTCCGCCATTGCCCCCACCTATTACGTCACCGGCAACCACGAGTGGGCGGTGGGGGGTGTGCCCGAGCTGAAGGCCATGCTGGAGGACAGCGGAGCCACGGTCCTCTCTGACGAGTATGTCATAGAGACCCGGGACGGGGCCACCCTGGCCATCGCCGGGGTGGACGACCCCAACGGCTACGCCGACCAGAAGACCGGGGACGTCCTCCGGCAGGAGATCGA